>CALFJB010000062.1 GCA_937877565.1 uncultured Selenomonadales bacterium | reverse complement strand
GGAAAAATTACACGACGAAGGTACACGCGCTGAAAAGTTCCGCCCGCGTTATTGGAGCGAATGAACTTTCAGACCGCGCCAAACGTTTGGAGGACGCCGGAAACAGCGGATACATTAACGAAATTAAAGAATCTACTGACGGTTTACTTGAGCTTTATATAAGTTTCGCAGAAAAATTAAAGCCATTGGTAAAGGTTGAAGAATCTGACGCAGATAAACCTTTGATTGACGCGGAAAATTTGGCGGAGGCTTATGAGGCGTTGCAAGGCGCGGCAGCTGAATTTGACTTTGATACAGCGCAAATGGTACTTGAATCTTTGGCAGAATACAAAATTCCCGCTGATGAAGTTGAAAAATTTGAAAAGATAAAAACTGCGGCAAGCAAGCCGGATTGGGAAGAATTGAATAGTTTGTTAGTTGGATAGTGTAATAATTTAAATTGAAAGGTGATTTTATGAGTGAAAAAATTTGGACAAATTTAACGATGGATATAAACGGCTTGACACAGGAGGTTAAATTTTCAAAAACTGCGATTGAAGAAATTTTTAACCCGTTCCTGCGCAAATTAACCGAATTGCAGGGAATGACTGACAGAAAAATTATTGCGTACATAGCCGCGCCGCCCGCCGCCGGTAAAACTACCATTGCACAGTTTTTAGAAAAACTTAGCCGCGAAAATCAAATGTTTACAAATATTCGTGCGCTCGGTATGGACGGCTTTCACTATGATTCAGAATATCTGAAAAAAAATAAAATCCTGCGCGACGGGCAAGAAATTTTGATGAACGATATAAAAGGTGCGCCTGAAACTTTCGACGTTGATTCAATGCAAATTAAACTTCG
Organism: uncultured Selenomonadales bacterium; assembly: GCA_937877565.1. Classification (GTDB taxonomy): domain Bacteria; phylum Bacillota; class Negativicutes; order Selenomonadales; family Selenomonadaceae; genus Quinella. Next base: position 89,450 of record CALFJB010000062.1, on the reverse strand, counting down.
TGAAGTGCGGCAGGAAGGCACGAATTGGAACATTTACGACAGAATTATTCATGACGTGGTACACGACGCCCTGAACGTTGAAGACGATATAATTTTGGTTGAGGGCAATTATTTTCTGCTGAATGAGCCGCGCTGGACAAATATTAGAGTTTTGGCAGATTATACGGTTTTCATAAAAGCCGCGCCGGAACTTTTAACCGAACGCTTAATTTCTCGCAAAATGAATACCGGCTTGACTCGTGAAGAGGCAGAAAATTTTTATCTTAACAGTGACAGCAAAAACGTTGAGCGCGTATTAAAAAATTCTGCTCATGCAAATGAAACGTGGGAATTGCAAGCAGACGGCGATTATATTAAGCTTGATGATGACGAAGAAGATTTTGACGAAATGATTTTTGAAAATGAAACTGAAAATTAAAGTTTGTGGAAGTTGCGGCGAATTTGTGCAAGGATTTTTCAACGGCGAACCAATTTTAATAACATGTCCCATTGAAAAATTTTCAACTGTTACAATTTCAGATGAATTTGGCGGCGTTGAAGGATTGGGCGAAAAATCTTTGGCAATGCTGAAAAAATTCGGCAAATTAAAATTTGGAATAAGACTTGAAACAGAATTGCCACGCGGTAAGGGTATGGCGTCAAGCAGTGCAGATTTGGCGGCGGTTGCAAAAGCCGTCGCTTTATCTTTTGGCAAAAATATTTCAGCTGAAGAAATTGCAAAGTTAGCGGCGTCGATTGAACCAACTGACGGGATTTTTTTTAACGGCGTGGTTGCAATGAATCCCGTTACAGGCAAATTTCTAAAAAATATTTCAGTGCCGGAAAAATACGCGGTTGCAATTTTCGACTACGGCGGCGAAGTTGACACAGTGAAATTTAATCGCCGCAGTAACTTTCAAATTCCCGCGCTTGACGACGTTTTAAATTTTGAAATGGTTGAAAAATCTGCGCTTGCCAATCAAGAAATTTTGCACAAAAAATTTTTAGCCGAAATAATTTCCTACGCAAAAAGTATTGGCGCGGTAACGGTAAATGTTGCACATTCCGGCACGGTTATTGGAATTTTTTTTCACAATGACGATTTAAATATTGATAAAAAAATTTCAGAAATTGCGCGGCATTTTGACTTTATAAAATTTCTGATGAAAACTCGAATAAATTTTTAGATTGAGGGGGTATTTCCGTTGTCTGATGTCATTCAAACTAAAGAATATTTAATCAAAAAAATCATTTATGAATCTGTTAATTCTCGAATTTCTAAGCATTGTTGTATACTCGCTGAACAATTTTATTGACACGTTTTTTGTAGGAAATTTTCTCGGTACCGAATCAATGGCGGCGGGCGGCTTTTTTACGCCAATGCTTACGATTATTTCGCTGGTCTGGGTAGTAATTATTGGCGTGCAAATTCTGTGTGGTCGGTATATCGGCACAGGTGATAAAGAATCTTTGTTGGAGCTTTTGGCAACTTCGGTAGTTTTTCTTGGTTCATTGGCAATAATTTTTTCGGCGTTTTGTTTCTTCAAAAGTGAATGGCTTGCAGAAATTCTCGGCGCAGAAGGAACGGTTGCAATTTTGTTGCAGCAATACATAAAAGGCTATTCGTTTGGAATTTTCGGCGCAGTTATGTGTTCGTTGTTACTTTGGTTTTTGGCATTCAATAACAATGTAAAACTTTCAAAAATGACGATTGCATTTGCAGCTGTTATAAATTTTTTGGGCAATATAATTTTTTTACTCGTCTTTGATATGAAAATTTTCGGCTTAGGGCTTGCCTCGTCTGTCAGTTATCTTTTGTCCGCCGCAATTATTTTGCACAGTTTTTTTGATTCAAATAAGCCAATTCAGCTGATATTCAAAAAATTTAATTTCGGACGCCTTTTAAAATCTGCAAGAATGGGAACTCCCGCGCTGACTTTTAATTTGGGTGTAACGGCAAAATCTTATATCCTGAATATAACGCTTGTTGGGCTGATAGGATTTTCCGGCGTTGCGGCGATGAACGTTCAGGGCTCTGTTATTGGAATTTTGGGCGCGTTTCCAATGGGATTTGCAAGTGCTTATATGGCGTTGGGCAGCATTTATTTTGGCGCAAAAGACCGCGCTGCCTTGATTTACCTTTCACGCCTTGCCTTGAAATATTGTATTATGGTTTCTGCCGTGATAATGGCTTTGCTGATGATTGGCTCGCCGATATTGCCCGATATGTTTTTTGAACCGGGTGAAGAGGCTTACAGCATTACTGAAAGAATGTTACTGCTTTTCCCGTGCTTTATCGTGTTAAATGCGTTCATTGCCTTCATAATGAAGGCGTACCAATTCCAGAAAAAAAGTGAATGGCTTGTCAATTCAATGCCTGTTTTGGAAAATATTTTAATGGCGGTACTTGCGGCTACAACCGCGCCAATTTTCGGTATTGATGCAGTTTGGCTGTCATTTCCTGCGGCAGAATTAATTTGTTTGGCACTGGTTGCAGTTTCAGTGATAAATTACGCAATGGAACAAAAAGCACATCCGATAGATGGGGGGTGTTATTAAAATTGGAAATTCGGCTTAAATTCGATAAAAATTTTGGCGTTTCAAGCGAAAATACTTTGGAGCAAAATTTCGGCAACATTGACGACATAACAAATATTTCTTAAGCGGTTATAGATTTTTGCGAAGAAAAAAATTTTGATAATAAGCAATCCACTTTCGCGGGGATGGCTATTGAAGAACTCGGAATGAATATTTTAACCTACGGATTTAACACCGACCAACATTGCAACGGCTATGTTAGAGTTACCATTGTTGACGGGGAAATTTGGATTAGGATTTATGACGACGCCAAACAGTTTAACTTACGGGAATATTTGAAAAAAGATGAAAATTTGAGTGCTGTAATTTTAGATAAAATTCTTTCAAAATTGGATTATCAGCATAACGCGGGCGTTAATACGCTTGTTTTGAAAGTTTAAGAAAGTAGGAATTTATGAAAAAGTTTGAACACGGCGGGCAAATTTACAACGCTGACGGTACAACGGGAAATTTTTTAGACTTCAGCGCAAATATTAACCCTTTAGGCGTCTCTGAAAAAATTCGTACTGCGATAATTGAAAATCTTGACGGCATTAAAAATTATCCCGATCCAAATGCAAGCGAATTAAAAGCCGCCATTTCGCAACGCTATAAAGTTGACGCTGAAAATTTAGTTTTAGTCAACGGCGCGGCTGAATTTTTTTATTTGTACCTGAATGTTACACGCCCGCGCAAAATTTTAATTCCCGTGCCGAGTTTTTCTGAATACGAACGCGCCGCCCGCGCAATTAACGCCGAAGTTGAATATATTTTCACACGCGCCGAAGAAAATTTTGAACTTAACCTCGCGCAGGATTTTACAGGCGATTTAATAATTTTGGGGCGTCCAAATAATCCTACCGGAAATTTAATTTCAATCGACGCAATTAAAAAAATTTCCAACTCCGCAAAAATTTTAATTGACGAGTCTTTTATAGATTTTTTAAATGTTGAATCTGCAAAAAATTTAGTTTCAGAAAAAATTTCGGTTGTACAATCGCTGACAAAAATTTTTGCAATTCCGGGCTTAAGATTGGGCTTTGCGGTTGTCGAAAAAAATTTGGCTGAAAAATTGAACGCCGCAAAAGATGTTTGGAATGTAAATTTTTTGGCGCAAAAAGCGGGCGTTGCGGCTTTATCTGACGAAAAATTTTTAGCTGATACAAGAAATTGGTTGCAGGTTGAAAAAGAATTTTTTATTACCGAGTTGAAAAAAATTCACGGCGTAGAAATTTTTGAGCCGTCAGTAAATTTTGTACTTTTAAAATTTGAAACTGTTGAACTTGCAAAGTTGACGCTTGAAAAGTTGCGGCAAGAAAAAATTTTACTGCGAAGTTGCGAAAATTTTGTAGGATTGGACGGGCGATATTTACGCAGTGCAATTCGTTCCCGCGCAGAAAATTTAAAATTGCTTGAAGTCTTGGCAAATTCGCTGTAACATTACGAAAAATGGCAGGTGATTTTTATGGAAGGTACAGACTTCACGGCACTTGACGCGGCAAGCACGGCGTGGTCGATAAAAAGTATTTTGTCAAACATTCAGAGGACTTCATTTTTGTTAGAAATTTTAGTTTTGGCGATAACCGCGCTGGTAGTCATTCTGACAATTTTTTTGGCGTTAAAACTTATTCGTACTTTGTTTGGATTTTTAAAAATTGCTTATGAAAAAATTTCCGGCAAATTTGGCGCGGTAGATTTTTCGATAAATTTTTCTTCAATAAAATCAATCCCGATAAAAATTTTTAATTTTCTACGCGAAAAAATATCCCGTCGAAGTTGACGGGATTTTTTATTTTGGGCAATTTTTAAAATAGTCAATAAGCTTTTTATATACCGCGTCGTCAGATTTAACATTCTTTCTGTTAGCCTCTTCGTCAAAGGCAATAGTTTCAATAAAAGCTAAAATACCTCTGTCAAATTTGTTTTTATCCAATGCAAAATACAGACTCATTAAACTTTCAAATTCTGTGCCGGTAACATTTTGCAGAGTTTTTACAAGTTCATCATAGGTTGCAGATTTTTTCATAGCGTTCAAACTCCCTTTAAAATTTTTTCCAATATAAATTGAATCGCAAATTTTGGCAAGAAAAATTTCAACGCTTGACAAAAAATCTTTGCCGTTTATCATAAATTAAAAAATTTTGGAGCTGATGAAATTGACGAAAATAATTTTGGTAAGACACGGGCTGACACTTTGGAACAGCGAAAGAAAAATTCAAGGTCATTCAAACGTTGAACTTGCGCCGGAAGGAATTGCACAGGCGGAACTTTTGGCAAAAAATTTCCCGCTGGAAAATATTTCTGCGATTTACTCAAGCGATTTAAAACGCGCTAAAGTTACCGCTGAAACTTTGGCAAAAAAATTTAATTTGCCGGTACAATTTGAAAAAAATCTGCGCGAGGCAAATTGGGGCGATTGGGAAGGCAAAAAACTTTCTGATATTGAAAAAATTGATCCTGTAAATTACGAAAGATTTTTCAGAAATCCCGAAGAAGTACAAATTAAAAACGCTGAAACTTTTGCACAGTTGCAGGAACGCGCTTTTTCTGCCGTAAAAAAAATTATCGCCGCGCACCCTGATGAAAATATTATTATCGTGGCACACGGCGCAATTAACCGCACTATTATTTGTTCAATTTTAGAAATACCGCTGAAAAAAATGTGGGCAATCAGTCAATTCAACACCGCCGTAAATATTTTCAGATTTGAAGACGGCTTTTTCACAGTTGAGTTAATTAACGGAACTTCGCATTTGCTTTAATCGTCAATCGAAGTTTCAATTTCTTCCATTGTGTAAGCTTCGATAATGTCGCCTTCCTTGAAGTCTCTAAAATCTACAAAGGAAATTCCGCACTCATAACCGGCGGCAACTTCTTTAACTTCGTCTTTGAAACGTCTCAAAGAATCCAAAACGCCGTCGAAAACTTCAACATGGTCGCGCAGGAGTCTGACTTTGGAATTGTTATAAATTTTTCCTTCCAAAACGTAGGAACCGGCAACCAACGCCTTTGAAAATTTCATAACCTTGCGAATTTCAACGCGCCCTTGAATAACTTCCTTAAACTTCGGCGCAAGTAAGCCGCTCATAGCCGCTTTAACGTCGCCAATGGCGTCATAAATTACGCGGTACGTGCGAATATCAATTTTTTCACTGTCAGCAATTTTGCGGGCGTTGTTGTCAGGGCGAACATTGAACGCAATTATTAAAGCGTTCGCCGCGCTTGCCAACATAATATCAGATTCATTAACCGCGCCAACGCCGCTATGAACGATTTTAACGCGCACTTCGTCATTTTTCTCATTGAGTTGCAACAGTGAACCGGACAACGCCTCAACCGAGCCTTGAACGTCCGCTTTGACGACAATATTTAAATCTTTAATCGTTCCCGCTTTTATTTGGCTGAATAAATCATCAAGCGAAACTTTCTTAGATTTAATTAACTCGTTGCGTTGAATCGCCAAACGATGCTCCGCAATAGATTTAGCGGTTTTTTCGTCAAGAGCCGCCAAAATATCGCCCGCCGCCGGTACGTCATTAAGTCCCAAAACTTCAACAGGAACGCTGGGCCCGGCTTTTTTGACGTTGTCGCCTCTGTCGTTAATCATTGCACGGACTCTGCCGTAAGTTGTACCCGCTACAATGTGGTCACCAATTCTCAAAGTGCCTTTTTGTACAAGAACGGTTGCAACTGCGCCGCGTCCTCTGTCAAGTTGCGCCTCAATAATTACGCCGCGTGCGTCTCTGTTTGGATTGGCTTTCAATTCCTGCATATCTGCAACAAGCAGAATCATTTCAAGCAAGCCGTTAATATTTTGGCGTTTCTTCGCCGAAACTTCAACCATAACCGTACTGCCGCCGTAGTCTTCGGCAACCAAGTCATGCTCCAAAAGTTCCTGCTTGACGCGGGCAGGATTTGCGCCGGGTTTATCAACTTTGTTAATCGCAACGATAATTGGAACATTCGCCGCCTTAGCGTGGTTAATCGCCTCGATAGTTTGCGGCATAACGCCATCATCAGCCGCTACAACCAAAACTGCAACGTCCGTAACTTGTGCGCCGCGTGCTCTCATTGCGGTAAAAGCCTCGTGTCCGGGTGTGTCAAGGAAAACAATTTTTCTATCGTTGCACATAACTTGATACGCGCCAATATGTTGGGTAATTCCGCCGGCTTCAGTGGCAGTAACCGAAGATTGACGAATTGCATCAAGCAGGGAAGTTTTGCCGTGATCGACGTGTCCCATAACCGTAACAACGGGCGGACGCGCCTTTAAAGTTTTCGGGTCGTCTTCAATTTCAGGAATTAAAGTAGGATCGACTTCCGGCGGCAATTCTTCAACTGTTACGCCAAATTCTGACGCTACAAGCTCCGCCGTGTCAAAGTCAATCTCCTGATTAATATTTGCCATAACGCCCAAAAATAAAAGCTTTTTGATAATTTCGGCTGCCGTGCAACTCATTTTACTTGCAAGGTCTTTAACTGCAATGCTTGAAGAAATTTTAATGTGCGTTGGACGTGCAATTTCTGCTTTATGAGCGGGTGCAGGCGCAGGACGCGGCTTTTTCTTTGGACGAAGTGGACGACTTACAGCCGCTTGATTTTGATTTTGTGCCTGTTGCTGATTTTTGGCAATAACGGCAGCATTTTTATTACGGCGGTTGCGACTGCGATTTTGGGCGCGAGAACCGTCTTCGCGGCTACTGTCACGATCTTTGCGGGCGGTACGTTCGCCACGTTCAGGACGTTCAACGCGTTCAGATTTCATTTCAACACGTTCATTACGTTCATTGCGCTCGGAACGGTCGGCGCGTTCACGGCTTGGACGTTCGGAACGTTCGCCACGTTCAGGGCGTTCAGATTTTTCAAAACTTTGACGTTCGCCACGTTCAAAACGATTTTCACGGGCAGGACGGTCTTTGCGTTGTTCGCGATTTTCACGCGGTTTATTTTCTTCACGCGCTTTAACTTTTTCTTCAAATTTTGGAGCGTCTGCAGGCTTTTCAACTTTTGAAATGGGCTTTTCAGTTTTTGGAGTTTCAGATTTTGAAACAGGTTTTTCAGTTTTTGGAATTTCAGATTTTGAAACAGGTTTTACTTCCGGTTTTCTGACAGAATCAGCCGTCTTTGGTTTAAAATCGCCACGCGGTTTATCGCCGAAATTTCGCGCAGGGCGATTATTTTTTGATGTAGTTTTTTGTTGAGGCTCAACCTTTGCAGGTTCAGTTTTCGCAGGTTCAGCCTTTACAGGCTCCGGCGCAGGTTTGCGACGTGCAAAATTTTCTTTCAAAAGATTGTAAGCCTCTTCATCAACCGCGCTGAAACGGTTCGCCACTTTAATTTTGCGTTTCTTCAAAAAATCTACAAGGAATTGACTGTCTTGGTTAAATTCCTTAGCCAGCTCAAATATTCTGTATTTTGGCGTTTTCGTGGTTTTAGACATAGAGCCACCTCCGGTAATTCTTTAAAAAATTTTCGTTTGCATATATTTTTCTCCTTTGCAGAAGGTTAATTAAATTTATTTTTCCGCCACCGCCTCTAAAATTTCGTCGTAAATTTCGTCAGGCAGTGCGGTTTTAAAAGATTTATCCAATTTGCGGCGTTTTTTAGTTTCAGCCGCGCAATTTTCATTTTTGCAGACATACGCGCCGCGCCCGTTGGCTTTTCCTGTAAAATCTATTTCAAATTTGCCTTCAGGCGTCCGCACTATTCGCAAAAGTTCAGATTTATGCTTACTTTCACGGCAATTCACGCAACGGCGCATTTTTGTTTGTTTTTTAGTTTCTGTCAATCGCCGTCACCTTACTAAAATGGATTATCGCCAAATGGATTATCATCAAAAGGATTGTCGCCAAAGGGATTATCAAACGTTGTCGGCGCAGGTTTTGGAGCAGGTTTATTTTTCGGTTTAAACTTTTTCTCCGGCTTATTTACAGGCGCGGCAGGTTTACTTTCAGCAACTTTATTTTCCGGCGCAACTTCAGCTTTTACAGGTTCAGTTGCAGCGGGCGCAGTTTCAACTTTGACCGGCTCAACTTTTGGAGTTTCGATACTTTCAAAAGAATCTCCGCCGAATGAATCAAATGAATTGTCTCCAAATGGATTGCTATCAAACGGATTTGAAAATTGATTTTCAGCCGATTTTGGAGCAGGTTTATTTTCTACCGGCGCGGCGGCTGCTTCGCCGTCAAAGGAGCTGTCGCCAAAAGGATTATCCTCAAATGGATTGTCGCCAAATGGATTATCATCAAATGGATTAGTGAATGTTGCCTCAACGTTTTGTATCTGCGGCTTATTTTGGTTTTTGTTTTTATTTTTGTTTTTATTCTTTTTCTTTTTAATCGGGTTGCCGTTTTCGTCAAGCATTGGAGCCGGTTTTTGAAATTTTTGTTTTTGCGGCTTCTGCTTTTTGGGACGTTCCGGCGCAATTTGAACAATTCTCAAATCGTCATCGTAAACATCATCTTTAGCTTGCGCCTTGCTTTTAATATCGATTTTCCAGCCGGTAATTTTTGCGGCAAGACGGGCGTTTTGTCCTTCCTTGCCAATAGCCAAACTAAGTTGATTGTTCGGGACTACTACGTGAGAAACTTTATCGTATTCGTTTACGGCAACTTTCATAACTTTTGACGGGCTTAAAGCGTTAGCAATAAAAATGGCGGGGTCTTCATCCCATTTTACAACGTCAATTTTTTCTTCGCCGAGTTCTTTGGCAATGGCTTGAGCGCGTACGCCGTGTTCACCTAAACACGCGCCAACAGGATCAACATCAGGATTCGACGAAACGACGGCAATTTTTGAACGGTTTCCGGCTTCACGCGCCACAGTTTTTATAGAGATAATACCTTCTTGAATTTCCGGCACTTCAGATTCAAAAAGTCTGCGCAAAAATCCGGGATGCGTCCTTGAAAGATAAACTTGAGGACCTTTACCAATTTTGCGAACTTCGGCAACATAGGCGCGGACTCTATCGCCAACTTGAAATCTGTCAGTATAAATTTGTTCGACGGGGACAAGTACCGCTTCAGTTTTGCCAATGTCAACAATAACGTTGCCGTCTTCAATTCGCGTAACTGTACCGGTTACAATATCGTTATCCTTGTTTGTAAATTCGTCGTAAACTACGCCGCGTTCAGCCTCACGAATTTTTTGCATTACAAATTGTTTCGCCGCCTGCGCCGCAATTCTGCCAAAATTATTTGGCGGAATTTCATTGCGTACTACGCCGCCCACTTCATAATTAATATTAATTTTCTGCGCGTCAGCAAGTGAAATTTCTTTTACAGGATTAGTAACAACTTCCACAATGTCGCGAAGTTCATAAATGTGGAAAACGCCACTGTTGCGATCTAAATCTACCATAATTTTTTTATCAGCAGACGCCGACTTTTTACAGGCGAAAATTAACGCAGATTCAATCGCGTCAAACAAAGAATCAGGGTTAATTTCTTTTTCGGCGCACAAATCTTTTAGTGCGTCGATTAAGATTATTTCGCCTCCGGTTTTCTTTTTTCTTACTGCCAAGTTATCCTTCCTCTCAATTAAAAGTTTTAAAATTTTGCCTGAATCAAAATTCAAATTTCTATAGTGTTGAAATTTTTGGTTAAGATTTTTAAAAATCGATATGTAAGCGAACTTGCGCAATTTTTTCACGTGGCAGAGGTTCAAATTCTTTTAGCGTCAAAAATTTTTCGTCACGACCTTCAAGCGTTCCGGTAAAATTTTTCTTGCCGTTAATTGGCGCGTAAAGTGTAACATCAACAGATTTTCCGGCTTCGCGGATAAAATCTTTGTCTTTCTTTAATACTCTGTCAATTCCGGGCGAGGACACTTCCAAAATATAAGACTCTTCAATTAATGATTCTTTGTCCAAAACGTCTCCAATTTTTTCGCTTAACATTTGGCAATCGTCCAAATCCACGCCACCGGGCTTGTCTACAAAAATTCGCAGATACCAATCACGCTCCAAAATATATTCAACGTCTACAAGCTCAAATTCAGTGTCCTTTATAATTTCGTTCATCAGCTCTTCAACGCGCTCTTCAATTTTGTTTGCCATTAAATGCCTCCAATTTGTCCTAACAATATTAAAGAGTGGACAGCCGCCCACTCCAAAAATTTCTTTTTTATGAAGTATGCAGGAATTATAACACCTCAAAACAAAACTGTAAATAATTTTTCAAAATTAGTAAAAAATTTTCCGCAATAAGGCGCGGTTGTCATTTTTTTTTTCTAGTGCTATACTGCGTAAGATTTAAAAATAATTAAAGGAGCGACTTCAATGCTTGATATGAAATTTGTACGTGATAACCTTGATGAAGTGCGTACAATGTTAAAAAATCGTAACAACCCGCTGAATTTAGATAATTTTTCCGAATTGGAGAAAAAACGCCGTGAAATTTTAAACGAAGTTGAACAACTTAAAACTCAACGCAATACCACTTCCAAAAAAATTGGCGCAATGAAAAAAGCCGGTGAAGATACAACCGCAATTTCTGCCGAAATGCGAGCCGTTGGCGATAAAATTTCTGCGCTTGATAACCAACTGCGCGAAGTTGAGGAAAATCTGCGCGATATTCTTTTGCACATTCCGAACATTCCCAAAGCTGATGTACCCATTGGCAAAGATGATAAAGACAATCCCGAAATTCGCCGCAACGGTACGCCGCGCCAATTTGATTTTACGCCAAAAAATCATTGGGAAATTGGCAACGATTTAAATATTTTGGACGCAGACAGAGCGGCGAAAGTTACCGGCGCAAGATTTACTTTTTATCGTGGATTGGGCGCACGTTTGGAACGCGCTTGTATAAATTTTATGATGGACTTGCACGCCAACAAACACGGCTATACAGAAATGTTGGCTCCGTACATTGTCAACCGTGACAGTATGATAGGTACGGGACAACTTCCAAAATTCGCTGAAGATATGTTCAAACTTGAAAATCTTGATTATTATTTAGTTCCAACGGCTGAAGTACCGACTACAAATTATCATCGTGACGAAATTTTAGCTGCTGAAAATCTTCCTGAATATTACAGCTGTTACACTGCTTGTTTTCGTGCGGAGGCGGGAAGTGCGGGACGTGATACACGCGGCTTGATTCGTCAGCACCAATTTAACAAAGTCGAATTGATTAAATTTACAACGCCTGAAACTTCGTGGGACGAATTGGAAAGTATGGTTGACGCCGCCGAAGATGTTTTGAGAATTTTGGAAATTCCCTACCGCGTGGTTTTACTTTGTACCGGCGATATGAGCTTTACGTCCGCCAAAACTTACGATATTGAAGTTTGGATGCCCGCGCAAAATGTTTACCGTGAAATTTCCTCCTGTTCAAATTGTTTGGATTATCAAGCCCGCCGCGCAAATATTAAATTCCGCCGTGACGCAAAATCTAAGCCGGAATTTGTTCACACTTTGAACGGTTCAGGAATTGCCGTAGGTCGTACAGTTGCCGCAATTCTGGAAAATTATCAAAATGCAGATGGTACTGTTACAGTGCCAAAGGCGTTAATCCCGTATATGGGCGGCGTCGAAGTTATAGGAAAGTAGGTGTTAGGTTTTAGCGGTTAGGTTTTAGGGAATATTTTCTAACACCTAGAACCTAATACCTAAAACCTAAGATAGAGTGATTGAATTTAAAAAAAAGACCCAGATAATGGGAATATTAAACATTACGCCGGACAGTTTTTCGGACGGCGGATTTTTTTATTCAGCCGAAAATGCAATCAGCCACGCCAAAAAACTTATCGAAGACGGCGCAGATATTATCGACGTTGGCGCAGAATCTACCCGCCCAAATTTTACGCCAATTTCTGCAGATGAAGAAATTAGCCGCCTTGAAAAAATTTTACCTGCGATAAAAAAATTTGGCGTTCCAATTTCGATTGACACTTACAAGCCGGAAGTTGCAGAATTTGCCATAAAGAACGGCGCGGCAATTATTAACGATATTAGCGGCAGTATGTTTGACGTGGCGAAAAAATTTTCTGTGCCAATTATCGCAATGCACAATGAAAAAATTTCTGATGGCGATATTATTTCTGACATTAAAAATTTTTTTAGAAAAAATCTGCGCGACGATTTACAAATTATTTTCGATGTTGGAATTGGTTTCAATAAAACGCAGGAAGAAAATTTGACGATTTTAAAAAATCTGCGCGAATTAAAATTTATTGACGGCGTAGAAATTCCGCTGCTTTTGGGCGTCAGTCGAAAAAGCGTTATTGGTTACGCAACGGGCTTTGATGTTAATAACCGTGACGAGGCAACCGGCGCAATTTGTGTTTTGGCGGCAAGTCAAGGCGTTAATATTGTGCGCGTTCACAACGTCGAAATGATTTCTAAAATGTTGAAAATGGCTGATATTTTAATTTACTAAGGATTTGAAAAGTTAGGAGCTAAAAAAATGTTGCCGGAAGAAAGACATAATACGATAGTGCAAATGGTTAATGAAATTGGCTCGGTAAACGTCAAAGAATTGAGCGTGCGTTTCGCCGTGACTGAAGACAGCATAAGAAAAGATTTAACGGCGTTGCAAAGAAAAGGTTTACTTCGCAAAACTTACGGCGGCGCACTGAAAATTGAAGACAATTCGCAAGAAAGATTTGTTGAGCAGCGCAAAGGCAAATATGTTTTGGACAAGCAAAAAATTGCAAAAAAAATCGTCCATATGTTGCAGGACGGCGATTTAATTTTTCTGGACATTTCGACTACAAATATTGAAGTGGCAAAAATTTTGAAGACTGCCGGAAAAACTTTAACGATTGTAACGAATATGATTGACATTATGAACATAATGCGCGGCGACGAACATAACAAGTTAATTTTTATTGGCGGCACTTTTACCGAAGGGCGCGACGGCTTTGTAGGGACGGCGGCAAATCGTGAAATTTCAAAATACCGTTTCGATAAATCTTTTTTAGGAGTTGTAGGCGTCAATGCAGAAAAAAATACCGTGTCAACTTATACCTTTGATGACGCAGCAACCAAAGAAATTATTGTTAAATCTTCCAAGCAAGCGTATCTGATTTTAGAAACGCGCAAACTTTCAAAGGACGGGAATTTTATTTACGCCGCCATTGATGACTTTGTGGGCGCGGTAACAGAAAAGCCGCTTGAAGATTGGCAGAAAGAAAAATTATCGCAGTACGAATTGGAAATTATTTAGGCGTCTTTCATAGTTTTGCCTTCGCCGACAAGTTTTTCAAAGTCTTTGGTAAAAGTTTGAATCGCCATTGTTACGGAGTCATTTTTTATCAAGCCGTGAATAACATCCGGCGCAATGGTAGCCGCGCCAACGCCGTATTCGCACAACTCCAAAACTTGTTGGGAATTTTTGAAACTTGCCGCCAAAATTTCGGCGTTCAAATTATTTTGGCGGAAAATGTCATGGATTCTTTTAGCAGTTTCAATACCGTTTGCGCCCAAATTGTCAATTCTGTTTACGTAAGGTGCGGCAAAATTCGCCCCTGCCTTCGCCGCCAAAAATGCTTGCATTGGCGTATAAATTGCAGTTGCCGTAATTTTCGCGCTTGCGTCTTTGCGAAGTTCCTTAATTGCTACAAGCCCTTCTTCATTGACGGGAATTTTGACATAAGTATTTGCGCCGAGTTCCTGACGAATACGCGCCGCATCCTCAAGCATTGCATCAGCAGTCAAGCCTACAACTTGCACATGTAAATCTGCGTCCGCGCCGATAAATTCACGAATTTCTTTCAAAACGTCGAAAGGTTGACGCCCGCTAGCCGCTAAAATCGTTGGGTTAGTACTGACGCCGTCCATTGGAAAAACGCGGTACACCTTTTTAATTTTTTGAATGTCTGCATTGTCTACCAAAAATTTCATTTTCATTTCCTCCTATTCGTCAATAGAAACATTTTTCACGCCGTTTTCACGGGCGATTTTTGCAAAGTGATTCATCTGATCTTTGGTAAAGCGTTTGGGATTTTCTTTAAAGCAAAATTCACGACCGACCAAATGATATTTCGCCGAAGCAAGCGGATTGTAATTCAAAATTTCGTAGCGAACTTCAGGGAAAATTTCAGAAATAAATTTTGCAATGGCGGCAACGTTTTCATCAGTCGCCGTATATTCGGGAATCATTGGAGTGCGAATTGTAACGCACGCTTTTTTATTTGAAGTCAACAGGTAACGTAAATTTTCTTTAATCAGCTTGTTTGAAACTTTCGTGGCGTTAATGTGCGCCTGTTCGTCGAAAATTTTACAATCTGCGAAAATGTGGCTCAAATATGGCAAAACTTTTTTCAAATTTTCAGTTGGTACAAGTAAAGCCGTTTCAATCGCCGTATGAATCCCGCGTTCCTGTAAAATTTTTAGCAATTCCGCCGCAAAATCAGGTTGCAGTAACGGTTCACCGCCGGATAAAGTAACGCCGCCGCCATACCTGAAAAATGGCTCATCGCTCATAACTTCGCCGAAAAGTTTGTAAACTTCAATTTCCCGTGAATCCCACGCAATAGCCCCCGTTGGACAAATTTTTATAATTTCGTCCCAATCGTCATTTTTCGTATAATCTAAAATAATTTTGCCGCCGTCGATTTTTACGCCGCCGCACTTTGAAACTTTGGCACAACTGCCGCAATGAATACATTTTTTTTCAAAGTAAAGCGGGCGTTTTTTTAGTGCTGATACCTTCGGGATTGTGACACCACGCGCAAAGTAGCGGACAGCCTTTAAAAAAAACCGTCGTGCGAATCCCGTCGCCGTCGTGCGTTGCAAATCTGCGAACGTCAAATATTGTGCCTTTCAAACTCTCCATAAAATTTTCCTCAAACAAATTTTCAAATTAGAGCATTTTGAATAATTTTTTTAGCATTTATCAAATTTGTAAAATATTTTTTAAATGTACTTTTCTTTTCCGGAGCAAAAAGAAAAGTAACAAAAGAAAGTGCTCTTTTATTCCGCGTATGATTCAATCCTTGAATCAACACGCGGCGGCAGTCATCCTTGACTGCCGGGTTTCCCCTTCGATTAAAGTGATTATTCAATACTTAAATATCATCGTAGGCGGTACGCGCTATAATTTCGTCCTGCAATTCTTCGGCAAGTTCCGTAAAATACGCCGTGTAACCTGCAACGCGCACCGTCAAACTGCGGTATTCTTCAGGGTGTTCCTTCGCCGCCAAAAGATTTTCCTTGCGTACAACATTAAATTGAATGTGCGGAATTTCCAAATCTACAAAAGTGCGAAGGAATTTTGCAAACTTATCAACGCCCGTTTCAGTCTTGAAAAACTCAGGTAAAAATTTCATATTCAGCAAGCCGCCGTTGGTGGTTAATTCCTTGTCCAGTTTTGAAACAGATTTTAAAACGGCTGTAGGTCCCGTAACATCACGACCATAAACAGGAGACATTCCGCCATCTGCCAAAGGTTGTTTCGCCAATCTGCCGTCAGGGGACGCGCCAACATTTTCGCCCATTGGAACGTGCGCCGAAACTGTGTACATTCCTGTATGATACCTGCCGCCGCGATAATTCGTATAAGTGCCGATTCTTTCACGGAAATAACGCGCCCATTTCACGCCAATAGCGTCAACCCATTCAACGTCATTGCCGTATTTCGGAACTTTATTTAAAAGCCGCGCCCGCAAAATTTCATAGCCTTCAAAATTTTTTCTCAAGGCGTCAAGCAATTCTTCACGGCTGACAATTTTTTCATCATAAACCAGTTGCTTAATTGCGGCTAATGAATCAGCCAAATTTGCAACTTGAATCATCTGAACGCCGGAAAGATTGTATTTCGCCCCGCCCGCCGTTACGTCAATTCCGTTTTCCATACAATCATCAATCACGGCGGACAAAAACGGTGTCGGCAATAAATCAATGTGCGCTTTTTCGACTTCTTCGCAAGCCTTTATCATCTTGTCCATAAATTCATCAATGTAGCGGCGCAAAACTTTTTCCAAGTCAGAATATTTTTCATAAGTGGTTAAATCGCCGTAATTCGGCGCAAGTTGTTTACCCGTCAAAAGACATTTACCGCCGTTTAAAGCAAGCTCCAACGCCTTATTGAGATTAAACATTGCGGCATCGCTCCAACCTAAATTATTGCCTTGCGTCGTCAATTCCACGCAACCGACAATGGCATAATCGCGGGCGTCTTTCGTTTCAATTCCAAGTTCCTCAAGCGCGGGGATAATTGCTTTATCGTTGAAAAATTGCGGCATACCGCTACCTTTGGCAACAACTCTAACCGCCTCTTTCAAAAGTTTATCGCCGGTTTTTTCGTGAAGTCTAACTGACAAATTCGGTTGCGGCAAAAGTAAATGTTCCTGCGCCTTCAAGCAAAGAAAAGAAATTTCGTTGGCGTAGTCGTTGCCGTTAGAATCCTGCCCGCCAATCGCAATGTTAAAGCCAATGGGAAAACCTGCAAAAAATTTCGCACTGTTGCGGTTGCGCATATAAACAATTTGATTAAATTTCAGCCAAAGACATTCCAAAATTTCCAGCGCGTTTTCTTCAGTCAAAATTTTGTTTTCAATGTCACGGCGATAAAAATCAATTAAAAATTCGTCCATTCTGCCGGGCGAAAATGAAGAGGCGTTTGACTCCATTTGCAAAACTACGAACAAAAACCAAATTGATTGAACGGCTTCCCAAAAAGTTTTTGGCGGACGTTCGGCAAGTGCCGCGCAGTTTTCAGAAATTTTTTCAAGCTCCAATTTAGCCGCCGCATCTGAAGTTTCGGCTGACATTTTTTTTGCAAGTTCAGCGTAGCGTTTCATAAAATTTTGTACGCCTTCCATTGCGATTGAAACGCCTTCATAGAAAATTTTTTTATCGTCGGTTGCAGTTTTAATTTTTTCGTCGGCTTGAGCTTTTAAACCTGCCGCGCCAACTTTCAGCCACAATTTACAATCCGGGCAAATGTGTCCCTGCGCGTGATCTGTTTGATTGATTTTTGCAACTTTGGAAATTTCGGCAATTTCTGCGCCGTAACGCTTTTTCAAAATATCTTCAAGCGATTTACCTTCCCAGTACGGCTTAATTTCCTCACGAAAAATTTTTATATCCTCTTCGTGAATGTTGAATTTATCTTGCGGACGTGTCGGCAATTCCTCAAATTCTTTGTCAACCCACGTACTGCCACTTTCAGGAAATACGACGCCTGCGCGAACTCCTGCCGTTCTATTGCCAACAATCAATTCGCCCGTTTCAATACGAATTTCCATTTTTTCCAACGCCGCCTTTAATGCCAATGCACGTTGAATAATGCGCGGCTTGTCTTCGTTGGCTTTGTAAGTTTCTGTAATAATTTTCGCCTGTTCGATTGAGGCGTAACGCGGTTCAGATAACATTTTCTCACGCAAATTTTTAATTCGCGGAGAAATTTCCAACTGTTTCATTTTTCTTCACTCCTTTTATTTGTTTTTATTGTTTTTGTTATTTCTTCTGAAAGATAACAGATTTAAACTTTTTTGCCAACAAAAATTTTTTCTTCCAATAAATACGACACGACGCGGAATAATAAAAAAATACAGGCGCGCTGACTTTAATGAAGGTTTTAAAAATATCAAATAGAATAATAAACAAATATAAAAACAGAAAAATTTTTGAGGTGATAAAATGGATAAAATTATTTTAACGGGAATTTCGGTTTTTGGTCATCACGGTTGCAGCGTTGAGGAGCAGGAACACGGGCAAATTTTTAAAGTTGACGTGGAATTAAATTTAGATTTATCGTTGGCGGGCGAAACTGATAACATTGCTGAAACGGTTGACTACGCGCAGGTTTTATTTATCGTCGAAAATATTGTAGCGGGAACGCCGCGCAAATTGATTGAAACTGTGGCTGAAGAAATTGCAGATACACTTTTGACAAGATTTACACTGATTGAAAGTTTGAAAGTTGTACTGCATAAGCCGGACGCGCCACTCTCGATAAAATACGCAGATGCGGCGGTTGAAATTTTCAGGGGCAGAAAATGATTTGCTATTTAGGACTTGGCGCAAATTTGGGCGAACGTGAAAAAAATCTTCGCCTTGCTATTGAACGAATAAAAAAAATTCACGGCGTGGAAGTTTTGCGCGTGTCGTCATTTTATGAAACTGCGGCTTGGGGCGTCACGAATCAGCCAAACTTTATTAACGCGGCTGTAAAAATTTCTTCAGAAATTGAGCCGCTTAAACTGCTTGACGAATTACAAAAAATCGAAATTGCACTTGGGCGCGTTCGCAAGGAACATTGGGGCGCACGTACCATTGACATTGATATTTTGCTAATCGACGGCGTAAAAATAAATTCTGAAAGATTAACCGTACCTCACAAATTTTTATACGAACGCGATTTTGTTTTAGTGCCGCTAAGTGAAATTTTGCCGACGTTGAAATTTGAATTGCACGGCGACGAAGTCAAAAAAATTACAGGCAGTCCAAAAGATTTTAAATTAAAAATGGTTGCCTGCGTCGATAAAAATTTTGGTCTCGGCTACAAAAATAATCTGCTGTTCAAAATCCCTGCTGATATGAAAAATTTTCGTGCGCTGACGCTGAATAATACTGTAATTTACGGGCGCAAAACTTTAGCCACGTTTCCAAATTCTAAGCCGCTTGCCTCGCGCAGGAATATCATTTTTAGCAAAAATTTGGCAGTTTTGGACGGCGCGGAAATTGTGCAGGATATTGAAAACCTTTGGCAAATTTTGAAAATCGAAGAAAAAAATTTTGTAATAGGCGGGGCTGAAATTTTCGCTGAACTTTTGCCTTACACGGAAGAAATTTTTTTAACCGTCGTTGACGCCGAAAAACCGGCTGATAAATTTTTTCCGAAGGTTGAGGACTTTAAACTGACAGATACAAAAAATCTGGGAGGTACTGAATATGGACTTTGCCAACTGCGTCGTTTTGGTCGTTGACGATGACGAAATGAATTTGAATATTGCGCGAATGGTGCTTGAAAAAAAATTAAAGTGCCGCGTAATAACCGCCGGTAGCGGTGCGCAGGGACTGGAAATTTTGCACAGCCAATTTGTAAGTTTGATTCTGCTTGATGTAATGATGCCGGAAATGGACGGTATCGAAACGCTTGAAAAAATTCGTTCCGTCGAAAAATTTGAAGATTTGCCCGTGATAATGCTGACGGCGACGGTTGACAAAGAAACTATCAAAAAGACGATAAATTTGGGCGTTACGGATTATCTGAAAAAGCCGTTCCTGCCAAAAGAATTGATTGAGCGCGTCAGCAAAAAACTTGTCGAAAGTGAACGAATTTTAGAAACAGTTTTGATAATCGACGCGGACGAATATAAATTACAGCGCGTGCAGGAAGTTTTGGAAGAAAATTTCACTTACCGAATAGCGGCGGCAACTTCGATAACAACCGCGCTGAAAATTTTGGCTGAAAATAATATCAGCCTCGTTATCGCAAGTTCAAAGATGAATTTTGTTGACGGCTTTAAAATTTTGGATTTTATGGCGAACGATGAAAAATTTGAAAATGTGCCGCTGGTTTTTGGGACGCCGGAAAATATTCTTGAATTGGTTGACAAAATAAAAAATCCTCAACCTGAAAAAACGGCTGAAGTTGTAAAAGATTCTGCGATTATTCGCACGGAAAAAAAGAAAACTGCCCACGTTGTAACAAATATTATCGGTTACAAACTGGACAGGAAAATTTAAACTCTAACTTCAAAATGTTTGCCTTTATCGTCGTCATTTTTGGGCGGCGATTTTTTAGTTGCAACTTTTTCAGCAGTTTTTATATTTGGTACGGGAATTTTTTCAACGGGATTAATTTTCGGCGCAGAAACTTTTTCTGAAACGGCTTTGAGTCTTTTGTCTGCGTCATCAAATAAATCTGACTTTTTAAGCGGCGGATTTTTTTTAACTAAAACTTTTCTCACGAAAACGATACTCAAAACGCCAACAAAAATTAACATTCCAATCCAATAAAAGCCGCTATAAGTTTCGTGATTATTTATTTTGACGGGGCGCGGCGGCTCGGTAGTTTGAAAAGTTTGTCTGTCTTCGTTTTGAAATTCACGCAAAATTTCTTTACCGCGTGATTGTCTGTCATTTGTAATTGGAACATTTGACATTGCGGGCGAATTATTTTGCGCAGGCGAATTTGTTTCAGTGTCAGGACGTGTGATAGTTTTTTTGGTTAAAGCTCCCGCGCCGTTTGCCACTGCGTCGCGTGCCATATCTTCCGGCGTTGTAACTTTTCTTTCGACAGTTTGAGGCGGCGGTGTTTCAACTTTTTTTTCAACAGGTTTTTCAGTAGATTTTTCTACAGGATTTGCAACGGGAATTTCTTCAGTTATTTTTTCTCGTTTAAATGGAATTTCAAAAAATTGGTGCGCGTCAATTCTCGGCGTTGATTCTGTAGCCTCGCCCTTGTCGATTGTCGGCGGCGTCGGTGGAATTGGTTTTGTAAGCGGCATTACAATAAGTGGGCGCGAAGGTCTGCGCCGTCATTTGCTGAAAGATACGCGGGCGGAATATCTAAAACTGTTTTACAGCCGAAATTTTTTTCATTGTACAGACGAAGTGCGGCGCGGGCGTATGCAACCAAAACATTTGTTGTAAATTCGGGATTAGAATCCAACTTCAAACTAAATTCGATAATGTGATTGTGTGCCAAATTTTCGCCGGTGTTGCCGCTGCGAATGACAAAGCCGCCGTGCGCCAAGCCACTATGATTTTTATTAAATTCGTCTTCGCTGATAAAATGAACCGTCGTATCATAATCTGCAAAATAATTCGGCATAGTTTTAATTTGGCGTTCAATTTCGGCGGCGTCCGCGCCTTCTTCCAAAACTACAAAACATTCGCGCAGATGTTTTTGACGTGTGGTAAGTTCAGGATTTTTGCCACTGCGAACGGCTTTTAAAGCGTCTTCAATCGGAATTGTATATTGTTTCGCGTTTTTAACGCCTTTGATACGGCGCACGGCGTCAGAATGTCCTTGACTTACGCCTTTGCCCCAAAATGTATAATCTTTGCCGTTCGGCAGAATTGCATTGCTGTAAACTCGCGCCAATGAAAATAAACCGGGATCCCAGCCTACAGAAATAATTGCAACGTGGTTAGAATTTTTCGCCGCCGCGTCAACTTTTGCAAAATGTTCAGGGATTTTTGCGTGTGTGTCGAAACTGTCAATAACGTTGAACATTTCGGCAAATTTCGGCGTCTGCACAGGTAAATCAGTTGCACTGCCGCCGCATAAAATTAGCACGTCAATTTTATCTTGCCAATTTGCAATTTCGCTGACATTTACAACGGGAACATTTGGCGTATTAATTTTCACGGTTGCAGGATCACGGCGCGTAAAAACTGCAACTAATTCAGTATCGGGATTTGATTTAATGGCGTATTCGACGCCGCGCCCCAAATTTCCATAGCCTAAAATTCCAATTTTCATTAAAAAATCTCCCTTCAGTCGATTTTGGGAAACAGGTGACAGGATACAAGATACAGATTAAAAAACTGTTTCCTGCTTTC
Source organism: uncultured Selenomonadales bacterium (assembly GCA_937877565.1). Lineage (GTDB taxonomy): Bacteria > Bacillota > Negativicutes > Selenomonadales > Selenomonadaceae > Quinella. Next base: position 67,429 of record CALFJB010000062.1, on the reverse strand, counting down.
CTGTTTTCCTGTTTCCTAGCTCCTATAATTATTATTTTTTATTCCCAGATAAATTGCGCCGGTTGGACAAATTTTCTCGCACTCGCCGCAATAAATACATTCAGCTGAAACTTTTTCGCTATTCGGCTGAATTTTCATCTTACAAATTTTACTACATTTGCCGCAACCTATACAAGAATTTTTATAGAAATGCAAAGTATACATACTATAGCGATTTAAGATAGAGTAAATTGCGCCGAGCGGACAAAGTACCTTGCAAAAAAATCTGTACACCGTGCAACTTGTCAAAATTGTAACAACTAAGATAAAAATTTTCAAAGTAAAAAGTTCGCCCAAAATATTTCTGTATTCTGAATGTGTGGCGATTAGCGGCAAGCCCGCCTCCAAAGTTCCCGCTGGGCAAATGTATTCGCAAAACGCGGGTGCGCCAATTCCGGCAAAATTTGTTAAAGTTGCGGGTAAAATCAGCACGAAAATTATCAGCACGAAATATTTTGTATAAATCAGCGGTCGCCACAAATTTATTTTCAGCGCGGGTATTTTGTACAGCAATTCTTGAAAAAATCCAAATGGGCAAATAAAGCCGCAAATTGCGCGTCCAAAAATCGCTCCAATTAAAATTAAAAATCCTGCAACATAAAAACTGAAATTAAAATTCGCCGCGCCGCCAACCGCTTGCATTGCGCCTATTGGACAAGAAAAAGTTGCAGCAGGACACGAATAACAATTTAAGCCGAGCGCACAAAAATTTTTCAATTCGCCACGATAAATTTTGCCTGTCAAAAAATTTCCAATGTGCGGATTCATCAGCCCGCAACTTATCAGCTGAATTATCAGCCTAAACCGATGCACTCTAAGCAAATGTTTACCGCCTTTTTAAAAATATAAAAATTTTCGCCGCGTTCCAGCCCGTACCAAATTAAAATTCCCGCTACAAAAATTATTGCCAAAGATTTTTTCATTTCAAAAATTCTTCGACGCGCATTTTGTAACTTTCAACATCCGCGCCAATTACTGGCTCGCCAATTAAATTTCCCTGCGAATCAACAAAAATTGTCGTCGGCACAGCTTGAACATTTTGAAGGTATTGCATTATTTCAGCGTCCGGAACAAGATTTACAAAATTTGCATTTGAGTCAGAAAGAATTTGCATCGCGGCTTGAATAGTTTGGGCGTCGTCGTTGCCTTGAACATCGCAAACTATACCAATTAATTGAGCGTCGGCGGGCATATTTTTCGCCCATTCGCCGAGCTCCGGCATTTCATCGATACACGGCGGGCAAAACGTCCCCCAAATATTTACAACGGTAATTTTTTTCTGTGCAAAAATATTGTCAGTTACATTTTCGCCGGAAAGATTGGCGGTTGCAAACGCCGGAAATTTTTCAGCTGTAGTTTGTACCGCCGCCGAACTTTCAATTTCTTCATCCATGCAGCCGCTAAAAATCAATCCTGCCGCCAATATTCCAATTCCAAAAATTTTATTCAAGTAAAACACCTCATTTAAATTTGCTTTTACTTTAAACGTTTCAAATTTTACAAAATTTCGGCGCAAACTACAACTAACATTTTTTTGAATGTCGTTGAAAAAATTTTTTCGATAATGTAAAATTTTTACAAAAACAAAGGGGAAATTTTTATGTACAAAATTTTGGCGTTGGATATGGACGGCACTTTATTAAATTCGCAGAAAAAAATCAGTCCCAAAACTTTGGCGGCAATTTCTGAACTTGCAAGGCGCGGCGTTGTAGTTGTAGTTTCGACAGGGCGCGGAGTTGCTGAACTTCAAGACTACAAAGACGAATTGAAATTTATGAATTACGGCGTAACTTCAAGCGGCGGCGCGGTGTACGATTTTTTCAACAAAAAGCCGATTAAATCTCATCCAATCAGCGAAAGTGTTGCACTTGAATTAATTGACGCGGGAATTTCTGAACGCGCAATGATTCACATTTTGGGCTTGACAAATTCGATAATGGACGACGACGATATTAAAAACGCGGCAGATTTTCAAATGTCAGTTTACGCGCCAATGTACGATAGAATTTGCACGCGCTGTAAAGATTTTAAAAAGTACGTGCATGAAAATCCTAACGAAATTATTAAATTAAATTTATATCATCGTTCGCCGGAATCGCGGCAAAGAAATTTTGAGCGGCTGAAACATTTGGATTTAACATTTGCATTTGCAGAAACAACCGCGCTTGAATCTTCGTCAAAAGGCGTTTCAAAGGCATCAGGCTTAATTGAACTTTGCGAATTTTTACAGATTGATATTTCAGAAACTGTGGCAGTTGGGGACGCGCCAAACGATATTGAAGTTTTGCAAACGGCAGGAATTGCGGCAGTTATGGGCAACGCTGACGACGAAATAAAAAAAATCGCCGATTTTGTAACCGACGATAACGACCATGATGGAATTGTAAAAGTTATTGAAAAATATTTTTAGAATCCGCTACAAGCGCGTTAACTATTTTCTGCGCGGCTTTATCCATTGCCTTTGCATAAAAATTATTATTTAATTTACGGTTGCCAAATGAAACAATTCCCAAACTCAAATTAATTTGTTCATGAACGCCGACAACTCTTTTGCTCCAAATAACTTCGCCCGTTGCAGCTTTGATAACGCGCAAATCACATTGAACGCCGACGCCAATTTTTCCAACTTCCATACCGCTCAAAACGTCGCCCAAAATTCCAAGCGGTACTGAAGTATTTGCAAGACCGGAAACCATGTTCAACGTGTTTGAAAGTTTTTCAAAATCTTCATTCCACCAAGTACCCGTACCCAAATTTATTATCGTTCCTTGAATTAAATAATCTGCGTTATGCTCCTTGCCAATAGCCGAAGTAATTTCAGGGTCGATAACTTGTCCAACTTGAGCCGTTGCGATTGATTGAGCGCGGTTTTCGTCGAATCCTACGCCCTCAAATAAAGGCGTTAAATCTATAACAGTTTCAGCTTTTTCTTCAACGGTTTTCAATTCTTCGGAAGTTTCTACATTGGCGGCGTCTTCAGCTTTTTTTACGGCATCTTCCAAAAATTTTAAATCGCGCAGTTTTTCATGGTACAGCTGAATTTCTATATTTTTGTCGATCGGGTTTGTTTCCATCAGCTGAAATTTTTTGCTTGCAATTAATTTTTCCATAACCAAATCTGAAAGTGATTCTGCGGACTCCACCAAGTCAAAGCGCGTGTCGTCCGTGAATTTCATCAGCACGCAGGAAGGATTGGCGGCGGCGGTTGACGTTGTCATTAAAAACATCAGCAGTAAAAAAATTTTTTTCATTGTTCAGCCCTCCTAGCGTTTTGTAACATCTTGAAGACCGGCAGGAAGTTTCAGCAAATTTTCTGTTGGAGAATTTGTAAACTCTAAAATTTTGACGATACATTTACTGCCGGTAACTTCGCCGCCGGAATTTCTTCCGTAAGACGCAAAAGAAATTTTTACAAGTATATCGCCATTGAAATAGTAGCGAATGGCACTAATTTTTTTATCGTCCTGCGCGAGAAAATCTTCAAAGCTCAAGCCGCCCTCAATGTTGCCGGAATTTATAAATTTGTAATTTGACTTCATCGCGTTCATCATTTCGGTAAAATTATTATCGCCGAAACTTTCGCCCGCCATCAATTCAGAAAGATAATTGCGGGTATTCGCCTCAACTTTGCCAATCTTGTTTCCGAAATATTCAACCGCGCCTTTTTTGTTTTTGTAGCGTGTGAAAATAAAATTTTCGCCGCCGCGCAAAAGTCGGCACTGATAAAAATCGCTGTAACCAATTTCTTCGTAGCGATTTTCGCCATTTTCAGTTATCAGACCATTTAACGGGCGATTCAAAAAAAAGTCGTTGCCTTCGACAATCAAGCCGCTTTTTCCGTACAATTCGGCAACGTCACGATTTGTCACGCGTTGCGCGGGCGTTAAATTGTTGTAGCGAATTGTATAACGAGTAGTGGCGAGAATTTCTTTGTAGGCGTCGATTTTCGCCGCGTTGACTGTTGAAGTTGCCATTAAAAATATCAGCAACAGTAAAAAAATTTTTTTCATAACGCCACCTCACGAATCTTGAATATCTTGAAGTTTTCCCAAAGGCACGGGATTTTCTAACAAGTCGTTCATATCGCCAATACCTGCCGCGTAAACTTTTGCATTTTTGTCCAAAATAATTGCATCTTTGGGAATTTCGCGCAGGATTTTTTTAATTGTCAGCTTGTTAATTCCGTACTCCTTGCCGTTGGCGAAAATCGCAGATTGAACAAGTGCAAGCTCGCCCTTTTCGTTGTAGCACATATCAAAAATAATTGTCGCCTCTTTGACACCGCTTGAATTTGTAACATCAGATTCGTAACGATCGCAGGTGTATTCTTTGCCGTCCACAACTTTTTTTAAAGTGTTGGCAAAAGTCGGAACCGCCATATTTTTAGAAACTTTGTGATGTCGTTCATTCCAGTTAAAAACCGCCAATTCGTCAGGGAGCGAAAGTTCTTTGTCAATAATTGCCCAACCTTCGACGGGATTTAAATTTTCGTCGTTGAGTTGGCTAACTTGAATCATTGTTGCGGTTTCCTTTTCGCTGAATTTGTAGTATTTGTTTTTGTAGTACATAAAATCAGGATACTTTGAAAAGCCGCCTTCAAAAAGTTGAGCAAGCGGATTCAAAATGGCAACCATATTTTTGTTTGCACTGTTCAAATCAACGCGCGTCATTCGCCGCCCGCTGTCTTCAACGATTATTTTTTTTACATACGCGTCATCGTATTCAACATAGAATTTTTCTGAAGATAAAATTTCGCGGTACTCCTGCGCCTTCGGTTGTTCAGCTGAAACGTTCGACGCCGCCAAACAAATTCCAAGTGCCACTGTCAAAAATTTTTTCACCAGTCAACGCCTCCTACACAAAATTTTTAAACATTTTACCAACAAAATTATTTCTGTACAAGGCGGCGGAAATTTTTAATATTTTCATTTTCACGGCGAAAATTTTTGATATAATAGCCGCAAAAATTTTATCGACGGAAGGAATAAATTTGAGTAGAAATTTGGCGTTAATCTTAGTTGGATTGTCGGGAATATGTTGGGCAAGTTCCGGCGTGGCGGCGCAAGATTTTTTCAGCCGCTCCACTAAAACCGCAATGGAATTAACCAATATCAGAATGTGCGGCGCAGGCTTTTTAATGTTTGGAATTTTATTTTTAAGCGGCAAATTAAAATGGTCGGTAGCGCGAATGAATCGCAAACCGAAACTTTGGCTGTACCTTTTAATTTACGGGATAATTGGAATTGTAATGGTACAGTTCACATATTTTAAGGCAATATCAATCGGCGGCGCGGCGGCAACAACTGTAATTTTATCTGCAACGCCCGCAATGGTCGTAATTTGGGAAAGTTTTTATAACAGAAAATTTCCTGCGCGAATAGAAATTTTTGCGGTAATTTTGGCGATTTTCGGCGTGTTTCTATTGGTAACGGGCGGCGATATTTCAAAAATTTTAGTACCGTTGCCGTGCGTCTTTTGGAGTTTGGCAAGCGGCGCAAGTTTTGCTTTCAGTATGTTTTTCGGCAAAGTTTTATTTGCAGAAAAAATTAATCCCGCGTTCATGACAACTTTTGGAATGTTGGTCGGCGGGCTTTTAACTTTTGCAATGATAGAAAATTTTGAGTTGACGCCGTTTTTTGAACGGGACGTAATTTTTAATGTGGCGTGGATAATAATTTTTGGCACGGCGATAGCATTTTTTATTTTCAACGCGGGCTTAAAACATTTGACGCCGGAAGAATCCGCGCTTACAGAATTGACGGAGCCGGTTGCGGCGGTCGTGATAAGTTACTTTGTATTTGGCGCGGCGTTTGATTTTATCGAATACTGCGGAATTATTTTGGTTTTAATGGCGGTCGTTTCGCCAATTTTTATAAAAAAAATTTAGGAGTTGGATAAATGCAAGAAAATTTTTCAAAAATTCAAGTGGCGTTGATACTGCTGATAATTTTTGCGGTAATGTTTGAGTTAAATAATTTAATGCCGTTGCACCGTGATGATTATGATTATTCAATGGTCTGGAAAACCGGCGAACATTTAGAAAATTTTTCAGATGTAATTGAATCGACGTGGCGACATTATTTTTTGCACGGTGGCAGAGCTTTTACGGTTTTTTGTTTGAGTTTATTTTTATGGCTGGGAAAATTCGCCTTTGACGTGGCAAACGCGCTGATGTTTACAGCGTTGGTAGTTTTGATTTACTTGCATGCGCGGCGGGAAATAAAATTTGATGAGCCAAAAATTTTAGCGGCGGCGGGATTATTGGCGTGGCTAAGTTTTCCACATTTCGGCGAAGTTGCAATTTGGAAAAGCGGCTCAACTGTTTATCTTTGGTCGGCAGTACCTGTGGCGTTATTTTTGTTGCCGTATAACTTGACTTTGGCGGGTAAAAATTTCGGCAACTCAAAAATTTTTGCAATGGCAATGTTTTTACTTGGAATAATCGCCGGTTGTTCGGTAGAAAATTTGGCGGTTACGACGGTTTTAATTGCGGGCGCAACGTCATTTTATTTGAGAAAGAAAAATCTTTCGCAACTTTGGAATTTTGCAGGAATTTTTGGCAGTTTAATTGGATTGATAATTTTAATTGCCGCGCCGGGCAATTTTGTACGGTACGACGATCAAGGCGCAGGCAAAGGAATTTTAATGCACATTGGCAACCAATTTGCGGGAAATGCTGAAATGTGCCTGTACCTTTTGCCGCTGATTCTGCTGACGATTTGCATTTTCTCAAACAAAAAATCTGACAAGAAAATTTTTATGGCGGTAATGTTTGCACTCGCCGCAATTTTTACCGTGTCCTATTTCAACGACAGCTTTATTACTCGCACGTTGCATAATTTTTTGGTTGAAAATATTTTTCCGAGTTTCAATCCAAGTGTAAAATTTTTGGAGCGATTTAAAAATTTTATGGAAAAATCTGAAGAAATGATAATTTACGCGGCGATATTGGCGGCGTTTTATTCGCTCCTCAAAAAGGAAATTGACACAAGAAAAACAATTCAGTTAAAAAATTTTCGCTACGCCGTGATTTTATTTGGGCTTGCGATTTTTAACAATTTCGTGATGATAGCCGCGCCAACATTTCCTGCGCGAGCAACTTTTTCATCGGTAGTTATGATTTTAATTGGCGCGTTGTCAATTTTGCGAAGTCCTGCGGTTATGCAAAAAATTTCTTACGGCAAATTTGGACGAAATTTAAAAATTGGCGCGTTGGTTATTGGCGGCTTTACTTTAATTTCTGCGTTGGTGATAACTTCAGACCTTCGCCGCGAAAATGATTGGCGCGTTGAGGCTGTAAAAACTGCCGCCGCCCAAAATAAATCTGAAATAACTTTTCCGCCGATTGAAATTAAAAATCGTGCATTGCGCCACGTATTTTTTGCAGACTTCGATAACAACGTTACCAAAGAGGGACTCTGCGAATTTTACGGCATCAAAGATATAAAAATAGGGGCTAGGGATTAAGGACTAGGGATTAGGGATTTTCATTTAATGGCAATAAATTAGATTCAATACAAATTCTCCATAAAAATCTGAAAAGGAGCTGACAAAATGAACGCCGAAATTTTGAATGAATTTAAGCAAAAAATTTTATCTACGAAATTTGACGAAGGTACAATTTCAGAAATTGGCGGCAACGTCGAAATTAAAACGCCTTACGCCGTCGGCAAAATAAATTTTTACGAGTTGGAAGTTACAATAGTTGAAATGACGGTAACGAATTTGGCGGACGATGAAAATAAATTTTATCTTCATTTTGAACTGCGGGAACTTGACTACGCCGAAGAACTTTTTGCTGAAATGCTTGAAACAATCATTGATTTAAAAAACAAGCAGGGCTTAAAAATTTTGTTGAGTTGTACCGGCGGACTTACGACGGGATTTTTTGCAGACAAATTAAACGAAGCGGCAAAAGTTTTATCGCTGGATTATCAATTTGACGCCGTACCGTTTCACCAACTTTACAGCGTGGCTTTAAACTATTCGGTAATTTTGCTTGCGCCGCAAATCGCCTATCAAGCGAAAAAAGCGCAGGAAGTTTTGAGCAAGCAACTTGTATTAAAAATTCCGCCAAAAGTTTTTGCAAGCTATGACTCCGCCGAAATGTTGAAATTCATTCGCGCAGAATTGGAAAATTGGAATAAAACTGCCGAAGAAAAAGCCATTGCAAAACTTCACGCCAAAATTAAAAACAAGGCAAAAATTTTATCAATCGCAGTGATGCCGTCAAATTATCAAACTCGAATTGCTTACAGAATCTACGAAAAAGGCGCACCAATTTTTGAGGAAACTGTTATAAAAGGGCGGCTGAATATTGTCCGTGACTTGGAAGATATTTTGGATACTGTTGGCTGTCGCTGCAAAAAATTTGACTCGGTAGGAATTGCAACGGCGGGGACTGTTCACGACGGTTATTTGGATTTTCAACATTTTTTAGACCCTGAAATAAATTTGAAAAAAATTTTGGAAGATAAATATAAAGTGTCTGTTACAATCACGAACAATTTAAAAGCCGCCGCACTCGGCTACTACGCGCAACAGAATAAGTATAAAAATATTTTGTTCGTGTCGCGTCCAATGGGTTTTAGAGCGGGCGGTATTGGAGTTGTTTTAAATGGCAAAGTCGTTGACGGTGCACACAATATGGCGGGCGAAATTCGCTACGTTACAAAAAGTTTCGTCAGCAAAGAAGACTGGGTAGCTCATGTTATGATGGATTTGGATAAAGTTTTAGACGGCGTTACATTGGAAATTCGCGCAGGAATTGCGGTTATTGATCCTGAAGTTATTTGCCTGCGCAGTCCAATGACGCCGGATATTGAAAAAGTTAAAGATAAAATTTCTGAATTTATTCCAAAAAAATATTTGCCCGAATTTGTATACCTGCGCGATGAAGAAATGCAGGAATTTGTTTTACTCGGACAAATGCTGATAAGTTTAGAAACGCTTGAAAATTTGGCGACAACTTAACCCGGGGGCCAAGTCATTTTTCTGCCGCCAATTAAATGAACGTGCAAATGGTTGACAGTTTGCCCGCCCTCTTCGCCGGTGTTAATTACAAGTCTGAAACCGCTTTTATCTACGCCAACTTCAGCGGCGATTTTCGGCACAACTTCGGTAAAAATGTGCGCGGCAAGGTCTTTGTCGTCAAGTTCGGTGATATTTGCCACGTGCTTTTTCGGTACGATTAAAATATGTTGCGGGGCTTGAGGATTTAAATCACGGAAGGCGACAACGCTTTCATCTTCGTAAACGAAATTTGAATTAATTTCTTTGTTTGCGATTTTGCAGAAAATACAATCGCTCATTAAATTCACTCCTTGATTTTTATTAATGTACTTTCTTTTCAGTCGAAAAAAGAAAGTACCAAAGAAATTCTTTTGCCCGTCAGGGTTTTCGCGTTTAACATTGTAGTAGGTCTAGTTTACTGCCGCGTTCACTATTTCTTCACTAAGGCAAGTTTGAACCAAAACCAATGACGGGCGTTTTTAATTTGATTTCAAAAATTTAATTTTAAAAAAGGTAATACTATGGATATTAAAAAGTTAAGCAAATTTTTATCGCTGATACTTCGACATAAGCCGGAAACTATTGGAATTAAACTTGACAAAAACGGCTGGGCGAATGTTTCAGAAATTTTGCGCGGTATGAAAATTGATATGGCAACGCTTGAAAAAGTTGTTGTAGAAAATGACAAACAACGCTTTTCTTTCAGCGAAGACAAAACTAAAATTCGCGCCAATCAAGGACACTCTGTAAAAGTTGATGTTGAACTTACTGAAAAAATTCCGCCAGAAATTCTCTATCACGGTACTATTGAAAAAAATTTAAAATCAATCTTCGCGCAGGGACTTTTAAAAATGAATCGCTTGCACGTGCATTTGTCGGCAGATATTGAAACTGCCAAAAAAGTTGCAAGCCGCCGCAGTGGTACAACTGTAATTTTTGAAGTTGCGGCGCGGCAAATGTACAATGACGGCTATAAATTTTTTCAATCTGAAAACGGTGTTTGGCTCACTGACAAAGTACCGCCAAAATATTTGACAAACACAAATTAAAATTTGGGAAGGTATTGCAACTTAAAAAACTTCGCCCGTTACAGTGGTACAGCTATAATTTTTGAAATTGCGGCGCGGCAAATGTACAACGACGGCTACAAATTTTTTCAATTTACTAACGGCGTTTGGCTTGTACCGCCAAAATATCTGAAAAATACTATCCAACTATCACACTAACAAACTATTTATTTTCTTTAATGTATTTGCGCATAAATTGAATAGTTTCGTCTTTAATGACGTTGTCTTTTTTGGTGTAGTTGATGATTCTGAAAAGTTTTTCGACGCGGTCAATAATTCCCGTGTTGGCGGTTTTAAATTTTTCGCCGCAAATGGTAAGTTCAACTTTACCGCTGGAAAAAAGCAAACTACGGGAAACGCCCAAAAGTTGCTTGCCGTTCAAATCTTTGATTGAGTAGCGAATATCCATATCACCGGCGGAAGTTTCCCACGTCAATTCGCGGTTAATCGCCTGATATGTCAGCACGTCAATATATTCTCTGATAATTTCGTGTGTTCTGGTATTCATAAAAACATCTCCTTTTGATTTAAATATTTTTCTGCGCCGCCGTCATATCCTTTTCAAATCTGAAAAAATATTCCATATCCGGCGGTGTATTTTCAGAATGTGGAGGATTCGGCATAGGATTTTTTTCGTTGAAAAATTCGACGATTTTAAAACCGCATTTGTTGACGTAAAAATGGATATTGCGTTTTTCAAAATACGGAGTGAACGTCTCCCAAATTTTAGTTTCAGGATGAAGTTTTTCAATCGCTTGCCACGCCGCCGCGCCTAAGCCTTTTGAATGGTTGCCGACTTTGATATAAAGTAACTGCAATTCATTTCGATTATCGGGGCGAATTTGTAAAACTGCGCCGCCAACAATTTCGCCGTTATGAATTATGTTGTAACTTTCCGCGCCTTTAGCATTGAAAGAATTTACAACATCTTCACGGGGAATAATTTCTTCGCCGTTGTCGCCAAATTCTTCAACCACTGCCTTTTTAAACGCCGCTTGAATTTCTTTTATAAAGCGTTCCTTTTCGTTTTCTTGAAGTGGTACAAGTTTAATTTCCATAGCAATTTCTCACAATCCAAAACGTTCAAAAATCATATCGACGTTACGCAAAAACCATTCGTAGTTAAAGCACTCTTCAATTTCTTCTTTAGTCAAATATTTTTTAATATCTTCGTCGTTTTCAATGTTGGTGCGAAAATCTTCTTTTTCAAGCCAACGTTTCATGGCGTTGCGCTGTACCCACTTGTAAGCGTCTTCGCGCAGGACGCCTTTGCTGACAACTGCAAGCATAATTCTTTGGCTGTAAATCAAGCCGCCGGTACGATTGAGATTGTGCAACATTGCATCGGGATAAACTAAAAGCTTGTCAACAATCTTTGTGATTTTTTTCGTGCAATAATCCACGTTAATTGTAGAATCCGGCAAAATGACACGCTCAACGCTTGAATGTGAAATATCGCGTTCGTGCCAAAGTGTAATATCTTCCATTGCAGCAACCGCGTTACCACGAACAAGCCGCGCCATTCCTGCAACACGTTCGCAGTTAATAGGGTTGCGTTTGTGCGGCATTGCAGAAGAACCTTTTTGACCGGGTTGAAAATATTCTTCAGCCTCTCTAATGTCAGTACGTTGCAAATTTCTAATTTCGGTTGCAATTTTTTCAAGTGTACTTGCAACAATCGCCAAAGTTGTAACAAATTCTGCGTGTCTGTCACGTTGAATAACTTGAGTTGCAAGTTTTACCGGCTCCAATTCTAATTTTTGGCAAACAAGCTCCTCAATCTTTGGATTTATATTTGAGTACGTACCAACCGCGCCGCTTAACTTTCCAACTGAAACAATTTTTTTTGCGTGTTCAACGCGCTCAATATCTCTTTCAATTTCTGCGCTCCAAAGTAAAAGTTTGAGCCCAAAAGTCATTGGCTCGGCATGTATACCGTGCGTGCGCCCAATGCAAGGAGTGTGTTTAAATTCAACTGCGCGACGGCGTAAAACTTCATTGAATTTTTTTAAATCGTCCAAAATAATTTCAGCCGCCTGTTTCATCATCAGACAATACGCCGTATCTTTGACATCTGAAGAAGTCAAGCCTTTGTGAATGTACTTTGAATCTTCGCCGACGTATTCAGCCACGCAAGTTAAAAATGCAATAATGTCATGGTCTGTAACCGCCTCAATTTCTTTGATACGTTCGACAGTGAAATTTGCCTTCGCACGAATATTTTTTGCGGCGTCGGCGGGAATTTCGCCAAGTTCAGCCATTGCATCGCAGGCGGCAAGCTCCACATTTAAAATCGTGCGCCATTCGTTTTCAATCGACCAAATTTTCCCCATTTCCGGCAAAGTGTAACGTTCAATCATTCAATCAGCCCTTTCAAATTTGTATTTATGCTGATTTTATAGAAAAGATTTTTTTGTGTCAAGAAAAAACGCCGTCAAGTATACCTGCAAATTAGATTGAAAAACAAAATGCAAAGTGCTATAATTCGCCCGTTTGAAAGAAGGTGAATTAAAAATGCGTGAATTGAAAAAAATCGGCTTTATCGGTACAGGAATAATGGGCGCGGCAATGGCGGGACACTTAATGGACGCGGGCTTTGAAGTCAGCGTATACAATCGTACGAAGTCAAAGGCAGAAAAACTTATTGAACGCGGGGCGCGTTGGTGTGAAACTGCGGGCGAATGTGCGAAAAATCAAGACGTTGTTATAACGATTGTAGGTTATCCAAAAGACGTTGAACAAATTTATTTATCTGAAGGCGGAATAGTTGAATCTGCGGCGGCGGATACTTATTTAATTGATATGACAACTTCTTCGCCGGTAGTTGCCGAAAAAATTTATAACGCGGCGAAAAATAAAAATCTGCACGCGGTAGACGCTCCTGTAACAGGCGGAGACGTTGGCGCAAAAAATGCTACGCTTACAATTTTAGTTGGCGGCGATGAAGAAGATTTTAACGCACTGAAACCTGTTTTTGAAGTTTTAGGCAAAAATATAGTTTACGAAGGCGCGGAAGGTGCAGGACAAAAAACTAAAATTGCAAATCAAATTGCCATTGCCGGAACATTGGCGGGCGTCTGTGAGGCTTTTTCCTACGCAAAAATGTCAGGACTTGATATTGAAAAGGTGTACGCGGCAATTTCAAGCGGTGCGGCAAGTAGTTTTCAAATGTCAGGAGTTGCAAGAAAAGGACTTGACGGCGATTTTAATCCCGGGTTTATGCTTAAGCATTTGGCAAAAGATTTATCTATTGGAGTTGAAACTGCCACAGCTTACGGAAAAACTTTGCCAATACTTTCAATGGTACTTCACGAATTACGCAAAATAGAAGATGACGGCAAAGGCTCGGAAGGTACGCAAGCTTTACTGAAATATTACGATATATGCAAATAAATTTAGACAATCTAAACATTGCAAATTATAGATGACGGCGAAAATTTGAAAATAAATAATAGATAACGGAAATGTAAGGCGCGTCATTGGTTTCAGATAGAGACGTTTAGTTGAAGTTACAGGGAATTAGGATAGATATAGGAAGCAGACTTTACGTTTACCCGAGAAACCCTGACGCGCCGTTAAAAAGCGTTTCTTTGGTACTTTCTTTTCGCGACTGAAAAGAAAGTACATTTAAAGATAAAAAAATTAAAAATTAAAAAATTTCAACAAAGGAGAACCTTTAATGTTTGATGAATTTAAAAAATTTATAATGCGCGGAAACGTTGTTGACATGGCAACAGGCGTAATTATCGGTGCGGCGTTCGGAAAAATCGTTTCGTCGTTCACTTCAGATATTTTGATGCCGCCGCTCGGACTTATGCTTGGTAAAATTGACTTTTCAAATTTGTACATAAATCTTTCAGGCGTAGATTATGAAACATACGCTGCCGCGAAGGAAGCGGGCGCACCAATTATCGCTTACGGCGTTTTCTTGAATACGTGCTTAGACTTTTTAATTATGGCAACTGCAATTTTCATTTTGATAAAATGGGTAAACAAGATTATGCCGCCGCCTCCACCTGCTCCAACAAAAGAGCCGCGTAAATGCCCGTACTGCAAAGAAGTTGTTGCAGACGACGCTACAAAGTGTTCACATTGCGCCTCTGATATTGCGGGCAAGTAGCAAATTAAATTTCAGAAATAAAAAATTTTCCCTGTCAATTCGACGGGGATTTTTTTATTTATTAAAATTTGATTAAATCTCAAAAAATTCATACAGTTTTCAGCGGTATAATTTATACTCCATTCATATAAGTTGTTGTATAGATTTTTATTAAGGAGGCGTATGACTATGAAAGAATTGAAGTTTAATTTACAGCGGTTTTCATATACCGGGTCTGAAAGCAATGACACCTATTCAAATAATAATTCAAATACTTGGGTCTATACTTACGGTGGCAAAGATTATATCTGGAATTACGGCGATTATGTTTCTATTGATTCCGGTACAGGAAATGACACAATCGATAACAGAGGAAACTATAGCACGGTAATTGCAGGATATGGAAATGATTTTATTCACAGTGATCCGTATCACAGCAGTAGCAATTACAACAACGCCAGAAATTCCAAATTGTATGGCGGTTACGGTAACGATACTATAAAGAATTTCGCCAACAATGTCAGTATGTATGGCGGAAATGATGGAGACAGCCTCTACAATTACAGATATGGTGTTGCAGGAAGTACCTCTATTTATGGCGGGGAAAACGTTTTGATGGACGGCGGCGCGGGCAACGACTATATTTACAGCGGCGGAAGAACTTCCGGCGGAGGCAATGTAACGATAGTTGGAGGCACGGGCAACGATACAATAGATCTAGCTACAGACAGCCGAAATAATACTATTCTCTACTATTACGGTGACGGTAACGACATTGTAAAAAATTACAATTTCACTGATACAATCGATTTGCGCTACAATTATTACACACGTGAAACTGTTGGTAGCGATGTTGTTCTCAATATTACAAATTCAGGAGAAATAACATTAGTTGGGGCAAGCGGCAAAACTATTAATATTGCAAATGGATATATTGGCGGAAAATATATCAGTAATACAAATTCAAACACTTTTATTAGCGGTACAGACTACAATGATTCAATAAAAAGCACAGGTAGTAGCAATGTTACAATTTCAACCGGCGACGGCGCAGACACAATTTACAACAGTTTAACCAGTTATAAAACTAACAGCTACGTTTCAATAAATAGCGGCGACGGTAACGACAGCATTTATAATCGTTACGGTTCAGCGGCAACAATTTTAGCGGGCGAAGGTAACGACACTATTTATGATGCAAGCTGGCATACTTCCATAAATGCAGGTAATGGCGACGACTCTGTTTATGTAAATAGTTGGGACAGTACAACAGATGGCGGTACCGGCAACGATACCATTACAGCAGATAATACATATGCCTCAATAAATGGCGGCGAAGGTCAAGACAGAATAAATCTTATTGGCAGTTACTCCAATAAAGCTAAACGAACAGTTAAAGGCGGCACAGGTAACGATATTATCAGCATAAAATCCGGTTCCGGCGGAAATATTTTCCAATATGAATTCGGTGACGGCTACGATACTATTTATGGCTATACTTCTTATGAAAGTATTTCCATCGGAAGTAGTGGAGCTTACAGAACGGTACAATCCGGCAAAAATATAATAGTAGAAGTCGGAAAGGCAGAATCAACAATTGCAAACGGCGCAATAACTTTAATCAGCGCAAGCGGCAAAACTTTAAATATCATTGGAAATAAAATGCCTGTTAATCAAGGTGTAACTTTAAATAATACAAATTCAAATACCTTTATCAGCGGCAATGGCTACAATGATTCAATAAAAAGCACAGGCAGTAGCAATGTTACAATTTCAACCGGCGACGGCGCAGACACAATTTACAACAGTTTAACCAGTTATAAAACTAACAGCTACGTTTCAATAAATAGCGGCGACGGTAACGACAGCATTTATAATCGTTACGGTTCAGCGGCAACAATTTTAGCGGGCGAAGGTAACGACACTATTTATGATGCAAGCTGGCATACTTCCATAAATGCAGGTAATGGCGACGACTCTGTTTATGTAAATAGTTGGGACAGTACAACAGATGGCGGTACCGGCAACGATACCATTACAGCAGATAATACATATGCCTCAATAAATGGCGGCGAAGGTCAAGACAGAATAAATCTTATTGGCAGTTACTCCAATAAAGCTAAACGAACAGTTAAAGGCGGCACAGGTAACGATATTATCAGTATAGGATCCGGCTCCGGCGGAAATATTTTCCAATATGCAGCCGGTGACGGCTACGATACTATTTACGGCGCAACTGCCAATGACAGTTTAACAATTACTTCAGGAAGTTACACAACTTCAAAGAGCGGCAGTGATTTAATCGTTTCAGTTGGCAGCGGCGGCACTTACACCGGCGCAATTACATTTAAAAATACAACAAGTGTAAAAGTTTATCCAACTATCCAAAGTACATTCACTGAAGGAAATGACAGAGCAACTGTCAGCAATTCAAATTCTCTAGTCAGTGCGCTTGGCGGCAATGACTACATTTACAACACTGCTCAATATGTAACAATCAGCGGAGATGCCGGTTCAGATACAATTTATAGTTACTTCGGTACTTATGATAAAGGTTACCTGTCATTGATTGGCGGCGCAGATAACGATTCAATTTATAGTTACTACGGCTACTATTCAGTTTTGGACGGCGGCACAGGCACTGATACAATTACAAATTACGGCGGCTACAAAGTAACAATGTATGGCGGAATTGGCAATGACTATATTTCAAATACAAATGGTGGAGCTGCAATAATTGACGCGGGAGAAGGCAACGATACTATTTCTCAAGGTCAATTAAGTGCAAATACTTCAATCAACGCGGGCGCAGGTGCAGACAGAATCACTCTTAGCGGCAACTCAACAGGAATGACAATTAAAGGCGGTACCGGTAACGATTATATTTACAATAGCGATACAGTAGGACATATTTACCAATTTTCAAGCGGCGACGGTAGCGATACTATTGTTGGCTACAATTCAAATGATAAAATTTCATTGGACGGCGGTTATTATACTCGTGAAACTATCAGTTCAAATGTTGTAGTAAGCTTAGTTAGTGGCGGCGCAATTTCACTTTCCGGCGCAAGTAACCAAAATGTAAATATCGTTGGCGGTACTCTGTCAATTAAAGGAGACGACGGAGAAAATATCAGTAATTCCAAATCTGACACAATTATAAATACAGGCGCAGGTAACGACACAATCAGCAACACGGGCAGCACAGTTAAAATTTATTCCGGCAATGGTGATGACAGTATTTACAGCTGTGCTGATTATAATGTTTCAATAGTGAGCGGCGACGGCAACGACACAATTTACAACGCTTTTACAAATTATGTTTCCATTGAAAGCGGCGTGGGCGATGATTCAATTTACGGAAATAACAACTGGGCTACAATTAACGCCGGTACAGGTAAAGATACAATCATTGGTAACCATTATAAATCAAAATTAAATGGCAATGACGGCGAAGATTTAATTAGCATTACAAGTTATTCTTACAATACAGTCGATGGCGGAATTGGCGAAGATTCAATAATTGTAGGTGCAGTTTATAGCGGCAACACAACTCTTAACGCAACCGGTATTTCTATAAACGGCGGCGAAGGTGCAGATCTTATCAGCTTGCGCGGCTCCAATTCCACCATTACAGGCGGTAAAGACAACGATACAATTAAACTTTCCGGCGATAATCATTTAATTCAGTACAACAAAGGCGACGGCAATGATACTATTTTTGGCTTCAATGCAACTGACACATTACAAATTAACGGTGTAAAATACAAAAAATCTAAAATCAGCGGTACAACAGATGTAAAAGTTAGCGTAACCGGCGGCGCAAGCGTTATTCTTAAAGATGCGGCGTCTTTAGGCTTAAATAATATTAAAGTTGCCGGTGAGCAAGATATAGATGACGAAAACACTTATACCCCGCAAGACGTTATTAAAAAATTTATGAAAGCTTTGGACGATACAAAGAACTATGGCGAAGCGGCAGTTGATGCTGCTGTAAAAGCTTGCTCAAATTATACTGATTTTAACGATCTGATCGATAAATTGTGTAAAGAATGTAGGGAATACATAAAGAAAGATTCTACCAACGGATGGAAAACTTTCTTAGAGGAAAAATGTGATATTATTTTAGAAGGTACATCTGATGAAGATACTGGCGCAATTACCGGCAAAGACGCAGGCGGCGATACTAAAAAAACTGCTGTATCTGTTATACCGGAACCGAACAGCAGAAATACAAATTTTGATAAAAGTTCTTTTGAAACAAATGGTTTAACTTTCAAAATTGGAGAATATAACAGTTGGACGGAAAAAATTGTTGAAAAAACATATAGTGATTTGACATCTAATGATGAAAGATTTGTTTGGCAAAGTATAAATAGCAACTGGGGACGTGAGGGTTTAAATTTAATTGAAGAATCTTATGGCTACAGTTATGATGATTCTGAAAATAAGTGTACTACACTTCATATTTATTTTGATTATAATACCGGTGCTTTGGCTTGGACGAATAATTATAATTATAATAATGAAGGCAGAGCTTCCGATCTTATGATTGGAATTAACATGAATGTTTACAAGAATTTCAGTAATTCTGATTTAAACGGTATAGGCTATAATCGTTATGGTAATCCGGAAGAATATCTTGACAGGACATTTACCCATGAAATGGTTCATGCTATCATGGCTTCTAAAGTAAAATATTGGAAGAGTTTGCCGCTTTCAGTTATTGAAGGTACAGCTGAACTGGTAAAAGGTATTGATGATACACGTCCCGGCACTATCAAATATATGACCCAAAATCCGGATTATCTCAAACACTGCATGAGTTCTGAATATACTTGGAAAGAATATCAAGAAGATTCCGACCAAGTTTACGCTTCAGGATATATCATGTTGCGTTATCTTGCAAAACAAGCGTCTACAGGCGGTGATAAAGGCGGTCTTTCAAATATAATACGTCCTTTAGCTCAAAAAGTTGAAGGCGTTTCACTTAGCAGCGCATTGATTAAATTAACAAAGGACTTTAAAGAAAATTCCATTGACTTTGCAGACTATTATGGCAATGTTACTAAATTAGACGCTTCAACGCTGAGTAGCGGAATTGTTGTATATGGAAGTTCAGCTTCAAACTCACTCAAAGGCAGTAAAGGCGCGGATACTGTTTTTGCCGGGGCAGGTAAAGATACTGTACTTGGCGGAAATGGCGCAGATGTTTTATACGGCGAAAAAGATAATGACTTGCTTAAAGGTGAAGGCGGCGACGATACACTCTATGGCGGAAAAGGTAAAGATACTTTGTACGGCGGCAATAATGATGACGTTTTGTACGGCAATGCTGACGATGATAAACTTTACGGCGATATAGGAAATGATTCACTCAATGGCGGCGATGGTAACGACACATTGACCGGCGGTAAAGGTGCTGATGTTTTCATTTACAAATTTGGCGAAGGCAACGACACTATAACAGACTACACTGCCTCTCAAAAAGATAAAATCCAAATTGTTAATGGCACTATTAGTCAAACGCTTTACAGCGGCAAGGACGTTACTTTCAAAATTGGTGACGGTTCACTTACTGTTAAGAAGGGCAACTCTCAAAAAATTTCTATTGAATATGTGGACGAATCCCAAATTCAATCTTACTGGTTTGACGAAGACGACGATAATTTTGTTAGTGAGGATACGCAACTTGATTCAATTTCTGAAATTACGGAAGATAAATATTCTGCTGAAAATATCGAAACGTACAACTACGACAGCCTTGACACATTGCAAGTTGCCTCAAGCAGTCAAGATTCTCTCGACATTAAATAATAAATAAAAAAGCCGTCCAATTTAGACGGTACAAGCCCTGCGCGAAAGTGCGGGGCTTTTTTAGTTTTGAAAAATCATTCCGGTAAAAGTACCGGCGGTTGATTCACTATTTCTTCATCTATAAAATTAATTTCTGCAACGACGCCCAACGGGATTGTAAGCGATTTTAAAATTTGGCGAATATTTTCATTGCTTTTCAATAAAATCCCGTCCTCAATCAGCTTGCTCTTCATATCTTCAATATCAGCCGCCACAGCTTTATCTTGAATTTCAATATCAATAGGAGCAGAAAAAAATTGAGATTTTTTTTCATGAACTTTGAAAGACCCAACATCCGGGTAAATATCCAAAAATTTACTTGTCGGCACGTTAATAACCACGTGATTAGAGTTTAAAAATTTGTTCGTAACCGTTACTTTTTCCAGATCGCAGCCACAAACAGCAGTACCGGTATAACTTACAGAAAGTTTGCGCTTTGAAAAGGGAACTGTTTTGCCCAAAATTTTTTTATCTGAAGAAACTTGCGCGACAGATTGAAAATTCATTCTGATTGTTGCAAGTTCTTTAATATTTTTAATTCCTTGCAAAATGGTCGATTGAACAATTTGTATTGACAACTGCGATTGTGGCTGAATCGTTTTTGAAGGCGTGGAAAATTTTTTTAACGCCGAAATTGAAAATCCTGACACAATCAAAAACGCCGTCAAAATTGCGCCAAATGCTCCCATAAATTTTTCCTCCTATATTTGAACAATAAAAAAATCCGCCGGAGCGGATCCTATTTTATAAACTCTTCCAAAGTTTGATAAAGTTTTTCAGGATCAACCGGCTTGCTTAAATGTGCATTCATACCGGCTTGCAAACTGAGTTGAACATCTTCATCAAAAGCATTGGCGGTAATTGCGATAATTGGAACGGTTTTAGCATCTTCACGCGGTAAAGCGCGTATCGCCTCCGTTGCCTGCAAGCCGTCCATTACCGGCATTCTAATATCCATTAAAACTGCGTCGTAGTAATTCAGCGGCGATTTCTCAAAAAGTTCAACAGTTAATTTGCCGTTTTCGCCGTGATCCACTTCCATTTCTCGCATACTCAAAATTTCTTTCATAATTTCGGCGTTAATAAACATATCTTCAGCCAAAAGAATGTGCCGCCCCGTTAAATCTGCAGGTTGCTTTTCTTCTGCAAGGCGTTTCTGTTCAATCGCTTGGCTAAATTCAGTTAGAATACTTGACGCAAAAAGCGGCTTTGACATAAATTTATCTACGCCCGCCTCAATCGCTTCTTCTATCACGTCGTCCCAATGATGAGCCGTCAAAATTATTATCGTCGATTCGTCGCCTATAATTTTTCTGACTTGCCGTGTAACTTCAATTCCATTTTGTTCCGGCATTTTTAAATCAATCAACAAAATATCATATGATTCACGTCGCGCAGATTTTAATTTAATCATTTCCAGCGCGGTTTTACCGTCAAGCGCGGTATCTGCCGAAATTCCAACTTCCTGTAAAACAAGTTGCGCGTGTTCGCAAGCTATTTGGTCGTCGTCGATTATCAAAACTTTTAAATTCGTCAAATCAATTTTAGGTTCGGCATTTTTATCGTCAGAAACTTTTTCAGAATTGCGCAAGGTAAGATTAACTGTAAATTCCGAGCCAACATTTTTTTGAGATTTAACAGAAATTGTACCGCTCATCATATCGACGATATTTTTTGTAATTGGCATACCTAAGCCTGTACCGCCGTAAGCACTTGCCGCCGTCGAATTTTCTTGGCTGAACACTTCAAAAATATGTGGCAAATAATCTTCTTCCATACCAATTCCCGTATCTTTGATAACGAAACGCAAAGTAGTTTTATTTGCAAACTTCGTTACAGCCTCAACGGTAAATTTAATTTCGCCGCCGCTGCCCGTGAATTTAATTGCGTTGGAAAGAATATTTATCAGAATCTGCTTGAGTTTCATATCGTCGCCAATATAAAATTCGTCAACCTTGCCGATAACGTGACAATTATAGCTTAAACCTTTTTCAGCGCACTGACTGCTAACCATTGTGTTAATTTGCTCAAGCATCGTGCTGAAAGAAAATTCTTCGCTTTTCAAAATTAACTTTCCGCTTTCAATTCGGCTTACGTCCAAAATATCGTTAATCAGATTCAGCAGGTGTTTTGCACTTTCGCCAATTTTATTGAGTTGTGAACGTGTACGCGCTGACAAATTCGGCTCTTTTAAAGCGATACTGTCAAGCCCGATAATTGCATTTAACGGCGTCCTAATTTCGTGGCTCATACTGGACAAAAAGGCGGTTTTCGCAATGCTTGCTTGATTTGCGTTGTCAAGGGCGGTTTTCAGTTGCATATTTCGCATAATCTGTTCACGTTGAATTTTGGTAGTATCTGACTTCAACAGCACATAAAATTTTGCATCTCTATCAACCGCGTAAAAAACAAAACGCTTGTAAAAAATTTCGTTGTCAATGTAGCAGGAAATATTCACTTCGTAAGATTCACGGTAAGAAAGTTTTTTGTCGATAGTGGCAAGGCTCAACTCTTCCAAACTTTGTTGAATATCTTCGGCACTGCCGGTTAAAACGGGCTTGACTTGATTTTCAAGGTATTCTGAATAATTGCCGGAAATTTTTTTTGGAAAGATACTGCCTTTGGTAATTCTTGCCGCGTCGCCGATAACAACGCCGTAATTTCCATCAACAAGATAAGTTATCATGTCGTACTGTTCAACTAAAACTTTTCGTAATACCGAGCGATTTACCATTTCAGAATTAAAATCGCGCATAGTTACAAACGCTATAATGTCGCCGGTTTCAGGATTTTTTCTAAGCGTAACATTATATTCGACAAAACATTTTCTGCCGTCAGGACGTTTACAAAATAAAACTTCGCTGATTGAAGTTTTGCCGCGTTCAAAATTTTTTATAAGATTTTCAATGCTGAAACTTTTAACAAATTTTTTCTTGTCACGTTCAAGCGGAAAAGTTTCAATGTGGTCTTGGAAATTTACGGAAAATTTTTCGCCTACGTAATTTTTTACAGCTTTTTCGCGTCCGTGTCTATCTTCAATAATATCTTGCGTCAAGTTCAAGCGAAGTGTAACTAAGCTGTCACTTGAAAGATTTTCCAATTCTGCGCGAACAGATTCATAAAGGTTTTGAGCGCGTTTTTCATTCGCCTTAACGTTGGTAATATCAAAATAGTTGCAGAAAGCGTACCAAACGCCATTTTCTTGCACAAATGAATAATGAATATTAACCCAAATCCAGTTGCCTTTAATTGTGCGCTTGCGAATGTTTAGGCTGTTAGTTCCGTCTTTGGTAATGTGGTGGCGGAAAAGATAACCGACTTCTGAACGGTCGTCACGGTGAATACTATTCATAGTACCGCCGCTCTCCAGTTCAATAAATTCTTCTTCAGTGCCTTCCATCATTTCGGTAAATTCTTTTGAACACCAAATAGGAAAATATCTGCCGTCATCTTCCACGCGCATTAAAACCGCGTTTGTATCCAAAGATTTAAAAAGATTTTCGTAGAAACTGCTTTTAAAATTTAACATAATCTTTCCTCATTCGTAGAGGCAGGGAACTATAACATTTTTATTTAGTAAAAGCCCCCTCCCCGTCTGAGATTGTTATACTAAGGCTAAAAGTTTGTTCCTCAATTCTAAAATTGGTTGATACATTGTAACATAGTCTTCAGATTTTTTGGCGCGGAGCAATTCTGTCATTTCGGCAAGCGGATTATAAATTGGAGTGAGTGCCAAATTGCCGAGAACGCCTTTTAAAGCGTGAGCCGCCTCAAATGCTTCATCAAGGTTGCCTTCTTTGAGCGTTGTTTCAAGTTTTTCAAATTGATCGCTGGCAAGTCCCATTTTCAACATACGAAAATAAAATTTTTCGTTGTTCATGCAACGGGTTAAACCTTCCTTAGTATTTACGCCAAATTCATTTAATGTTTCAATAGTAAGCATAGAAACGCTTCCTTTCAAAATAAGAGAATATTTATCGCTAAAATTGCTATTGGATATTCCCCAAAATGTGTTATAATCTTTCAAAAAATTCACCGTACAATAACTTGAAATATTTTAACAATAAATTTCAAGATTGTAAAGAAAGGAAGTGAGGGCGCGGATAAGCCACAGATTTATAGCCGCGCTAATCCTATGAAAAAAATATTAATCGTCGATGATATGATGGTATCGTTGATGATGACAGAAAATATGTTGGCGGACAACTACGAAACTTTTTGCGCGTCTTCCGGCAAAGAAGCCATTGAAATTTACAGAAAAGAAAAACCTGATATGGTTTTATCAGATTTACGTATGCCCGGAATGACGGGTTACGAATTACAACTTGCACTTCAAAAAGAATATCATAAAATAATACCGTTTATGTTTATGACGGCTGATCATGACGAAGAAACAGAATCCAAAGGCTTTGACAATGGCGCAATGGATTTTATCAGAAAACCTTTTCGCCCTGATGTTTTACTTCGGCGCGTTGCAAATATTATGCAGACCGTTGAACAAATTCAAGACCTCAAAAAAGACGCCGAAACAGATAAACTTACCGGCTTATTAAATAAAGTTTCTTCAGAAAAAGCTTTAACTGAATCCTGCAAACATTCAACCGGCGCGTTACTGATGATTGACTTAGACAGCTTTAAACTTGTCAACGATATTCACGGGCATGCAATGGGCGATAAAGTTTTGGTAACTTTTGCAGATATTTTGCGAACGGCTGTACGGTCTTCAGATTTAATTGGAAGATTGGGCGGCGATGAATTTATTGCATTTTGTTACGGCGTACACGACGAAGGCTCTATTGCTCAAAAATCCAAATTCATAAACGAACGAGTTTTAGACGCCGCCAAAAAACTTATGGGCGAAAATATGAATATACCGCTCGGCGCGTCAATCGGTTGCGTTTTCATTCCAATGCACGGCACGGACTTTTCTGACTTGTACAAAAAGGCTGATAAGGCTCTTTACAACGTCAAACAAAATGGTAAACACGGTTACGGAATTTATACCGAAGTCAATCAAGTAAATGAAACTGTTGAAGTTGCAAACCTTGCGCAGGTTGAAATGATCTTGAGTGAACGCAACCAAGAGGAAGGCGCGTTTGTATTGGCGTTTGAAAATTTCCGCACAATTTACAGATTTTTGAAACGGACGCGCGGTTTTTACAGTAAAAGTACTTGCCTTGTAGTTTTTAATATCAAGCGACACAAGGAAGGCGGGCAAATTACTGCGTCCGAAGCTCAAGAACAATTTCAAGAAACTTTGCAGAAAACTTTTCGTTCCGGCGATGTTATTTCTAAAAATGGCAACAGTCAAATTTTGGTACTGCTGACAAATACCGACGCTCAACGCGATATTGATAGTGCCATTGGACGCGTAGTTAAAAATTGGGAAAAATTAAACGCCTCAACTTATTTTTGGTTTGATCACGAATGGACGGTTGTTAATCGACAAGGAGCAAATAATAAATAATTATAACGTGTTTACAAATTCTTAATTTAGATTTTTTTAAAACGGCTTTTCTTTCTTTGGCGCAGATTATATCGCCATCACGGCGGAGCAATGCTCCTACTCGTCGCATTGCAAGCGCGGCGGGCGCACTTCCTGTGCGCCCACTTTACAATTTTGTTTGTAAACTTATTCTAGCGAATTTATTTCTTAAGCCTATGAAGTTTTTTTTCGTCGAAAGGATTTTTTATAGCGAATGTGGAATAATGCTGTAGATTATTTTAGAGGAGGAAATTACTTTGGCAGATATTGATAACGATAAGGCGTATGACCGCCTGAAAAAATCTATTGATGAAATAGTTCATATTACAAATAGCGTTTATGACGCGGTTGCCGCCGTTTCAAAAAGCGCAGGTACTCTCGCAACCGTCGGCAAAGAGGCTATTGAACAGGCTAAATTCCTGCAAGAAAAAAATGACGACACTGTAAAAGTTATTGACTTTATCACGAACATTGCAGGACAAACAAACTTGCTCGGCTTGAACGCGGCTATTGAGGCGGCTCGCGCAGGCGAACAAGGGCGCGGCTTTGCTGTCGTTGCTGAAGAAGTTAGAAAACTTGCTGAACAATCCCGCGAAGCTACTGAAAAAATTCAACAGACTTTGAATCAAATGAACGGCGCGGTTGCCGAAATTTCAAAGACTATCGAACATACCGGTACAGTTAGCGAAGAACAAGCTACTTCGACTTCAGAAATTCTTTCAAACCTTCAACGCGCCAAAAAGGCTATCGAAGATTTGCAAAACTATATCGAAGCATTAAAGTAATTTTTAATGTACAACAAAAAAGATTGCCGTTGCAATGGGCGGCGGATTTTACAGCTCATTGACAGCGGCTCTTTTAATTCAGAAAAACTTTTTGGGAGAAAAATTTTTAATGGCAAGTAAAAAAGTTGCAGTGGCAATGAGTGGCGGCGTTGACAGTTCATTAACGGCGGCTCTTTTGATTCAACAAGGCTATGAAGTTTTCGGCGTTACAATGTGGCTGGAAACTGAAGAATTTAATGAGCGAAGTTGTTGCAGTTCAAGCGAAATTCGGGATGCTAAAATAGTTGCCGCGCAGTTGGGAATTAAACATTACGTGGCAGATTTTAGAGAAATTTTTAAATCTGAAATTGAAAATTATTTTGTTGCAGAATATTTGAAAGGCAGGACGCCTAACCCTTGCGTTGAATGTAACAAAAAAATTAAATTCGGCAAACTGTTCGACTTTGCAATTTCCAACGGTGCAGATTTTTTAGCAACTGGACACTACGCACGAATAATTTTTGAGGACGGTAGATTTAAACTTAAAAAAGCCGTAGACTTGAAAAAAGATCAATCCTATGTGCTTTACAATTTGACGCCTGAAAAACTTTCAAAAATTATTTTGCCGCTGGGCGAATTTTCAAAAACACAAACGCGGGAACTTGCCGAAAAGCTTAAACTTATTTCTGCACACAAAAAAGACAGTCAAGAAATTTGTTTCGTACCGAATGACGATTATAAAACTTTTATTGAGGCTCGCGCAGATTCAGCAGACGCGCTTGAAAGTGGCGAAATTGTCAACACTGCCGGAAAAGTTTTAGGGCGTCATAACGGCGTTGCAAATTACACGATTGGACAGCGTAAAGGTTTAGGAATTGCCGCTGAAAATCCTTTGTACGTTGTAAAATTGGACGTTGAAAACCGGCGCGTAATTGTCGGCAGTAACGCTGAAACTTTTTCAGAAAGTTTGACGGCTGAAAATGTACACTGGGTTTATCAGCCGAAATTTCCTGCGCGACTGCAATGTAAAATTCGCTACGGTTTCAAAGTTGCAGATTGTACTGTTGAACAAATTGAAAATATTGTAAAAGTAAAATTCAATGAGCCGCAACGCGCCATAACTGCCGGGCAGTCAGTAGTTTTTTATGATGGCGAGGAAGTTTTGGGCGGCGCGGTTATTAGGGAATAGGGACTAAAGACTAAGGACTAGGGATTTAAATTCCTTAGCCCTTATTCCTTAACCCTTAGCCCCTAAAATCGACCGAAGGGAGATTTTAACAATGGCTATGCACGTAATTGAAGAGGCGCGGCGATGCTTGCAATGTAAAAAGCCGCTGTGCCGTTTAAAAGGTTGTCCAATTCAAACAAATATTCCTGAAATGATACGCCTGTTTCTTGAAGGTAAAACTCAAGAGGCGGGGCAAATGCTTTTTGAAAATAATCCGCTGTCAATAGTTTGTTCGCTTGTTTGTGACCACGAACACCAATGCGAAGGCAACTGTATTCAAGGCAAACGCAAGGAAGGTACAGCCGTTCAAATTCCAAATATTGAGCATTATATTTCAGATTCATATTTTGACAGAGCAAAAATTGAACGCCTTCCTGATACAGGACAGCGCGTGGCGATTATTGGCGCGGGTCCTGCCGGTATTACCATTGCGATAAAACTTGCCGCACTCGGACACAGAATTACAATTTTTGAACGTATGGACAAAATTGGCGGAATGATGCGTTATGGTATTCCTGCGTTTCGTCTGCCGAGAATTATTTTGGACAGATACCAAACTAAATTGCGCGAATGGGGAATACATTTCCGCCCAAATACTTCGATTGGCGGCGCGTTACACTTGGAAGATTTATTTATGGACGGCTACGACGCAATTTTTATTGGTACGGGCGTTTGGCGTCCCAATCGCACGCACTGCAAAGGCGAATCTTTGGGCAATGTTCATTTTGCAGTTGACTACTTACAGAATCCTGAAGCTTACGACTTAGGCGACACGGTTGCAATTATAGGCGCGGGCAATTCAGCTATAGACGTTGCAAGAACTGTTGTAAGAATGGGTAGCCGTCACGTTACACTTTATGCACGTCGTCAAAGAATTGCTGCAAGTCAACGCGAATTGGACTACGCGGCAGTTGACGGGATTGAAATTCAACAAGGTATGGCGATTAAAGAATTTACCGACGAAGGACCAATTTTTATACCGAAAATTTTTGACGCTGAAGGCAATGTTATTCGTGAAGAAGAGCCGGTTTTAATGAAGGCGGACAGCACAATTATTGCGATTAGTCAAGGTCCAAAAGATAAAATCGTTAATACGAGCCGCGCTTTGAAAGTTTCAGACAAAGGCTTAATCGTCGTTGATGACAGCGGGCGCACTTCCATTGACGGCGTATTTGCAAGCGGCGACGTTGTTGTTGGCTCAAAAAATGTTGTCCTTGCAGTAAACTTTTCAAAACAAGTTGCAAAAACTATCGACGAATATTTAAAATCTAAACGCGCTTAAAATTTCCAATAAAAAAACCGTCACTCTTAGGAGCGGCGGCTTTTTTAGTTTGTAACGAAATTTTTATTGACGTGCCAACTTTTTTAGACACATTGCAAAAACTATCGACGAATATTTAAAATCCAAACGCGCTTAATTTTTCCAATAAAAAACCGTCACTTCATAGGAGCAGCGGTTTTTTTAGTTTGTACCGAAAAATTTTTATTGATTCAAAGTAGCAGTAATTTTTGTAACGGAGCCGTTACTTGTAGTAAATTCGATAGCGCGGCGATTGTCACTTGCAACGAATTTATAAACGGAACTGCCGTCTGCATTTTGAGTAACAGTCATTTTATCGCCATAAGCGGCTTTGAGGGCGTCTTCAGCTACGCCAACTGCAATGTTAGACGGTGTATTGAGTCCGTCATAAGAAGTTGAAACTTCCTGCACGATATTATCTTTAACTTTTATATCGATGCCGTTGGAGTATGCAAAGTTTGTGCCGTCACTTTCAATAGGATCGCCGAATACTGCGTTTACAGTCTCAATGTTTATACCGGGAACGATTCCATCAAGCGCAATAACAGTTTTGTCAGCTGCGCCGCTCTTCAAATCTTCCATAGTTTTTTTGGCGTCGTCAAGAAGTGCTTGTGCAGTTTCTTTGGCGTTGTCAACGGCTTGAGTTGCATCTTGTTTGGCTTCGTCAGCTTTTTCTTTGACTTGTTCGACTGCCGCGTTTGCATCCTGCTTTACTTGTTCGGCGGGCGGCGTATTTTTGCCGCAACCTGTAGCAAACATCATCATTGCCACTGCCAATATCGCAAAAGTTTTTTTCAATTTCATTACCTCCAAATTGGTTTATTATTTCGACGCGCTATATTATCAGAATTTCAGAAATTAGTCAAACATTAAAATCTGATTAAAAATTAGAAGTATAACTTGACAAACATAACACAGGGGGGGGGTATAATGTGTTTGTAATAGTTATTGAAGTTAGGAGGTTAGGCAGATGAATTTAATGCCAAGTATTTTTTACAGCCCATTTGAAGACAAAGTTTACGTCCACAATGTAGACAATCAAAACGATTATATTTTTAGCGAAATTGTACTTGATATTTTGGATTATTGCAAGAAAAATAAAAATTGTTCCGTGCAAGATATTTGCAAACACCTTGCTGGAATTTACGAAGTTGCAGACGTGGAAGATTTTCAAAAAGATATTCAAGAATTTGTTGACGAACTTTTGAGCGAAAAAATTTTGTACGAGGGCGAAACTCCATATATTGAGCCGCAATGGTCGAATAAAATTCCAATGGAAGTTGCCGCCACTTTTGCGAAGGAACATAAAATTTTTTCTGTAAGCATTGAATTAACTTACCGCTGCGTTGAAAAATGTATTCATTGTTACATTGACGACGCGCCGAAATTTTACGCGGCTGATGAATTGACGCTTGACGAATATAAAAATATTTTAAATCAGCTTAAAGAATTGGGTTGCGTAAATATTTTATTTACTGGCGGAGAAATTCTTTTGCGCCCTGATTTGTGCGATATTGTCGAATACGCGGTTGACTTGGGATTTATTGTAAATCTTTATACAACCGGCGTTGGCTTAACTGACAAAGTTTTTGAAAAACTTTGCGCGACAAAAGTTAATGGAATTTCAGTTAGTCTTTACAGCGGAATTGCTGAAGAACACGACAAAATTACCGGCGTTAAAGGCTCGTTTGAAAAAACTTTAAAGGCAACTTTAATGTTTAAATCTGCCGGTATAAATACTTTTATAAAGTGCGTGGCGATGAAACAAAATTTAAATTCGCTGAAAAGTCTCTACGAATTGGGCAAGCGTTTAAAACTTTTTGTGACAGTTTCGCCACGAATTATTTCAGGTCACGAAGGAAAAAATTCTGCGGATTATTCTTTGGGCAGCGTTGAACTTTATCAAAAATTTTACAAACTCAATTCTCAATATGTTACTGCTGATACAACCGCTCCAAAATTTTCACGTGAAAAAATGCTTGAGAAGGCGTCTTGCGGCGCGGGAATTAACGCCGTATCGATTGATCCATTTGGCGGCGTTCATGCGTGCAATACTTTTCCTGAATCTTTTGGTTCTCTTCGCAAAGAAAGTTTGAAAACTATTTGGGACAGGGCAAAAAATTTTAAATTGAAAAATTGCCGAATGATTGACGTTACCCCGCAATGTAAAGACTGCGAATATCTGGAATATTGCACAGTTTGCGTTGCAGATTTAATTAACAAAAATCACGGCGATTTCAGCGAATGTGGCGAAAGTCTGATAATGGCGAAGGCTGCCGCTGAAATGTTGAGCTAATTAAAAAATCGTCGGAGTCGAAGAGCCGCCGTTAATTTCCTTGTAAAGGAGGTGCTGACAGTGAAAAAGACTTACACAAAACCCGTAACCCTTAAAAAGGAACAAAACCGCGTTTATTCCGGAAATTGCGGCAACTGTGCTACTCCCGGATGCGGCAAAAACGTCGTTGGTACTTGGTAATTCATAACGCCGAAATTTATACCGCTCCTGCGCGAATACGCTTTTACTGGCGGAAAATTTTGGCAAATTGGTTAGTCGTTCCATAAAAACGAGGCGGCGGGCGGGAAAAATTTTCTACCTTATACGGCGGTTCTCCAACTCCGACGCTGAATTTAAAAATTATGATTAAATTTATTTGGAGCTATCTAAAAAATTACAAAAAATCTTTGGCAGTCGTTGCAATTTGTTCAATTCTGACGGCTGCTATAAATTTAATGAATCCATATCTTACGGCAAAATTTATCGACGAAATTTTGATTAAACGAGATGTGGAAACTTTTTATATATTTATTGCGGCGTTGGCAATTATAAGCGTCACGGCGATTGCGGCAAATTGGCTGAAATCGAAAAAGCTTTCAATAAATCTGCAGACGTTTTAATAATGGACGAGCCGGATAATAATTTGGACGTTGCCGCCGTTGCTGAACTTACCGAAAAAATTAAATCTGCGCGAAAAAATAAAATCGTGCTGATAATTTCGCACGACGAAAGAATTTTAAATATTGCAGATGAAATTGTAAATTTTTAAAGGAGGTTTTACCATGAAAAAAGTTTTAATGTTGGTGTTGGCGTTTTTTATTATTTTACCGGCAGTCGAAGTTTCAGCCGCGTATGTGTACGTTCCAAATTTTTATAATATTACAAGTAATAAAATTGAAGAGCGTATCAGATTTATTGGAATGGATCAAAAAAATTATCAAGGCGTAAATTATACCAGTTGGAAGTATCAATGCGTTGACGGAAAAGGCAACATTTATATTGAAAAATATATAAAAAGAATTGCCTCAAAACCAACTTTTAAATTTATTGGGCAAGATTCCAACGGATGGTATTTTGTTTATACCGGCGCACAAGCTAAATATTTGAAAATGCTTGCCGGAAGTTTTCATATACAAGTTTCAAAGATAGGAAACAACGTTTTTGTAAATATGGTTGCTGGAATGTACCCTGATTGATAATGGAGGCTTTAACATGAAAAAAATTTTAATGTTGGTGTTGGCAGTCTTTTTAATTGTTCCAATAGCAAAGGCGCAGGCGGCTGACGTTCCAAGCTTTTATCAAGTTGGCGGGCGTTATCTTAACTTTACCGGCAGAGAAAACACCAAAAAAGGTTATCGTGTTTATGGTTACGATTGTAGCGTTGATTTAAATGAAGATTTTGCTGAACAGTACTTGAGCAGTTTGGCAAATTATGGTTTTCGGTTCGTTGACCATTACGTTAATGACTACAGAAGAGGACAAGCCAAATTATTTGAACGTTGGGTATTTGTTTATACCGGCTCCAAAAGAGTTTCAAATTTTGAATTTATGAATCACGAAGACATGAAGCATCCATATTACGGTCATCTTGTTGTAGGCAGAAGTAAAAATTGGCAAACTGGAATTACTTATTTTTCTGTCTATCTTTCCTATGATTTAACTTATGCTGAAGATTAACAAATTAAATTTCGCAACTTCAATTGTCAGTTTTTGAGATAATCTACGCCCCAACTTTTTAAAATTTCCAGTGCTTTATCTGCGAAAATTGGTAAAAGTTTTTGCATTTGTGGAGTTAAATTTATTCCTGCGTTTAAACTGTAAGGCTGTGCGCCCAAAAGTTCAATGCAGGGAATTTTTTTGCCCGTAATTTCCAACATTGTCAAAATATCTTGAATACCAATTTCATGAGTAGAAATTTTTTGCGTAAAATGATTTAAAATTTCATCGCCATGCAAATGAAAAGTTGTACCTTCAACCGCGCCCCCGTCTATTGAATCAATTATCAAAAGTTTTTCAGTGCCAATTATAAAATGTTGCAATTCAACGCCCAAAGTTCCGCCGTCAATCAGTTGCACATTGTCGGGGAATTTATAATTTTCGCGCAGGTACTCAACAACTTTAACGCCAAAACCTTCATCGGTAAGAATCGTGTTGCCAATTCCCAAAACTGTAATTTCGCTTACAAATAAACTTTCCATTAAATCACCTCAAGAATCGCCTGCAAAGATTTTTTTAACGCCGGAATATCTTCAGTTAAAGTGTTCCACATATATTCATAATTAACTTTTTCATATTCGTGGGCGTGAATATTTCGCAGATTTTTTATATCTTTCCAATCAATATCAGAATGTTGATTTTTAAATTCTTGAGTAAGGCGTGTTGTAAGTTCTCCAATCTGCAAAATGCACATATCGCAAGACATCTGAAAAGCAAAATCTGCAATGTATTTTTCAAATTCCATTCCGAATCTGCTTTTTAAAATTTCAATTTTATTGCAGTACTCAATCATTTTTTGAATAACAATTTTATCGGTATCACGCGATTTCTTCATAAATTAACACCTCATCATTTTGAATTTCGGATAAAAATTCTTTGTCGGAAATGCCGGTTGTAACAACGTCAACATGACATTTAAAAATTTCTTCCAGTGCGTTTACAAAACTAAAATATTTAATCATTCCGCGAATTTTTCCGCCGTCCATAATAAAATCAACGTCGCTTTCAGCGTCAGCTTCGCCGCGTGCATAACTCCCGAAAAGCCACAAAGTTTTAACGCCGTACTTTTTGGCAATGGGAATGGCTTTTTCTTTAATTTCTTCAATCGTGTAACGTGGCTTACTCATTTTGTAACCTCCTTTAAAATCCAAT
Organism: uncultured Selenomonadales bacterium; assembly: GCA_937877565.1. GTDB lineage: Bacteria > Bacillota > Negativicutes > Selenomonadales > Selenomonadaceae > Quinella. Next base: position 33,436 of record CALFJB010000062.1, on the reverse strand, counting down.
CGCAAAAATCATCAAGTCCCGCGCCGTTTGTGCAAGACGTTTCAAAAATTTTAATGTTCGGATGAATCGTCGTTAAATCTGCGCGAGCGTTTTGCAGATTGAAATTTGTATACGGCAACAAGTCAATTTTATTCAGCAAAGTAATGGCGGATTCTTTGAAAATCAGCGGATACTTTAAAGGCTTGTCATCGCCTTCAGTGATTGAAAGTACAACCGCCTTGAAATTTTCGCCAACGTCAAATTCGGCGGGACAAACTAAATTGCCGACATTTTCGACAATGATTAAATTTAATTCGTCAAGGTTCAAACTTTCTGCGGCGCGTCTTACCATTGCCGCATCCAAATGACAGCCGCCCGCCGTGTTAATCTGTACAACTGAAATATTTTGGCGTTCAATTCTTTCAGCGTCTTTGGCTGTAAATAAATCGCCTTCAATTACGGCAACTTTAATTTTTTCGGCAAGTTTGGACAAAATTTTTTCAAGCAGAGAAGTTTTACCGCTACCGGGCGATCCCATTAAATTTATAACTGTAATATTTTTTTCTGCAAAAAGTTTCCTGTTTTCATCAGCGATTTTATCATTTTCGCCTAAAATATTTTTCATAACTTTAACTTCCATGACATTACCTCCAAAAAAAGAGCGGATATTTTAAAAACGTCTGCCCTTTCGTAAAATTTTTTCAATAACAATTAAGCCGTGTGCAATTTAAAATTTAGGCTGACAAGTTCTTTTAAATTGTAAGAAACAAACTACCGCAAAAATTAACGCTAAAATATTTCCAACCATTGCCGGAAATTGGAAACCTTCAGGAGCTTGTATAATGTAAGTTGTTGTAACGAATGTCATAAACATTGCGGGAATAAACGGAATTAAAAATGAGCGTCCCGGAAATTTTTTAGTCATATAAACTGTACCCATCCAAAGTACAATCGTTGCAACAGTTTGATTAGTCCACGCAAAATATCTCCAAACAGAATTATAATCCAGTTGAGTAATAATTCCAACGGCAATTATCATTGGTACGGCGAAAATTAAGCGGTTTTTAATTTGAGCTTGAGGAAGTTCAATCCAATCTGAAAGAATTAATCTTGCACTTCTAAGCGCAGTATCGCCGGAAGTAATTGGGCAAACTATAACGCCAATCATAGCTAACGCCATACCAATACCGCTACCCATAGAATCTTGACAAATTTTGTAGACAGCCGCGCCCGCGCCGCCGCTTGAAATTTCCGCTGCAAGTCCTTCAGTACCGTGAAAGAAAGTAATACCTGCCGCCGCCCAAATTAAAGCTATAATTCCTTCGCAAACCATTGCGCCATAAAATACCGGGCGTGCCAAATGTTCATTCGGTATACAACGAGACATTATTGGAGACTGCGTGGCGTGAAAACCGCTAATCGCTCCGCAAGCAACCGTTATAAACATAAACGGGAATATTGGCATATCGTCGCCTTTGGGATGCAAATTCGCAAGTTGCATTTCCGGCATCGGCAAGCCGCTAAATAACATTCCGCCCATTACGCCCAACGCCATTACTATAAAACAAACTCCAAAAATCGGGTACAAACTGCCAATGATTTTATCAATAGGTAAAAGCGTTGCAAGAAAATAATAAATTAAAATTGCAATAACTAAAATTTGTAAATTTATTCCGCTTAATTTTTCCAAAAGTCCCGCAGGGCCAACCGTGAAAACCGCGCTTAGTAAAACCAACAGTACAATCAAGAAAATTCTCATAACCATTAAAGAAGATGTACCTAAATATTTTCCGACAATTTCAGAAAGCGATTTGCCGCCTTCGCGCATGCTTACCATTCCAGAAAAATAATCGTGGACGCCGCCCGCAAAAATCGTTCCAAGTACAATCCACAAATAAACGCTTGGTCCCCAAATTGCGCCGCCTAACGCGCCAAAAATTGGTCCAAGTCCCGCAATGTTTAAAAGCTGTATCATAAAAATTTTCCACGTCGGCAACGGCATAAAGTCAACGCCGTCTCTTTTCGTAATAGCGGGCGTCGGTGCGTTCGTCGGTCTGAAAAATTTCTCAACGATACTGCCATAAATAAAATAACCTATCAGCAATGCTGCAAGAGCTGTTAAAAATGCTGTCATAAAAAATCACCTCGCGCAGATTATATCACAAGTGGCAAAATTTTAACGTCATCTAAATCAAAAATTTTTTGAAGTTTTTCAATACTCCACTTTTCAATATTTATATAAGCTTTTCTCAAATTGCGGCAATTCCAAAAAGCATTTTCGCCAATTTCTTCAACAGAATCCGGAATATAAATTTCAATCAAACTGTGACAGCCGAAAAAAGCCTGAAAGTCAATCTTTTTGACAGAATCGGGAATATTAATTTCAATCAAGCTGCAGCAATCATTAAAAGTATCGTTGCTTATTTCTTTTAAAAATTTCGGCAAATGAACCTTTTGTAAGTTGCGACAATCCCAGAAAGCATATTCGCCAATTTCTTTTACTGAATTAGGAATATAAATTTCTTTTACAGTATTGCAATTTTCAAAAGCACAATCGCCAATTTTGGTTACCGGTACGCCGTCAATTTCTGAAGGAATTTCAACAATTTCAGCCGCACCAAAATATTTTTCAATGACACTGTTAAATTTAAAATTTTCATTCGGCACAAAAATTCACCTCACGCAGATTATAACACGTAGTAGAAAAAAGTTTAGATTGAAGTTATAATAACGACGTAAATTTTTTTGGAGGTGTGGAAATGAAAATTTTATTTGTCTGTAGTGGCAATACAGGACGTTCACCAATGGCGGAATTTGTTATGAAAAAACTTGTAGGCGATGACGCAAATTTTGTGATTGAGTCGGCGGCGTCAAAGCCAACTGACGGCGGCGATTTACACGCAGGAATTGCTCAAAAACTGCGCGAAGAAAATATTCCCTATACAAAACACACTGCGCGACAAATTACGGCGGCTGATTATGAAAAATTCGACAAAATAATTTGTATGGACGCGGGCAACGTCGAACAGGTTAAAAATATTTGCGGCGGCGATTCTCAAAATAAAATTCAAATGTTGCTTGAAACTGACATTCCTTGGGACAAAAACGGCTTTGCCAAAACTTACGAAGATATTTTGCGCGGTTGCCAAAATTTGTTAAAGACTGTAAAAATTTAACGGCGCGGCAGGATTTTTTTTTGTCACGGCTAATAAATTGCAAGTAGTATTCTTATAAATTTACAGGAGGGATTAACGTTGAGAGAGTTAGACGTAAAAGTTATAACTGAAAACGTCGCTGAAATGTGCAAAGAGGCGGCGTACTACCTGCCCGAAGATGTTTACAACGGGCTTAAGCGCGGGCGCGAAACTGAAAAATCGCCCGTCGGGCAAATTGTCCTTGATCAAATTATTAAAAACGCCGAAATTGCAAAGGCTGAAGATCGCCCCTATTGTCAAGATACGGGTATGACGATAGTTTTTGTGAAACTCGGACAGGATTTACACATTGTCGGCGGCGATTTTAATCAAGCCATCAATGACGGTATCGCAAAAGGTTACACCGAAGGCTATTTGAGAAAATCTGTTGTCGGCGAACCGCTTTTCAATCGCGTAAACACGAAAAACAATACGCCCGGCGTAATTTATACCGAAATTGTACCCGGCGACAAATTGGAAATTACCATTGCGCCAAAAGGTTTTGGTTCAGAAAATAAATCCGGCGTCAAAATGCTTGTACCGGCGGACGGCGTAAAAGGCGTCAAAAAAGCCGTTATGGAAATTATTTTGCATGCCAGTATGAATCCCTGCCCGCCAATGGTTGTTGGCGTTGGAATTGGCGGCACTATGGACAGGGCGGCTTTACTTTCCAAAAAAGCTTTGACTCGTTCGATTGACGAAAGAAACCCAATGCCGGAATATGCAAAACTTGAAGAAGAATTACTTGAATTAATCAACTCAACGGGAATTGGTCCGCAACTCGGCGGTACAACTTCAGCACTTGCCGTTAATGTTGAATGGGGACCAACGCACATTGCAGGCTTGCCGGTTGCAGTAACTATTTGCTGCCACGCAATGCGCCATTCTCACAGAATTTTATAATTAGGAAACAGGAAACAGCTGACAGGTAACAGTTTCAAATCCCTGTAACCTGTTGCCTGTATCCTGTCACCTAAAATCGACCGAAGGGAGATTTTCAAATGGCTGAAAGTATCAGAATTACAACGCCTTTTACTGAAGAAATGTCAAGAAAACTTAAAGCCGGCGACAGCGTTTTAATTACCGGCACAATCATAAGCGCACGCGACGCCGCACATAAAGCAATGACAGAGGCACTTGCACGCGGCGAAAAATTGCCCGTTGACTGGAATAACCAAATTGTTTATTATCTTGGACCTACACCGGCGAAACCCGGCGATCCTATTGGCTCATGCGGTCCTACGACTTCCGGCAGAATGGACGCTTATACCCCGACAATGTTAGATCAAGGTATTAAAGGAATGGTTGGCAAAGGCTCCCGCGAGCCTGAAGTTATTGAGGCTATGAAGAGGAACGGCGCGACTTATTTTGCGGCAGTTGGCGGCGCGGCGGCTTTAATCGCTAAGTCTGTTAAAAGTTACAAAGTTTTGGCTTATCCTGAACTTGGACCGGAGGCAGTGGCGGCGTTGGAAGTTGTAGATTTTCCTGCTATTGTCGTCATTGACTGCGAAGGCAATAACTTTTATGAAATTGGGCAAAAACCATATCGTAATTTCGATATGAGCAAAATCTAGAGGTTAGGTTCTAGGTGTTAGGGGTTAGGGAATATTGGAAAAATTTTTCAGTTTCTTCCCTAACCGCTGACGGCTAACCGCTAACCCCTACAAAAAACAAGGAGGGCAAAAATGCACACCACATTTTATTTACGGCGTCTTCATTCGCTGTGCGGTTTGTTGTGTCTTGGATTTTTTATAATTGAACACGTAATAACAAACTCCGTAGCAATGGCAGGACCGGAACTTTTCAATCAAGCAATGGGAATGGTTGAGGAAATTCCCAAACCGGTTTTTTACGCTATTGAAATAGGAATGTACGCCGTACCGATTTTATTTCATGGCATTTATGGTATTTACATTGCACTTCAAGCCAATAACAATCCTCAACGTTTCGGCTATCTTCGTAACTGGAATTTTACTTTGCAACGTTGGACTGCGTGGTTTTTGGTAGTATTTTTAATTTGGCACGTCGGCTATCTTCGCATTTACATTAAAGGCATTACAGGTACGCCAATGTCATTTGAACTTTTGCAAAATATGTTCCAAAATCCAATCGTTACCATACTTTATATTTTGGGTATGTGGGCGGCGATTTTCCATTTCTGCAACGGTATTACTACTTTTTGCATGACATGGGGTATTACCAAAGGTCCGCGCTCCCAAAATGCTATCAGCGTTATCAGCATGGGACTTTGTGCGGTTCTCTGCGTTGTTACGGTTGCTTTTATGGCTAGTTATTTCATGTATTGAGGTGGGTAGAATATGGCTAAAGATATGAGCAAAAAGAAAATTGCAATAGTCGGCGGCGGTATTTCAGGACTGCTCGCCACAATTAAAGTCTGCGAATTGGGCGGCGAAGTTGATTTATTTTCTTACTGTCCTGTTAAGCGTTCACATTCCCTTTGCGCTCAAGGCGGCATTAACGCCTGTATGGATACGAAAGGCGAACACGACAGCATTTACGAACATTTTGACGATACAGTTTATGGCGGGGACTTTTTAGCTGATCAAATTGCCGTTAAAGGTATGGTTGAGGCGGCTCCAAAACTTATTAAAATGTTTGACAGAATGGGCGTACCCTTTACGCGCACTTCTGAAGGCGTTTTAGATTTACGCAATTTCGGCGGACAAAAACACAAACGCACTTGCTTTGCAGGTTCAACGACAGGACAACAAATTTTATACGCGCTTGATGAACAAGTTAGACGTTGGGAAGTCAAAGGCTCTGTCAACAAATACGAATTTTGGGAATTTATCAAGATTATCAAAAACAAAGAGGGAATTTGTCGCGGACTCGTCGCGCAGAATATGAATACAATGGAAATTCGCGCCTTTACCGCTGACACTGTAATTTTGGCTACAGGCGGTCCCGGACAAGTTTTTGGACGTTGCACGGCGTCTACAATCTGCAACGGTTCTGCAGTTTCAGCCGTTTATCAGCAAGGCGCAGAAATTGCCAATCCCGAATTTATTCAAATTCATCCTACCGCAATTCCGGGCAGTGACAAAAACCGCTTGATGAGTGAGGCTTGCAGAGGCGAAGGCGGGCGCGTTTGGGTTTACAAAGACGGTAAGCCTTGGTACTTCCTTGAGGAAATGTACCCTGCGTATGGCAACCTTGTACCGCGTGACGTTGCAAGCCGCGCAATTTACAAGGTTTGCGTACATATGGGACTTGGAATTAACGGCGAAAACCGCGTTTATTTAGATTTATCGCACATTGACAGCGGTTATCTTGAAAGAAAACTCGGCGGTATTCTGGAAATGTACAGCGAATTTGTAGGACAAGACCCGCGCAAAGTTCCAATGGAAATTTTCCCGTCTGTTCACTATTCAATGGGCGGAATTTGGGTTGACAGGTTGCACAATACAAATATACCCGGCTTAATGGCCAGCGGCGAATGTGACTATCAATATCACGGCGCAAATCGTCTTGGCGCAAATTCACTTTTGAGCGCGGCTTACAGCGGCACAATTTCCGGTCCGGAGGCTATGAAATGGGCGAAAACCGGCAATAAGGGCAGTGATTTAACTGCTGAAGAACTTGAGGCGGCGCGTCGTGAAGTCCAAAACGAATACGATAAAATTTTGACGATGAACGGTCCGGAAAATGCTCACAAGTTGCATCACGAAATGGGCGATTTAATGTATAAATACGTCGCCATTGAACGCGATAACAACGGCTTAGATACTTGCCTTGTTGAACTCAAAAAGATTCTCAAACGTTGGGACGATATTGGAATTACCGACCATTCGCCCGTTGCCAATCAAGAGGCTATGTTTGTTCGCCAACTTCGCAATATGATTCTTTACGCAATGGCAATTACCAAAGGCGCAAGAATGAGAGATGAATCACGCGGCGCACATGCTAAAATTGTTTTGGAAAATGGCAAGCGTAAGACTGACGAAAACGGCGATTTGGTATTTATGGGACGCGACGACGAAAAATTTATGCGCGTTACAATCGTAAACTACGACCAAAAAACTGAAGAGCCGGTTGTTTCCTACAGAGAATTTGACCACTCATTGATTAAGCCGCGTCTTCGCAGCTACAAATAAGGAGTGATTCTCAATGTACTGGGTACATCGTTTTGGACACGGGCGGCGTTCAAAGGAATTTAACGATGCTTTAGATATACCTGCAATGTGTCATTTACTTAAGGATAAAAATTGCTTGACAGTCGGATGGTTAAATTTTGCCTCTACTACAGAAAATTATAATCCCGATATTGTAAATGCGGTTGAAAATGGCAACGCTGATAAAGTAATGAATTTAATGCTTAACGCCGGAATAACTCGCGGTTGGGCAAGAAGTTTGGTTAATTTTACCAAAATGCAAGTTGGCGATATTGTTGTTGTCTTGCCAAACAAAGATTATTTTCCTTACTTTTTCGTTGTCGAGATAAAAGATTCTGCCAAAAGTATTTTAAACAGTCCGCCAAATATGACGACGCCATTTAATGTAAATGGATTTGATTATAATTTTTCGTCAAATTCCGGCTGGAGTCGTTCTTTTGGCAACGAAGATAATGAAAGATTTGACGTTGGATTTCTTCATGAAGTAGAAATTTTAACCGATAGTTTACCGAGAGATTTAATTGGTCATACTTTCGATTATGTCAGAAGTACCAATTCGCCTGTACATGAAGTTTCAACTCAACAGTACATTGACAGTTTAATACCGAAACCGAAACCTTAATAAAGGAGCGTGTTTAAATGCCTGACAAAGTCAGATTTATAATCGAGCGGCAAGACGGACCGAACGAAAAGCCCTACATTCAAGAATTTGATGTAGATTATCGCCCGGGCTTAAACGTTGTCGCCGCTTTGATGGAAATACAAAAAAATCCCGTCACAGTTGACGGTAAAAAAGTTGCGCCCGTAACGTGGGAATGTAACTGCCTTGAAAAAGTTTGCGGCGCGTGTATGATGGTTATCAATGGCAGAGCGCGTCAAGCTTGTTGTGCGCTTGTTGACGAAATTAAACAACCAATTCACCTTGCACCTGCGCGAACTTTTCCTGTTATTCGTGATCTACTGATTGATCGTTCGATAATGTTTGAAAGTTTGAAAAAAATTCAAGGTTGGGTTGAGTTGGACGGCTCATGGGACGTTAAAGACGCGCCAATACAGAATCCATATACCGCGCAGACTGCATACGAAATTTCGCACTGTATGACTTGCGGTTGTTGCCTTGAGGCTTGCCCAAATGTTGGTCCTCAATCAGATTTTATTGGACCTGCGCCAACTGTTCAAGCGTATTTGTTCAATCTTCACCCGCTCGGAAAATTTGACGCGCCAAAACGTCTTAACGCTTTAATGGAAAAAGGCGGAATTACAAGTTGCGGCAACAGTCAAAACTGCGTTGAAGTTTGTCCGAAGTCAATCAAGCTGACAACTTATCTTGCACAGCTTAACAGAGACGTTAATAAACAAGCTTTAAAAAATATTTTTAATTTCTAAAATAAATTTTTCAATAAAAAAACCGGCGTCAAAATGGGCGTCGGCTTTTTTATTTCACGGCAAATTTTCAATTTCTATATTAGAATCTAAAAAAAATTTTCGGTATTAAAATAATTGTAATATTTATAATTTCCGCGTGTCGCTTCGTAAACTTAAATTAACTAATTAAAAATTTATCTAAAGGGGCAGTATCCAGACTATTAAAATCGCTGATAAAACTTTTAATGGTGGAGATAATTTTTTTACATCCGCCAACTTCATTACTTTCAATGTTTAAAGGCATATTTGGATCGTGCAATGAAGTCCGCAACAAAGCCCAGCCGTTATCGAAAATCAAGCGCACTCCTTCAAAATTTGGTACCGCTTTTTTTATACCGGCTTTTTCTGAACGTTCGGCAAAAGTTTTTAAAACTTGTTCGCCATAATCTCTGAAATTTTCCTGCGCGATAATTTTTAAGCGGAATTCTACACTTTCCGCCGGATATTTTAAATCTGAAATTAAATACGAAATATCCTTGTTTTCTTTGTGAAGTTTTGCGGCGGCAATTAAAATTTTTACTGCCAAATACGCGCCGTCGTCAAGAAAATAATTTTCACTCAATGCACCGTGTCCTGAAGTTTCAATGGCAAGCGGAGAAATAACGCCGCTATTATTCAATCTGATACATTCATTGATAACATTTTTGTAGCCGCGTTTAAAGCGGTGGTGTTTCAAGCCGAGATTTTTTTCAAGGAAAATTTTCAATTCGTCACTTGTCACAGAATCCGTAACAATCGTACTGTTTGGATAATTCGGCGCAATAATCGCCGCCAACATTGCAATTAAAGAATTTCTGCTGATTTCTTCGCCGCTACTCAATACCGCACCGGCTCTATCAACATCAGTATCAAAAATAAATCCCAAGTCCGCCTTGTTATCGACGACGGCTTTTTTAATTGCGGACATTGCCTTTTTGTCTTCAGGGTTTGGAATGTGATTCGGGAATAAGCCGTCAGGTTCAAGAAATTGACTTCCCGTAATATCTGCGCCCAATGGCTCAAGAATTTTTTTTGCGAAAAAGCCGCCGCTGCCGTTTCCTGCGTCAACAATAATTTTCATTCGGGCAAGCGGTTTTGAATCAACTGAAACTTTTAACTCTTTGCAGATAATTTTCTTCAGATGCTCGGCGTAAAGCGATATTAAATCAAAAGTTTTTGCGGCGTTGAAGTTGCCTTTCATTTCCTCAAAAGTTGCGGCAAATTTTAAAATGGTGGTTATGTCAGCTTTTTCAAGTCCGCCGTCTTTCGTAAAAAATTTCATACCGTTTCGATTGAAAGGCAAATGACTTGCCGTAAGCATAATTGAGCCGTCAGCTTTTACTTCGTCGAAAATAATCGACATAAACATAGCGGGAGTTGAGGCAAGTCCGCAGTTTAAAACTTCAACTGCTGAACCGTTTAAAGATTCACAGGCGGCTTTTAAAAGCTGCGGCGCGGAAATTCTTGAATCGTGTCCTATTGCAATTTTCAATTCTCGCGCAGGTTTATTAAGTTTTTCGGATAAAAATTTTACAAAGCCGCTACAAATTTTATTAACGGCTTCTGGCGTCAAATTGACAATCTCACCTTCGACGCCGTCCACAGCTATACCGCGAATATCACTGCCGTTTTGAAGTTTTAGAAAATCTTTTTCAGTCAGCATAATTTTCACCTTTACTTTCCAAAGCCATAATTTTTTTTACTCTACGTTCATGACGCCCGCCCGCAAATTTTGAAGTCATCCACGCACGAACAATTTCACCTGCAACACCGTTTCCAATAACTCTGCCGCCCATTGCCAAAACATTTGCGTTATTGTGTTCACGGCTCATTTTAGCAGAATAAACATCACTGCACAACGCACAACGAATACCTTTAATTTTGTTGGCGGCGATTGAAATACCAATTCCCGTACCGCATAAAACTATACCGCGTTCAGAATTGACGCTTGTAACTTCAGCGCAAACTTTTTCAGCAACGTCAGGATAATCTACATTTGCGTTGCCGAATATTCCAATATCATCTATTTCAACGTCAAATTCTGCCAAAACTTTTTTAACCGCGTCTTTCAATTCAACCGCGCCATGATCGCTACCAATCGTAATTTTCATAAAAATCTTTCCTTTATAAAAAATTAACCCTTGATTATGTATCAAGAGTTTTTTGAAATTTGAACGAAGTTAATTTTTCAAGAATTTTTTAGTTTCTTCAACAATATTTTCTGCACAAAGTCCAAATTCTTTCAAAAGTTCGCTTGCCTTGCCGGAATGTCCAAATTCATCATTGACGCCAATTTTTTGAACAGGTACAGGATATTTTTTTGAAAGTAGAGAACAAACCGCTTCGCCAAGTCCGCCAATAATGCTATGCTCCTCAACCGTGATAATTTTTTTACATTCTTTTGCCGCGTTCAAAATAATCTCTTCGTCAAGCGGCTTAATTGTTGCCATATTTATAACACGCGCAGAAATTCCATCGTTCGCCAAAATTTCCGCCGCCTTAATCGCCTCTGCAACCGTTATACCGTTGGCAATAATCGCTATATCTTTGCCGTCGCGTACAACTTCGCCTTTGCCTATTTCAAATTTAAAGTTTTCGTCGTGATAAACCGGCACACCGTAGCGGCTGAAACGAATATACACGGGACCTTCATATTTGTAAGCGGCGTGAATCATTTGCCGCGCCTCAATGTCATCTGAAGGACACATTACAACCATACCGGGAATTGCCCGCATTAAAGCAAAGTCTTCGCAACATTGATGACTTGCGCCGTCTTCGCCAACTGAAATTCCGCCGTGCGTCGCGCAGATTTTTACATTCAAACGACCGTAGCCGATTGTATTTCTGACTTGTTCAAAGGCACGCCCCGCCGCAAACATTGCGAAACTTGACGCAAAAGGTACAAGCCCAAATGTTGACATTCCCGCCGCCGCACAAATTAAATTTGCCTCCGCTATTCCGCACTCAAAAAATCTTTCGGGAAATTCTTTTCTGAAAAGCCCAGTTTTTGTAGCCGCCGATAAATCTGCGTCAAGTACCACTGCATTTTCAGCGACTTTGCCAAGTTCGACAAGTGCATTTCCGTAACTGTCACGGGTTGCAATTTTTTTTACTTCCATTTAAAAAACTTCCTTTCAGTCAGTTTTTAGGGACTAGGGGCTAGGAAATAGGGATTAGTGAATTTTCCCTAATCCTTAGTCCTTATTCCTTAGCCCCTAAAATACTTTTGCGAGCGTTTTCAAGTTCAGTTAAAGCCTGCGCGAGTTGTTCGTCATTCGGTGCTTTACCATGCCAACCAACTTGATTTTCCATAAATGAAACGCCCTTGCCTTTAACCGTCCTCATAATAATTGCCGTCGGCTTGCCGGAATTTTTATTTTCGTGGAAAAATTGAAACGCTTTTTCCAATTCGTCAAAATTATGCCCGTCAATTTCAATGACAGCACTGCCGAAAACTTCAAAACGTTTATCAAGTGGCGCGGTATTCATAACGTCTTTAGTTGCGCCGTCAATCTGTAAGCCGTTTGCATCAATCGCCATACAAAAATTATACAGTTTGTAATGTGCGGCGAAAGTTACAGCCTCCCAAACTTGTCCTTCGTCCAATTCGCCGTCGCCGAGCAATGTATAAATGTTTACGTCCTTTTTGAGAAATTTAGCCGCCTTCGCCATACCTGTTGCCGTCGAAACGCCTTGCCCCAAACTTCCGGTAGATAAATCAATTCCGGGCGTCAAATTCATATTTGGATGTCCTTGCAAATGTGAACCGAGTTTTCTAAATGTCAGTAAATCTTCAACAGGGAAAAAACCTTTGTACGCAAGCACAGAATAAAGCGCGGGCGTTGCATGTCCTTTCGACAAAACAAATCTGTCTCTGTCAGCGTCTTTGGGATTTTTGGGATTTATGCGAATTTCTTTGTTATAAAGGTACGTCAAATAATCTGTTGCAGATAAACTGCCGCCGGGATGCCCGCTGTTGCAAGCGTGCGTACTTTTTACAACGCCTTCACGAATTTTTATTGCGAAAAGTTCCAACGCTTTCTTTTCTTCAGAGTTCATAATTTCAGCCCCTATCAAAAAAGGCAGGAAAGTTTTAAATTTCCCGCCTCCAAATTTCAGAATAAAATTTTACTTCACGCCGAGAACAACAGGAGTTGAACGATAACCGACGCCCATTCTGTCAATTCCCATATCAATTAACTGCAGGAAATGTTCACGGGTACGAATACAGCCGCTGCCTTTAACTTTGATTCTGTCGCCGCAAACATCAAGCATAACTTGAATAATTTCAGGCGTTGCGCCGTGATTTTCGCCGCCGGTATAAAAGCCGGTTGAAGTTTTTACAAAGTCCGCGCCCGCTTTAATTGCACATTCGCAAGCTTTTTTAACTTCGTCAACCGTCAAGGCGTCAGTTTCAAAGATAACTTTAACTTCAGTGCCGTATTTGTGGCAAACTTCGACGACTGCCGCAATATCAGCGGTAACTTCGTCCCATTTGCCGCTGCGAATCCAGCCGTAATTTGCGACAATGTCCAAATCTTGAATCTTGTAGTTTTTGCAGTATTCTTCAGCTTGCAAAACTTTTGAGGCGGTTGTGGAAAGACCAAAGGGAAAATCGCAAACTACGCAAATACCGGTTTTAGTGCCTTTCGTCAATTCGGCGGCGATTGGCAAAGACGCGGGGTTAATGCAAACTGTAGCGCAACCAAAGTCAACGCCTTCTTGAATGTACTTGCGAATTTCAGCCTCTGTAAATTCCGGTTTCAAAACAGATTGATCAATGTACGCGGCAAGCTCCTTAACGCTCATCTCTGCGGCTTTCTTAGTTGTCTTTGTCATTTTCTTTCTCTCCCTTAAAATTTTTTGTTTTCTTAAGTTGTGCGTATGATAAAATACTGTTAAAATTTTTTCAAGCAAAAAAGCCGTTAAAAATGGCGTTTTGACAAGAAAAACGTTGACTTTGCAAAATTTACATATCATTACCTGCAAAATGTATACTTTCAATTTTTCAAAAAAGGAGCGTTTGAAATGAACTCTGACGAAAGAAGAAAAAAAATTCTCGAATACCTTGAAAAAAATCAGGTCGGTTACACGACTAATCTTGCTGAAGAGTTTGAAACTTCGCCTATAACAATTCACAGGGATTTAGCCGCAATGTCAAAAAAAGGGCTTGTTACAATTATTCGCGGCGGCGCAGCTTTAAATCTTGGAACTTCGATACTTTACAATTTGCAACTTCGTCAAAAAAATTTCCCGCTTGAAAAGAAACACATTGCCGAATATTGCGCCGATCTTGTTAGTGACGGTATGACAGTTTTTATTGACTGCGGCTCGACGGCTGAAAAAATTGCCGAATCGTTGCTGACGAAAAAAAATGTTACATTTATGACAAATTCGCTGGACACGGCGCACATTTTGAGCAGGAGCGCAGATAATACATTGATAATGGTTCCCGGCGTCTTTCAGGAAAAATTGCGCGGCTTTTCAGGATTGATAACTGCAGATTTTATGAAAAATTTTATGGTGGATATACTTTTTCTCGGCGCACAGGGCGTTGACGTAAAAGGCGGCTTGAGTTCGCCATACTACGTTGACGCCGAAACTAAAAAAATTTTGATGAAACGCGCAAAAAAAGTGGTCGTTGCAAGCGACCACAGCAAATTTGGCAAATATTTTTTTGAAGTTATAGCGCGGCTCAAGGAAATTGATTTAATCGTTACTGACAAAGATATACCGGCGGAAATTTTCAACGATATTCAAAATTACAGCGCAAATATCGTTACCGTGTGAACCACCCACGACTAAAGTCGCGGACTTCGTTAAGAAGTTTGGCAAAGCCCTTATTCTTACAGGCGTGTCCACATCGCCTCTACACTGTCACCAGAAGGCTTCAGCTTACTTAAAACAAAACATTTTTGTTAAAGCGGAGTTCTAACCGCTGATTTAGTTTAAGCTATTTTTCTCATAATGTCAAACGCGCCGTTTCAGAGTGCTCACGTCGTTATTTATAAAAAAACAGGGAAAAATCCCCGCCTTATTTTTTCGGTACAGTTATGGTTTCCGGCTTTGCAATTTTAAAGTAAAAAAGTTTTTCGTCGTCAGGCGTCGTCAAAAGTTTAACTATTGCGCCGGGCAAAACTTCATTCCAAATTCCATCAGGTAAAGGTATTTCGATATGTCCATTGGGATAGCCGTTTTTGTATTCGGGAATTTCAGATAAAATCCGCGTCAAAGAATCTTTCAAATTTATATTCGACAAGCCGTCTTTTCTGCAAGCCAAATACAAACGCGGCAAAGATTCAGCTTGACTTTCGATAATCAATTTGCAATTTTTAGCCTGCGCCTTTTTCGTAATAAAGCCGCTTTTTCCCCATTCCAACCAATAGGAAATTTCTGAACGCGGGCGATTGTCCAAAGTTAAAGTACTCGGTTCAGAATAAACCGTTAAACCGTTTTTGAGTTTGTACTCCGCAATAACCGTAATATACAGCTCCCTGTGCGGCAAATGCGGCTGTGTAATGTACGTATCCTGAATATATTTTGAAGCGTAAATTCTGTTCATATGGCGGTCTTTGGCGTCTTCAACCGTTGCGTAAAGTTCGTCGGAATCATCAGTCCTAACTTTGTAATGAATCATATAAACATTTGGCGGGATACTTTTCAAAACTAATTTTAAATCGTTGGCAACAATTTGCGTTTTAGTTTCGTCAATTTCGCAAGGCTCGGCGTTCGTAACCGTCAAAATTTCGCCGTAAACGCCAAATTCTCTCGTTGCACTTATTACGGCAATTTTCATTATATCGCTTGTGAGTTCAAATTCACAAACTAAATCTGAACTTTCGGCGCGTTTCATTACAACGCCGTTGCCCATCAGCTCATCAATTTTATTTAAATCGAAAAGCTCGCCTTTGGGAACGGTAACTTTTTTATCGTCAACAATTTCTTTAAACCAAACTTCAAAATCGCCGGTTGACTGCCACGTAAAATTAACGCGCTCATCAGAGACTTTGAATTCAAGATTTTTTAAAGGACGCGGCGGCAATTCCGGAACTAAATTTATTGTAACGCCGTCGCTGTATTTCAAGGAGCGGTCGAACTTCCAAACTTTATTTTCAGTGTTTGCCTCGTTTATGAATTGCTGAATACTTGAAATTGTATCTTCAGCCGAATAGTAGACGCACTGCAAACGATATTGATACTGCTTGCGATTTTTAACTAATCTATCGACAAATGGCGATTCAACACAATCTGCAACTACAACATTATTGCCATCGCTGTCACTGCGTAAAATTCGCACGCCCAAACAATTATCTGAAGGCAACTGCCACATAAATTTACAATGTCCGTCTTCAGTTTTGGCGATTAATTTATTTTCTGGAATGTCGCTGTAGTGAACGATTTTACAAGTGGCGGGTTCAGAAACTGCGCCAAGACGCACGGCGAAAACTGCGTAGCCGTACAAAACGCCGGGATTTATATCGCTGTCTTCAAATTCGATTTTGTCCGCCTTGTCAACCAAAATTTCGCCGTCGTGGTAATTTTTTGGCAAGTCGTCAACCTTTCTAACAAGCGTATAAACAACGCCAAGATCGCTGTCCGGTTGCCAACTCAATTTACAAACTAAATTGGTACTTGCCGAAGTCAAGCCGGTTGATTTAGAGTTGACAGAAATTTTATTTAGAATCTGCGGAGTAGAATTTTTTTGAGAAGTTTCAAGGATAACCGCGCTAATGCTCAAAGGTTTTTTCGGTCGAATCAATCTTAATCTGTCTCGCGCAGGTTTATAATCTTTGATGCGGCGCAAAATTTCCATACAATCACTAACGGCAGTATCTGGATGAGTGCTTAAACCCGGAAGTTTTGATTCTGCCCAACGTACAAGCTCCCGCTTTTTCATTTCGGCGGCAATTCGATTCATTTGCCATTCAATTTTTGTAAGTTCGGGAGCTTCCGGTTTAACGATTTTTGCCTTTGCCATATCGTCAAGCACGGCTGACAAAATTTTGTCGCTGCTGCCGTCAAAAGATTTTGCGTTTCGTTCAATTAAATCAAGCATTGCGTTGGCGTGGTCAAGATAACGGTTGTAATGATGAAGTTCATTAAAAGAAAAGCCGCAATTTGTGCAATGATCGGCGTTGGCGGGTACGCGCTTGCCGCACTTTGGACACTCGATATAAAAATTTTCGCCGCAAACTCTGCAAATAGCGCGTTCAGCCTCTTCACGGGTACGAAAACTTTCAAACGCGCCGCAGTTTGGACACGTAACAGAAAAAAAATTTTCGTGAATATCGTTTACAGATTCATAAGGGTCTTTGATAAGTCCAACGGCTTTATTATAAAGTGCCGCGCTAAGTTCGTAGTTAAGCAAATTTGGAAATTGGCGGCGAATTCGATTTATACAATTATCAGCAAAAAATTTATCCCGCTTGAAAATATCCGGCGCGTTTTTCAGTTTATTAAAAAAGCCGGTTAGCCCTTCAATTTTCAGTGAATGATCGTACTTGAAACGGTTATCATCAGAATTAAAAATTTGCGTCTGTGCAAGATTTAATAACGCTTTAATCGACTGCCACGCGGGAATTGGCGCGGAAACTTTTTTAGCTTCATTTTTAAAAATTTCGCGCAGTTCGTCAGTATCGCGGCGTTTATAAAAATCTGCCGACGGTTCAATTTGATTTTCAAGATAATAAGCCAATTCGTAAAAATCATGAACTTGAGCCGACCACGAATAATTTTTTTCATCTGGTACAGTTTGGAACGCGGCAAAATTTTTTCTAAGCTCCGCCATAACCGAATCAGAAATAAAATAGCCGTTCAAAATACCTGTTACAGATTTTTCAGTTTTGACGGGCTTAACTTCAAAGCCCTGTTCGCGGTAGGTCGCCTCAATCGTGGCGGTACTAAGCTTGAGTTTTTCTTTAATCTGCTTTATTTGGGAAGAATTAACTTGCAACGTGCCGGAATTGTCGCCGCGCTGAATGTCGATATAAAGCCGCAATTCTTCAACGCGCCTTTGTTTCAAAGATTCAGATTCTCTTTGACGCAGCCGCGCATTTTCTATAGTCTGCGAAATGTAATTCTCCATTGCCAATTCAGATTTAATTTCTTCTGCGCGGTTAGGGTCAACTGTTGTATTTAGTTCGGCGTTAAGGCGTTTTTGCCAATTTTCATACGCCGCACGAATTTTTTTCAAATTATCCGGCGGATCAAATTCTAAGCCGAGCATCTCAAAAATATTTTTATTAGCCAAAAAAATCCACTCCTGCGCAAATTATAACACAGAGAAATTTTGTACTCAAGATTAAATAAAAAAAGCCTCGTTACTTTGAGGCGTTGAATCTTTGCAAAAAATTTATTTCGTTGTAAATAATTTCAAAATTTGTTACAGAAAATTTTTGTACTTAATCTAAAATAAAAAAAGCCTCGTTAATTTGAGGCAATACATTTTTACAAAAAATTTATTTTACGTGCGCTTCCATTTCATCGTGAACAACTTTTAAACTTTCACGAATATTTTTAAATTCATTTTGCATTTCGGCGCGGCGTTTTTCAACTTGTTCTTTAAATTCGTGTTCTTTGTCCCATTTGTCCATTTTCTTTTGAAGTTCCATAGCATATTCAGTATCAACCGAAACTTGCGCGGCGTCCTTTTTGTGAATTGTAGTTTTGAAATTTGCAAATAATTTTTCAAATTCGCCGTCTTGTTCTTCTTGAACGACAGCTATTAAAGCGTATTCGCCTTCTTGAATACCTTTGCTGACTTGTTCGACAGAGGCAACGGCTTTTTCAATATTATCAGAAACAATTTTTCCGCTGATAAATGAACCGGCTGCACCGCCAACAATAATTCCAAAAGGTCCTGCAAGTGCGCCGACAACCATTCCAACTACGCCGCCCAAAACAGTACTTGTAACGGGGCAACGGCATTTGGCGTCGTAACCTTCGCACGGCACAACTTTACCTTCAGATTTTTTAACTAAAACCATATGTGCAACAACGTATTCTTCTTTGTCGTCCATATGTTCTTTAACTTCGTCGAAGGCTTGATACGCCTCGCCTTGATTCTCAAAAATTACTACAAAAACATTCTCCATAAAAATTTCTCCAATCTGAAATTATTTTATCCCAAACATAAATTTATAAATTTTGTTTGAAGTTGGTACATTTTTCCAAACAAAGTACATTACAAGCCACGTTATCGCCGTCATAAAGAAAACGCGCTCCCATAAATATTCATAGCCGAAAATTTTTTGAAGTATGACGCGCATTACTCCCAAAACAAATGAATGTGAAACGTAAATTTCCATAGTTTTTAAGCCGAAGAAATTCAGCAGCTCAAAAAGTTTTTCGCTTGTATTTTCTATTACCCATGACAACGCAAAAATAAAATACGTTGCCGACGCCGCAATTAGCATTTGGTAATAGTGCGTATAAAATAAATCGTTGACAATTCCGGACGTTATGAAAATATAACAAACTGCCGCGCAAATTACCGCCGAAAATCCAAATTGGGCGTAACTCATTTTTTCACTCCAATTTTTTATAATTTCAGGAAAGTAACTGCCAATGCAGAAAAATACCATAAAATTACACAGCAGCGGGAAAATCCAAATATATGGCACATACGGCTGAAAGATAAACGCAACCGCTGATAAAAATAGTAGCACGGGTTGTCCTTTTTGAATTCCCAGAATTTTCATTGTTACAAAAAAAATTACAGATATAAAAAGCATTACATACAAAAACCAAAACAACGACCACGGCATTATTGGAGACATCAGAAAATCTTTTATACCGGCGGGATTATTCGCCGCATTTCCGCCAATTTGTTTGAATACTGCAAATAAAAATCCCCACGTAAAATACGGAACTGCCAAGCGCGTAAATCTTGCAGACAATGTGGCTTTTAAATCTTTTTTGGCGGCTGATACTGCGAAAATTCCCGAAATAAAGAAAAATATCGGCATGATAAATTGAGTGACAGTATTGGTAGTATTGTGCATTGAGTTGGGAACGTCAAGCAGTGGATTAGTTGAAAACGAATTGAGGCAGTGACCAAATATCACAATCAAAATCGCAATACCTTTGGCAATGTCAAGGACGGCGATTCTATTTTTCAAAATTGTTCCCTCCCCAAAATTTTAAATGATGTTAAATAAATCTTGTTTTGTAGCACTTATCAATTTTTCTGAAAATTAATTTTTAAATGTACTTTCTTTTTCCGGAGCATGCGCGGCTGCGTAGCAGGCGTGCTCTTTAGCGAAAAGAAAGTACCATGCGCGGTTTGCGTTAGCAAAGCGTGCTCTTTAGCAAAGAAAAGTGCTTTTTACGAATATGATTCAATCCTTGAATCAATATTCGGCGGCGGTCATCCTTGACCGCCGATTTTCCAAAATTTTGATATTATTCAACACAATCTAATCTGCCGAAATTCTAAGCTGATGAACCGCGCTATTATCAACGTCAACATCTGATTCAGTGCGCAGGAAAGTTTCAAATACTTCATTGGTTTTAGTATTAACCGCCTCAACGTGTACGCCGCTTGCATCAACTTTGAAAGTAACTTTGATTGGAGTATTGCGGGCAGTTTCCGGCGGCAAATTTACAACCAATTCGCCCAAAAGTTTTACATTATTTGCAGGGTCTGTAGCTTGCGGGTTGCCGTCTTCGTCAACGCACGGAATTAAAGTATCTTCGGTTGACATATTTTCAAAGGCGCGAAGTCTTACGCGCTCTTGATTGTCTTCAAGCGGGTAATAAGTTTTGCTGAAAACGGCAGGCATTTTTTCACCAATTTTTATAAAGTTTTCCAAAACGTATTTATGCTTACTGCCTTTAGTGTCCATAACGCCGGGACCGAAGGAGCGCGGAGTTTGATCTTCGACAGTGAATTTTGCGGCAAGTTGTTCGGCGTGTTGCACGGTTGAATCAGTTGAATTTGTATCTGTTGAAGTTTCGCCGTCTGTAACTGTGCCTTCCTCAACTACAAGCATACTTGCATAAATCGCTGCGCCTTTTGCAACTGCTTGATCGGGGTCGTGTTGCTGAACTTTGCCGGGAAATTTCGCCTCAACTGCATTTTGAATCATTGGCATATAAGTTGAGCCGCCGACGAGTAAAACTGTATCAATTTCAACGCCCGGAACTTTTTGTAAAGTTGAATCAACAAAATTCATAGTCTGTGCAACTTTGTCAGCAGTCATATTTTCAAAATCTGTGCGAGTGACGGTAATTTCAGTGCGGGAGCCGTTTACATCAATTCTGACTTTGGCAGATTGTTTCTTACTAAGTTTGCGCTTTGCCTCTTCAACTTTACTGCGAATATCTTGCCGAGTTTCAGCCTCAATTTCCTGCGGCGTCAAGCCGTTTTCTTCGCAACAAGCGTTGAGAATATGCTCAAAAAGTTTGTCGTCCCAATCTTTGCCGCCGAGTCTGTCATCGCCGCCCGTTGCAAGCACGTTAATTTTTTGTACGTCTTTGCCTTGTTCGTTGCGCGTCATTGACATTTTAACAACGGTAACATCGAAAGTACCGCCGCCTAAGTCATAAACTAAAATTGTTCTGTCTTCTTGAAATTGACGGGCGCAGTAACTTAAAGCCGCCGCCGTTGGTTCATTAATCAAGCTTAAAACGTGCAAGCCTGCCAATTCGCCGGCTTGTTTGGTTGCGGAACGTTCCTCAAGTCCGAAATACGCGGGAACTGTTATAACAACGTCTTCAATGTTATTGCCTTGAGACTCTACCAAATTTTTTAAACGTGTCAGAATCAACGCGCTAATTTCAACCGGCGTGTAAGTTTTGCCGTCAAATTCGTAGGTACGCATATCACGTTTACCAATTTCACGTTTGACGAATTGAACAACTCTATCGCCGTCAGTTTCGATATTTTCTTTGGCAGCTTGACCAACTACGACGTTATTTTCATTTTCAAAAAAAACTACCGACGCCACCATATTTGAATCGTCTTCATTGTTGCGGATAACTTCAGGGTTGCCGTTGGAATCAAGCCGCGCAATGCAAGAATAGGTTGTACCGAGATCTATACCGTAAGTACTCATTTAAAAAAATCTCCTCCGATTATTTATTGTCCGTTGTAGATTCAATTTGATTTACAAAAGTTGAATCGAAAACAAAAACGTCTACAAATTCGCGGTAAAGTGGACGCCCGTTGCGGACGACGCCTGCGCGACGACTTTTGGCGATTGTGTTATGATTTTCTTTGTTATTCGTTGAAATTGTATTTATAATTTTTGTAAGGAGCGGGCGGCGCGGTTCACCAATTTTTGAGTTAAAAATTTCTGCGCCGTATTCAGCCAAAATATCTTCCATTTCCTCAAACATAAGTTGCAAAGTGCGCCGCGTATTTGGGGAAAGTGTTTCATCGTTTAAAACTGTGCGGTACTCTACGCAAATTGCCGCCAATGATTTTAAAATTGGCGTGAATTGTTCGCCGCGCTGTTGCTTTTTCATTTCTTCAATTTCGTTGTACATTCCCTGACGTACCTGATTTTGAAAATTTACATTTTCGCGCAGGACTTGATTTAAAAGGCGTGAATTTTTATCTTGCTTTTCAAAAATTTCATTAATCAGCTCAACCAATTTATTTAAATCGACTTGCGCCGCGTTGTAAGTTTCAATATCTGCTTGCGAATCCATAATTTCGCCTCCTTCGCAATGTGTAAGATAATATCATAAATCGTTCATAAAGTGAATAGTTTTCGACTCGTCAACGTCTTCGGTTGTTTCGTCGTCGTCTAAAATATAGGCAAGGGCGCGGCGGTACATTTTCCCGACAATAAAAGGACTGTCACAACTTGCCACGCTTAAAATAATTTTTCCCGGCGCATCTTTAGGAAGATTTTCAAAATTTGTATAATCGCCGTTTTGAGTATGAATATCGCCGTATTTTCCGTAAATTTCAACTGTAACATTTTTTAAAGTGTAATCGCCGTATGAAATATTGCCGAGATTGTGTTTTACTTGTATATTTTCTATGAAATTTCTTTCTTCGATTAAATAACTTTCAGCTAAATTTTGCAAATGATGTTCAGCCTCATAATTTGTAATTCCACGCGAATAATTTGTTTCAAATTCTTGTATACCCTTGATAAAAATTGCGGAGACTACAAGTAAACAAAGTCCAACAATCGTAAAAAAGCCGCGCTGATTCATAAAATTTTTTCTCCGTGATAAATTATTTTTTCGCACGCGGGCATATAAACTGCCGTAGAAAATTTCACTTTTTGTTTTGTAACTTCGCTTTGCATTTCCAAAGTAATGTGCAAAATTTTTTTCTCAAGAAAATCTCCAGAAAAATTTAAATCTGTAACAATGGTATTGCCAAAAGAATTTTTGCCGGTAACAGGATTGTTTGGTGTTTCGTCTTCTTTATGATTGAAATAAATGCTCCCTAACGCTCGATAAATTCTTCTGTCTAAAATGTCATATATATAAACTTTGTCAGGTCTATTTTCGTGGCAAATAAAAATTATTTTTTCAAAATCAAAATATTCACCTATTTCTACCGAACGCGCCGCCTTTGCGTCTGTCGTGATTCTGTCAATAATTTCTTGCGCCTCTGTCTCCAGTGCATAATCTGCAACTTGTTCCCGCGCAATTTTCGCTGCTGTCAAAGTCATATTTCCCAACGCGTACAATAAAAAAATTAAAAGCGGCAACGCAATTACAAATTCTACGAGTACAAAGCCGCGCTGATTCAATATGGCACTTCCTTTAATTTGGATTTTCTGTTATACTTCGTATGGTTTTTACAGATTCAAAAGTTTGAGTTTCGCCGCCAACAGTCCAATTAACGGTAACTTTGTATTTTTTGTAGGTGGCGGTTTCACTTTCGAGATTGTAGGAAACTTCAAATTTGACGGGCGGCGAGTCTTCCTTGACGCCGTTCAAAGAAATTAAATCTTCGTCAGGAATTTTAATATTTGCGCCGCTTTCCAAAATTGCAAATTGTTCATTGGCAAGATTTATCGCCGTCAGGTACAGCGTGGAATTTTTCTGCTGAATTTTTACATTTGCGTTTAAAAGTATCGTTGCCGTAATTGAAACAATCAGCGTTAAAAAAATTGCACCTAGCATCATAAAGCCGCGTTCATTTTTCATAAGTGCCGCGCCAACGTCCAACAGTGTCAAATACAATTTTAGCCTCATAGCCGAATTTTGTTTGTAAAGTCAAAGTTTGCCTATTATTAATCTTGTCAATGTCTCTGTAATGACTTTTATTGTCAAACTCAATTTTTTTAATCGAGTTGCTGTGTGCAAAGTCAAGCGTAATATCATTGCTCAAATTGTGGCGATTAAATGGCACAGAAGTTACCGAAGGGCGCATAATTTGATAGCGGTTTTTGGCAGAGGCACTGTTATAATATTTGCCGTAAACCCAAAATTCAATTTTTTGTTGATTGTTATAAACATTTGGAAAAATCCCGACGTTGCTAAAAGTTGAAGATTTACCGATTGAACGCGCAAAATTTAAATCGCTGTACAAATGTTTCATTTCATAATCAAGGTAAACTTTATCAAGGGTACGCGCCATTTTTGGAACGGCGACGCCTGAAAAAATTCCTATAATCGCAAAAACTAAAATAATTTCTAAAGTGGCAAAACCACGCTGATTGTTAATTTTTTTCATAGCGTTTGAAGTATATCAGATAAAATTCATTAAGTAAAGGAGGTTGACGCCGTGAAAATAATCGTGGCAGTTGACAGTTTTAAAGGTAGTTTGACAAGTTTGGAGGTAGGACGCGCCGTCGAAATTGGAATAAAAAAAGCCGTGCCGGACGCTGAAATTAAAATTTATCCAATGACAGACGGCGGCGAAGGCTTTTGTAAAATTTTAACAGACGGACTCGGCGGCAAAATTCAAATGATAAAGGTTGCGGGCGCGTTGGGTAACCGCGTTGGCGGCGTGTTCAGTGAAGTTGGAAATTTGGCGATAATCGAAGTGGCAACGGTTGCCGGTCTTGCACAAGTTCCAAAAAATTTGAGAAACCCGATGCGTACAACAACTTTTGGCGTTGGCGAAATGATTTTACAGGCAGTCAAAGACGGTTGCCGCGAATTTATAATTGGAATTGGCGGCAGTGCAACGAATGACTGCGGACTTGGAATGTTGACGGCGTTGGGATTTAATTTTGGCGCGGGAATTTTTGGACGCAATTTGGCGCACGTCAAAAAAATTGATACTGAAAAAGTACCGCCGGAACTTTTTGACTGCAAATTTAAAATCGCCTGTGATGTGAAAAATCCTTTGACGGGTGAAAATGGTTGTTCGGCGGTTTATGGTCCTCAAAAAGGCGCGGATGAAAAATCTGTTGAGCAAATGGATGGCTGGATGAAAAATTTTGCCGAATTGACTTGCCAAACTTTTAACATTGAAAATAAATCAGTTGAAGGCGACGGCGCGGCAGGCGGTTTAGGTTTTGCGTTCAGAACATTTTTAAAAGCTGAACTTGTACCCGGCGGCGATCTTGTTTTAGACGCGCTGAAAATTTCGGACGCCTTGAAAGACGCTGATATTTTGATAACCGGCGAAGGTTGCATTGACAATCAAACTTTGCAAGGTAAAGCTCCTGCAAGCGTTGCGAAATTGGCTAAAAGTGTAAATCCAAAAATAAAAGTTATAGCCATTGGCGGCGGCGTCAAAAATATTTCTGCAGATTCAATTTTTGATGCAACATTTTCAATCCTGCGCGAGCCTGTAACGGTAGAAATGGCAATGCAACCGATAATTGCAACAAAAAATATTTCTGCTACGACTGAACAGATTATCAAATTAATTTCGATTTGCTAATTTTTTAAGATTTTTAATTTCAGTTGAATTAAGGCGGCGGAATTTTCCAACTGCCACACCTTCCAAAGTTAAACCTGCAAATTTGATTCTTTTCAGCCGTTTAACGTCACAACCAATGGCGGCGAACATTCGGCGAATTTGTCTGTTGCGCCCTTCGTGAATTGTAATTTCTACAAAATTTTCATCAAGCAAAAAAATTTCTGCGGGCGCAGTTAAACCGTCGTCAAGCTCAATTCCTGCGCGAAGTTTATCAAGTTTTTCTTCGGTAACCTCGCCGGAAATTTTGGCGCGGTACATTTTATCAATTTTAAATTTTGGATGAATCAGCGCGTTCATCAATTCGCCGTCATTCGTCAGCAGTAAAAGTCCTTCAGAATTTAAATCAAGCCTGCCAACGGGAAAAACTCTTTCAGGAATATCTATCAAATCCAAAACAGTTTTGCGCCCGCGTTCATCTTTCGCCGTGCAAACGTAACCGCGCGGCTTGTTAAGCAAAATATAAATTTTTTCTGCGTCGAATTTTAAAATTTTGCCGTCAACGCAGATTTTATTTTTTGTAGCGTCAGCCTTCGCTCCCAATTCTGTAACAATTTTGCCATCAACCGTAACTTTGCCTTCAAAAATTAATTTTTCGGCGTTGCGGCGGGAAGTTACACCTGCGCGAGCGATTATTTTTTGTAAACGTTCCAAACTCAAAATTTTTATCCTCCAAAATTTTTTTGACAGTTTAAATTTCTCTAACATTCCAATTTCCCGCGCCTTCAAGTTTCAATTCTGTATCATGCACTTCATACAAAGTTGATCTGTGTCCGACGCTGATTATTTTTGCATTCGGTAAAATTTTTTGTAAAAGTTTGTACATTTCAATTTCTCTGGGCTCATCAAGTGCGCTTGTCGATTCATCAAGGAAAATATAATCCGGTTTTTGCAAAATTACTCGCGCAAACGCTAATCTTTGTTGTTCGCCGCCTGATAAAATTCTGCTCCAATCGTCTTCAATGTACAATTTGTCAGCTAAATTTTCTAATCCTACCATTTTTAACGCTTGAAATATTTCTTCGTTCGACGGCGCGTCTTCTTCCGGCATTGGATACGCTAAAATTCGTTTTAAATTTCCAAGTGGTAAATACGGTTTTTGCGGCAAAAACATTAGTTTTGCTTCCGTCGGTAAAAATATTTTTCCGCGTGCATAAGCCCAAATTCCGGCTAGCGTTCGCAATAATGTTGATTTACCACAGCCGGAAGATCCCGTTATCAAAATGGATTTTTTATCTTTGAAATTTATCGACAAATTATTTAAAATTTCTCGTCCTGACGGCAAAGATATATTTAAATTTTCAATTTCAAAATTATCCGCCGCTCCAACTTCAACTTTGCTTTCAATTTTTTCTACTTCTTCCAAACTTTTCGCAAATCCAGATAAACGTTGCACTACCGCCATTAAACTTGCTATACTTGAATATGAATTTACAAAAAAGCTCAACGCACCTTGAACTTGACTAAACGCCATTGAAATTTGCGATAAATCGCCGAATGTTATTTTTTTGCTGAAATATTGTGGAGCCGCTATTATAAACGGCGCAAATATTGTGGCGTTATTATAAACATTCGTAAATCCATTTAAATGTTTGAGTTTCGTCATAATTGCTCGGAAATTTGCTACTACATCATAAAATTTAAACGAAAAATTTTCCATTTCAGACTTTTCGCCGCGATAAAATGCAATACTTTCAGCGTTTTCTCTAACGCGCATCATACTGAAACGAAAATCCGCCTCAAAGTGTTGTTGATCAAAAGTCAAGGGAATTATCTTTTTTCCAACAGTATGAGTTAAAAAAGTGCCTATAACAGAATAAATCAACACAACCCAAAACATATAGCCGGGAATTACAACTTTTGAATCAAAAATTTCAAATTCATAACTTCCGGATAAATTCCACAACATAACGCTAAAAATAACTAAAGTTGCCAAATTTTGAAAAAATCCAATACTAAGATCCAAAGTTAATTCTATAAATTGGTTAATATCTTCAGAAATACGCTGGTCAGGGTTATCAGCTTTATTTTGCAATTTGTAATAATTTTGATTTTTCATCCATAAATTTAAAAATTTTTGCGTCATCCACGTGCGCCAACGAATTTGCAAAAGTTGTTTCAAATAAACGCTGTAAACGAAGACAAATAAAAAAATTACGACAATAATCATAAATTGTCCGATTAACGGCAAAAATAATTCTTCGTCGTAATTTGTCAGCGCAGTCATAAATTCGTTATTCCATTCGGCAATCATACTATTACATTCGACAAGCCCAAAAGATAGGGCGAGAATTACTGCAAAAAGTCCAAATGCTTTCCATTTTTCCTCTGAAGTCCAATAACCTTTTAGGATTATCCAAAAGCCGTGAATCAATTCTCTGATGTTCAAAGAAAATACCTCCTCAAAATTTTTTTACATTATAACAAAAAAAATCGGCTTTACGCCGAAAATTTTTTATTTAAAATTTAGCTGTCTTTACATTAAATTAACTTCGTCGTCCAAAAGCCGTTGCCGTCAAGTTTCAATTCAGTGTCATGCACTTCAAACAATGTTGAACGATGCCCAACGCTTATAATTGTTACGGCGGGAAGTTTTTCTTTCAAAAGTTTGTACATTTCAATTTCTCTGGGCTCGTCAAGTGCGCTGGTTGCCTCGTCTAAGAAAATGTAATTCGGCGCAGTCAACAATACCCGCGCAAATGCTAGGCGTTGTTGTTCGCCACCGCTTAAAATTCTCGTCCAGTCGTCCGCCACGTCCAATTTGTCAACTAAGTTTGGCAATTCTACAGCTTTTAAAATTTCGATAAGTTTTTCATCTGACGGCGCGTCTTTTTCCGCCAATGGATAAACCAACGCCCGCCGCAATGTTCCCAATGGCAAATACGGTTTTTGCGGCAGGAACATTACTTTTGAATTTTGCGGCAAGGAAATTTTTCCTTCAGCATAAGCCCAAATTCCTGCCAATGTTCTAAGCAGTGTAGATTTCCCGCAACCTGACGCTCCCGTTACCAATAATGACTTTGAATTTTCAAGTTGCAGTGAAAGTTTTTGTAAAAGTTGTTTGCCCGTCGGAAGTGAAATATTTAAATCTGAAATTGTCAATTCTGCCGCCGTCGATTTTTCAACTTTGGTATGAATTTTTTGAACTTCTTCAACGTGTTCAGTAAAACCGGCAAGACGATTTATAACCGCGCCCAAACTTGCCAAAGTGCCGTATGAATCGACGAAAAAGCTTAAAGCGTCCTGCACTCTTCCAAACGCCGAAATTGTCTGCATTAAGCCGCCAAGTTGAATTTCTTTACTGAAAAAACGCGGCGCGGCAAGTATCAGCGGTACAATTATTGCAAGTTGTCCGTAGCCGTTGGAATAAAAATTTAAATGTTTCGTCTTCGTCATAAGGCGGCGGAAATTTTCTATAACATTTTTGAAACGTGCGGTAAATCCTTCCATTTCTGAATTTTCGCCGCGATAAAATGCAATACTTTCAGCATTTTCTCTAACGCGCATCATACTGAAACGAAAATCTGCCTCAAATTTCTGTTGATCAAATTCTAAGCTGATTAATTTTTTACCGACTTGATGAACCAACAAAGTACCGACGCCGGAATAAATTACCGAAAACCAAAACATATAACCGGGAATTGTAATTTCACTGCCGCCGAAATTGAAAGTAAAATCGCCGGAAAGTTCCCAAAGTACAAAACTAAACGCCGCTAAAGTTGTAAGTTGGCGCAAAAATCCTATAATTAATTGCAAAGTTGTACCGACAAAAGAATTTATATCTTCAGAAATACGTTGATCGGGGTTGTCTGTTGAGCTTTCCAAATGGTAATAAGTTTGCCCTTTCATCCACGATTCCAAATAATTTTTAGTCATCCACGTGCGCCAACGAATTTGCAACAACTGCCGCAAATATACCGCGTAAACCGCAATAATTATGTAACAAAATGCTAAAAACGTAAATTGCCCAACCAAGTCCCAAAATGATTCAGATTTATATTCTTGCAGGGCGTTATAAAATTCGTTGTACCATTCGTTAATCTGTACCAAAAACCAGACCATCGCCAAATTTAAACCAATGACGACGGCTAAAAGTCCTATCGCCTTCCATTTTTCTTCAGAAGTCCAGTAGCCTTTAAAAAGAATCCAAAAACCTTTAAATAAATTGCGCTTTTCCAAAATTAAAACCTCCCGCGCGGGATTATATCATTGTTTTTTTATTTAGTCGATTGTATTCAGTTTTTAATTCTGATATAATTCTGAAAAGGTTGGTGATACACTTGAACAGGAGAAATTTTATAACAATGACAACAAAAATTTTGGCGGCAACTGCAACTTTGGGAATGTTCCCAGATTTTGCTGAAGCCGCTCGTAAAGATAAAAAAAAGAAAAAAAATAAAAACGTTGAGCCGGAAATTATAAAGCCGGAATTTGAAATGCCGCCGCTTATTGATTTAAAAACTTTGGACGAATTGGAAATTGGCACATACGATTTGCAATTTACGGAAGATATGGAAGTGCGCGAAGGTACGGGCGCGATTATCATTCATCACGCGGGCTTGACGCGGGATATGGATATTGACGTTCCGGCGATTCACGATATGCACTTAGGCAACGGCTGGGCGGGTATTGGTTATCATTTTATCATACATAAGGACGGCACGATTGAGGAAGGTCGCCCGTTGAAATATCAAGGTGCGCACGCTTATCAAAACAATCAGTACACTGTTGGAATTTGTATGACGGGCAATTATAATTTGGATTACCCGCCGATTGAACAGGCGTTGGCAGTTGAACAACTTACCGCCGCACTTTGTGATATGTACGATATTGAGCCGACTGATTATACAATTTTTGGGCATCGTGATTTAAATGATACAAGTTGTCCCGGTGAAAAATTTTATCCGTACCTGCCGCAACTTATTAAAAATATTAAAGAGGTCTTATGAGCAGAAAACGCAAAAAAAAATCGCCGCTACGCAATGAATTTACCGACGCCTTAAACGTCGAAATGGCGGAGCGAAAAATTATTGAACGAACTCAAAAGGAAACTGAAGACAAGAAAACGGAAACAGTTGAAAATGCAACGGTTGAAGTTGCCGCCGTTTCATTGGAAAAAGTTGAAATTGAAAAATCTGCAGTTGAAAAAGTTGAAGTTGAAAAAATTTCGATTGAAAAAAATGAACCGGTTGAGCCTGTCAAAAAAGTTGTAGAAATTGAAAAGGTTGCAGCCGCCGTTGAGGAAACGCCAAAAATTGAAATTGTCGAAGTGAAAGTTGACAAAAAACTTGAGGAGCGAATTTTAAAAGAGGCGAACAATACTTTCTTAGACGTAAAGACGCCGGAAAAAAAATCGCCGAAAATCGAAAAGCCGCGTAAATCGATTTTCCGCAGCAAAGGTATGCAACGTTGGGAAGAGGGAAAATTCGAAGAAAAAGCTCCGCCGCCTAAATTTGAACCCGAGCCGCAAATTGAAATGCCACACAAAATGTCACGTCCCGAAAAATTCGGCGGCATTATGTCAGTTGTAATGTTGGTGTATGCTTTCGCAAATTTGGACAAGCCGTTATTTTTCTTGGCGTTATCGATGTTTGCACATTTCTTGAGCTACTCTATCGCTTCCGTATTCGGCAAACACGCCGCCGCCGTTCAAAACGCGATCCACACTTTCAGCATTGTAATATTTTTTGGCGCGATTATGTTTTTATTTACAGATTAATAAGATTGCCGCGTAATTTCTACAAGTCCCAGCGGCGTCATATCAACAATAAAAGTTTTGCCCCTGTCAATCTGCGCGAGTTTTTCAAGGTACTCAAGCAGATTTTTTTTGTCAGTGTCAGTTTTCAAATTTATAAAGTCAACAATAATAATCCCGCCGATATTTCGCAGGCGAATTTGTTTCATTGCAACTTCAGCCGCCTCAATGTTCGTTTGATAAATTTCGTCACAGCCGCCGGTATTCACGTCAATCACCGTTAAAGCTTCGGTTTTTTCAATGACGATAAAGCCGCCGGAATTTAGCGGCAATTCTTTAAGTTGAAGATTTTTAATTTCTGTATCGACGCCAAACATTTTGAAAAGGTCTTCGCCGTCGTAGTGCAAAAGTTTTTCATCCGGGATTAAATTTTCAACGCGCCTAAAAATTTTCAAGTTGTCCGTTACAAAAGTTTCAAGCTCAAAAAAATCTTCACGAATAATTTTTGTAATTAAATCTTCACCGTAAATTAGAGACGGCTTTTTCTTTTTTTCGGCAATTTGGGAAATTTCTTGCCAAAGTTTTAAAAGCTTTTCAATTTCTGCCGCCAATTCGTCAGCAGTTGAATTTTCCGCCGCCGTGCGAATTATTGCGCCGCAATTTTCAGGCAAAATATTTTTTACCAAATTTTTAAGCCGCGTTTTTTCAATGGCGGAAATTTTTTTAGAGACATGAATTTTATTTGTAGTTGGAAGTAAAATGATTTTTCGTGACGGCAAAGAAATTTCTAACGTTGCACGCGCCGCTTTGTAATGTTCAGCATCTTTTTCAATCTTTACTAAAATTTTTTCGCCTTCGCGCAGATTTTTATTTTGAAACTGCAGAAAAACATTTTTATCACGCCCAATATCTACAAACGCCGCTTGCATACCTTGCAAAATTTTTTCTACCTGCGCTAAAAAAATACTCCCAACAAATTTTGGCGGCTCGTTATCTCGTTCAATAAAATAACTTTCAAATTCGCCGTCGTTCAAAATAACTGCTTGCGTTTCGCCTTTCCTGCGGCTGATTAAAATTTTTTTCATAATTATGCAAAGGCAATGTTGGCTGAAAGATTTTTAGAAATTTTTTCTTCGTAACGCGCCTTTAATTTTCTAAGAACCTCACCGGCAATTTT
Organism: uncultured Selenomonadales bacterium; assembly: GCA_937877565.1. Classification (GTDB taxonomy): domain Bacteria; phylum Bacillota; class Negativicutes; order Selenomonadales; family Selenomonadaceae; genus Quinella. The sequence goes on along the minus strand of CALFJB010000062.1, from coordinate 1,008 downwards.
CATATCTTCTTGAGTAAAAATTCCGTCGTCATTGTTTTTAGGATACCAGCCGGGCATATCAACAATAATTTTTTCACCTCTAAATTTAAATTCAAAAGGTCTAATGTCACGGTGTAAAATTTCGCCCGTTTCAGGATGAATTTTTTCCATTTCAATCACTCCTATTTTTCTTTGAATGATAATAAAGTAAATTCTGAAATTACATTTTGCGTAAATTTTACGTACAAAATTAAATTTCCGCAAGGTACGTGGTAAACGTCCTGCCAAATTTTATGATTGGCGTATGAAGTCATCGACTTATAAAAATGTTCTTGTTTCATTGTTGAAATTATTTTTCTAATGTCATTTTCGTCAAATTCCAATTCCAACGCGGTACGAAGAGCAGTATTGGTAATTTGATAATCAGAGTTTTTAAATTCTTCAAGATTGTAAGTTGGATTAAATTTTTCCACAACATCACCTATATTTCGGTAAAATTTTTATGCAATTTTAATTTTGTTGTAGTATGATTAACAAAAATTTGAGGAGGTTTTCAGAATGATTAAAAAAATTTCCTGTATGTTGGTATTGGCAGTGGCAGTAATGTTTTTAGCCACGCCAACTCAAGCCGCCGCCGAAGAAGTTTACGTTGGCAACTACAAAGACGGCTCTAACGTTTATCTTTTGACTGAAACTATTGTAATTAAGCGCGTCCGCCCGTATTCTTTTAATTGCCGCGTTCGCGCAGATTATTCATATCTTGACTATTATTTTTTCACAAGAAACGGCAGCCCCTACTACAGAAATACTGATGGATATGAAGGTTTCGCCAATCCCGAACAATCGCCGGTTGCGTGGAATATTTATAAATATATCGTCAATCATTGGTAAAAATTTTTTAATTTTGGCGCGGGCGTTTTGCCCGTTATTTTTTTTATTGCGTTGTTATTTTAGAGTTGTTAATATTTTTAACTTTTTTAAAACGGCATTTCTTTTCGTTTTTGAAAAAAAGAAAAGAAACGCCTAGCA
>CALFJB010000061.1 GCA_937877565.1 uncultured Selenomonadales bacterium | reverse complement strand
CAATGAAGTCTTGGCGATTGTTGCGCTGACGTTGGAGTTCCATTCCTAACTCCATGAGAGATTTTCCTTGTTTCATATTGATTCCTCCATTCTTAAACACATCAAAAAGGACATACCGCTACATACGCAGTATGTCACTTTTCTATTTTCCTATGTTCCTTTTGATTAGACGATAACTGGCTTCTGACAGCCTTTATCCTTCTATCTCATACATAATATATATTCAAATTTTTTGATTATACTACCTAGTTTGACAGTTTCTCTCTAAATGTGTAAAATATATTCAATCAAAATAATTTTTACTGAAGGGAATACTTTGTTATGCTTATCAAAGATATTTATTGCAAACATTCAAAGAATCGGGATCCATTTTATGGTGAATACTCTATCAACTTCAAATATTTCCCTTTCGATGATGAGAAAAAATATTTAACTCACTTTATTAATGATGAGGAAATTGCTAACTGGACAAGTGATACTCCTGTTTTTATTTCCGCTCAAACAGGTAAAGGAAAAAACTATTTCATTCAGCACTCCCTTATCCGAAAAGTCCATAATGATAATAAAAGGTACGAACGTAACGATAAAATTCTCTTACTCAGTAATAGAGTTGCTTTAAATCGACAAAGTAAATTGGCTCTAGCAGAACTTTTGATTGACTTAGGTTATGATAAGCCTTCAAAAACTATAACCTGCTACACCGATGAAGGAATTGATAAACTTTTTATTGATCTGGACATCATTACTGTTTGCTCTTATCACCAACTTTATAATCGCACTGATATACGAACACAAAATTTTAAATATATCATTTGTGATGAATGTCATTTTCTTACTTCCGATTCTACTTTCTATCCCTATACCAATGAAATTATTAAAATCATTGCTCATAACTTCAAAAATTCCATAAGAATTTATATGTCTGCTACGCTTGAAGAATCTTTTGAGCCTATCATGTTGAAAGAAAATGATAATGTATTAAATGGTTGTATTTATTACTATTTCCAACGTAATTACGATTATATCAAGACTATCAATGCCTATGATGATTTAAAACAACTTACCAATTTAATCAACCAGTTTCCAGATGACAAATGGCTCATTTTCGTTTCTTCTAAATCTAAAGGAAATTCCTTACTGAAAGAACTCACGGATTCAAATATCTCATCTGCTTTCCTTACTAAAGATTCTAAAAAAGCTAATACTGAAAGTAATGAATACAAAACTTATCAAAACATCGTAAAAAATGAATCTTTTGATGAAAATGTACTTATTGCAACTTCAGTTCTTGACAACGGCATCAATATTAAAGATAAAGCGGTTAAACACGTAGTTATCGACATTCTTGACCGCTCTCAATTTATTCAAATGCTTGGTAGAATTAGAATAAATGATGATTCTACTATCAATCTTTATATCAGAAACTATTCTGAAACTGAGATTGAAACTTTCTTAGCAAAAGACCTAAAATCACTCGTTGCTAGACTTCAACTTGAAATTATCCCCAAAGATAAGCGTCACGATTTTTTGAACTCTTTAATACAACAAGATTATTCTAGTGAATATCAACTCCAAAAAAATAAAATGTTCTACTTAGAAGAGAAAGGTAAAAAAGAAAAAACTAAAGTTAAGTACAATCTTTGTGCTATCTTTAAACTTATTGATAGAATCTCCACTTTTCTTAACATTATCTATGCTAAAAATCCAGATTTTCATATCAAACCTGAAAAATTTGGTGAATTTCAAGCTGATAGAAGAAAAATTTTTGATATTTTTTATACCAAAAAAAATTCCCAAAAAACCAATTATCTAAGGAAAAAATTACTTTTCATTTTGGCTTCTGAAGAAGAAAAACTTAACGAAGTAAACTGGAATCTCCAAGCTCTCAACTATTCCTTCTTAGCTTACATCTTTTGTTTCCAGATTGTAAATTATCTGGAAGAACAGTCCAAATTTTTACATTTCATAACTTCACGCAATTCTTACAACAATGAATCTGAATCTTATACATTGGATAATTTAAGTTATATAAAAAAAGAAATCGAACACTACGAATCTATTCTTGATATTGCTAATACTCAATATCCTGCTATCGACCAACAACTCCGTTGGATTGAGCACACTAATTTTGATGATGTACATTTCCTTGATAATCAAAAAAATATTTCCCAATCTGATATAGATGAAGGCGACATATTAAATCTTCTTGACGAAATATCTATCTCTCAAGAAGAATATGAAAAAAACGAAAAGGAGAACGAAGATTATATCCATTTTAAAAACTCTGAATTACTTAAATCAAATGGCTCTCCCGTAAGTACACCTAATAAAATTTTCTTAAAAATATTAAATTGGTTTTCAAATAAAGATGGAACTACTTACACTACTGATTCCTTATCTAATGTTCTCGAAAATAAACCTTTCGTATTGAATGATTTTGCCTATAAGTTAATAAAAGTCAGAGGTGATAAAAAAGTGCAACAACATCGTTTTTGGATTTTCGTGAAATCTCCTCATAATCAGAATGAATAAGCAAAATAAAGTTTGTCTACATCACAAAATGGCGGCACAAGTTTTGCTGACGAGTTAAACAATTCTAATACGGATTGTGGATTCGTCAGCTTTTCTATATAGAAAAATGGATTTTAGGATTTTTTAGTCATTAATCCATATTTAATCCATTCATTTTTGGGCGGGTGGGTATCCTAACTTATTATTTCCTCATCTTCTTTTGTTACTTTTCCCGCTTCAACTGGTTTTATATCTTCTTCTTTACATGGCTCAAAATAATCGTACGCTGGATAGTAGTTAAAATAACAGCTATAACCTGAGTTTCCATATCTATTTTTCAAACATACCAATTCTACCTGACGTGGATTCATGGATTTTGCTTTTTTTATCGTATCTCTTTTCTTATTCAAATCTGCCGCTCTGTTAAATATATCATCTTTCATGCAAGCAAGCTGTAAACCCCAAACTACATCTGCCGTATATTCTATCCCTCCGCTTTCTTTGAATGATTCAAAATCTATTTGCGTTAAATAATTTTGCCGATTAAGTGAGGAAATCAAAAACACCACCAAGCCATATTTCCTCTGTATGGATTTTAACTTCTTCACCGTATCATCTAGGATTCTTTCGTAGATTTATGCTTATTCTTCTCACTTGGAGCTATAACTTGCAAATAGTCGATTATCACTATTGGATTCATTCCTCGTTTCACAAATTTTTCTACCTCTTCACAAATCACATCTATCGTATCGTCAAATTCGGCTTCGTAGACAAACTCATTTTTCCCCTTTTCCATGTATTTTGAGATCGCTTCATCTATGCTATTGCCCTCTGCTCCCCGTCTTATATCCATCGCACTAAATTTACTCTGACTTTGATATGTTAATCTCGCAAGCCCTTTCGATACCAATTCAAACATCGTTTGCTCATATGAGATGTACAGTACATTTTGACCCATGTTTGACATCTGAGTTGACATTTGATTCATAAATGTCGTTTTCCCTAAACCTGTTACTGCTCCCAGTACATACAATCCAGGAAACAATCTGCCATGTTCATCTATATTCGCATATCCTGTTTTTCGATTGACATATTTATGATATTCCAATATATCCTTTTTCAGCGTTGCTTCTTTCAAATATTTTTCCAGTGACCTAATCTTTTCTACTGACATTCTATCTTTCATATTAACTGCCAATTTTTGAATTTCCTCTACTGATTTTTTCAATCCAGTTCGATCGGCGACGAGTGCCTCGTTTGCGTCTTTATATTTCCCATACAGATTTTCTGCTACTAAAACAAAGATTCCTAATTTCTTCAATTCTTCTTCTAGATATTCTGCCACTTTTTTCACTGCTTTTGCCGTAGTAGCTGTCTTTTCATTGTCTAACGCGATTATCATTATCTCAGGCTTATTTGATGAACCCTTGATTGATTCTATCAGCTTTTTCTTATAAGCTATCGAACCCAAACCTATTGCTGAAAATCCTATCTCACATAAACTTATCGCGTCAAGTTCCCCTTCGACTACATATACTATCTTCTGTTTCAATGCTCCCAAATTAAAGACACTGATTTTTCCTACCTTTGATTTTGTATATGACTTTTCTGCTTCTGGCACTTCAGTCCTTACATCTCGCGCTAAATATCCATCTTTGCTTATTGGAATTATCAGTCTTGGGCTATATGATACTATTTCTGGAGCTTTCGGGTGTCTCCATTTCTCTATGTACCCTATTCCAAAATGCTGGCAAGTTTCCAGCGACAAGCCCCGTTCTCTCCAATAGCTTGTCTCTTCAAGGTGTTTTGCTGCTTCCTCATAAAATTTTATATAGTCTACTTCCGGCTCATCTAAAATTTTATTCTGGCTACTAAAATAAGATTTATTTTCTATTTGCAATAAATCCGTTCTATTCAATTCTCTTGCCCCATATTCCAATACTTCGTTGTAGTTCATGCGCTTCGTTACTTCCAGCCAATGAATTACATCTCCACTCTCGCCACACGACCAGCACGTCATTATCAGTCTACCATTCGCTGCTTGTTTCACGCTCAGACCTGTACCATGTTTGCCCGTTCCACTTCCACACAATGCACAAATATATCCTTTGCCTGAGTTGTCTCGCTCAAAAAATCTCTCTGGCGATTCATTGATTAGTCGTCTAAGTTCCTCACGATTCATTTTATCACTTCCTAGCTTATAAAGGTTTCAAAAAGAGATTACGCAAACTGCCAGAATGTTGTTTGCTTATCTCTTTTGGTTGCTGTGAATTTTTCTACGGCATGAGCCTTGAAAAATTTTACGCAACATTTAAATTTTTTGCCAGTAAAAAGAAATCTCTGCTTTGATTTTGAGTTTCAATCTTGTTTGGGAATCCTTCTCATTTTCTTTTTTTATTGGCATTTTTAGCAAGAGCCGGCGTAATGAAATGTAGCCGGCTCGCGCAGCTACATTATATACAGAGTATATAATATATAAGCACTTTTTGATGAGGGTCGATTTTCCGCGTAGTTACGGGCTTAAAGGCACTTTTTTTGACCCTAACACATATACAAAAGCACGTGGGTAAATATACAAAAGCACGTGGGTAAATATACAAAAGCACGTGGTGGGTACAAAAATGTCATAGTAAAGCTCAAACTATATATTTTTTGTTATAGCTTGCCTGAAAAAGTTAATCGACGGGCTTTTTAATTTATTGGTTGGATAAGTAAAAGAAATGTTTACAGGTATATGATATTTTTTGTTTACTTGGTAACTTGAGATGAGATTTTGTTGAATCCAAAAATCAAACATTTTGCAAATATAATCTCGGAAACGCTTTTTTTGCACGGCACTTAAATCAGTGAGTTCGGTTTTCTCAAAAACATCATCAAAAGTAATGGTAGGAGTAAGATTATGAGCAATAATTTCAAGAATACGACGTAAAATGTAGGCTTTGATGACAATTACTTCAGGAGAGTTGCGAATGGGAACATTAAGCAAAGATTTATCATAAGACAAAATTTGCTGATTCTTAATATCAGCAGCAAGAAATAGAGGAGATTTTTTGTAAAATTCGACAACACTAGTTTTTTCACCATTGACGACAGCACTATGAAGAAAACCGCCAGGTAAAATAGCACTTTCTAAAACGCACGGTTCACCTTTATTATAGCCATATTTCTCACAAACTTCCGATAGATCAATTTTGACATCGCAAAAAACGAGTTTTTTAAGACTTTGATAGATGAGTTCAACCATAGGTTTCATTGGTCGTCTTTTTCCACTGTCTCCGGTGATGAGCCTGTAAATGGAATTGATAGTAATTGCCATGTTGCCTTCGACTTGCTCTGAAATACAAGCGTAGAGAATTTCTCTGTCAAAGGCATTAAAACGAGGACGTTCTGCCAAAAATTTTTCAATGTAGCGAGAATATTCTAGATTGATAGGGGTGAGAATATTATTCTTTTGCTCTCTGGAATTTTCTTTGATTTTCATTTCGCCACGTTCATGTTGTTTATCAGTCATATTGAAAAATCTTTTGTTAATCTTGTCGTTAGGATCTTTCCGTTTTTCAATAGGTTTAACGAAAAATATCTTTTCAGCTTCTTTTTGATAATTCATATGAAAATCTCCTTGAATTATTAATTTTATGGAAGTAACATGATAACTTGATTATATCAGTTTCAGCTAATTTTAGCTATGAAGGAATAAAAAAATGCTACTGGAAAAACCCAATAGCATTTGCGATAAGGTGATATTAAATTTAGATAGCACCTTTCTTTTTCAGAAATTGTTCAAGACGATTGACAAGCCAACGATGTTTATTTTCATCTTTAAGACTGACGATTTCTTCCTTGTAGTTGTATTTGTAGTCCATGAAAGAATCAATATTTTTGAGAGTTGAATTGACAAAGCCATTTTGTTTGTATTCATTTACAGCTTGAGCGAGTTGGGTGTCATTGCCAAATTTACCACTTTCAAGAGCGGTAACTAAATTTTGTCTTATGTCATTTTCTTTGTTGAAATAGTTACCGATAGAATCGAATAATCCCATACAATAAACCTCTTTTCTTTTAGTTTAACTGCCAAGCAAATACATAACGATACTACCCAATACAACAGCCATTATACGAAAACCTGCCAGCCATAAAATGAAACAGATAATCAAAGCAATAAGAGCGAAAATTCCCATGACAAACAACCCTCCTTTTCCTATATGAAGTGATTATCAGCCAAAAAGCCCAAAATATTTACGAAGAGATTTGACTGATAAGATGTGAGCATATTGTGTGGCAATACAAGAGCATAGCCAATAGCAAAAAGTTTGTATTAGGTATCAGGTTTACCATATTTCCAATTACCGTCAAAATACACAGAACCGTCAGAATTATAAAAGATACCGGCACCGTTGTATTTACCATCTTTGAATTGCCCTTTGTATTTTATGGAACCATCTTTATTATACTCGGTACCCATACCACTACGTTCATTGTCTTTAAATCCACCTTCGTAAATGATTTTTTCACGATCATAAACTATGAAGTCGCCGTTACGCTCATTATCTTCAAAAGTACCACTGTAGACCAAGATAGAGTTAGATAATTCAGCTATTTCTTTAAAGGCACTAGCGGCAGCGAAACTATATAAATTGCCTTTGCCCTCAAATTTACCTTCTTTGAAATAACCTTCGTATTTAATGAAACTCATATAACGAGCATCTTCATTGTATGCTGTATCTGAAGCGAAGAGAATACCGTATCCATTGAAGCGACCGTCCTCAAATTCGCCAATATATTTTGGTACTATAAAAGGCTCGTTATTTGTAGTGAAAAGAACACGCACCATAATACCTACTCCATCAGGGACTATTGAATTGGTAGTATTGCCTTTGTAAAATAATGCGTAATTATTTGTGTGTTGAGCAATAGTGTATTTGTCGGATTTGAAAAGAAAAGTCTCAACTTCCAACGATTTGAAATCTTCGAGTTTGAGAGAAGAAAATTCTTTTAAATTGAGCATACCATTAAACGGCAATTTTTTACGTTCAGAGACAAATTGATGAATTTTAGGCATAATTTTATAAGTGTAGCAGAATAATTGCCCCATAGAACCTTTGTCATTTGCATATTCATAATAAGGGTTTTCTTTAAGTTTAGCTTCCTTAGCCTTACGTTCTTTTTCTTCAGCGGCACGTTGTTCAGCCAATAATTTATCTTCTTGGGCTTTCTGTTCAGCGGCGATTCTTTCTTGTTCAGCTTTTTGTTTATCAGCTTCTTCCTTAGCTTGCTTTTCAGCGGCTTCCTGAGCCTCTTTTGCAGCGCGACGTTTTTCTCTTTCAGCGTATTTAACTTCTAAATCTGCTGCCCAAGTTGATTGGTAACTGAAAGATTTATAAGATATACCGCCCAAAATCAAAGTTATGATGAGAAATAAGATAGAAAGACCCAGATCACTCTTATTATTTTGAGTACTTTGGTTTGTTGAGTCTGTTGAGGTAAGATTTTCATTTTTCTGCTTCATAAATTTTAAAGCTAACAATGCGAAAAATATGGTTACTAGAGCAGAAACACCGCCAATGATATAGAAAATATAATCCCATGTAAAAACTAATGCAATTCCTATTAATACTATTCCAATGATAATGTGCATAACCTAACCTCCATTTGAAACTTCTTAAATATAGTATTTTAGCAAATGCAACTGAAAAAGTACTTACCCAAAGGGTAAATCAAAGCATATTTTTATCAATTTCCCACCAAACTTTTTTCTCTTCATCGCTAAAGGTGACAAGAGCAGATAATTCGATACGAAGTCCTTCAGCGATGTCAAGCAAAGTGGAGATAGGAACGCCTTGATTGTATTTACCACGTTCAATACGCCCTAGCGTACTTCTACTAAGATTGACTCGTTTAGCTAAATCAGCTTGAGTCATCTGGCGTAAAGTACGATAATAAGCAATCTTGGCACCAATTTGGCGGTACAACATCATCTTCTTAACATTCATATCAATATCCTTGCCGTCAGAATTATTCAAGACCTCACCTTCTCTATATATTTTGCCACAGATTTTGAATTTTGTGTGCGCCTAGATATGCAACAAATACGCCTAAATATGCTACTATAAAATTCATTTAATTTTCATAAACAGACAAAAAGGCATAGAAAAAGCCCCATTGACGGCGATTGGCTATCATGGGGCTAGCTTATTAAGTTTAATTAACTTGTACTGTTTTTAGAATTTCATCTTCAGACCAACCAGTAGCTTTGATGATGAACTCCATAGGAGTATTAACTGCAAGGAAATTTTTAATCATTTCAATGGTCTTTTTTTCTTCAGCTTCTTTAGCAGCTTTGTCTGCCATATCTTTAGCAATTTCAAGAGCCTGCAAATGGGCTTCCGCTGCTATATGTTCCTGATAGCGCATAAATTGATTCCTCCATTCTTTATTTTTCTTTACGAACTGAACTCCATTATCGAGAGCTTCTACTAACGGATTTGCGGTTTTTTTACCATTGATGTAGTTGAGGAAAGCAAGTAAGTCACTGCTGACATCATTTGCTTTACCTTTAGCATTCAGAAAAATCTTGACCGTGTTGTCTCCCATAAGCAAATCTGCTGCTTGGTCACAACGTTCTTGGAAACTGTAAAAATGCCTGCCTCGTTTAAAATAATCAAATGTACAAACAAAAATGATATATGAAGAGCCAAGCTGCCAGTAATGTTTGCCTTTATCGAGAGAATCAGTATCAATCAGAGCCTGATAGTATCTCATTCTATTTGCAAGATTATCATTATTGCTGGTCTGAATTTCAACATCAAACATTTTCTTCCCATCAGGAGTTTTAGTAAAAACATCAAGCCTAATGCCTTTGCTGTCATGGCGTGCTTCTAGCGTCTTTTCTCGTTCGGGATATTCTATCGAATCAATTTTGAACCCAAGAATGGTTTCAAGAAGTAGTTTGCACGTTGCAGGATCACTTTCAAGGACTTTGCCAAAAATGAAATTATCAGCAATGGTTAGGTCTTGCCAAAGTTTTTTCTTAGCCACCGTATCACCTCATTTCTATTTTAATGCTTATCTGCTTATAATGCAAGAATCATCTGAAAGTAAACCAGCCCAGGGTAGTCATAGTGCCGGAATGTTCTGCCTTAATGTCCCAGCCGAATTTTTCAAAGTCGAAATAGGTATAAGCCCAAGT
>CALFJB010000060.1 GCA_937877565.1 uncultured Selenomonadales bacterium | reverse complement strand
CTTTCAGGGCTGATAAATTTTCTGATTGAGTGAACCACTCCGGCAAAATTTCTTCTGCCGTTTCAATGTGATACGTTTTACATTTTTTTTCGCAGAGTTTTGCAAGTTTTGTGGTATTCGCGCTGTTTCTGCCTCCGACTACAAGCATTACTTCAACTTTCTCTGCAAGCTCCATTGCGGCTTTCTGTCTTTGATCCGTCGCTGTACAAATCGTGCGTAAAATTCTTATATCGCTTGACTTCCTCAAAAGTTTCAGAACTATTTCCTCAAAGTGCTGATTCGATACGGTTGTTTGTGAAACGATTCCAAGTCTTTGACAAGGCGCAAATTTTTCTGCCTCTGTTACTGTTTCAACGATAGTCGTACGTTTTTCCGCCCACTCAAGAATGCTTTTAACTTCGGGATGATTTTTTTCCCCTACGATAACAACTTCGTAGCCTTCATTAACTAATTCCCTTGCAGCCATCTGCGCCCTTTTCACGTGCGGACAAGTCGCGTCAACTATTCGCAAACCTTTGGCTTTAATTTTCTCATAGATTTTCGGTCCAACGCCATGTGAACGTATTATTACAGTGCCTTCTTTAATCGCGTCCAAACTTTCCGCCGAGTCTACGCCTTCTGCCTTAAGTCTTTCAACCATTTGCGGATTGTGAATTATCGGTCCCAGCGTACAACATTTTCCGTCCGCATTTTCTTTAGCAATTTTTATCGCTCGCTTAACGCCGTAACAAAAACCTAAGTACTCTGCCAAAAAAATTTTCAAACTCTCACCTTCAAAAAATCCCCCAATCTAAACGCGTATTTTAAACGAAATTTTTAATATCGGCAAGTTTTTTATGAAATTTTTAAGATTAAAATTTTAATAACTTAAATATCTGACGTGATAAAAAAATTTAAACTATTGTGTTACGGTTTGTTGGTAAATTAAAGTCCAATGACAATAATACTAGGGGCTGTTGGTAAATGAAAAGTGAATGGCGATAATTCTTTATTCGTTGAAAAAAACGCTAAACAAGGTTGCGTTGCTTGTAAAGTTCAGCATCGAATTTGCGGAATTTGTGGTAAAATAAATTGTTCACTTCTTTCAAACTCATTTTATCAAAGAACTTCTTATGTTTTTCTTTGCTTGAGTTTACCAACAACCTCTAGGAAATTTTTCAAAACGTCGGGAATATCCCTGTTTTTAAAATAATTTTTTATCGCGTCAACACTGCCGAATCTTACAAATTCTTCTGCGTCCGCGATTATGTCGAACAAATTATAAATATCGTTGGCTTCTTCGACAAAATTTTCTGCGTGTCCAGGTACAAAATTTGAATATAAAATATAGCCGATTTTCACGCCTGAATATTAAATCAGCCGCGTGATAACGAGCATCATCAATGACGCGTGACGCATTCAGCCTGTCATATCGACGTGCAAAGTAACTTCAGTATTTTCTGCGACATAATTTTGAATCAAAGCTGCCATTTTTATAACGGCGTCCATTGTTTGTTGAATGTCGGCTTCATCATCAAAATCGCAAGGTTTCAAAACTTCTTCCATATCGCTGTCGACACAATCGGTAATGCACTTCGCAAAGTAATTAACGTGCGTAAAAGTTTTACCGTCTTTGATTAAATCTTTGACTTTGTTTGATGAAAAATAAAAAATTTTGCTCGGCTTCGTTGCATTAATTTTTGAAAGATAACGGACGACTGATTCATTTGTAGTCTTTGTGTCGCCAATATCTTTGTAATGCGCTGTACTACAACGCCTTTAAAAACTTTTACGTCGCTAAGAAACATCAACATTATATTTTTTGTCATAACACCCCACCCTCAACAAAATTTCAAAGAGCTTGAAAAAATTCATTTCAACCATTGAAATTTCTCAAAGCCTGATATAAAATTCAGACAATCTCCATTAAGAGTCTGAAACTTTGCTCTGATGCGTCAGTTTATATAGCTCTAATTCACTATAAAATCCCTGAATTGGGATTGATTCTATATTAGATTTTGATTATATACTATCATAAGGAAAGGAAGAGTGATTGTAAATGAGTACTAATCAACAGATTCCTGAGTGGATTCAGGAGATATTAAAGGATAATGATATTACTGAAAAAGATATCATTGCTGAAGCTGAGCTCTATGAAAATTTCTCAGATGAGGAGTTTAAAGAATTTGAAGAAGATACTAGGTTTATCCGAAGAGAGTATTACGATACAATAAATGCTATAAACATGAGTAATGTAGATCATGAGCTAGACTTAGAGTGGAATTTTAACATACCAAATGCTATATTATGGGCATTTGATAGGTTGATTGAAGCTTATAGAAATAAAGATATTTATAAGATAGCAGGAGCACAGTTGCTGTTGGATACTATTAGAGATAGATATTTAGAACTGTATTATCAACAGCATAGTGAACCAACTTTATATGATTAAGCAAATCTAATTAACTATTTTATAATCAAAGGTGTTGAATCCTTTTGAGATTCAACCCTTTATTTTTTGAAAGGATAATTAGAAGTATGAGTGAAAATATGTCTGAATGGATTAAACTAGGGCGTGTTGAATAATAGGAAAAATGATAAAATAACGTTGAGGTGGTATTTGATGAGGCGCTATGAATTGACTGATGAACAATGGGATAAATTGAAATACCCCAATAAAAACGTCAGACCTTATAAAGATTTACGAGCAACATTAAACGGTATAATCTGGATACTGAAAGAATTATCATTAGATGCTGACTTGCAAGATGTTTCGATAGATTCTACAATCGTCAAAGTACATCAAAAAAAGAATTAATAGGAAAAAGTCGCGGCATGCATTGGTGGACGCATTGGGTAATCCGATAAAAATAATTCTGACAGCATGACAAGTACACGATCAATGATATTGTCGTTTGACAAAGCGCAATATAAGGAACGCCACTTGATTGAATGTTTCTTTCAAAAATTGAAACGAAATAGAAGAATAGCGACGCGCTATGAGAAAATCGCTAAACGTTTCCTTGCTTTTATTCTTATTTGGTTAAAATAACTTATTCAACACCACCTAAGAACAAATATCGGCGCGTCCTACATAGTGGATAAAATTTTTTTGAAGACTTTGTTGGTGTATTGCAAAAAAATTTTCTCCGACGAAAATTTTTCCTATGCGGCTGATACTACGTTGGATATTTCCGAAGACAATAAAATATATTGGAACAGTATGAAAAAGTGTTGCGTTACTTACATAGGTGGCGACAACGCTTTAATTTTATTTAATTCAACACAGGAAGATAAACGCCGTGAAGTCGTTACAAAATTTACAATGAAACTTTTGGCAACTCGACCGGGCTTGAAAGTCGGCGTGGCATTCGGGAAATTGGATATTAACATTGATGAACTTGATATGTCGCCGCTTTATGCCGATTTGAAAAAAATCAGAATACGATTTTCCCTGCAGTAAATGTTCCGTATATCGGCTTAACTTTGAGTGGCGAAATAAATGGCAAAACTTCCAATTTCTGCGATACAAGTGAACTTGTCAAGCCGATTAATGAAGTCGGATTTTATTTAATGGAAACGGCAGTTAAGGCGAAATATTCAAGTGCCGTCAACGACAGTTTGAAAAATCGATTCAATAAAATTTTTCCTTAAAAATTCAACGTTGCGAATGGACGATTATTATTTTCCGATGAAGGTTGACGAACTCGAACCAAAAGACGGCGAAGATTATTTTTCAATAATTCACGTTGACGGCAACAATATGGGCTGGAAGTTTCGCGACTGTAAAAATCTTCTTGAACGGCGTCAACTTTCAAGAGAAATTCGCCGTAAAACCGAAAGCGCATTTGCCGATTTACTCAGAAAAATAATTGCCGCCCAAAATGCAGATATTTTCAATGAAGTTTTGGATTTGAAAGATAAAAAAATTTTGCCGATACGTCCGATGATAATCGGTGGCGACGACGTAACTTTCATTTGTCCCGCTAAAACTGCAATTTTATTTACAAAAACTTTAATGGAAAGTTTGAATGCCGTAACGCCAGAAAATTCGCCAGAACATTTGACAAAAAAGCATTACAATGAAGGGATTTCTACGCGGGAATTGAGATATTGCCTACGGTGTATCCTTTTTTCAGAGGCTACGAAATGGCAAAGCAAATTAGAGAACACGAATATACTGGCGCGCGTGGAAATTTGCATTTCGAACCGTATCAAGTCGGAACTGATAAAAAATCCCGCTACTACATAGAAAATTTAATTTCTTGTACCACGCCATTTCCTTCGGTTATGCCTGACGGAAAAATTAAAGAATTACGTTTTGTATTGCAACGCGGCAAATCCAACATTGACAAATTTTTACAGCAATTAAAAACTCAAAATCAAAATTTTCCATTGATACCGAATTGGGAAAGTTGCATAACAAATTCATTGTGGAACGTTGAAAAATCGCCGCGCACGCCATACGTTGACGCGATTGAGTTAATAGATTTTTATTTGTCTGAGGTAGCTGATAAATAGCAGGAATTGACGTTAGAATAAAAGTCGAAACGGTCTTTGCACTTGGGTTCAGGTAAAGCGGATGTGAACTTGGACGCAGAAATTGTTCACGACGCTTTTGGACTGCCTTATTTTCCCACGAAAAGATTTAAAGACTTGCTTTATGAAAGTGCAGTTGAAATTTTTGAGATGTTTGAACTTGCCAAAATGGACACGGAAAATTTGGCAAATCCCGAAAATATTTTTCACAGATTTTCTGATGACGGCGGCAAAGTTTCATCCGTGCAAATTATAATTCCGAATTTTTATATTTGCCCGATTGAAGAATACAGAAGGCTTTGTGACGATTGGAGTTACCTGCAGACCAAATGCAAAGAAATTTTCCGCCCGTCTGATGTGCTGAAAAATTTTACGTCAATTCGCTATCAAACGAAACTTGAAAAAGGAATCGCCGCAAAAGGTTCATTGCACAATTTGAATGTTTTAAACGCAGAATTGGAATTTTCCGGCAAGATTGAAATTTTGAATTGCAATGCTAAAGTTTTAAATTTAATTGCCTATACTTTTCTCGTGTTTCAATATCTTGCCATTCTTTTATTCCATTATGTGCATATTTTAATATATTTTTGATCCCTCTAGCTATTTGACTTAACCATACAATCGCTTTTTGTCTTAATGATTCACTTGCATATATAATTTTAATAGTTAATAAATTTTTATCCATTTTATCACCTAACATTGCAATATGTCCTAAATGTATTGTTAACATCATGTTCAAATTATTCATACTTTCTAATGTTCTTAATCGCATATTTTCAAATTCATATTCCTGTTTCTTTCCTCTAAAATGTTCTTCTATTCTCCATCTAGATAAATATAATCTTACAATTTTTATTACATCCTTTTTATCATCTAACTCTATGTTTGTGAGTAACTTCATTGGTTTTTCATCAGATAATCCATATACTATTATTAATGTATATTCCTTATTGTTATATGGTAACGTGGCTTTAGTATATGATATTGTTAATTCCTTTTCTTCATTATCATCAAATAAAGCTGTCATTCTTATTTTTCCTTTTCTGGATTTTGCGACTTCTTCTACACTTCTTCTTTTACCTTTAAATAACATTGTCCTTTTATCATCTAATCTTATAACAAATTTATGCTTACTCATATAATTAATTATTTTATTATCATCATATCCTCTATCAAATATACCTGTAAAATTATCTCCAACTATTTGTTCAGTAGCTTTTATACTTTCCATTGTGTATTTATTCTTACTTACAAAATTTTTACTTTTACATGAATATATTTTACTATATAAACTCATTGGTTGTTTCTCATTTTTTGTTAAAACCGTTGCTTCACATACATGATATCCATTTACTCTTTTCTTATCTTGGCTCGATGCATCAACAACTCTATCTAAATCTTCTAGTTTTCTGCTATATTCCTTATTTATATCACTATCATCAAATAATACTATTGCATTATCTAAATCTATATTTTTCTTTATTTCTTCTAAATAGTTATTCCATATAATTTGCTTTTCATCATAATACATATTAGCTAAATTATCACATAATCTTTCTATTGTGTATCCTAATTTAATATTTTCATCTAAGCTTCTTGCTACTTCAGAGATTAAACAACTACCACTTTTTGCAAGACCATACTGCATATCCATCACAAATTTTGATGTTGGTTTATTTACTCCTTCTGAAATTTTTTTAGAAAAATTAACAATTTCTCTTTTCATTTCATATGTATTTGTAGTAAAATTATACATGAAAGACACCTCC
>CALFJB010000059.1 GCA_937877565.1 uncultured Selenomonadales bacterium | reverse complement strand
AACGCGGCGAAAAAGAGCCACATGCAGTAGAAATTTTGGAAGAGATGTCGGAAATACTAAAAGTGCCGTTGCAAGAATTATTGACGAATGAAAAGGATACGCAGATCAAAAATAATCCGATCATAAAAAATTTGGACAACAGAATAACGAAATTGGAACAGATTTTGAGAAAATATTTGTAATGAAATGGAGAAATGGAAATGGAAGAAAAAAATCGCACTTCAGCACAAGGGGCAAAAATTTTGAGGTGTGAGTCAAAACTCGCGACCTTTTTTGTTGGAAGGTGAAAATACATGTTACACAAAGCCAAGCCTGAACTAACGCTGTACCTTGCAGAGGAGGCTTTAAAAAATAAATTTGCACACGAAAACCTTAATCCACAGGATGTAATAGAGTTGCAAAAAAGTTGCCGCGACTATCTTTCAACAGCTAATATAAGGAAAATCTACGCGCGAATGATGAAAATTGAAGTGACAAAGTTGATGGTTGACGCGGTTTATCAAACACTGGTAGCAGAAGAACAAGAATTTATCTTGCTGAAATACAAAAAGAAACAGCAATTGGTGGCGATTTCACTGGAATTGAATATTTCAGTAGCACAGTTGCATATACGTCACCATGTAGTATTGGAAAAAGTGTCGGAATTTATGCGGTACAGATTGAACGACAAGGATGTATTTTATCCTGACAAAGTGGCGAGTATGATAATTCTGCTGGAAAGAATTGTAGAGTTCGCAGAAAAGTACGACTCACAACGCGAAGTCATAAGTTTTGAGTGGATCGAAGTAATAGCGGAAAAGCACGACAAATATTGTCGCTTACTGAACGCTATTGAAGAAGTTTTTAACAGTGGCGATTCACTCCACAAAAAAATAATCTTGGCAAAAATTTTCAATCCAAATGAAAAAATTGAGATATTGTCAAAGAAATGCAAAGTCGACAAAAGTATTGTTAGCAGGCATTTGAAAAATTTTGTGAACAGCGTGAAAAAATATTTGGAATAAAGGATAAAAATTTGTAATATCATTAGAGACGAGGTGAAGAAGATGTGTCAAATAGCGATAAACATTCCTGAAGCGATTCTTTACGATACAAAAATGAACAGAGTCGAAACAGAAAATTTTGTTCGGCGGCTGGTCGCGTTGGAATATTATAGAAATCAAGGAGTGTCAATCGGGTATTGTGCGGAAGTCGCTGGAATGAGTGAAAAAGAATTTATAAAATATCTCGGCGAGAAAAAAATTTCGATTTTTCAATTTGATGATGAAGAAGAATTTTTACAGGAAGTAAAAAATGCGTAAGGTAGTAGTCAATTCAACGCCGCTGATAATTTTGGGAAACATCGACGGCTTGAAAATTTTGCAAGAGTTGTACGGAGAAATAATAATTCCGCGAGCGGTTTTTGAGGAAGTCACGAGCAAAGACGACGACGCAAAATTAAAATTGTCGCAAAATCTGAGTTGGATAAAAGTTTTGGAAGTACAGGATAAAAGTAATCGTAAAATGTATCAGGCAAAATTGCACGACGGCGAAGTTGAAGTAATGATGTTGTCGAATGAAATTTCTGCGGACTTGCTGGTAATTGATGACAATGCGGCGAAAAAAACTGCAAAATTTCTCGGATTCACGGTGACAGGGACATTGGGAGTAATTTTGAAAGCGAAGTCTGAAGGAATAATTCCGCAAGTTAAGCCGATCTTAGATGAAATATTGCGACAAGGATTTTACATAAGCTCGAAATTAATTGAAACAGTACTAAAAACGTCGAACGAAAAATAACCTCAACGAAAAAAATCGTTGAGGTTATTTTTTTTAGCAAAAAAATAAGATTTTGGACTGCAGAAAATAGAATATGCTCCATCAAGGAATTGGGAAGGAGGTTAGGTGATGAAAAGAAAAGCAATAATTTTTTTGATGTTGTGTGCGATGGTTAATGCAGGATTTTGGTTATTGTCAAAAATGTTTTATGTAAATGTTACGGCGAGTTTGCCCTATGGCTTGTATATGAGAGTGCCAAGCGAAAATTTTGAGCGTGGAGATTACATAGTTTACGAGCCGTCGAATGAAGTAAAAAAATTGATAGTGAAAAACGGTTGGGGAAGTGGTAAGCACAATTTTTTGAAACAAGTTGGAGCTGTGGAGGGAGAAAAATATACAATTGACGCGGAAACGTTGAATTTTGAGATTGACGGGAAATATATCGGACGAGTTTTTGAAACAGACAGCGAGGGCAATGAACTACCGAAAATGCGAGGAGAATTTGAAGTGCCGCAAGGATATATCTTGCCAATAGCGGAAAATGAAAGGTCATTTGATGGCAGATATAGCGGAACAATTTCGGTGAGCCAAATAAAGACAAGAGTCGTGCCAATTTTAATTTTTTGAGATGTGTTCATTATGAATGTATTTCATTGATAAATAAAAAATGGAGATGAGTATTGAGTGCAAATAAAAAATTTGTTCAGCAAGCCGGAAAAATTTACAAATTATGAGCCTGAAAGTCCTGCAGAAAGGGCGGCGCGAAAATGGGACGAACGCGAGGGAGAAATCATCATCCAAAATTATAATTTGCGCCGATTGTTGATGGGCTTGTTGGTTGTTGTAATGTTTTTGACAGTCGGTCTTGTTTATAAATCGCTGAGTTCTAACGTGATGCCGTACGTTGTGGAGGTGGATACTATGACGGGCGCAATCAGAAATGTCGGAACAGTAGATGCGAGCAAAAATTATCAAGCAGGAGAGACAGTCTATAAATATTTTTTGTCAAAATTCTTGAAGAACACGCGAGAGATACCGCTCGATCCTGTAGTCTACAAAGAAAATATCACAACATCATATGGTTTTCTGACGAAAAATGCTGCACTGAAGTTGCAGACAATGTTGAAAAGCGAAAAGCTAACGGAAAAATTTGGACATCAAACAGTGCAGATAAACATTTCAACAATATTGCCGATGGAAGGTGGACACTCATATCAGATTCGCTGGACAGAAGAAACTTTTATGATAGGTAACGGCGAGAAAAAAGTCACGCCATACATTGGAATTTTCACAGTGCAGACGATAAAGAGTGACGACGAAGAACAACTTGCGGTGAATCCGATAGGACTTTACATAAGCGACTTTTCATGGTCGAAAGATGCGTCGGCGGTAAATACAGAATCAACAACAAAAGTTGATAAAAAATGATTGGAGCGAAGAAAAATGAAGAATTTCAAGACAACAGCGTTGGCAATGGCAGTGATGGTTACAATATTTAACCAGTGTGATGTTTTTGCGGCAGATAAAGCGGCGATCAAAGAGGAAATTGATGTCAATGAATCAGTCAACGCACGAATTGATGAATTGGAAGAAACGCAGAAAAAAATTCTTGCACTACTGGAGCATTATGAAAATGAGCAGAAAAATTCTGCTGTGTTGGTAAATCCGAGTGAATCTAAGACAGTGAATTACACGCAGGACGGTGCAAATAGTCAAAATAATTCAACAGTAGTGTTCAGGTATGCGCCGAATCAACTTTATAAAATTTATTGCTGCGCAGGTTATTTGACAGATTTAACGCTGAAAAAAGGCGAAAAAATTGCATTTGTTGGCGGAGGAGACACAAGTGCGTGGGCTATAGAAAAATCGACAGTGGACGGAGTTCCACACATTTATATTAAGCCAGTGGTTGAAACTTCAACAACAAATTTGATAATCACGACGAACAAGCGTAGTTATCAGTTAATTCTCAACACGTCGAACTGGTACAATCCAATGGTGACTTGGAACTACGGTTACGATGAAGAGCCGGAATTTAATTTTAGAAATGAACAAGACAATTTGAACGGCAATTTTGAAACGCTGAATTTTAATTACAAAATCAGCGGTGAATCAAGCAGTAAACCGATAGCAGTGTTTGATGACGGAGAAAAAACAATTCTAAAATTCAACAATTTGCCGAAAAAATTATCGAGCGTATTTATTAAAAACAAGGGCAAAAAAGGGATCAGCATGGTGAATTATAAACTCAGTAACAATTGTTATATTTTGGACAGAGTGGCAGACGAAATCGAATTACGAGTTTCGGACAAGGAAATTATCAAAATCAAGCGCAAGTAAATCGAGGTGGTAGAGTTGGAAAAATTGAAAGAAATAATTTTGCATGTCAAAAAAAGTTTGGGACTCAAGTCAAAAGACAACGACGAGGAATCAGAAAAAGAAATCGGAAGTTACTCGATGAATGAAGGCAAGCCCGATAAAGTTTTTGGCTTTCGTCGTGAAATTGTGAAAGGCATAGCTGCATTTTTTGGAACAGTGTTAGTGCTAGCTTTAATATTTGCGTCGGACGACAGCGAAAAGCCGAAAAAAGAAGTAGCTACCTTGCCCATAGCAACAGAGTCAGAAATAGCCAAAGTGAAAAAAACGAAAAATACTTTGCCTGACGATTATGAGAGTCTAATTGCTATGAACAAGGCGAAAGAAAAAGAATTGGAATTACAGCGTCAAGCGGAAGAAAATGCTAAAAAATCCGTCACACAAATTCAATCTCCAAAACCTACGAATGTTATAGAAGTTGAGCCGCAAGTACCAGTAGTACCAGCAATCGCGCAGGAACAATATAAAGTTTTACCGGAGACAGTTCAAATGCCTGTACTACCTGAAAAAACTCCAGAGCCACAACCTGCAAAAGTTGAAAAAAATCCACATGCAGAAGGCGATAAATATAAATCAGCAATCGCGTTCACATTTGGCGAAGGAACAAGTCAACTATCAGAACCGATAAGCGAAATAAAAGCAAGTGAAACAGTACAGAAAAAGACAGAGTACGTTGAACCGAACAATTCAACCTTGGACGCGGGAACGGTAATTCCTGTTCGACTTTTGACGGGAATAAGTACAGATGTCGAAGGTCAAGTAATGGCGCAAGTTTTGACGGACGTTTACGACACAGCGACAGGGACAAAGTTATTGATACCGCAAGGTAGTAGATTAACTGGAGCTTACGAGAAAAAATCCGTGAACAACGGAAGAGTGCCAGTGGCGTTCAAGCAGTTGACATTGCCGAATGGCGGATCGTGGACAATTTCAGAAAATATAGTCGCAGTTGATGGCGCAGGTTATACAGGAATAGCCGGAAAAGTCCATCATCACACAGGCAGAAAAATATCAGCGGGAACAATGGGATCGGCAATAGCGGCACTAGGTTCATTGGCGGCTGGAAATGTTTCATCAAGCGCAAACACTTACACGGCGGGGCAAATAGCGGCGCAAGGTGCAACGGCAAATTTGATAAATATGACTTCAAGTATGTTGAAGGAATCAGCAGAGATAGAAAACACGGTAACGATAGAGCCGGGATACGAGTTTAATGTTTATGTTATAGAAAATATAACTTTTTAAATGTGGAATAAATTTGAACGGACGATGAATTGATTCAAGTCTACGATCTGCAAAAAATATGCTGAAAAAGTTATAGATTTTATACATTACGGCGAGGAGAATGAAGTTTTAAGATTTTTGCAAGTGATTCCTGAACTGCATGATTATGCTGATGCTAGAAGTTCGTCGCACAAAATTTTTAGCAAAGATTTTTTTTTGAAGAAAAACATTCATGCAAAGAGATTCCTAGAAAAATTGAGTCTGAAGGAAGGTAAGGAAAAAATTTCCGCGATAGTTCATCAGCTTTAAAGAAACGGCGAAAGCGTAAGCAAGTTGAAAGATTTCTTGGAAGAAGAATTGAAAAGTTTGTCGCAAGCAAGTACAAAGTAAGCAATGGAAGACGAAAGAATTTATCGGCAGAAAGTTACAAAAATCGGTGTAATATCAATCGGGATCTGTTTGTTGATAGCATATTGGTACGCGACGCAGGAAATGGCGGGAGATTGCGGCTATAGTAAATTGCTGGGTTCGTGCTTGAGTTTTGGTGACGTTCATATTTATCCACCATACAAATTTTATATTTGGCAACAGGACGCAGAGTTACAAAAGGCAATTCCTGAAATAATTGGTAGTTATGCAGGATTTCCATATCTTGGTTTTGTGATTGGTGCGGGATTTACTTATCTCTGTGCAAAAAATTTGAAGAAAGAAACTTCGCACGGCTCAGCGGCTTTCGCGACTGCTGAAGAAATTGAATCAGCAGGTCTAGGAATGTACGGAGATAAAAAATCACGAAAAATAAAAAAATCAGGCGTGGTTGTCGGAGTAAATCCATACACAAAAAAGTTGATGTTACACGACGGTGTAGAACATATTTTGTTGGTTGCGCCAACGCGAAGCGGCAAAGGCGTGAACACGATAATTCCGACAGGGTTGGTTTGGCAACACTCAATATTTTTCTTCGATGTGAAAGAAGAATTGTGGCAGGCGACGGCAGGCTACAGGCAAAAAGTTCTCGGGCAAAAAGTAATGAAATTCGCGCCACTGGTGAATGATGGAAGTTCTGCGAGATGGAATCCATTAGCAGAAATAAATTTTCGTACAGCGGAAGAAATTAGCGATGTTGCAATGATAGTTGGAATAATGGTCAAGCCGGATGGTGAAAAATCGGGCGGTGGAGATTCAGCGTTTTGGGATAATTCGGCGGCGGCGTTGATAACAGGTGTGATAATGCACTTGATGTATAAGCATTACAAAGAAAATTTACGTTTGCCTTGCCCAACAGACATAATGAGTTTTTTGTCCAGCCCCGACATGGAACTGAAAGAATTGTTTACATACATGAAAAATTACCCACACATTTCGCCGGAAGAATTTTTGGAATTACCGGATGAAAAAGGAATCCCGCGAAAAAATCCACTGAAAGAGATTTATGGTGAGTATGTTCAAAATTTGAGACCTTTCTCGAGGATCTTTAAGAATAAAGGAATAAAAAATTTGGAAGACGTGCGGCAAGCAATTCTGGAATATATGAAAAAGCAAGAGATAGATTGGGAGGCGGACGACGATAGCACAAACCCATTTCATATTTTGCTGACACACCCGAAAGTAGCAGAGTGTGCGGCAAATATGTTGAACGGAGCGGAACAAACTCGAGCGTCAATAATGCAGACAGCGCAAACGGCTTTGGCGTTATATCAAAATCCTGTTGTACAGAAAAACACGGAAGTCTCGGACTTTTGCATAAAAGATTTGTTGTCGCCGAGGGATACAGTGAGCCTTTATCTTTGTATGCATAGTAACGAAGTTCAGACGTTGAAACCGTTGTCTCGATTGCTTATAAATACAATGCTCCATAAACTTGTGAGAGATATAAAATTTGACAGTACAGGCGGCTCGAAGCTGAAACAAAGATTGTTGCTGATGTTGGACGAGTTTCCACAACTCGGCAACCTAAAATCAATGGAGCTTGCACTTGCAGTTTGTGCGGGATATGGAATAAAAGTTTGCATAGTAGCGCAGGACGTAAATCAACTTAACAAAGAGTACACGAAAGATAATTCAATCGCGTCGAATTGCCATGTCCACATATACTTCACACCGAATTTGGATTCAGGATCGGCTACGGCGGCATCAATTTCAAAGAATCTTGGCAAGCAGACAATAAAAATAGTTAGTCATTCAGATGGAGGAGGCTTGGGCAAAGGTTCAAATTCAGAATCGTTTACTGGACGCGAATTGATGACACCTGATGAAGTTTCGCATATGAGTTCTGAACGTGAATTAGTTTTTGTAGCAGGACACCGTCCGATTTACGGCAACAAATTGAGATACTATTTGCAACCGTTTTTTATAAAAAGATTGTCGATGTATCAAAAAATTTATATTAAGGAACACGGATTTGAAAAAATCTGTAAGAAATACAATCACAACTGCGAAAAATGCGTTAGAGAGTTCAAAGAGCCGCAAGGAAAAGTTTCGATAGTTTGTCCGACTTATCCATTGTACAGCGATAGTGTGACCAAAGTTTTGTCATATGAAGATTTGTTTGCGGTTAATGCGAGTGAAAAGAATGAGCGAGACGAAAAAGCACGAGCGATCAGACTTGAAAAAGAATATGAAGAACGCAAAGCAGTAAAAAAGAAAGTTCAAAAAATAAATTTGAAAAAGGAGCAAAAAGCTGATGAAAAAACTGAGTTGCTTGAAAAAAATAGAAACATTGTCGAAAGTGACGGAAAAAATTCAAAGCGCGATGAATTTTCAAAAGACGTTGGAGCAGTCGGAGAAAATTGGGGAGGAGAAATTAGAAAGAGTGCGGCAGAAAAAAATGAATCGAAAATAGTCGATGAGATTATTTCAAAAATTTATTTTAGTGAAGGAGAAATAAAAATTACGCTGTTTGGAGAAAGTCCAGCAGATTTGCTCGAATATGAAGAAAGCTGGGAAAATTTTATAAATGGAAAGTGACAATGAAACATTTGAAATAACGATGATGACGCTAGCAAATTGTCTTGGTGAGATAATGCCGCTTTTGCAGGACGACAGCATTTTTGAAATATATATCAATCCCGATGGTAAAGTTTGGACAGATAGTTTTCGCGGTAGGGAATGTACTGAAAAAATAATTAGCGCGGCGCAGGTCAAGCAAATAATATTGAACGTGGCAGCGTTGACTAATCAACTTGTAACGGAAGAAAAACCTACACTCGACGCAGAAATACCGCGCAATAAATTTTTTGACAAGTGCAGATTTGAGGGAAATCTGCCAAGAATAGTTTTATCGCCAACTCTAAATATTCGCAAACACCCGAAAAAAATATTTACGCTGAAAGATTATGTCGAGCAAGAAATTTTGACGGAAAATCAGCGTGAAATAATAATTCAGGCGATCCGCGACAAGAAAAATATAATCGCAGCAGGAGGAACGAAAAGCGGCAAAACAACATTGTTGAATGCACTACTTGCGGAAATTTCAAAGTTGAATGATCGAGTAATATTGATAGAGGATACGCCGGAATTACAATGCACAGCGGCGGACTGCGTGTCGATGCGAACGATGAGGACTTTCACTATGTCAGATTGTTTACGGAGTGTTTTGAGAATGACACCTGATAGAATAGTAGTCGGAGAAGTTCGCGGTGGCGAGGCGTTGGCATTACTTGATGCATGGTCAACGGGGCACGGTGGAGGTTGTTCTACAATACATTCAAACTCCGCTAAAGATACATTATTGAGATTGGAAAATATGACGACGCGAGTGTCGCAAAATCCACAACAAGCCACGATAGGACAAGCGGTTAACATGATCGTTTACTTGAAATATTTGGGAAATCGGAGAATTGTTGAAGAGATAATCGAAGTAAACGGCTATAACGCCGCTAGTAAAGAATACAATTTAAAAAGGCTAACTTGAAAAAGCAAAAAAATAAGATTTTGAGCAAGCAAATTTGTTACATCCTATTGAGGTTGAAAAACAAAAAATTTTGGAGGTCAAAACAATGAATACAAAAAATTTTAAAGACAAGGCAGAAAAATTTTTGAAAGAAAATCGTTGGACTTTGGCGAGAATCGGACTGGCAGTTGCGGCAGTCGTGATTATGCCGGATTCAGTGAGTTATGCACAAACAGCATCAGCAAGCAGTAATATTTCAGTAATTACAGAACCTCTAAATAGAATGGAAACGTTGATGTCTGGACCTGTACCGAAGGCAATCGTGACAATAGGAGCGGCAACAGGTGCGGCATCGTGGGCGTTAAATATTGAAAATCAAATTACAAAAACAGCAATGAGAGTAGTCGGCGGCGGCTCGGTAGCATTAGGAGCGGCGACTTTCATCAGTCAGACTACAGGATTTTTAATTCCGTGAGGTAAGCGTGATGAACAAGGAAGAAACCAAAAATGTGGCATG
Source organism: uncultured Selenomonadales bacterium (assembly GCA_937877565.1). GTDB lineage: Bacteria > Bacillota > Negativicutes > Selenomonadales > Selenomonadaceae > Quinella. The sequence continues at coordinate 5,832 of CALFJB010000059.1, read as the reverse complement.
GTTTGAATTGCCGTTCTATCGCTCACTAACAGAGCAAATTTTATTCTTAGGTGCACCGAGAAGTGCGATAATGATCAATGCGCTTATAGCTTTTTTATTCATAATCAATTTTCATTTTTGGTACATCGTGCCGGTGTCGTTGATATTCCACTTCGGTTGTATTTATGTTGCGAGAAACGACGACCAATTTTTTGACTGCTTGAAAGTGTATCAAAGCAAGAAAAATTATTACTGCACTTGAGGATTTTTTATGAGTTTGAAAGAATTTGAAATTAATGACGAAGTGTCGGACGGCTTGATATGGGGAGGAATAACTTTACCACACGTCATGCAACAGAAAGACGGAAGCTGTTTCAGCGTGATTGAGTATGAGCCGTACGAAAAAGATTATTTGTCGAGAAAGTTGGGGTTGCCAAAATTTCGCAGAGGTTGGGCGATTTGGAATGAGAGGCAACATAATTCTGACGGGGATAGAGATTTTCTGGTAATTTTTTGGAATCCGTTTGAAACAAAACTCAAGCTGAATATAGAAAATACGCTCGGCGAAGAAGTCGCGAAAAAAGATTTTCTTGAATATTTTGGAACGACAGTAGAAAAAATTTGCACGGAATTTTCAAAAGTCACGCAAGCAAAATTGCTAAAATATCAAGAGTTGATGAATTTTTTATCGTTCACGTTGACGCTTGAAAAAAATGAAGTGACAATGTCTGAAGTGCCATTGTATATGGACGCACTTTTGTCACAGGATATAAAATTTCAATTCAAAGCAAATGACATTTTCATAAATGGAAAGAAAATTTTAATCGTGAGTTTGCCTGATTTGCCGAGAGTGTGGGAAATTTTCGAGCGATTGAAAAATTTTTCGTACCGATATGTTCGACGAATTTTGCTCTTTGATGAGAAAGAATCTGCAGTTGAGATGAAAAAATATTGTGAGAAGTGGTGTCCGCACAGAAAAATAATGCTGGATGAAATTAAACGGGAAATTTTGTCGGAGTTAAATGGCTATTGTTGGAATGGATTTATTTTCAGCTTGGACTCAACAGAGTATGAGAATTTTCAAGCGAATGTGACGAAATATTTTCGAACGCAAGGATTTTCCTTCGTGTTCGAGCATTATAATTTGAAAGATGTGTGGTGGGGTAGTTTGCCAGGAATGTACTTAGCGAATATAACGCCGCCGCTTGTGGGATTTGATTCTATGGAAAAATTTATTTTGCACAGAGAGCCAGAGAAGTCTGATCAGCAGGAACACAAATTCAAAAAGCTTTTGGAGGAAATGGATCAAGAAAATGTATCGAATGGACAGGTTTAAGCGAAAGAAAGAATATTTCAAGTACACGATGCCATACGCAAAAATAATTCACACTCCGGCAATAGTTCTGAATAAGGATGGGAGTTTGCAGACGACGTGGAAATATCGCGGACCAGATTTAAATTCGGCGATAAAAGAGCAACTCGCAATTATCACACAACAACTCAACACGTCATTTCAAAGATTGAGTACAGGCTGGGTGTTGTATTTTGAGGCACAGAGGGTAGCGTCAACAAATTATGCGACAGATGTATTTTTTCCCGACAAAATTACAAAGGCGATGGACGAGGAGCGAAAAAATTTTTTCTCTGACGGTAAGCACTACGAAAGCAATTATTATGCAACTGCTTATTGGATGCCGCCGAATGATCAAGAAGGAAAAATTAAGGAGTTTGTAGTTGAGGGAGCAAAACACAAAGAAATTTCTGTAGGGGACAATATTGAAGCGTTCGCAGCGGTGGTTGATAAATTGATGGGAATTTTCACGTCGTTGAGGATTCCTGCACATTTTTTGAATCAAGATGAAATGCTAACATATTTGCATTCGTGCGTGTCCGATGATCCTCGCCCGATGAGAATTCCTGAAAAAAATTTATTGTTGGACAATTATTTGTATGACTCGGATTTTTACGGCGGACTTGAGCCGCGACTTGGTAAAAAACACGTCAGAGTGATAGTGCCAACGGGATACTTGGGAAATTCAGTATTTGGAATATTCGACAGGTTAAATCAGCTGGATTTTTCATATAGATGGGTGACGAGATTTTTTTGCCTTTCAAAGCAAGATTCGATAGAAGAATTAACGCGAGTCAAAAAAGGCTGGTACGGAAAAATAAAACCGTTGTCGGCAATGTTCAAAGAATTGGTACTCGACCGAGAAACGCCGGAAAATTTAAATGAAAATGCGGTAATGAAATTTGACGAAGTGAAAGACGCGATAACGGCAGTAGAGGCAAATATAACAAGCTACGGCTATTATTCGGCAATGATAGTAGTAATGGACGAAGATTATGAGACTGTGAACACAAAAGCACAGTTAGTCGAACAGACTTTAATCAACTTGGGATTTCAAGCAAAGATTGAAGATTTAAACGCGGTTGACGCATGGGCAGGCAGTTTACCGGGAAATGTTGGAAGATTTATACGGCGACCAATGGTGTCGTGCGCAAATTTAGTACATATGATGCCAATCTCGGATATTTGGGCAGGAGAGCCGCGCAACAAACATTTCAATGCTCCAGCGTTAATTTACACGCAAACGGCAGGGAATACTCCATTCAGATTATCTTTGCACGTCGGTGACGTTGGACATACTTTGATAGTCGGACCGACTGGTGCGGGAAAAAGTGTTCAGCTAAACATAATCGCCGCATCGTTCAGAAAATATAAAGACGCAAGAATTTTTATCTTTGATAAGGGAGCGTCATCGATGGTGTTGACTGCAGGAGTTGGCGGCAAATTTTTTGATTTGGGCAATGAAAGTAAGCATTTATCATTTCAGCCACTGGCACAAATTGACAATGACAAAGAGAGGCAGTGGGTGCAGGAATGGTTGTGTGATTTTATTCGACAAGAAAATTTGAAAATTACACCTGAACATAAAAAATTGATCTGGAATGCGTTGAATGTAGTTGCGTCATATTCGGACAAAAGTTTTCGGAGAATGACAAATTTGGTAAATGCAATTCAATCAGTGGAATTAAAGACGGCACTGCAACCGTTGACAATTTCGGGAGCGTATGGAGAAATTTTTGACGCGGATACAGACAGTTTGCAACTTTCATCTTGGCAAAGCTTTGAAATGGAAAAGCTTATGAATACGCCGGCGATAGTCGGATCAACATTGATGTATATTTTTCATAGAATAGAACAGAGCTTAACAGGTGCGCCGACGCTTATCATTTTGGATGAGTGCTGGGTATTTTTTGACAACGAACAATTCGCGCAAAAAATTCGTGAATGGCTGAAAGTATTGAGAAAAGCAAATGCATCAGTAGTTTTTGCAACGCAATCATTAACGGACATTGTTGAAAGTCCAATTTTTTCGACGGTTTTGGAATCGTGTCCGAGTCAAATATTTTTGCCTAATGATAAAGCATTGGAGGAAAGTTTGAAGGAAAAATATTTTATGTTCGGGCTGAATCAGCGGCAAGTAGAAATAATTGCGGGCGCGGTGAAGAAAAAGCAATACTATTATGTGTCACCACTGGGTTGCAGATTGTATGACTTAGCGTTAGAAAATTGTCCGATTTCGCTGGCGTATGTCGCAGTAAATAAAGCTGACAATAAAAAAGCGCAAGAAATTTTGGATCAATATGGGCAGGGAAATTTCAATCGGCACTGGCTGGAGTATAGGAATATTTCGTTGCCGGAGGTGGAAAAGGAGCGGAGGAGATTTTTTTGATAACAGGATTTTTAGCAGTGGCGGTGCTTTATTTGGCGTACAGATTAAATCGCGACGAAGGAATAATAATAGAGTTGCGTGAACGAGTAGCAGAACTTGAGAAGAAATAAAATTGAAGTCGGTTGAAAAAATTTCAGCCGACTTTTTTGTTTGCAGAAAAAAGCAAAAAAATAAGATTTTAAGCGATCAAAAGTGGGTTACATTACAGTGCGCTTGAAAATATTTTAGGACGAGATAACGGAGGGAAAAAATTATGTCTTGGATAAAGAAATCGGCATTAGTAAGTGCGGCAGTAGTAGGAGTTGGGGCTTGTTTTACATCAATGTTGCCGATAAGCCAAAGGGCAGAAGCGGCAATTGCAGTTATTGACGAAAGAAATATTGAGGAGGCAATTAAGACTGCGATTCAGACCGCAAATATTTTGACTGAAGAGCAAAAACAGGTCGCGTTACAAATTTTGAACCTGAAAAAACTTAACGTGTCAATGTTGGAAACACTGATGAAGAGGAACGAGGAAAAAGAAAAAATTCCGCTGTCGGGCGATGCAATTTTGCCTGAAGGAATTTTGAACGACAAAAGCAAGTCAGTACAAGCGCAGTGGGATGAGCGAATCGGGAATATTGAAGATGTCATCAATGGTAATATGACGGTTTACGATATTGTTGTTCAAGAGCAAAAAAGACAAAAGGCAATTCACGAGGCTAGTAAGAGCGCGGCGCAGGTGGCACAACAAACGATTCAATTTGATAGGCAGAACATGGATGACGCAAAAAAAGCGTTGGAGGCATCGAACAGTGCGGAAGGACAACAACAAGCCTTGCAAGCTGGAAATTATATTTTATACGATATTTTGCAGAGCGTGACGGCAGGAAATAGGGCAAAAGCTCACATGACAGCATCAATGGCAGCTTATTACGATTCAAAAATACAAGAACAAGCAGAAAGCGAAAGAATTTTGAAGAATTCGACAAACATTTCAAAAAGATGGGTGGAAAATTCAAAGTGAGATGAAATTCATGAAAGTAGGAAAAAATATTTTACCGCTTGCGATAGTGGCAGGAATTTTAATTTTGTCGAACGTGGCGAGTGCGGCGTATAATAATTCTGCGGTAAATCAAATGACGGCAGGATTATCGGGCGGAGGAGAGGGCTTTGGAACAACTTTTCAAACACAACTTAGCAATTTGAGCAAAGGGCTTTTAGAATCGGCAAAAATAATTTCGGTGATAATGACGGCGGCGGCAGGTTGCATGGTTTGTTTTGGAATTCAAGATGGCAAAAAGACATTGTGGAATTGGATTTTGGGAATAGGTCTTGCGATAAATTTCGGCGACTTGGTTTTACATTTGTGGAGTTCAGAGACTGTAACCGCGCCGACAAAAATTGAAGATTACAAACTTTTAATGAAAAGCGAGGACGATCCGTCAGTAGATATTTTGAGTCCGTTCATGAGATATTATATCGGCGTAATAATGAGTGGTGCGGCGGTAATTACGCCGTACGCAGTAAATTTAACGCTAATATTGGCGACTATAGATGGAACAATCAAAGTGGCGTTCGATTTAGTTTCCGGTGACAAGATAAAATTTTTGATTACAACGATATTAAAAGTTGGTTTTTTCATATTTCTAATACAAAGTTGGGTTGGAACAAATTCAAGCTATCAGTTAATGCCGGCGTTGAGTTCGGGATTTGAAACAATGGGCTACACGGCTGGCGGAGCGGAAGAAATGATCAAGGAGTTTAATAAGGCAAGTCCGGATTCAAATATTGAAGTGCAATCAAATCAGATAGTTACAAATGCGCTGAACTTTTTCAATATATTTTGGGAACATGCGCAACAACAAAACTTGCTAACAATTTTAATCGGCTTGGTATGCGTAGTGGCGGCAGTCGTGATTTTATTTTTGACAGCGTTGGAAATGTTCATGGTGCGAATCGAATTTTGGACAATGGCACTGATAACCATTCCGTTGTTGTCGTTTGGAGTAATCAGTCAGCTAAAATTTTTGTCGGAAAAAGCAATCGGGACAATGTTCAACTTGGCGATAAAAATATTCGTGGTGGCGTTCAAGATCGGAAGAGCGTCGTGTAGGGCAAGAGTGTAGATCTC
>CALFJB010000058.1 GCA_937877565.1 uncultured Selenomonadales bacterium | reverse complement strand
GGCTTGTGCCGCTTGTTCGACCGCTTTTGCTTCGGCTTCTGCCTGTGCTTTCTTGGCGTTTTCTTCCGCCGCTGCCTGCGCCTTTGCCGTCTGGTTAGCACGTTCCTGTGCGGCTGCCAACTGCGCGGCAAGTTTTCCTGCCTTTACGCGCTGTTTTTCTGCTTTTGCCGCAAGTTTTTCTGCACGGCGGCGTTCTTTTGCGCTGGCATTGTCGTCAGCAATCAAGCCGTCCTGTGCATTTACCGCACGAGCCGCTTTCTTTGCAGCCTTCTTTAGACGGCGTGCGTTAAAGATGTAGTACACCGTAGGCATGAGGAACAAGGTCATCAATGAACCAAACGTCATGCCGCCAAAGACCGTAAGCGAAATAGGCTGCATGGACTTTGAGCCTTCGCCGGGGAAGAACGCCATCGGCATCAAAGAGATAACCGTAGTCAACGTTGACATCAAAATAGGGCGCAGACGGTTACGGGCTGCTTCCACACACGCTTCTTCCAAACCAAGTCCGCGCTTACGGAGAAGATTGGTGTAGTCAACCAGAACGATACCGTTGTTAACGATAGTACCGACCAAAACCAGCATACCCATAATGGTAACCAAGTTCAGTTGGTTTCCGGTAAAGCCGTAAATCATCATAACGCCGATAAACGACAGCGGAATGGTAAAGATAACGATGAACGGGTCAAGAAGCGATTCAAACTGACTTGCCATAACGACGAATACCAAAATTGCCGCAATCAGGATAATCAAGCCAAAGTTTGCAAACGCTTCCATTGCGTCCGCATAGTCACCGCTAAAGCTAATCGTTACGTTTTCGTCCTTGGGGATATTGTCGTCAATCAACTGCTTAATGCCCGCCTGCACCTTATCCAGCGACATGCCGGAAATAGGCTTACCCGTTACGTGGATAATACGCGCCTGGTCTTCGCGGTAAATCGTATCGCCTTTGTCTTCGTAGTTGGAAATTTTGTGAACAGAATCAAGCATCGCACGCTGATTTTTTTTCATATCTGACATAAGGCTAAAGGCGTGGACAAGTTCTCGCGTACTTTCGACAAGCAAGCCGGTTAACGTTTTACTTTTTTCCGTAGCGTGACCTGCGTGATACATAATTATCCTTTGCAAAGCGTCGTGGAGCATATCAACGCCAATCGCAAGTTCGCCGGCGATTGAATAAATATCTTCTCTGTCAATCGGCGTGATGAAACTCAAATTTAATTTCTCAATAATTCTTTCGTTGACTTTATCTGCGGACGATTCAAGCCCTAAAATTTCGTCAATGCGTTCAAGAGATTTATTTGGGTCTCTCATAATTTCATCAAGCAATATCGCGCCCAAGTGAAAATATTTTGCGTTCTGCGAAAATAAATCGAAGAACTCTGTATCTTTACGTGAAAAGTTAAACATTTTCCATTGCAACTTTCATTTTCGTAGCGACGCCTGGAATTTTTGTAAGCGGCATTGAACAGACGGCTAAACGAATACCATATTGCAAGGGTACGGCGTAAATTAAATCTTTGTGAAGTTCGTTGCAGACGGCTACAGGATTTTCAGAAGGTACGGCAACAAAAAATCCGCCCTTGTACGGCACAATTTTTAAACCGCAACTTTTAGCCTCATCAACAAAAATTTCTGCACGACGTTTAACCATATTTCTAAGTTCAGCCTGTTCATTTTCCAAATCTGCGCGTAGGTTTACATCGTTATCCAACTTGACACAGAGAACTTGAGCGCCGTTGTTGACGTTAGACCAAATAGCGCGGCAAGAATATTTATTCGTCTCATCAAATTCCTTGATAATATTTTCATTCGTCGAAAATGCAACGAGTGCGCCGGTACGTTGTCCGTAGAAAGTGTAACTCTTCGACATACTGAAAGAAAGTAACGTCAAAATATTTTCGGGCATATCGCCAAATTTTTGAGTAAAGCTCCAAGCGATTTTTCTTTCCGCCGCGAAGTCAATGTAGGCAATGTCAACCAACAATGAAATTTTCTTACCATTCGCCGCGTGACTTTTGAGAATTTCCAAAACTTTATCCCATTCATCATCACTTAAAGCGTAACCGGTTGGATTATGCGCGGGTGTGTTCAAAATTATCAACAAAGAATTTTGCGTCGTCAAAAGATTTTCAACCTTATCTGCAAAATCAGTGACGTTAAACGCCGTCAATTCGTCATTGAACAGTTTAAAATATTGAAGACGTTTACCGGTTTCCGCGCAGATGACTTTGTAATTTCCCCAGCACCAATCGGAAGTTAAAACGGCGTCGCCACGTTCGGCATAATTTGCAATGGCATGATGAATAGCACCTGTACCGCCAGCCGTCGCAACTGCGCTGAAATATCCCGCGTAACTCGTATTTTGAAAAACGATATGTTTAACGGCTTCGATAAAATCAGGATTGCCGGCAAGTGCCGCGTAAGTTGTAAAGTCCGTCATTTTCATTTGGCGGAAAACTTTTTCAACCGTCGGCAAAACTGCAAGTTTACCGTCTTCATTCAAAACGACGCCAAGAGTTGAATTTGTAACTTTATCGGCGCCGTGAATTTTTATAGCTTCTCTGCAAGCTTTACCTGCCTCAAAAATCGGGTCGTATAAAGTTCTATTGACGGCGTGACTTGCCGCCATACTGTTTATCATTTACAAAAACTTCCTTTCAAATTAGTAGCTAGTAACTAGTAACTAGTAGCTAGTTACTTTAATTTACAAACAGCACCTAATTATCGCTGACAAAGTACGGATACTTTTTCAAAAAATCTTTCAGCGTCGGTAAATTTATTTCGTCAATATCGCAATGTGAAAATGTTTCGCCCGTCGGAAAATATAAACCTTTCGTCATTGCGTCCTTGATAAAATTTGCGTCGATATATTTTTTATCTTTGTCAACGAGTTCAACACATTCAACGGCAGATTTCATTTTGGTTACAACTTTATCAACGCCGCCCATATATGAAAAATGCCAACCGCCATTTGAAAGACGCGGCAACAATCTGCGTGCATTACGAAAAGCTTGCGGCGATTTCATATGCTTAAACTTGCCGATAACCGTGCCTTCCCAAGAAATTTGACGGTTAATCCAGTCAAAAAAATAAATGTGATAATTTTGCCAACAGACAATCGGCGAATAATCCAAAAAACTTATCGTCCGCATTTGACACGTACAAGGAATTAACGTTCGCGGCGAATATTCCTCTGGATAATACAAAATTATGAGTTCAACATTTTTCGATTTATCAAATTGACTTTCAAGCAAAGTTTGAATCGTAATTGGATTTGGAATTTCATCAACGTCCGAAATAAAAATTAAATCGTCCGGCTCCGCGTCACTCAATCCTTGAATGATATTGTTACGCTGATTATTTTCAATCGACCAATCGCCGACGCCTTTGTATGGTACAACAGAATCGTCCATAACGTAGCGAATTTTTTTGAAGTAGCGTTTAAAATCTTTTTGACGCTCCAAAAAATTAAACGGCTTAGGTACATTGGCGTGAGTTTTATTAGCCTCAACGATTACAAAGTAGTCAACCAAATTCCAAAGTGAATTTAATCGAAGTTCAAGCAATTCAAATTCGTTGTAGAAAGTAAAACAATCGTAAACCTTCATAATTAATCGCTGAAAAATTCATCGTGAATACTGTTGACCGCTTCAATAAGTTGTGAACCTTTAATCAAGCAAGACACGCTGATTTCAGAAGTGCTGATAATGTCGATATTAACTCCTGCGCGTGAAAGTGCTCCAAACATTTTCGCCGCAACGCCGGGATTGCCGACCATACCTGCACCGACGATTGAAACTTTTGCAACGTCTTCTTCAACCAAAACTGCCGCCGCGTCAATGTCTTCTGCAACTTTATCTACAACTTTTTTAGCTTCCGCCAAGTCTGAAAGTTCAATCGTGAAAACAATGTCCGTAATATTTCTTTCAAGGTTACGAATACTTTGTACAATCATATCGACGCTGATATTTGCATTGGCAAGCGCGGAAAAAATTTTATGAGCGATACCTGGTTCATTGTCAACGCCGAGAATTGCAATTTTAGCAACCTTCTGATCGTGTGCCACGCCGCGAATTTCAAAATAATTATCTTCCAAAGTGTAAGCCTCCTTGATAATCGTGCCGATTTTGTCATTAAAAGTTGAGCGGACGTGAATCGGAATTTTAAAGTAATGTCCCATTTCAACGGAGCGCGGCTGCATAACTCCAGCGCCCAATCTTGCCAGCTCCAACATTTCGCGGTAGGTAATTTCCTTCATCTTGCGAGCACTTTTGACAATTCGCGGGTCAGCGGAATAAATGCCGTCAACGTCAGTAAAAATTTCGCACTCATCAGCTTTAAGTGCACCGGCTAATGCTACGGCAGATGCGTCTGAACCGCCACGCCCTAAAGTCACGGGATCTCCAAATTTGTCAACGCCTTGAAAGCCTGCCACGACGACTATATTTCCTTTGTCAAGTTCCTCAAAAACTCTTGCGGGCTTTATGTTCAAAATTCTGCCCTTAGTATGAACTGAATCAGTTTTCATACCAATCATTGCGCCGGTTAAAGAAATTGCGGGCTGTCCCAATTTTTGAAACGCCATTGCCAACAGCGAAATTGAAACTTGTTCGCCTGTGGTTAAAAGCATATCCATTTCGCGCAGGTAAGTTGCTTTGTACGGTTGTTTGTCAATTCCTTCTGCAAGAGTTATCAGGTTATCCGTTGAATCGCCCATTGCCGAAACGACCACTACAATTTTATCGTCAGGCTTTTTCTCGCTTAAAATTCTTTTTGCCACCGCTAAAATTTTTTCTGTCGTTGCAACTGAACTTCCGCCGAATTTTTTTACAACGAGAGCCAATTCAAAATCACTCCATTCTAGCTTTTAGGTGTTAGCTTTTAGCGAATAGAATTTTAACAGAGATTTTATTTGCCGTCAAAAAAATTCACATTGTATACAGTAAAACCTTAAACCGTATTTGCAAAGTGACAAAAATGATATAAGTTTAAGCTTTACAAAATAGTTTCCAACGGTAAAAATAAATTTGTCTGCAAAAAGCGATTGTAAATACGCTCCAGTTACTATGCTATAAAATTGTGGACAAAATCCCAATCGCGTTATAAAATAAGTTGCCAATAAGTTTTGGACTGAAAGGGGGCGCGTAAGTTGCTTGAAATTTACAAATCGCAAGAATCAGGGCATCTTGAGGAATTGACGCTGAAAACTTTGGAAAAAGGCGCGTGGATAAATATAATTGACCCGACACCTTATGAACTAAAAGAAGTAAGCGCAGTTACTAATGTTGAGCCGGATTTTTTGCGCTCGGCACTTGATGAAGAGGAACGCTCACACATTGACGTTGAGGAAGAATCTATAATGATTTTAACTAATGTTCCTGTTGTCTATGATGAAGAAAGTTACGATACGTTGCCGCTTTCAGTAATTCTTACAAAAAAATATATCATAACGGTTTGCCTTGAAGAAACGCCCGTAATTGCAAGTTTCAATCAGCGTACTGCACGACTTTTCCACACTTACAAGCGGACGCAATTTCTTTTTGAAATTTTGTATCGCTCGGCAACTTTTTATCTGCGCTACCTTCGACAAATTAATAAACTTTCCGACGAAATTGAAGACCAACTGCGCCAATCAATGAGAAACAGCGATATTCTTCGCCTTATGGAACTTCAAAAAGGTTTAACTTATTTCAATGCGGCTTTACGTTCCAATGATGCCGTACTTGAAAAAATTATGCGCCTTCGTACAAATAAAACTATCGACGGCATTTTGGAAATGTACGAAGAAGACGAAGACTTATTGGAAGACGTCATCATTGAAAATAAACAGGCGCGTGAAATGGTTGAAATGTACAGCCAAATTCTGTCGCAGATGGCAGATATTTTTTCGTCAATCATCTCAAACAATCAGAATAAAGTTATGAAATTTTTAGCCGCAGTAACAATTATAATTGCTGTTCCGACCGTCATAGCAAGTTTTTTTGGAATGAATGTTCCCGTTCCAATGGAGGGCAACGACTACGGCTTTGTCACCGTTATTGTTATCGCAATCATTGCGTCAACAATCGCGTCATATTTCTTTTGGAAAAATCGAATGTTTTAATAAAAAATTTTTCAACAAAAAAGCTCAACACAAATTGTCGTGTTGAGTTTTTAAATTTTCGGTAAAAAATTTTATGCTTTAAGTTCTTGCAAAAATCTTTTCAAAGCATCTTGCCAAGTAGGAAGGCGATTAAATCCGGCATCATCTAAAGATTTTTTGCTAAGCCGCGAATTAAACGGACGACGCGCAGGCGTAGGATAATCTGCCGTAAAAATTTCTTCGACTTCAACTTTCTTTTTAGCAAGCTTGAAAATTTCCTTAGCAAATTCAGCCCAACTGCAAAAACCTTCGTTCGTAGCGTGATACGTTCCAAATTTTTCAGTGTGAATCATATCAACCAAAAGCGGCGCAAGGTCTTTCGTGTAAGTCGGACTACCAATTTGATCCAAGACAACTCTAAGTTTTTTATTTTTGTCGGCAAGATTTAACATCGTCTTGACGAAATTTTTTCCATTTATGCCGAAAACCCAACTGATTCGCACGATAAAATTTTTTCTGTTAATAGCACGGACGGCATCTTCGCCCAAAAGTTTACTCCTACCATAAACGTTGCAAGGATTTTTTTCGTCACTTACTTCGTAAGGTTTATTGCCGTCACCGCCGAAAACATAATCAGTACTTGGATAAAGCAATTTCGCGCCGACATCACGGCAAGCCTCCGCAATATACCGCGTTGCCATTCCGTTTATCCTAAGTGCCAATTCCGCTTCTTCTTCCGCTTTATCAACGGCAGTGTAAGCCGCACAATGAATTACTGCGGACGGCTGATGATTCGCGATAAAATTTTTGATATTTTTTTCGTCAGTCAATTCAATTTCGCTACGTGACGTTGCTATAAATTCTTCACCGCGTCTTTCAAGTTCCAACGCGACATCATAACCAAGTTGACCGGTTATGCCCGTTACAATTACCATTTAAAATTAATCTCTCCTAAATTTCTTCAATATCTTCCGGATGATTTTTGACGTATTCAAGATATTTTTCAACTTCTTCGTCGAAAGATTTATCTTCAACCGCTTTAAGCTGAAACGCCAACATTGCAACCGACGCAATACGCGAAATTTCGTACGGCTTAAAAGTGTCAATTAATTTAGAAACTGTCCGCATCATTTCTCCGCGCATTTCCCTTTCATAAGTACCTACGCGATACAGTGAAAGAAAGTCAAACATTTGCTGTTCCAAAGGCGACCATCCAAGCGCCACGCCAATATTTGAACGCGGACTTTCGTGGTATTCAATATTTTCGTCTGCGTCACCAATATCGGGGATATACATTTCTTCTTCATCATCAATAATAGGTTTTCTCATAAAAATCGCCTCCGACAATAAAAATTTTTTTCGCCGAAAGTATAGCACTAACTGCGCGTGACTGCAAATTTTTTTTACTCAAAATCAAAGTTTTAAAACCTACTTTTTCTTTTGTGCAAAAAGTATTTTCTTACAAACAGACTTCAGCCGCTGAATTCAAGTGAGATTAACCGGCTTTATTTACCAACATTCCTAAAAATTCTATAAAGGAAAAATTTTTTATTTGTCGAAAAATATTTGCCATAAAAATTTGAGTTTGGGATTGATAAATGGAACAAATTAAAACCGCAATTATATTAATAAGTTTTGGAACGAGTAATGAGAAAGTTCGTAACTTGACGATTGATAAACTTGCCACAGAAATTTCTGCGACGTTTCCAAATTTTGAACTGCGCCAAGCTTACACGTCAAACTTTATCATAAAAAAATTGTTGCAACGCGGCATAAAAATTTCTAACGTCGATGAACAAATTGCCAATCTGCGCGCAGAAGGTTTCGACAAAATAATTTTGTTGTCGACACATTTAACCGCCGGTGAAGAGTTCGATAGCAAAATAAAAATTCACGCCGCTGATGACGTAAAAGTTTTATCGCCGATTTTTTCAGATGACTTAAGAAAAATTTCGGAAATTATTTTGAAATGCTATCCAATCACTGATGAAGATTTAATTTTAATCGGGCACGGTTCGCCCAATCGTCACAATCCTGTTTATGAAAATTTTCAGCGGCTGATTGATGAAAATTACCAACATATTCACGTTGGAGTTATTGAAGAAAGTGACACGCCGAATTTTAATCACGTCGTCGAACGTTTAAAAAATCGTAACGTAAAAAAAATTTTGTTAGCTCCACTTCTTTTTAACGGAGGTATGCACGTCGAAAAGGACATTAAAATTTTTTGGCGCGATAAATTTATAAATCTTGGTTATGACGTGAAAGTTTGCGGCGATTGTTTAGGTACGTTTAAAAATTTTCGTGAACTTTATCTTCAAAAAATTTCTCAAGAATATTTGCGAAAGGAAATTGATGAAAATTAAAATTTATACAGACGGTTCTTGCTTGGGAAATCCCGGCGCGGGAGGTTACGCGGCAATCCTAATTGATGAAAATGGTCACTGCGAAGAAATTTGCGGCGGAGAATCTTTTACGACAAATAATCGTATGGAGCTTACGGCGGCGATTGTTGCGCTTAAAAAAATTTCTGAAGATGACGTTGCGGAAATTTTTACCGACAGTACTTATTTGCGTAATGCCTTCACTCAAAATTGGTTGGAAAATTGGAAACGTAAAGGTTGGCGATTGTCAAACGGCAAGGCAGTTAAAAATATTGATCTTTGGACTGAACTTGACGAATTAATTTCAACGCGCAACGTAAAATTTAATTGGGTTAGAGGTCACGCCGGAGATTTGCTTAATGAACGTTGCGATAAACTTGCACACGATACGGCCAAAAAATTTTCCTTGCATTTATGAAAATGTTGTGGTAAAATTGCTAACGTTAAAAATTTATATTCATATTGTTTCGGGACGTAGCTCAGTTTGGGAGAGCGCTTCCTTGGGGTGGAAGAGGTCGTGAGTTCAAACCTCGTCGTTCCGACTTTTTGTTTAGATGAAATTTCAAATAAAAAAACTTCGGCAAAATTTTTTGTCGGAGTTTTTTTAGTGTAAGTACGCTTTACAAATTTTTAAATGCTGTTGTATAATTCAACCGACATTTTGAAATTAATGAATTTTCGCTATGGCAAGAAATAAACGACTCCCTTAATGGGGGTAAATTTTTAAATAAATGTTTTTATCTACAGATAAAAATTATAGGAGGAATTATCATGAATATCTTTAAGACAGCAATATTAATGGCGTTGATGACAGGCATAATGGTAGCAGTTGGTCAATTAATCGGCGGCAGTGGCGGAGCAATGATAATGCTTTTAATTTCAGTTGGGATAAATTTTTTCACGTATTGGAAAAGTGATTCAATGGTTTTGAAAATGTACAACGCACGCGAAATTTCAGAATCTGAAGCACCGCAACTTTACAATCTCGTGAAAAAACTTGCACAAAATGCCGAATTGCCTATGCCGCGTGTTTGCGTGATTGAAAGCAACGTTCCCAACGCTTTTGCTACCGGAAGAAATCCTGAACACGCCGCCGTTGCAGTCACCACCGGCATTATGAGGACACTAGATTATAATGAACTTTCCGGCGTACTTGGTCACGAATTGGCGCACGTAAAACACCGCGATATTTTAATTGGGACAATCGCCGCCGCAATGGCAGGCGTAATTTCAATGATTGGCAGTATTGTACAATGGGGAGCGATTTTTGGCAGTCGTAGTGACGAAGATAACAACGGTTGGATAGGAACTCTTGCAGCGATAATTATTGCACCTCTTGCCGCGTCAATTATTCAAATGGCAATTTCACGTTCTCGCGAATACGATGCAGATAAAACAGGCGGCGAAATTTGCGGAAACCCAAATTATTTGGCAAGTGCTCTTGAAAAAATTGAGCGATATACGTTAAACGCTCCGCCGCTTGAAAATGCCGGTGACGCTACTGCCCATATGTTTATCATCAATCCTTTTGACGGAACAAAAAAATTTTTGAAAGGACTTTTCTCGACTCATCCCGACACTTCCGATAGAATTCAAAAACTTCATGCACAAGCGGCTGTCTTGGGAATTTCCGAGTAAAAATTTATACGCTTTCATTTGTTGAATTCTATGGGAGTGGAATTCGTGAAAAAATTTTTTAAACTATTTGCGGCGATAATCCTAGCCGTTTTTATGTTTACGCCGCTAAAAGTTCATGCAGTTGACGCTTGGGCATTGGCAGCGCAAGGTTTAGGTGTTTACGCGGCATATCGCTCGGCATTATCTTCAATTTTAGCTATGGGTAACGACGTCAACGCGCAGATGACTGCTAAACGGCAAGATGAACGCGAAAACGGCATTGATAAAAATCCACATGACGTTGAAATTGTCAACAATATTATGACGCGGCTTGTAAGCAACGGCGAATATACATTGCGCGTAAATTCTCTGCCTTTTATCTGGAACGT
>CALFJB010000057.1 GCA_937877565.1 uncultured Selenomonadales bacterium | reverse complement strand
TCCGATCTGTCCTAACATCTCCAGACATGTTTCTGCGTTGCGTGTAAGTTTTTCGTGTTCCTCTTTGCTTGTTTCAGGTGTGGTAAGTTTAACCATTTCAACCTTGTTAAACTGGTGAACACGAATAAGTCCTCTTGTGTCTTTACCGGCAGAACCTGCCTCACGGCGGAAACACGGAGTGTAGGCAGTCATATATTTCGGTAAATCATCTTCGCTCAAGATTTCGCCGGAATAAATGTTTGTAACAGGAACTTCCGCAGTCGGAATCAAGTACAAATCTTCATCAACGCATTTGTACATGTCTTCTGCAAACTTAGGGAGCTGTCCCGTGCCTGTCATTGTTGCGGCGTTTGCCATAAACGGCGGCAAAATTTCTTCATAACCGTGCTTTTCCGTATGTAAATCCAAGAAGAATTGAATAAACAGGCTGAAGGTCTTGACGACATGATGGATTTGAGTCAATTCGGTTTGGAAGATTTAGGCGATGACTTCGACGAAAAGTTTAAAGATCCGTTTGACTTTTAAATTGCCATAAAAACTTACTCGGGCGAAAAATTGTGTTGATTTTTTCATAGACATTGTATAAAATAAAATAAAAATGAAAATAACGTGACAATACCCTTGAAATTGTCGGCGCGTCTGGAAGGTGAGTTTATGGCGGGTAAAATGAGGAACTGTCAACGTTGCGGAAAACTTTTTATGCAACAGAACAGGGAAAAAATTTGTCGTGATTGTCGCGACGCAGATAGAGAAATGGAAACGAAGGTAATGCAGTTTGTGCGCGATAATCCCAAGTGCAAGTTGCAGGACATAGTTGACGGCACGGGCGCGGAGGAAAGTCTTATACGTCGAATGATTGAAGAAGGGCGCTTCGAGCAAACTAATATAACGACAAACTGTAAGAAATGCGGCAAAGAAATTGTCGGCGGAATTTATTGTGAATCTTGCCTTAGTTCCATGCAGGAAAATTTGCAAAGTGTACAGGAAAAAATTTCAGCAGCCAATGCCGCCGCGCTTGCCGCGAAGGGTAAAGGTATGCATTCCAAAAATCTTGGCAAGAAATAGAATTTATGAAACTGTTGTGGAAAATTGCAAATTCTTGACAATGTAGTTGTGGTGTTGTAAAATGCTCAAAGTTCAAATTAGCAAAGGCGTTGACACACAGTTTAATTTTGTAGAGACGGCAGAAAGTTTTTTTTCAGAAGGTTTTTCCTGCGAAGAAAATTTTGTCGGAGATGTTGAAGTTGTCGGAAAGATTATTGATGACGGATCGAATTTGAAAATTGTGGGGAAGATTTATTGCCGTAAGAAATTTTTATGCGATAGATGTTTGATTGAAACGGAAGAAAATCAGGAACACAAATTTGATGAGGAGATTGACGAATCAGAAATTGTGGACGGACTTTTAGACATTACAGAACTTGTACGCGATACGCTTATTGCGGCACAACCGATAAAAAATCTTTGTAAGCCGGATTGTAAGGGACTTTGTCCAAAGTGCGGACAAAATTTAAATCAAGGCGAATGTAAATGCGAAAAGTCAACGATTGACCCTAGATTTGAGATATTACTAGATTTTGAGGCGGTCTAAAAGGTTTTAGCTTGCGGTTTGACCAAAAAAGCTAAAGGCTGAAAGCTAAAACGAGGAGGTATTTTTTTGGCAGCACCAAAGAGGAAATTAAGTAAATCCAGACGCGACAGAAGACGTGCGAATTGGAAATTGGAAGCACCGCATTATGTGGAATGTCCTAGATGCCACGAGCCTAAACTTCCGCACCATGTGTGTCTGGAATGCGGTTACTATAACGGAAAAGCAGTTATTGAAACGGCTTAAAGGACAGCGGAAATTTTTTGGGTAGGCATAAAAACCTGCCCGTTTTTTTTGGCAGGGAATTTAAAATTTGAAACTTGCAGTTGACGCAATGGGCGGCGATAATGCGCCCGAAGAGATTGTAACCGGCGCTGTAAGAGCGGCGAAAAAATTTCGGTGCGAAATTATTTTGGTCGGCGATGAAAATAAAATTAAAGACGTTTTGAAAAGTCAAGACGATATAAAAAATTTGCCGTTGACCATAAAGCATACCACTGAAATTATTACTATGCGCGAACATCCCGCCGATGCCGTAAGGAATAAAAAAGATTCGTCAATCGTCGTCGCCACGAAAATGGTAAAAGATGGCGAATGTGACGCGGTACTTTCGGCAGGTTCGACTGGAGCCGCAGTTGCCGCCGCGCAGTTAATTTTGAAACGTATTCACGGTGTTGGACGTCCTGCTATTGCCACGCCGATTCCTACTCCAAAAGGTGTCACGATTATGTTGGATTCGGGTTCAAATGTTGACAGCAAACCCGAACATTTGTTGCAAAGCGGTATGATGGGATCGATCTACGTTGAACACGTTTTCGGTAAAAAAAATCCTACAGTCGGACTTCTCAATATTGGTGAGGAGGAGACTAAGGGCAATGAACAGGCTAAGGAGACGTACCAACTGCTGAAAAATGCGACGAATATAAATTTTATCGGCAATGCTGAAGGGCGCGATATTCCCGCCGGTAAGTGTGACGTTGTAGTTTGTGACGGCTTTGTTGGCAATGTCGTTTTGAAATTCGGTGAAGGACTTGCCTTGACGATTTTTAAGTTGATTAAGGAGGAAGTTGAAGCCGGAGGTATCACGGCTAAAATTGGTGCACTTTTACTTAAGCGGACGTTGAAAAATCTTGCGAAACGTCTTGATGTTTCAGAATATGGCGGCGCACCACTTCTTGGCGTCAATGGCTACTGTATCATAAGTCACGGCAGTTCCGATGCGAAGTCAATTTGTAGCGCTATCGGTATTGCTCAAGATTATGTTCACAGCAATATTTTGGAGAAAATTAAAACTGCGATTTAGAAATTCTAAAAGCTAAATAGAGAGGAGCGTTTTGATGTTTGAGAATAACGCGATTTGTAAACTGCTGAAAATCAAGTATCCCATATTTCAAGGCGGAATGGCGTGGATAGGCACGGCAGAATTAGTTTCAGCTGTATCAAATGCGGGTGGATTGGGACTCATCGGCGCTGGACATATGCCGCCGGATATTTTGAAAAAGGAAATTCAAAAATGTAAAAATTGGACAGATAAACCTTTCGGCGTGAACATTATGTTAATGTCGCCGTTCGTCAAAGAAGTTATGCAACTTATGGTTGATGAGCGCGTACCTGTTGTGACAACCGGCGCAGGTAATCCAGGTGAATATCTCCCGGCACTTAAGGAAGTTGGTACGAAAGTTATTCCTGTCGTTGCAAGCGTGGCACTTGCAAAACGTTTAGCTAAAGGCGGCGTTGACGCGGTTATTGCGGAAGGTTGCGAATCAGGCGGGCATATCGGCGAAATTTCCACAATGCCGTTAATTCCGCAAGTTGTTGATGCAGTTGACGTTCCAGTAATTGCGGCAGGCGGTTTTGCAGATTCGCGCGGTATGGCGGCTGCTTTTGCACTTGGTGCAAGTGCTATTCAAATGGGTACGCGTTTCGTTTTAAGTAAAGAATGTATTGCTCACGAAAATTATAAAAATTTTGTGCTTAAGGCGAAAGATCGTTCAACCGTCGTAACCGGCAGAAGTTTAGGGCATCCTGTAAGAGTTTTGGCTAACAAATTGACAAGAACTTTTCACGAAATGGAAGCCGCCGGCGCATCTCCCGAAGAATTGGAAAAACTCGGCGAAGGAGCTTTACACCGTGCAACGCATAAAGGCGATTTCGAAAACGGTTCCGTCATGATTGGGCAAATTTCGGGTATGCTCGACGATATTAAGCCGGTTAAAGAAATTATTGACGATATTGTAAACGGTTTGCCGAGTGCCGTCGCCGAACTTCAGAAAAAATATATTTAATTGAGGAATTTTTTATGAGTAAAGTTGCTTTTATTTTTCCCGGTCAAGGCGCTCAATTCGTCGGTATGGGTAAAGATTTGTACGAAAATTTTTCTATCGCTAAAAATTTTTTCGATGAAGCCGATGACGCTCTGAATTTTTCTATTAAAAAAATTTGTTTTGAAGGCTCAGAAGATGATTTAAAACTTACCGCAAATACTCAACCCGCTATTTTGGTCGTCAGCGTTATTATTTCCGAAATTTTAAAATCTCAAGGAATTTTCCCGGAAGTTGCCGGCGGGCATAGTTTAGGCGAATATTCTGCACTCGTCGC
>CALFJB010000056.1 GCA_937877565.1 uncultured Selenomonadales bacterium | reverse complement strand
CCAACTAAACGAGCTCCTTTTGGTCGCTCCCAGTTTCTTGCACGCTCCTAGTATCATATTAATTGGGCGGCACAGGACGGGCTGTTTTTATTCCTAAAACCTAAAACCTAACACCTAGTATCTATTTCCTGCCGCTGATAACCCGCCATTGCGTTACAATTATTCCCAATATCATCATACAGCATCCAAAAATTTCTCTGTCTGTCATTTGTTCGCCAAGTATCAGCCAACCTGACAACGCGCCGAAAATACTTTCAAAACTCATTAAAATTGCCGCCGCCGCCGGTTCAGCGTATTTTTGCCCGTAAATCTGCAACGTAAATGCAACGCCCGAACTCATCACGCCACCATAAAAAATTGGAAACGCCGCACTTTTTACAGCGTCAAGCGTTGGGTTTTCAAAAATCAGCATTGCCGTAAAACTTAAAATCATTGTCATAAAAATTTGCGCCGTCGAAAGTTCCATTACGTCAACTTTGTTTGCAAATTTATCAACAACCAAAATATGTGCCGTCCAGAAAAACGCGCTGAAAAATAAAATTATATCGCCGCGATTTATCGAAAATTCTTCGTTTATCGCCAACAAATACAGTCCAATTATCGCCAAAATTGCGCCGATCCAATTTTCTTTTAAAATTTTTTTGCCTAGAAATGACGCGCCTAACGGTACGAACATTATATAAAGGCACGTGATAAAAGCCGCCTTGCCCGCCGTCGTGTAAAGCATTGATACTTGTTGCATTGAACTTGCGATAAATAAAAATATTCCACAGAATAAGCCAACCAAAAAGCCGCGTGAAAGTTTTTCTTTTCGTCGTTCAATGACGCGAGATTTTTTTGTGTAAATTAAAAGTCCCGTTAAAAATATAAATCCCAAAAAATATCTTGCCGCCGCGTAGGTAAATGGTCCGATCCCTTCCATTCCCGTAAGCTGCGCTACAAATGTTGTTCCCCAAAAAAATGACGCGCCAAGTAACATTAACGCACCTTTAATTTGCATTGTAAATCCTCCTAAAAATTTTTTAGAGTACTTTGCTAAAATCGTTTTTAGAGTACTTTGCTAAAATCGTAAAACACAGAATTTATATTTCTGATAAAAAATTTTACCACGAAATAACATTTTTGACGAAAAAAAATAACCGCCCTGTAAATGTGACTTAGGACGGTTTTTTTTAGTTGCAGAAAAATTTTATTTAATGACAGGTTGCGGAATACCTTCACCGAGCGTGTAGAAAGTTATATTTTCCAAATTTACTGTACCACCGTTTGGAATGAAAATAATATCCTGCGAAGTAGTTTTAGGATAAACACGAGTTGACATAACCGCTTCGCCGCCGTTTACAAAAATTTCAATAGACGATCTGTCAAGGAAAATTTGCAAGTTAATTTTGTTGCCGGAAATTTTAACTTCGCGTTCGCCTGTAACGTTCCCGCCGGCTTTATCGCGGTTGAGTTTCAAAAGTCCGCTGGATTTATCGTAACTTAACACGGTTTTTTCACTGCCGCCGCTGCGAAGTTCAATAGAAAAACCATTCGCCAAACTTGTATCAATCGTTGCCAAAAGTTCGCCCGTTTCGCCGCGTACGCCGTCAAGCTTAGTTTTTTTGCTGATATTTAAATTGCGATAGGATTTTTCGGCAATTCTCAAACTTTCCAATTCAGGAACAGGAACGCTTATAATTTTGCCGTTTTTAATGTGAAGTTCACGCGGTACAGTCATCATACAAGACCAGCCGTCAGTGTATTCAGAAAAAATATTGCCTGTCGGCGGATCCCACATATCAAGCCAGCCGATTAAAATGCAACGCCCGTCGGGAGTCTGTGTAATTTGCGGCGCGTAAAAATCAAAACCATAATCAAGCGTATCAAATTTGCCGTGCGTAAAAACGCCTGTATCGTAATTCAATTTGCCAATCATATAACCGGCTTGAAAGAAATTCAAATATTTTTTGCCTTCAGGTTTCATACCGATAGGCGACATAATAATAGCCTCTTGCCCGTCAATTTCGGCGAAATTCGGACATTCCCACATTGTACCTTCATTGCCTTGACTGTACGCCATAATATTTTTAAATTTCCAGTCAAGCATATCTTTTGATTCAAAAAGCAACATTTGCGCCCTGTCACCGGCTTTATTTTTCGAGCCGATAACAACATAATAAGTATCGCCATGTTTCCACATTTTGGGGTCTCTGAAGTCGCCGCCGTGAATATTCCCCAAATTTGAAGGCGCGTAAAGTACGGGGTTGCCTGCATATTTTTCAAAAGTAATTCCGTCGTCACTAATTGCAATATTTTGACTTTCGATTCTGTCTACACCTTCCGGCGTCAAAACGGGTAAATCTACGTGTCCCGTGTACATTAAATAAAGTTTGCCGTCCTTTTCCAACGCACTGCCACTGAAACAACCTCCGCCGTTGCCGCTTGCGTCGTAAATACTGTTCGGCTCCAGTGCAACCGGTAAATGTTCCCAGTGAACTAAATCTTTGCTTTTAACATGTCCCCAGTGCATTGGTCCCCATTTCGTGTCGTAGGGATAATGCTGATAGAAAAAGTGGTATTCGCCTTTGTACACGCAAAAACCGTTGGGGTCGTTCGCCCAACCTGCATAAGGCGCAATGTGATACAAAGGATACCACCGAGCATTTGTCACTGTAACAGGTGTTCTTTCAACCGCTGCCTCAACTTGCGAGCTTACAGGCATAATCAAGCAACCAGCCGTTATTGCCGCCGTAAGCATTTTCTTGAAAAATTTCCTCATCAAAATACCTCCTATAAAAAATTTTATATAAAACACTACTATAGCCACTATATCAAAAAAAATATTTTGTCAAGCTAAAATTTTAATTTAAAAGTTTTGCCGAAAATATTTTCAAAAGCTGATTCAAAAAAATTTTTCAGATAAAATAAAGGTTGCCGCGCAGTTGACGTAGATTTTTCAAAGTGCTAAGATTTATTAAAATTTTCACAGTACTTTTAAGGAGTGTGGTATTTTTATGATTGATATTACAGATCGCGTCAGAAATAAGGATCTGCAAAGTAAAATTGTCACGGCTGAAGAAGTTGCAAATTGGATTAAGCCCGGTATGACTTTGGCTTGTAGCGGCTTTACCGCGTCTTGCTATCCAAAAGCAATTCCTTTGGCACTTGCCGAACGTATGAAAAAAGACCCTTTCCAAGTCAACATTTGGACAGGTGCCTCAACCGGTCCCGAATTGGACGGCGCATTGGCTGAAGTCAAAGGCATTAAACAGCGTCTTCCTTATCAAACAGATTCAAAACTTCGCCCCGAAATTAACGACGGTACAGTTAATTATTTGGATTTGCATTTGTCAGAATCAGCGCAACTTTCAAGAGTCGGTTATTTGGGCAAAATTGACGCGGCTATAGTCGAAGTTTGCGCCATTACCGAAGAAGGCAATTTAATTCCTACAACTTCGCTCGGCAACGCGGCAAGCTACGTGCAAAGTGCTGATATTGTTATTGTTGAAGTCAATACAACTCAACCGCTTGCACTTGAAGGGATTCACGATGTTTACGTTCCGTTAGACCCGCCTAACCGTTTGCCAATTCCGCTTGTAAAAGCTGATGACAGAATTGGTACAACTTACATTCCTTGCACGCCCGACAAAATTAAATTTATCGTGCCGTGCGATATTAAAGACCATACCCGCGATCTTTCTCCGATTGATGAAAATTCTAAACAAATGGCGGCTTATACGATTGAATTTT
The DNA here is from genome assembly GCA_937877565.1 of uncultured Selenomonadales bacterium. Lineage (GTDB taxonomy): Bacteria > Bacillota > Negativicutes > Selenomonadales > Selenomonadaceae > Quinella. The sequence continues at coordinate 118,627 of CALFJB010000056.1, read as the reverse complement.
TGCACAAAGAAATTGCCGCAGGTCGTATGCCGAAAAATCTTTTGCCGTTGCAAAGTGGCGTTGGCAACGTTGCAAATGCAGTTTTGGCGGGCTTTGTAGATTCTGATATGCAAGATTTAACGGTTTATACTGAAGTTATTCAAGATGCAATGCTTGACTTAATCGACGCGGGAAAATTAAAAATTGCGTCGGGTACAGCGTTTTCGCCTTCGCCCGCCGGTATGGAAAGATTTTACAAAAACGTTGACAAGTACAGAAAATATATTTTATTGCGTCCTGAAGAAATTTCAAATTCGCCGGAAGTTGTCCACCGTCTCGGCGTTATCGCTATGAATACCGCGCTGGAAGTTGACATTTACGGCAATATTAACTCAACGCACGTTTGCGGCTCTAAAATGATGAATGGTATTGGCGGCAGTGGCGATTTTGCGCGTAATGCTTATTTGACAATTTTCTACACGCCGTCAACTGCGAAGGGCGGAAAAATTTCTAGCGTTGTGCCTATGTGTTCACATATTGATCACACTGAACACGACGTGGATATTATTATTACTGAACAAGGTATTGCAGATTTGCGCGGACTTGAACCGCGTAGCCGTGCGCTTGAAATTATTAACAAGTGCGCTCATCCAGATTATCGCCCAATTTTGCTTGATTATTATGAACGCGCCCTTGCTGAAACTAAAAAAGCCAATACGCCGCATTTAATCGACGAGGCTTTAAGTTTCCATTCCCGTTTCTTGAAAAACGGCGATATGCATAAATAGGAAACAGACTTTAGAAAACAGGAAACAGATTGTAAACCCTGTATCCTGCTTTCCTGTCTCCTGTTTCCTAAAAAACTGACTGAAAGGAAGTTTTTAAATGAATTTTAAAGACGCTGTGATTAACCGTCGCACAAATTACGCACTCGGCAAAAATATTCCAGTACTTGAAACTGAAGTTATTGCCGTTGTCGAACGTATGACTAAGGAAGTACCTTCGCCTTTCAACATTCAAAGTCAACGCGCTGTTGTGGCAATGTACGAATATCACGAAAACGTTTGGGATATTACAATTTCAAAAATGCAGGAAATTTTGGACGAAGAGGCATTTGCAAAAACCAAACAGAAACTTGAAGGTTTTAAAGCCGCTTACGGTACGATTTTATTTTTTGAAGAAAGTGACGTTGTTCACGGAATGCAAAAGAAATTCCCAATTTACGCGGACAACTTCCCAGTTTGGGCGTCTCAAGCTAATGGAATGTTGCAATTTGCAATTTGGACGGCGTTGGCAGAAATGGGCTTAGGCGTCAACATTCAGCATTACAACCCGCTTATTAACGTGGATATTATAAAGGCGTTCGACATTCCGGACAGTTGGGAACTTGTTGCTCAAATGGTTTTCGGCGAAAAATTGAGCGAACCTGATAAAATTGATAAAATTTCCACAGGTAAGAGAGTTAAAGTTTTTAGATAAAATTTTTTAGGAGGTTTACGAAATGTTTAAAATTTTGGGCGTAGATCATATTGGTATTGCGTCAACCACATTGGAAGACGGCGAATTTTGGAAATTGCTCGGCTTGCAATATACCGGCGATGAAACTGTTACAGATCAAAAAGTTACAACGGCTTTTTATCCTACAACCGAAGATAAACAGCACGGCGAAATTGAACTTTTGGTTGCGACTGATGAAACAAGCCCTATTGCAAAATTCATTGAGAAAAACGGCGGACGCGGCGGCATTCAACATATTGCATTGCGCGTTGATAATCTTGAGGCGGCACTTGCAGACTTGAAAGAAAAAGGCGTTAAACTCATTGACGAAAAACCGCGTAAAGGTGCGGGCGGCGCAATGATCGCGTTCATTCATCCTAAGGCAACTCACGGCGTACTTTTGGAACTTTGCCAGCGTGATTAGTTAAGGAAACAGGATACAGAAAACAGGTTACAGGGGAAAAATCCTGTTGCCTGTCAGCTGTTTCCTGTTACCTAATGAGCGACTGAAAGGAGCGAATTAAATGGCGACAGTTCAAGAAAAAATTGATTTAATGCACTCGAAGAAAGAAAAAATTCTTTTGGGCGGCGGCGAAAAACGTATTGAAGCCCAACACAGCAAGGGCAAACTTACCGCCCGTGAAAGAATTGAAAAATTCTTCGACGAAGGCACTTTCATTGAACTTGATATGTTTGTTAAACATCGTTGTACAAATTTTGGACAGGAAAAGAAAGAATTACCCGGCGAAGGTGTTGTAACGGGTTATGGCACTGTAAACGGGCGTTTGGTTTACGCCTTCGCGCAGGATTTCACTGTTGAAGGCGGCAGTTTGGGCGAAAAACACGCTCATAAAATCTGGAAGGTTATGGATTTGGCAATGAAAATGGGCGCACCGTTAATTGGAATTAACGACAGCGGCGGCGCACGTATTCAAGAGGCAGTTGACGCTTTAAGCGGTTACGCGGGGATTTTCTACCGTAACACGGCGGCTAGCGGCGTAATTCCTCAAATTTCCGTAATTATGGGACCTTGCGCGGGCGGCGCGGTTTATTCCCCTGCAATTACCGACTTTATTTACATGGTAAAAAATACCAGCCAAATGTTTATAACAGGTCCTGCAGTTATTAAATCTGTTACGGCTGAAGAAGTTACCGCTGAAGAATTGGGCGGCGCAATGACTCACAACAGCCGCTCCGGCGTTGCACATTTTGCCGCCGAAGACGAAGACGACTGCATTAACCAAATCAGATATTTGTTAAGCTTTTTGCCGAGTAATAATTTGGAAGATCCGCCAATGGTTGACACGGGCGACGATCCCGACCGTCAGGAAGATTTTCTCAATACAATTATTCCCGACAATCCAAATGCGCCTTACGATATGAAGGAAGTTATCAAAGGTATTGTTGACAACGGCGAATTTTACGAAGTCCACAAATATTTTGCAACAAACATTATAACTTGTTTTGCGCGTTTCGACGGGCGCACAGTTGGAATTATCGCCAATCAGCCTGCAGTTATGGCAGGTTGCCTTGACGTTGACGCATCAGATAAATCTGCGCGTTTTATTCGTTTCTGCGACGCCTTTAATATTCCGTTGGTTAATATTGTTGACGTTCCCGGCTTTTTGCCCGGCGTTGATCAAGAATATAACGGCATTATCAGACACGGCGCAAAAATGCTTTACGCTTACAGTGAGGCGACCGTTCCCAAAGTTACGGTTATTACTCGTAAGGCTTACGGCGGCAGTTATATTGCTATGTGTTGCCGTGAATTGGGCGCAGATCAAGTAATGGCGTGGCCAAGTGCTGAAATTGCAGTTATGGGACCTGCGGGCGCGGCTAATATTATTTTCCGCAAAGACCCCGACAAAGATCAAAAAACTGCAGAATACGTCGAAGAATTTGCTACACCTTACAAGGCGGCTGAACGCGGTTACGCTGATATGGTTATTGAACCAAAAGAAACTCGTCCGCTTGTCATTACGGCTTTAAATGCACTTGCAAGCAAACGCGAATCTGCACCGACTAAAAAGCACGGCAATATCCCACTTTGATTAGGTTTTAGGTTCTAGGTTCTAGGTGTTAGGGGAATAAACCCTAAAACCTAATCTCTAAGACCTAACACCTAAAAACTACCGAAGGGAGTTTTTAACGTGGCTGAAAAAGTTAAACCTGAAATAATTGCAGTCATAACGGCGGCAATTCAAGAAATTTCAAAGGGCGGCAAAGTTGTAGCCGTCAAAGTTAAACGCAATGAAAATTGGACGCTTGCAAACCGCGTCAAATAATCGGAGGTTAAAAAATGGCAACGAAAAAATTTAATGTAACCGTAAACGGTACAACTTATGAAGTAGAAGTTGAAGAAGTAAAAGCGGCGGGCTCATCTGCTCCAAGACCTGCGGCAGCTCCTGCTCCTGCACCTGCGCCAAAACCTGCGGCAGCTCCTGCACCGGCGGCGGCTCCTGCTCCTGCAAAAGTTTCAGCGGGCGCGGGCGAACATTCCATTGATTCACCTATGCCCGGTAAAGTTATCAAACTCGTAGCAAGCGAAGGCGCACAAGTTAAAGCGGGTGAAGTCCTTTTGATTCTTGAGGCTATGAAAATGCAAAACGAAATTACCGCAGACGCAGACGGCACTGTTAAAAAATTCAACGTTGCGGCAGGTCAAAGCGTCAAGGCTCATGAATCCCTCGTTATTCTCGGTTAATATAAATTTAAAAATTTCCAAAGTCGCTGAAAAAATTCGGCGGCTTTTTTTACTATCAATCTAAAAAGGAGACTTTCAATGAAAATTTTAATTGTTGTAACAAATGAATACAGCGAAGAAAATTATAAAAAATTTTTATCAATCATTGAAGATACCGGCAACAATTTTGCAGGATTTATCAGTGTTTACGAAAATGAAATTTGCAATCTTCAAATTCTCGATAAAAAATATACCATGTACCCTGCAAAATATATTCCACAACTGGAGTATGACAAAATTTTAATTGCCGATAAAATTCAAAGCACTGCAACTAATATCTATCATAAACTGCTCAATTTTGAAATTCCATCAGAAAAAATTGAAGAAATTTTTTGGCTGATTAAAGAATTTATGACGGCAAAATATGAAGACTGCAACGATAACATTATTTTGGAAACTTTGAATTATTGGAAGACGCACGAAATAAATGTTTTCAATCAGCATCTTGCAAATGTTGCAGATTCTTTCAGTGAAGTTTTTATTGATAAATCTTGCGACCTTCCTTATATTGTTATCGAAAGTATTACCGGCAAGAAGCATAAAATTTATTATCCCAAAGACGGCGCGGGAAGTTTTTATAATATTAACGGCAAAAATTATGTAGTAAATATTTTTAGAGAGCAACTTCCGACTTCGCCGCATTTGTATATGAAAGACAGCCACAAAATTGACGAAGGCGATATTTTGATTGACGCCGGAGTTTGCGAAGGAAATTTTGCACTGCGAAACATTGATATTTGCTCCAAAGTTTATCTTTTTGAACCTGATCCGAAATGGGAAAAGCCGCTCTGGTACACTTTCAAAGATTTTGAACAGGAAATTATAATGTTCCCAAATTTTCTTTCAGGCGTAACAGAGGGCAATTCAATTACTTTAGATGATGCAATTCCCGAATTGAACGGCGAAAAAATTTTTCTGAAGATGGATATTGAAGGCGCGGAACCTGCCGCCTTGCGTGGCGGTAAAAATCTTTTGACAAACAACAAAGTAAAAATTTCGGCTTGCAGTTATCACAACAGCAACGATATTGTAAAAATTAAATCCATTTTGAAGAATTACGGTTATAAAACTCAAACAAGTAACGGGCATATGGTTTTTCTGTACGATCCAAATATTTGGGATACTATGGATTTTCGCAAAGGCGTTGTTTACGCCGAGAATTATTAAATTTTTCAGTCGCCGGAGAAATTCGGCGGCTTCTTTATTGGATAAATATTTACAGATTTAAAAAATCAGCGGCTTTTTTAATTTCGGCAGGAAATATTTTAATCTTTGTTGAAATAAGCACAAAAGGTTAAAAGCTTAAAATTTTGGTTAGGTGGTATAAATGGACTTAGTCAAATTGGATAAAAATTCAAATGGTAAATTTGTTTGCCCAAAGTGCAAGGGCGAACTTCGCAAAGTTGAAGGCGGTGGCGTTAAAATTGTAGATGGTAAAGTTGATATGGAAGCAACTCAACCGCGCCATATTTGCGACGAGTGCGGAACTTTTTACAAGGAGCTTTTACATTCCGGTTACTACAATGTTTTTGATTTGCCGGAAAATGAACGTAAAAGTAAAAAAAATCTTGTCGATGTAAAAGATATTCCGCCTCAACAAATTAAACGTGAATCAGACGGTAAAGCCCCTTGTCCGCGTTGCGGCGACAGAATGGACTTTGTACCGGCTGAACCCGTTAAAATCGTTGACGGCAAGCCGGATTTTTCCAACACGATGGATCATTTCAAATGCTCACATTGTAAATCTGTTTTCAGAAAAATTGCCGGTACAGATTTTTACCAATGGTCTGAAAAATAGGAGTTAAAACGAATGAATTTTTTGTTATTGATAAATTCCGATTCAGATAAAGATTATAGTAACTTTCTCAAAGCTATAGAAGATTTACAGTATAATTTTTTAGGTTTTCTTGCATTGGACGGGAAAAAATTATTTGAAAATATCGAAGGCTACACGATTTATCCTTTAGATTATGTGAATGTGCTGAAATTTGATTTAATTTTGGCGGAATGGGATCCAGATAACACAAAAAATTTATTGGCAACGCTTGCAAATTACAATTTCCCTGTTCAAAAAGTCCGTTCCGTTTATTGGCTTCTTCAACAAATTATGCTGAAAAAATATGAAGACTTTGAAGAGCCTACAATTCAAGAAACATTGAGATATTGGAAAACTTCAAATGATTTGACGGTTTTTAATCAGCATATTGAAAATTATCCCCACACCTACAGCGAAATACTTATGGATTCAACTTGCGATTTGCCGTACATAATGTTTGAAACTATCGAAGGCAAAAAGCGCAGAATGTACCTTCCAAAAACCAGTGCCGGTATGGGGGTAAATGACTCTACCCCCCCCCCCTACAGATTTATATGAAGGATATTTTGAGAGAGCAGCTGCCGACTTCGCCGCATCTTTATATCAAAGACGAACACAAAATTAACGAAGGCGATATTTTGATTGACGCCGGAGTTTGTGAAGGAAATTTTGCTTTGCGTTACGTGGATATTTGCTCAAAAGTTTATCTTTTTGAAATGGATACAAAATGGATGAAGCCGCTTTATTTTTCGTTTAGAGATTGTTGGGACAAAGTCGAACTGATTCATAAAGCCGTTTCAGATACAACAAAAGGCATGAACGTGGCACTTGATGACGCTGTAAATTGTGCAAAGGACAGCAAAATTTTTGTTAAAATGGACATTGAAGGCGCGGAGCCTGCCGCCTTGCGCGGGGCTAAAAACCTTTTAACCAATAACAAAGTAAGGGCGTCAGTTTGCAGTTATCACAATTCCGACGACGCGTGGAAAATTAAATCTCTCTTTCAAAAGTACAACTTCAAAACTTGGACAAGTAACGGTTACATGGTTTTTATTTGGGACAAAAATATTTGGAACACTGCGGATTTTCGCAAAGGTATTGTCTACGCTGAAAATTATTAATTTTTAATTGGAGGTATCTATGAAAAAACACAACGGCTTTAATTGGTTTGCTTTAATGATGTTTGTTGTTATTGCGTACTTCGGCACGGTGTTATTTTCTCAACAGTTGCATTTATCGCACGTGGCAGAAAATCAGCGCATTGCAGATAAAAAACTTGCGGCGGCTCAAGCTGAAAACGCCGCCTTGCGCAAACAATACGAAGAACTTCAAAATTTAGATCACATTGAAAAAATTGCGCGTGAAGACTTGGGACTTGCCAAAGATGGCGAACTTCCATATCAAATTGCGCATTGATATACAAAAAATTTAGGGAGGACAATTTGTTTTGGCTATTGAATTGGGTAGCGTAGTTGAAGGAAAAGTTACGCGCATTATGAATTTCGGAGCTTTTGTTGAATTGGAGGAGAAAAAAATCGGACTGGTACATATTTCTGAAGTTGCCGACGAATACGTTAATTCTGTCAGCGATTTTCTCAAAGAAGGAGATATGATCCAAGCAAAAGTTATCAGCATTGACTCAAACGGCAAAATTGCACTTTCAATCAAAAAACTTAAACAGCAACAAAAACAGGAAGCAGAAAAACAATTTCGCAATCAAAAAGGTAAACCGACAGGGCGCGGCGACTTTAAACCCAATCGCCAAACGTCCGCTTCATTTGAAGACAAATTATCTAAATTCTTGAAGGACAGCGACGAACGACTTACAGACTTGAAAAGAAAAACGGACTCAAAGCGCGGCGGGCGCGGTTCGAGACGTGCGGACTAAAATTCCCCTTGCGCGTTCTTTCGCAGGGGGCGATTTTTCTTGTTAAATAAATTTATTGAACTTTGCCAAACTGAAAAAATTTTTCCCGTTCAAAAAATCGTTGTGGCAGTTAGCGGCGGCGCAGATTCTTTAGCGTTGGCTGATTTATTAAATCGTTCCCGCCAAAGATTCAAACTTGAAATTTGTATTGCGCACTATGAACACGGCTTACGCGGCAAAGATTCAATCGACGATGCTAATTTTGTAAAAGAATTTGCTGAAAGTTTAGGCGTAAAGTTTTTTTGTGAAAGTGGCGACGTTCAAAATTTTGCAGTGGAAAATAAAATATCAGTCGAAACGGCGGCGCGAATTTTGCGCTACGAATTTTTAGCAAAAGTCAGACATGAATTAAATTTTGACGCAATAGTTTTAGCACATCATGCCAACGATCAAGCAGAAACAGTTTTACTGCGGTTATTGCGCGGCTCAACTTTAACCGGACTTTCTGCAATGAAATTTTTGACGCCTTCACCTTACGGGCTTTTAATTCGTCCGTTACTGCGTTTTAAAAAATCTGAACTTGAAAGTTACTGCAGTAAGCGCGGAATTGTTCCGAGAATTGATGCTACAAATTTTGAAACGGTTGCAACGCGCAATAAAATTCGGCTTGAACTTTTACCCGAGCTTGAAAAATTTAATCCTGCGATTGTCGAAACACTTTGCAGATTTGCTGAAACTTCGGCGGCTGAAATTGATTTTATTAATTCTGAAGTCGAAACGGGCTTTTCAGTTGCAGTAAAAAATGGTAAAATTCTGCGCGAGGAGTTTGTAAAACTTCATACGGCTTTACAACGTGAAATTATCAAAAAATTTATCGCAGAAAATACTGGAAGTGTAAAAGATTTTAGCTTTGCAAATTTTGAGGCAGTGCGAAAAGTTTTAATAAATAATTTGTCCGGCGTCGAGTTGCCAAAACATTTTCGCGCAGATTTAAAACGCGGCAAGTTATCAATTACGAAAAATTTTAAAATTGAAAATAAATTGAAGGGACTGGTTACATTGAAAACCAAAGAAGATTACATTGAAAAGGTACTTTACAGCGAGGAGGAAATTGCAAAGCGCGTCAAGGAAATTTCTGAAAAAATCAGCGAAGACTACAAAGATATTTCTAAACCGCTCTTGACAGTCGGAATTTTGAATGGCGCAGTTATTTTCTATACTGACATTGTGCGCCGCCTTACAATTCCCGTGCATTTCGATTTTATGATTGCCTCCAGTTACGACGCCAACACTCACACCAGCGGCAAAGTTAATATCCTCAAAAATCTTGACAACGATCCTAAGGGGCGCGATATTCTTTTGGTTGAAGATATTATCGACTCCGGCACTACCATGAATTACTTAATGAATTATTTCAAGGAAAAAGGCGCGGCAAGCGTCAAAGTTTGCGCCCTTTTGAATAAACCTTCCCGCCGCAAAGTTGAAGTTAAAGTTGATTATGTCGGCTTTGAAGTCCCTGATGAATTTATTGTCGGTTACGGCTTAGATTTTGCACAGCATTATAGAAATTTGCCGTATCTCGGAATTTTAAAGCGCAGTGTTTATTCAAAGTAATTAGTTGAGGTGTTGCCTGGAAAAAATTTTGCCGTGTGTAAGTGTTTGTTTTGTTAGAAGGGGACGAATTTAAATGTTGAAAAAAGTTTTTTCTACTTTGTGCATGGCAGTAATGATTTTATTTGCTGCGAACAGTCAAGCAAATGCTAATGAAGTTTCGGTAGTTTTGGATACACCGGCTGGATGGTTTTCTGAACCTGAAACAGTTTATAAAACTGTACAAGAATCTTTAGATAAAATTTTTAAAGGCTCTTCATTCAATGTAAAATCTGTTAGCGAATGTGATGCTTACGTTCAAATTTACCGCGAAGAAAACAACTTGGCAGGCAGTTACGATAACTCCTACGGTTCAGATGCCGCCCGTGATTTAACTTTCAAAAAAGAAGATATTGCAAGAATGTGCAACCACTTCGGCGATGATAATTTAGTTTATATTCGTGTTATGACTACAGGCGCACGTTCAACCAGTGGCGTCTTCACTTCCGGACAAAAAATCAATGTTGTTTTAGATTTTCGTATTTGGTCACGCGCAAAAGGTGATTTCAGCTATATGGCTCGCAAAACTACAACCGGCAAATCCAATACAGTTAATATTACTGCGTTTGGTTCAGGTTCAGGCAGTGCCGAACACGCTGTTGAAAAAGGTTTAAAGAAAGGTCTCCAAGAAGTTGAAAAAGATAGAAGCAAGATTTTAGCTGCTATGGAATAGTTGATTATCTGAAATTTTACTTGAAGACCTGCGAATACAAAGGAGCGTTTATCTATTGAATAGTTTTTTACGAAACGTCGGCTTTTATTTGTTGGTGATATTTGTTGCAATAACGGCGTATGATTATTTTTCAATCAAGCCGCAAAATGCAATCGAAGAAACAAGTTACTCGCAATTCCTGCATCGCGTAGAAAATGGCGAAGTTGCAAAAGTCATCTTGACTCAAAATTCTATTAAAGCTACGAAAACAGACGGTAAAGAATTTACAACCATTGCGCCGGATTTTCCCATTGGAGACGATCAACTTGTAAGCAAATTGGAAGCTAAGGGCGTCGAAATAACTGCACAGAATCCAAAAGAGCCGCCATGGTGGACGACGCTCCTTTCTTCGTTCCTTCCAATTTTATTGCTGATAGGTTTTTGGTTCTTCATAATGAATCAAACTCAAGGCTCGGGCAGTAAAGTTATGTCATTCGGGAAAAGCCGCGCCAAAATGTCAAGCGGCGATAAAGTACAAGTTAAATTTAGCGACGTTGCAGGCGCAGATGAGGCGAAGGAAGAACTTCAAGAAGTTGTAGAATTTTTAAAACACCCGAAAAAGTTTAACGACTTGGGCGCACGTATACCAAAAGGCGTTTTATTGTTTGGTCCTCCCGGTACAGGTAAAACTTTGTTAGCTAAGGCGGTTGCAGGTGAGGCGGGCGTTGCTTTTTTCTCAATCAGCGGCAGTGATTTTGTTGAAATGTTCGTAGGCGTTGGCGCGTCTCGTGTTCGTGATTTATTTGCTACTGCTAAGAAAAATTCGCCTTGTATAATTTTCATTGACGAAATTGACGCGGTAGGCAGACAACGCGGCGCAGGTTTCAGCGGCGGACATGACGAACGCGAACAAACTTTAAATCAGTTGCTTGTAGAAATGGACGGCTTTGCGGCGAACGAAGGAATTATAATCATTGCAGCAACTAACCGCCCTGACATTCTGGATCAAGCACTTTTAAGACCCGGTAGATTTGACAGACAAATAGTAGTTGACAAGCCGGACGTTACAGGCAGAATTGCAATTTTGAAAGTTCACTCAAAAGGTAAACCTATTGGACGTGACGTTGATTTAGATGTTTTGGCGCGTCGTACTCCTGGATTTACCGGCGCAGATTTAGCTAACCTTGTAAATGAGGCGGCACTTTTGGCGGCGCGGCGTGACAAACACGAAATTAATATGACTGAAATGGAAGAATCCATTGAACGCGTAATGGCGGGACCTGAAAGAAAATCTAAAGTTATGTCTGACGACGAAAAACGATTAACCGCGTATCACGAAGGCGGGCATGCACTTGTTGGAATGATTTTGAAACACGCCGACCCCGTTCACAAAGTTACAATTATTCCACGTGGTCGCGCAGGCGGTTATACTTTAATGTTACCGAAGGAAGACAGAAGTTACGCCACACGTTCCGAGCTTTTTGACAGATTGAAAGTTGCAATGGGCGGGCGCGTTGCCGAAGAAATTGTACTGAATGAAATTTCAACCGGCGCATCTCAAGATATTCAACAGGCTAGCAAAATTGTTCGTTCAATGATTATGCAATATGGTATGAGTGATGTTTTGGGTCCCGTTGCATATGGCAGCGATCAAGTTCAGCAATATTTTGGACAGAATCAGCGCAATTATTCTGAAGAAGTGGCAGGCGAAATTGATAAAGAAGTTCACAAATACCTTGACGCGGCTTATAAAGCTTGTAAGGTTATCATTACCGAACACCGCCACGAATTGGATTTAATCGCGCAGGCGTTACTAGACAAGGAAACTTTGACAGCCGCCGAATTGAAGGCAATAGTTTTTGGCGAACCGGAAGAAAATAAAAAGACTATGAATATTCTTGCTGAAATGTCAAGCGATTTTGTCGAATTGGCGAAAAATGAAAAGAAAGTCCCCGCGCCCGAATTTGCGCCTGATGATTCTAATCCTACACCTGTTTGAAATTTTTTAAATGAAATAAAGTAATTCGGCGGAGTTTAAAATTCTGCCGAAATTTTTTTGAAGTTTTGAATCTACTTTCTTTTCAGTCGAAAAAAGAAAGTAGCAAAGAAATTCTTTTCGCCCGTCCGCCGCCTAAGGTTTTCGCACGCTCCAACTAAACGAGCTCCCATGGGGTCGCACTTAGTTTCTTGCACGCTCCTATTTGTAGTTTATTGGGCGGCAAAAGACGGGCTGTTTTTACAAGTTTGATTTGTTTTTACAAGTTTGATTTTACGTTTTACGAAATAACAAGGTGAAGTTTTAAGTTTTAAGAATTTTTTGGAGGAAATTTTATTAGCGAAATTGTTTTACACTACACACGCGCAGGACACGTTGAAAATATTCATCGCGGCGACGTGGCGGCGGTAAATTGCGCGGGCGAAATTGTTTCAGCCGTCGGCAATGCAAATTTACCAATGTTTTGGCGCAGTGCCGCTAAACCTTTTCAAGCGTTGCCGTTCGTAAAAAATGGCGGACTTGAAAAATATAATATCACTGATGAAGAATTAGCCCTATTAGTTTCAAGTCACAGCGGTGAAGAAAATCACGTTGCACTTGTACGAGAAATTTTGAAAAAACTTGGGCTGGATGAATCAGTTTTAGATTGCGGCGTTGTTCGTCCAATGAGCGGCAAGGCTTTTAAAAATCTAATTGCCAAAGGCGAAAAAGTTTTACCCGTTCACAACGCTTGCTCCGGCAAACATTCTCAAATTATCGCCCTTGCAATGATGTTGGGCGTACCCTTTGAAGGTTACACAAAACCTGAACACGCGGCGCAGAAATTGATTTTCAAGCACGTTGCAATGGCGGCGAAAGTTCCAGAAGATAAACTTGAAATTGGAATTGACGGTTGCGGCGTACCGGTTTTCTATTTGCCGCTGTATAATATGGCGTTGGCTTATGCAAGACTTTCGACGCCCACTAAAGGCGATTGGGGCGATTACGAAATTGCCGCGTTAAAAATTCGTGACGCAATGAGCAAATACCCGCAAGTTCTTTCCGGCACCGGCAGAATTGATTTAGCAGTTTCTGAAGTTACTGGCGGAAGAATCATTGCGAAAATTGGCGCGGACGCGGTTTATTGCCTTTCCGTCAAAGATGAAGATTTGGGAATTGCTTTTAAAATTGAAGATGGCGACTACGCGGCGATTAATCCAATGGTTATTGCAGTTTTGAAAAAGTTGGACTTGTTGACGAAGGACGAGGCAGCGGCACTTGATGAAAAATTTCCGCCCGTTTTGAAAAATCATCGCGGCGAAATTATTGGGACGATTGAGGCTGTATTTTAACAATGAAGAAAAAAATTTTAGAAATGCTCCGTGACGCCAATAAAAATTTTGTTTCAGGTGAAAGTATCGCCGAAATTATGAACGTTTCACGCACGGCAATTTGGAAACACATTCAAAGCCTTAGAAAGCGCGGCTATACCATTTCAAGCAGTGAACGGCTCGGCTACAAACTTGAGCAAATTCCTGATTTACTTCGTCCGGAGATTGTTCAATTTGAATTGCAAACAAAAATTCTTGCAACCGATTCAAATTATGTTTACAAAAATTCTATCGAATCGACAAATGAGCTTGCAAAAAAAATGGCGTATCACGGCGCGGCAGATGGTACGGTTATAGTTGCGGAAGAACAGACCGGCGGTAAAGGCAGGCTTGAACGTAGTTTTTTTTCGCCGAAAGAAAAAGGTATTTGGTTTTCAGTAATTTTGCGTCCACACTGTATGGCAAAAGACGCGCCGAAATTTACGCTAATGGCGGCGGTTGCGGTTGCAAGGGCAATGGAAAGATTTAACCTGCGTGCTGAAATTAAATGGCCAAACGATATTATGTATGACGGGCGAAAACTTGTAGGAATTTTAACCGAAATGAGCGCGGAAATTGGACACGTTAATTATATCGTTGTTGGAATTGGAATTAACGTAAATGTTTGCCGTGAAGAATTTCCTGAAAGTATCAGAGAAATTGCGGCGTCCCTTTCTGAAATGGCAGGCGAAAATATCAGCCGTACAAAATTTTTCCGTGCATTGCTTGAGGAATTTGATAAACTTTACATTGCAAATAATTTTGACGAAGTTTTTAAAATTTGGCGAAAATTCAATATCACGCTCGGCAAAAAAGTTACAGTCCTTTCAGCTGAAACGGGCGATATTTTTACAGGTATGGCGGTTGACATTGACAAAGACGGCGCGTTAATCGTTGAAACTAATGAAGGGCGAAAAACTGTTTACGCGGGAGATGTTTCAATTCGTCCGGCAAAATAAAAAAATTTTACAAACTAAAAAAGCGGGTTGCCAATTTGACAGCCCGTCTTTTTTTATGCTATTTCGCCATTGCGGACAAGTTCCCGCGCCGCCTTGCCGCTTATATGTTCAATTTCAAGAATCAAAATTTTAACGGCGTTTATTCTGGAAATTTCCTTTTCACGCAGATTTTTATCAGCATTGGGCGAATATTTATCTGCCAAAAGTTCAAGTGCATGAGTTTTTTCGGCGTCGTCGTTAGAAATTCTGATTTTGCCAAAGGCTATAACGCTACTAAAATAAGTTGTAAATTCACTTGGTACAACGTCATGCCTATCCACTACGCAAAACGAAACTTTAGAATTATTTTGTATGGCGTCGATTTTATGACCTGTCAACGCACTGTGAAAATAAATTTTGCCGTCAGAAAAAGCGTAGTTAATTGGTACAGCGTAGTTGTAGCCGTCGTCGCCTGTAAGTGCCAAAACGCCATACGAACCTTCGCGCAGAATTTTTTCAGCCGTTTCAGATTTCAAAACACACTTTTTGCGCCGCATTTCTCTAAACATAAAAAATCACCTACCGGCGGAAACGCCATCCTTGACTAATTCATAAAGTTTAGCAGTTTCTTTGTCAGCTGTTTCAATTTTAAGCAGTTCATTTCGGCAATCGTGCAAGCCTTGAATGGTTGAATCAATTTGTTTGATTGTAAGTATTTCATCAGTTTCAGCAAGTTTTTTCAGCGACATTTTACAACTGTTTGAAATTTTTTCGCGCAAATTTTCACGTTTCTTATTTTGCTTGTTAATCGCATCTATGACATTTTGCAGTTGTTCCATTGTGTGAACTGCCGCCAAATAATCATATTTCAGTTGCGCCGTCATTTTTATAGATTGTCCGTCGCCTTCTATTTCGCCTTTTTGTAAAGGTTCTTTAAATCTATCAATCGTTGTCATTTTTAAAACCTCCCGCTAAATAACCTTCAGAAATTATATCAAAAATTGCACAGTTTGCAACTTTAAAATTTTATCTGCCAATGGTAGAAAATTTTTATTTTAGGCGTCTTATAATATCGTTGAGGTGATTTAAATTGGCAACTAAAAGCGTAAATTGTCCACATTGCGGCAGAAAGTTGGGTTCTTATCAATATGATCAGCCGCGCCCTCAACGCACGAGCGGTACTTGTCAATGTGGCGGGCGTTATACTGTTGAATACGGACAGGGCAAAATTAAAATCAAAAAAGGTTGATGCTATGACTGAAAAAAATGCAACTACCGCGCTTGTTAAGTTCAGCGATTTAACTGTTGACGCCGGTTATAAAATTTCTTACGAGCTTACAGAAAAAACTTTACCGCCGAAATACGCCGCTAAAGTTGAAAAAAATCTGCGCGACGCTACGAACAGATTGAAGGCAAAAAATAAATCTGATATTGAAACTGAAACAGTTGCACTTGTAAATTCAAGCGTGGCGGCAATTATAAGCGTTGCAAAAGATGAAAAATCTTTCGACGAGGCAAGCCGCGAACTTGTTGCACAAGGTAAAACTGCTGTCAAAAATGTTGTTATTGAAAACGCCAAAGAAATTGCACTTGAAGAATCTAAAAAAATTGGCGCAGATATTTTGAAAAAAAGCGGACTGAATATTTTAAAAAGCGGCGGAAAAGTTAATCCTGCCGTTAATGCTTTGATTCTCGGAGATATGATAAAAGACAGCGCGTTGAAATATTTGGACGGCAAAATTTCTGAAGAACAATTTATCAAGGAAGTTGCCGCCAAAGGTACAGTTTTGGCAGTTGAAACTGTCGGCGCGTTTGTTGGAAGTTTCGCAGTGCCAATTCCCGTTGTTGGCGCAATTATCGGCAGTACGGTTACTTCAGTTGCTTGTAACGCGGTTATTTCTGTTATGAATGCCGCTGAATCACTTTATAAGGCGTCGAAAATTAAAATGGCGGCGGACAGGCGGCGGCGTATTGAAAAAATTAAATCTGAAGCTTTAGCCGAAATGAAACACCAACGCGAAATTATGCAAAAGTGTTTTGCAGATGAAAAATTTCAATGGGATAAAAATGTTCAAACGGGCTTTGAGTTAATCGCCGCCGGTACTTATGAAAACAACGTTGATACAATCGCTCAAGGACTGGATAACATTTTAAAAAATTTCGGCAGTCAGGTTGCGTTTTCAAATCGTCAAGAATTTCGCGCAGATTTCAGACGCAGGAAAATTGTTGTAAATTTGTGAGGTGATTTTATGGCTCTTCCGCTCATTCCAATAGCCATTGGAGCAAAATTTATCAGTGACATTTGGCAAGCTGACAAATACGCCAAAGAGGCGCGTAGCGTCAACTACGAGGCTTATTCAATGGTTGAAACGGCGCAGAGAAAATTACGTACTCAAAATGAAAAACTTGAAACTACTCTAAAAAAATTGGCGAATCGCAAAAAAGGAATTATGAATGTAACTTTGCCAAAATTTGTTGAAATTCATAAAAAAGTTGTTCAGATTAACTTTGAAAAATTCCGTCATTCTAACGCCGTTCAAAGTTTGACATTACCCGCCGAAAGTTTGAATAAAATTAACACAATGATTGCGGTTGCCGGTGTTAATATGTCAGACAAAGAAATTTTGGGAACATTTTTATTTTCGTTTGAATATGGCGGAATTGGCGGCGCATTGAAAAAAGACGCACGAATAAATTTAGACGTTGCCTACAGTCGCAGTGATGAGGCTGAAGTTATCGCCTACAATATCGATAATACAAGAATTGCGCTTGAAGGTATTAACTCAAAGGCTGAATCAGTTTTAAAGTTGCTCGCGCAGATGAACGCGCTTTTTTTGAAAAGTATGCAGTACACCGAAGAAATTATAAATCGCAACGGCGTTGAAGTCGAAAATTACAGCGATGATGAAATTGATGCAATTATGAACTGCATTAACTTTGCAAAGGCGTTATCAGATATTTTAAAAGCCCCGCTTTTTGATTCTAACGGTAAATTGAGCAAACAAATTGATGACACTTTGAGAACCGGCAATGAATATGTTAGAAAAATTCAAACTGCAAATTAAATTTTTTAAGGAGAGCTGATTATGTACAAATTGAAAGTGGAAAGCGGCAAATGTAACGCCTGCGGCGCGTGTGCGCTTGAGTGTGACATTTTGCAAGAAAATGCTGAAGGCACTGTTGAAGTTATTGGCGAAGGAATTTTTAACGATTCCGAATTGGAAAAATACGAAAACATTGTTAAACTTTGTCCGACGGGTGCACTTAGTTTGATTCAAGAAAATGTTGACGTTAATCAAAAAATTTCAGATTTAAAAGCCAAAATGAACGCGCCGCTTGAATTTAATCCGCCGTCAGTGGATGAATATCGTTTTGACTTGGAAGATAAAGACGCTTATGCAAAAGAATTGTATGTAACTTCGTCGCTTGATGGCGAATATGAATACGATTATAAGTCTTGGGATTCTGCGAAGTCTGCAGGTGAAAGAGCTTTTCGCAATGAAATTTATTCGCAGGTTGAGGCACTTGCTCAACAGGTTATGGCAATGTATGAACAGCGCAAATTGAATAAAGTTGCACGCTACGCCGAAATTCCGACAAATTACAAATACAGCGTTCATCAACGTTTGATAAATAATTTGCGTTCCTTCGTCAACGAAATTGAAAGTTACACCGGCAAAAAAATTTCTGTGCCGTCAGATTTTTACACTTTCAGAACGAAAGACACGGAATATATTAACAATCGTCAAGATCATGTGAATGAATGGCGTGCAGATAATATTAAAAGCGAAATGAAACCGGCAAGCGAATTTTATACCTGCATTGGAATTGAAAAAACTACAGAAGAGGAACGCGTCAGCAGTTGGTTCGGCGATGACAAATGGAAGACTGTTACCAAATATTGTTATTATCTTAGAAGCGAAAAAATGGAACGCTTTTATAATAACGTTGCCCGCGCCGCGTGGTATGGCGGAAAATATAGTCACAAATTCGGTACAGAGGAGCTTAACAGATTTCACAAAGAAATTACCGAAGAATGGAAAAATAAAATTTCATACTTGCTGAATCAATTTTAAAAGTTGTTAAAAAATTTAAGGCTCTGCAAAACGATTGAGCAAAATTTCCGAATTGCAGAGCTTTTATTTATCGAAAATTAAAAGTTCGCAATTTTTTTCGTCAAGCAAAATATTTGTTTTGACAAGGTTATATTTTTTCTCCAGTGCAAAAATAATAATGGCGTCAAATTCTCGGCGTGGATAAAGTTCAGCTTCGCCCGCGTACTTCAAAAGATGTTGCGTTTCGTCCAATGAAAATTTTAATGCAAGTGCAACGGCTAAAAGCATTTTTCTATCTGGATTATTTTTCATTGTTTTAGGCGGTTTTTCTCGCGCAGGAATAATTTGGTACAGGTACGATTTTGAAATTCCCGTAATTTCGGCAATTTCGGAAATTTTAATTTCTTCGCGGCGGCTCTTCATAACGTCCTTGATGTATTCGCCAACTTTCGGACTGTAGGAAAATTCATTTTGATTATCATCCATAAAAGTTTTAAAATCGTCTTCGTCGGCGTTTTGGGCGATTGAACGAATAGAATTAAAAATTTCGGTGGTACTTTTTTTGTGTTCGCCAAGCAACAGGCGATCGGGTTTATCGTAGTGCATTTGAATTTCCTTTCAAAAATTTTTTAAAATTATAGCAAAAGGAGCGGTAATTTTGAAGTTGCCAAAAAGTTTTCAGGAACGATTTAAACTTTTAGAATTGCTTTACGAAACTGAAAAAACCGAAATTTGGCAAGCTGAAGAAATTGACACGAAAAAAATTTACGCCCTGCGAATAATTTACCGCACTGATTCAGCCTACAAAGAAATTGCCGCCGTCAAGCATAAAAATCTTTTGGAAATTTTTGAAGTTGAGGAAACGAAATTTGCAACTTACATTATCGAAGAATTTTTGCAAGGTGAAAATTTGGCAGATTATATTAAAATTCACGGAGCATTTGACGAAGAAAAAGTTTGCCAAATTGGAATAGAAATTTGCAACAGCCTTGAAAAATTGCACGAACGCCACATTATCCACCGAGATATTAAACCTGAAAATATTTTTCTGAATGACGCGGGGATTTTTAAGCTGATAGACTTCGACGCGGCAAGAATTGAAAAATTTGGGCTTATGGCAGATACAACGATAATGGGAACGCCCGGTTACGCCGCGCCGGAACAATACGGCTTTCAGCAAACTGATGAGCGTACAGATATTTTTTCATTGGGCTTGACGCTAAAAAAGTTGGCAGGTTACGACGACTACAGCGGCTTTTTGACGCCAATTTTTAAAAAGTGTACGTCATTCGACCCTGACAAAAGATACAATTCCGCAAAAGATTTACGCGCCGCCATTATTCGCAGTCAACGTATTTACAAACTAAAAAGATTTTTCATAATTGGCGCAGTGATTTTGGGGATTTATTTTTTTGCGACAAATGAACAATCTGTACAAATTGAAACGCCTCAACTTGAAGAAAAAATTTCCGTGCAAGAAACGCCAAACATTAACGAGAATAGCCCTAAAATCGACGAGAAACCGCCTGTAACAAATTTTCCACAAATTATATATCCTGAAACTGAAATTCAAATTTCGCCCGTTTATGTGCCAATAACGCCGCCTGTAGAAATTTCAAGTTTTGACGCTGAAAAATTAGTTGTCGAAATTACAAAAAAAGTTGACGCCCTAAATTTAGAGCCTCCCGCAAAAATGCCTTTCCGTGATTTTAAAAATCAAATGCGTAATTTAAATTTGTCTGATGAAGAATTGCAGAAAAAATACGCCGAACATTACAGCAGAATTGCAATGAATCAGCGTATTTCAGAATTTAGAAAACTTTTGCCGAAAAATTTAGCTGACGAAGAAATTAACGCGGCTGAAATGCTTTTCATTCGGCAAGAAAAACAACGCTTTAATTTAGATGACTAGTGGCTGTTGAATAATTTTTTAGCATATATCAAATTTAATTTTTTAATTTTAGATGTACTTTTCTTTTCCGAAGCATGCGCGGCTGCGTAGCAGGCGTGCTCTTTAGCGAAAGGAGCAATGCTCCTACTCGTCGCCTTGCAAGTACCAAAAGAAAGTGCTTTTTCCGCCGATAATCACATCACGTGATTAACCGGCGGCGGCAATCATCCGTGACTGCCGTTTCTCACTTATTCAACACGCACTAGGTGCTGATTAACTGACAATCTGAAATATTATTTAACATAACCAGAAATTAAAATATCTGTACCAATTTTTTCAGCAGTTAAATTTTCCAACTGCACGGCGTCAGAAAGTTTTTCAAAGCCGTCGCCTTCAACGGGCGAAAGTGCATTTTTGCCGCCAATAATTTTTGGTGCAACGAACGCAAAAACTTTATCAATTAAACCTGCGCGAAACATTGAAAAATTCAAAGTGCCGCCGCCCTCCAAAAGTACCGAAGTAATTTCACGGCGTGCAAGTTCCGCCATTAAAATTTTTAAATCGACTTGCGAATTACCTGCAACAATAATTTCTGCGCCCAAATTTTGAAGTGCGGAAATTTTTTCTGTTGGAGCATTTTCAGTAACGGCGATAATATTTTTAGCCGCGCCGTCATTGAGAAATTTAGAATTAAGCGGCGTCCTTGCCATACTGTCAATAATAATTCGCACGGGATTTTTGCCGTTGTCAATTCTAGTAGTTAAGCTGGGATTATCTGCCAAAATTGTACCAATTCCTACCATAATTCCATCGTTAATATCGCGCAGGTGGTGTACAAAATTTCTTGATTCTTCGCAAGAAATCCATTGACTTTCGCCCGTAACAGTTGAAATTTTGCCGTCCAAACTGCAAGCAAATTTCGCCGTCACGAACGGAATTTTTTTTGTGATATATTTTAGAAAAACTTCATTCAATTTGCGCGATTCATTTTCCAAAATTCCAACTTCCACTTCAATACCGGCGGCTTTTAAAATTTCAATGCCGCGCCCTGCAACAAGCGGGTTAGGGTCTTTCATTGCCACTACAACTTTTTTAATTCCCGCGTCAACAATTTTATTTGCACAAGGCGGCGTTCGTCCAAAATGACTGCACGGCTCCAAAGTCACGTACATTGTAGAATCTTTTGCAAGTTCGCCCGCCATATTCAGCGCGTGTACTTCTGCATGCGGCGTTCCGGCTTTTCTGTGCCAACCTTCGGCAATTATTTTCCCGTCCTTGACGATAACCGCGCCGACCATTGGATTTGGTGAAACGCGCCCTTCAGCGTTTTTCGCAATTCGCAACGCCTCCGCCATAAATTTTTCATCTGTCAATTAAAATCCGCCTCCTGCCGACGTCTTATTAAAATTCTTTGATAAACTTTTCTGCCGTCAATAATTCCTGCCGCGTTTAAATCATATGTGCCGGGCTTGCCAAACAGTTCAAAATAGCGGGCTTTACATTCTTTGGCAGTGTAAATTTTAGTTTTCAAGCCGTATAAATCAAGGTTTTCTGTCATTCCTAAAATTTCAAATTGATTGGGATTATATTTATCCAAAAAAGTAATTGGTACGCCCATAACGCCAAAATAATCGCAGGGTATTTGTGCAGTCTTTGAAACTTCTATTGCGTCGTAGTTGTCATAGTGCGGATATTTTTCAGGATTTTCATAATAACTGCAAACAAGCGGTATTTCTTCCAAATATTTTTTCAATGGAATATTTGTATACCAAATTGCCGCCGTGTTTTTTAATTTTACGCCGTCAATTTCTTTATCATAAATTCCGGGAACTTCTGAAATAAACCATAAGCCGCCCGCCCATTTCGTATAACCTGCCCAAATTTTATTTTGTTGAATCAGCGGGAAAATTTCCTTGTAGGTAATGGCGTTTTTATTTCCAAGAATCACAAATTTTTTCTCGTATTGCATTAACTGCGCGACGTATTCACGGAACAAACTGAAAGGCGGATTGGTAACTACAACATCAGCCTCCTGTAAAATTTCGATACATTCGGCACTGCGAAAATCGCCGTTACCTTTCAAGCGTTCCCAACTGCCGCTGTGCGTCAAAATGTACTGCTTAATATCTTCCAAGTCTTCCCTGCCGTCGCCGTTCCAGTCTTTAAACTCGTTGATAACAACTTTGTAGGCGTATTCATTGCGATGCTTTTTGTCAAGCGTGCCTCCGTCGTCAAAATTCAATTCAGTTTGAGCAACGGGCGAACCGGCGTAACAAGTTACGATTAACTTTTTGAGTTCAAGCGCGTTGAAATTCATAGCAAAATATTTAAAAAACTCACTTTCATAAGGATCATCGCAGTTGCAGAGAATCGTTTTGCCCTTGAAAAATTCTCGGTATTCTTCGTGATTGAGTTCGCGTTCAATGTCTTCAAGTTGCGTGTAAAATTCGTCCTTTTTAGCTTTTGCCGCGTCGTTCAAATTTCTATTTTTGTTCGCCATAAAATTTCCTCCGCACCTACAAAAAGAGCCGCCCTTTCGACGGCTTAAAAATTTTTTAATTTGTAAATTTATTTCTGTAAAAATTTTTCGGTAGTTTCAGCGATATTCGCCGCCCAAAGTCCAAAATATTCCATAAGTTCATCAGCCTCTGCAGAAAAGCCGAAAACGTCATTTATACCAATTCTTTTTACGGGGACAGGATAATTTTCAGCCAAGACGCCGCAAACTGCCTCACCGAGTCCGCCAAAAATTGTATGCTCCTCAACCGTGATAATTTTTTTACATTCTTGAGCCGCTTTAATTGTAATTTCGGCGTCAAGCGGTTTAATCGTTCCCATATTTATAATTCGCGCAGAAATATTTTTAGATTTTAAAATTTCGGCGGCTTTAACGGCTTCAGGCAAAACAATTCCCGTTGCAATAATTGCCACGTCCGAGCCGTCAACTACAACTTCGCCCTTGCCTATTTCAAATTTATAATTTTCGTCGTGATAAACCGGCGTAGCACTACGCGCAAAACGAATATAACAAGGTCCGTCGTATTCGTGGACGGCTTTAACCATTTGCCGCGCCTCAATGTCATCTGACGGACACATTACAAGCATTTTTGGAATTGTACGCATTAAAGCAAAATCTTCGCAACATTGGTGGCTTGCACCGTCCGCGCCAACTGAAATTCCGCCGTGACTCGCGCAGATTTTAACGTTCAAATGTGGATAACCGATTGAATTTCTAATTTGTTCATAAGGGCGGCAAGCGGCGAACATTGCGAAAGTTGACACAAAAGGAATTAAGCCCATAGTTGCAAGACCGGCGGCAACGCCAATCATATTTTGTTCGGCTATTCCGCAATTAAAAAATCTGTCAGGAAATTCCTTGCCAAACATTCCGCTTTTTGTAGAACCTGCCAAATCTGCGTCAAGCACTACAATTTTTTTATCAATTTTGCCAAGCTCAACCAAAGTTGCGCCGTAACTTTCACGGGTTGCAATTTTTTTTATTTCAGCCATTTAAATTTCTCCTTGTAAATTTGATGAGTAAGAAAATTTACTCTCGAAATTTAGGGGTTAGTGATTAGGGGCTAGGGGTTAGGGAATTGCTATGCAATTTTGGATTTATCCTAACCGCTAACGGCTAAAACCTAACACCTAAATATTTTTGCGGGCAGTTTCCAATTCTGCAAGAGCTTTTTCACATTCGGCGGGCTTAGCGGCTTTACCGTGCCAACCAGCTTGATTTTCCATAAACGAAACGCCTTTACCTTTAATCGTATTCATCAAAATAACTGTCGGCTGTGTACCGCTTTTATTTTCGTGGAAGAAATTAAACGCCTTTTCCAATTCGTCAAAATTATGCCCGTCAATTTTTATGACTTTGCAACCGAACGCCTCAAATTTTTTGTCAAGCGGTTCAGTATTCATAACGTCAGAAGTTTTGCCGTCAATTTGCAAGCCGTTCACATCAACTGCAACGCAGAGATTTTCAAGTTTGTAATGTGAGGCAAAAGTCATAGCCTCCCAAACTTCGCCCTCTGCAAGTTCGCCGTCGCCTAAAAGCGCGTAAACATTTATATCAAGCCCCAAAACTTTCGCGCCTTTTGCCATACCACACGCGGCGGAAATTCCTTGACCTAAACTGCCAGTACTCATATCAATTCCGGGCGTTGAAGTTAAACAAGGATGCCCCTGCAAATGTGAATTTTTTTTGCGAAGGTTAATTAAATCTTCAACTGGAAAAAATCCTTTGTGCGCCAAAACTGCATACAGCGCGGGTGCAGCGTGCCCTTTCGACAAAACAAAGCGATCTCTATCAGTTTTTTGTGGATTTTTTGGATCTATGTTCATTTCTTTGTTGTACAAATATGAAAGATAATCTGCGGCAGATAAACTCCCGCCCGGATGTCCGCTACCTGCGGCGGTCGTACTTTTTAAAATGTCCTCTCTAACATTCAGGGCGAACAATTCAAGTTGTCTTTTTTCTTCTTGTAACATAAAAAATTTTTCCTCCTTATACAAGAATCTTGCTAACAATAGCAGGATTTTTGCATTATGTCAAAATTTTTGTTGCAAGTTTTTTTTAGTAATGATAAAATTTGCGCGGCAGGTAGTCGAGGCAATCGCGGCTGATTCAGTTGAGGAAAGTCTGACCTACACAGGGGAGCGTACCGGCTAACGACCGGCGGAAGTAATTCCAGAGATAGTGTCACAGAAAAGAAAACTACCGAAGTTTTTCGGTAAAGGTGAAAAGGCGAGGAAAAAGCTCACCAGCTAGGCGGTAACGTCTAGGCTTGATAAACCTTACGCGTAGCAAGCCTAAATAGGGAATGGTTTTAAAGATGCCCCGTCCACATTCCGGGTAAGGTGCTTGAGTTGTGCGGTAACGTACAATCCAGATAAATGATTGCCATTATACAGAAGTCGGCTTATTGACTGCCTGTCTCCGCCTTGTGCGGAAGGTTTATTTTTATACGCAATAGAAAATTGACTAATTTCCGTTTCGGTGTTACAATCTTGATTGAAAGAAAAAGATCAACACTGAAAGGCAATCAGCCAATTTTCATAGGCAAATTATAAATCGTCTTTCGGTGATTGTCAAACATTGGAGGCGGTTTATGTGAAAACTGAAAAAGAAAAGGCGCAGACGAAATTACTGTATCGTACAAAATGGATTCCTACGTTTCTTATTTTTATTGCGTTCTATCCTTTCCATTTGGAAGATTTGCCGGGCGAAGTTTGGAAATGGATTTTCGGATTTGAAGGACTTTACCAGATTAGCAATTTTGGACGTGTAAAATCTTTTTATGTTAGAAAAGGTAAGCAGGGAATACTGATTCTCAAGCCTCACTTGACTAGAAACGGCTATTTAAATATTAAGTTAAACAAAAATGGTGAAGGTAAAGATTTTTTAATTCATCGGCTTGTCGCGCAGGCTTTTATCCCGAATCCTGAAAATAAATCAACAGTAAATCATAAAGACGGCAACAAATTTAATAATTGCGTTGAAAATCTTGAATGGCAAACTCAATCGGAAAACAATCATCACGCTGTGAATACAGGTTTATCAAAATCTGGAGAGGATTGCAAATTTTCCAAACTCACAAATGAACAAGTTCGTTATATTCGTGAAAATTATATTCCGCGTGATTCTGAATTTGGAGGAGCGGCATTGGCTAGAAAATTTAATGTAAGTAAAGCCAATATTTCAAATTTATTAAAAGGCAAGACTTACAAAAATATTGATAAAAATGAAGGAGTTGAAAATTTTGAATAAAGCAGTTTTTATGGACAGAGATAACACAATTAACGTAGACACTATCAATTTGCACAAAATTGAAGACTGGCAATGGATAACAAATGCTAGGGAAGCCATTAAATATTGCAATGATAACGGCTACCTTGTAATAATTGTCACGAACCAAAGCGGCGTCGCGCGTGGACTTTTCACTCTCAACGATGTTAATAGAGTGCATAATTTTGTTCAAGGCGAACTTTATAAAATTGGCGCACGTATTGACGCTTTCTATATTTGTCCGCACGTTGACGACGGAACCGGAAAGGTTGAACAATACAGCATTGAATGTGAATGTAGAAAACCCAAGCCCGGACTTATTTTACAGGCTTGCAAAGATTTTGATATTGACGTTTCGCAGTCTTATATGACAGGCGATAAATCTCGCGATGTTGAATGTGGAATTAACGCAGGTTGTAAAGGTACTTGCCTTTTTGACGGCGTAGACTTGTTAAAATCTGTAAAAGAAATGTTACAAGATGGCTGAAATAATTTTGGTAACGGGCGGCGCACGGAGCGGCAAAAGTGTTTTCGCCGAAAAATTGGCGTTGAAACTCGGCAACAATCACGCCGCTTATATTGCAACTTCACAAATTTTTGATGAAGAAATGGCGCAGCGCGTCAAAATTCATCAAGCGCGTAGAAATAATAATTGGGCGAATTATGAAGCTCCTTTCGACGCAGATAAAATTTTTCCAACCGTAACTGAAAATGTGATTCTTTTCGACTGCGTGACAATGTATTTAACAAATTGGATTCTGACTAAAAATCTTGACGACGAAAATATTTTTTCTGAATTTGAAATTTTTATTGACAAACTAATAGCCGCCGCTCAAAAATCCTGCGCGACGGTTATTTTTGTTAGCAATGAAGTTGGCGGCGGAATTGTACCCGCTGATAAATTATCTCGTGTCTTCAGAGACTTTGCAGGGCTTGCCAATCAGAAAATCGCAACTCAAGCTGAAAAAGTTTTTCTGGTTACGGCGGGAATTGCCATTGACATTAAAAAAAATCAATTTCAAATTACCGAACCAAATATTTTGAAAGAAATTAAAGTTGTACTTAACGAACGTAAAAGAATTTGCGTAACAACTCAAGACGAATGGTACAACGGTATACAAAAATGTTGCGATAAAGAAATTGAAATTCTTACTCGTGACATAAAAAAGACGATTGATTTTATCGAAAATAAATGCTCCAATGATACTTTTTGTTGGATTAGTGAAGTTTTTTACGAAGTGGCTGAAATTACGCAAAGCAAAGAATTTATCAAGGCGATAAAAAAACGCGCCGAATTTATAAAAGATAAGGAAATGCGTCGCAGTGTCGAAATTGATATTAATTGGGCTGAAGATGCAATTTTATAAAAAAATTTGAGGTGATTTTATGAATTTGGGAATTTTGGGAACAGGTAAAATTGTACAGGAATTTTTGCCGGAAATTGGCAATTTGAAAATTGGTTACAAGGCGATTCTTGGAACGTTGAGAAGTAAAGAGCGCGTTGAAAATTTGGCGGCGCAGTATAAACTTGATAAAATTTATTTCGACTACGACGAACTTTTGGCAGATGAAAAACTTGATACAATTTATGTTGCACTGCCTAACAACTTACATTACGAATTTGCAAAAAAGGCGTTGCTTGCCGGAAAAAATGTTATCGTTGAAAAGCCCGCAGTTACAACTGTTGAAGAATTTCAGGACTTGAAAAAAATTGCCGCTGAAAATAAAAAAATTTTGATTGAGGCTTTAACAGTGCATTATATGCCCGCGTATTTGAGCATTCGCGAAGATTTAAAGCAACTCGGCGATATTAAAATTGTCAGTATGAATTACAGCCAATATTCCAGCCGCTACGACGCTTTTAAACAGGGTGAAATTTTACCCGCGTTTGATCCGAAAAAAGCCGGCGGCGCGTTGATGGATATTAACGTTTACAATATAAATTTTGTTGTTGGACTTTTCGGCAAGCCCAAAAGTTTCACGTACACGGCGAACATTGAACGCGGGATTGATACAAGCGGCGTAATGGTTTTAGACTATGAAAATTTTAAAGCCGTTTGCATTGGCGCAAAAGATTGTCAGGTTCTTACCGCCTCAACGATTCAAGGCGATAAAGGCAATATTTTTATGGAAATTCCGGCAAATATGATTGATGCCTACATTGTCAATTACAACAACGGCGACGGCAACGTTCAAGCTTTTGACGAAGATAAACACCGTATGCTTTACGAATTTGAAACTTTCATTGAAATGATTGACTCACAAGATTTTGAACGCGCCGAAGAAATGTTAAATATCAGCGGTATTGTCGCGCAGATTTTACAAGGCGGACGTGAACAAGTCGGAATTGAAATTTGAGGAGGCTTTACAATGTCAAGAAAATTAGTTATCGCCCACATTGGCAACGGCAAAAGTACAAATCGTTATCACTTGCCGTTTTCATTGAATCGCCCCGACAAAATTAAAATCAAGGCAATTTATCAGCGTACACTTCGCCCAAATGTTTGGGGAAATATTGAAGGCGTCGAATACACGGACGACCTTGAAAAAATTTTGAACGACCCTGAAATTGACGTGGTAATAGTGAACACGCCGAGCGAAGCTCATTACTCAATGGCTAAAAAAGTTTTGGAGGCGGGCAAACATTGTGTGGTTGAAAAACCTTTCGCTACAAATGTTGAAGACGCCGCCGAACTTTTCAAACTTGCCAAAGAAAAAGGCGTAACCGTGCAATGTTATCAGAATCGCCGCTTTGACAGCGATTTTTTGACTGTGCAAAAAGTTATTGAGTCCGGCAAGTTGGGAAAAATTTTTGAAGTTTGTATGCACTACGATTATTACCGCGCCGCAACTCCAGAAAATGAAAAAACTTACAACCGCGACCACGCTTTTTTATATACGCACGCTTGTCACACAGTAGATCAAGTTTTGGCGTATTTCGGCAAGCCGCAAAAAGTTAATGCTGACGTTCGGCAACTTTTGGGCGCGGGGCGTATGAATGATTATTTTGATTTAGATTTTTTCTACGACGGCTTTAAAGTTACGGTACAATCAAGTTATTTCCGCGCTAAAATTCGTCCGAGTTTTGAAGTTTACGGCACACGCGGCACATTTATAAAAGCTGAACAGGACAGGCAAGAGGCTGACTTGAAAAAATTTTATCTTCCTGCCGGTCACAGCGATTTTGGAATTGACGCGCCGGAAAATTACGGCACAATTATTTATTACGACGACGCAGGCGAATATCACGAAGAAAAAGTTAAATCCGAAGTTGGCGACTACGCAAGATTTTATGACGCGCTCTATGAAACAATTATCAACGGTGCGCCGCAACTTGTTACCGAAGAACAGACGATGGAGCAGATGAAAATTTTGGCGGACGCGGGCAAAGATTTAGCGTAAAAAAATTTTTAGGAGCGATAACGATGAGCGATAAAGTTTCACAAGCGGTTGAATATATGAGCGGCGCGTACAGTTGTTCGCAGTCTGTACTTTGTGCATTTTGCGAAGATGCCAAACTTTCTCACGACGAGGCTAAAAAAATTGCCGCGCCATATTCCGGCGGACGTGCGATTAAATGCGGCGCACTTTACGCGGGCGAATTGGTTTTAAAAGCGAAATACGGCGAAGATACTAAATTGGTTGACGAGCTGGATAAAAAATTTTTAGAAAAAGTCGGCGCGGTTAATTGCAAAGATATTCGTAGAAATAATTTGCGCCCGTGCATTGGTTGCGTTGAAGATTCGGCAACAATTTTAGAAAATATTATTTCCGCCAATTAAAAAATTGCTTGCAAATTGAATTGATATTTTAATTAGGGCGTGTTGAATAATAACTTTAAACGAAGGGGAAACACGGCGGTCAAGGATGACCGCCGCCGAATATTGATTTAGGAAAGAATCATATTCGGTCAAGAGAGCACTTTTCTTTTGGTACTTTTCTTTTCGCTAAAGAGCACGCCTGCTACGCAGCCGCGCATGCTCCGGAAAAAGAAAAGTACATTTAAAATAAAATCTTTGAAAAATTTTAGCGAGTTGTGAATTATTCAACACCGCCTAGTATAACAATCTGATAGATTCACGGATTGTTATTTTTTTTACCAAAATTAAATTCATCAGCGTTATAAAATTTAAATTCAAAAATTTTTCACTACCTTAAAAATATATAAAAAATCAAATTCATTGCAGGAATAATTTATGTAAACTTGAATAATTTCAAATGTTGTTTGTGCAACAAAATTTTTTTTGGAGGTTTAACATTATGAAGAAAAATTTATTAAAACTTCT
This sequence comes from uncultured Selenomonadales bacterium, assembly GCA_937877565.1. Taxonomy (GTDB): domain Bacteria; phylum Bacillota; class Negativicutes; order Selenomonadales; family Selenomonadaceae; genus Quinella. Next base: position 88,117 of record CALFJB010000056.1, on the reverse strand, counting down.
TCTGGCAACAGGTTCAGTATGCTTATTTAGCACAGCTATTGCTTCAGCAGCTGAAAAAGCCCTCCCCTACGCACGCTGATACAGAACGCTTAAAAGCGGCTGAAACGCTCATAAATGGCGCAACTGAAGAATCTGATAAAAAAGTTTTCAAATTTTCGATTGAAGGCAGATATTTTGCGCCGCACATGGATATTAAAGTTCAATCTGACAAAATACGTTATAGAGATGGCAGCGTTGGATTAAAAGATGATTTAGGTTTTGGCAACGATAAAGCACCGGAGCTTATTTTTCGTTACAAACGTTTTACAATGGATTATATTCGCGTTCACGGCGACAGAATATTTACAAGGGCGAATCCGCTTTTATTCGGCGGAACAAATTTGCGCGGCAATGTTCATTCAAAAAGCGATTTTCACTATTTGAAGTTGCAAATTACAAATCCAATAACTGAAAAATGGAATAGCGGCGTTGATTGGAGTTACGGCGTTACTGGAATTTATTGGAAGGGCTCGGCAACAGGTACAGCCGTTAGTACAAGGCAAGATTTAAATAATCAAACGCGCACTGAAAGTGAAAAAATTGGCGTACCCGTTCCAACTTTGGGAATTGGTGGACATACGCAACTTTGGGATAATTTGAAAGCCTACGCTCATATTTCCGGAATGTATTTTGGCGGTTACGGACACTTCTACGATTTTGAGGCAGGTATTCGGTACAATCCGCATGAAAGATTGGGAATTGACATCGGCTACAGAAAAATTCATGCCAATATCAAACACAAAAACGATCACGGAACTTTTAATTTACAAGGACCGTATGGCGGTATTAGATATGAATTTTAATTTGTAGCGGAGGTAATTTCAATGCTTAAATCTATCAGAAAAAATATTGGAAAGAAAAATTCAGATACGCTTAAAAAAATTGTATTGTGCGGAATTGTTGCAAGCTCCATGACGTTTTACAGCGGCGTTGCCTTTGCTGAAAATATAGTCCTTACAGATGAAGATATTAATTCATTGACGGGCGACAATGAAGAATACTACTCCGGAAACGAAATTATTGCAGGTTATGATGCCCTGATTGTAAACGGCTACAGAGTGAATCGCGGCGAATCCGTGACGATTAATGGCAGAACTTATACATATGATCAAAATTTAGAACTCAAATATACCGGTTCGGTTACCGGCGGTAGAGCAACTTTTAACGAGGCAAGCTATAATAAAATTACAATCAGCGACGGTGAAGCTCATATCGACATTAACGACGGGGATTTTACCGGCACGCTTTACCAAAATACTTTCAATTTCAATAATATAATTTTGGAATTAAATATTAGTAATGCAAGCGATTATAAATTAAATTTTGACGGTAACACTTTTACAATTAACGGCGGCAAACATAGCAATTCTTATGTTTCAATGCCAAATGCAATTTCTACGAATAACACGGTAAATATTTTCGGAAATCCCGACCTTTCAGGCGCGTACATTTATTCAAATTATTTTGGCGACGCGGGAACAACTTCCGGCAACACTTTGAATATTTATTCAAGCGGTTTGACTGCTAAAAATATTTACGGCTTTGATAATTTAAATTTTCATATTCCCAGCAACACTACAAGCAGAAATACAATTTTGACGCTTACTGATTCTTCAGGTACAAATATTGGAAATTCGGCGATAACTGCTTATGTTGGTGCTGATAGTCTCCTTAAAACCGGCGATTATGTTAATTTACTTTCAAATTCCAATGGTATTACAGGTTCGCCAAGTTCAAGTAATGTAAAATTTGCTGAAGGCGTATCGCTGATTTACGACGCAAATATTACAAACAACGGAAATAATTTGGTTATGACGCTCGGCAATGCTGTAGTAAACGAAGATTCAAAAGCCGCCGCTCAAAGTGTGGCAAATGCAAATGAATCTGTTTCACGCGGTACTGATAGAATTATGGATTGGTTGCCGCTTGAAGAATTGGAGGAGGCAGCCACTGACGCCAACGCTGATAACGATGATAAAAGCGCAGTTACCGGGCAAATTGCCGCCGTTATAAATAAAAGTTTTGGCGTTTTTGCAAGTATGGACGGCGGAAGATTAAAAACTAAAACCGGCGGTGGTTCTTACATAAAATCCAAGCCTGCCGGTATAGATTTAGGATTTGCTCGCGCCATTGAAACTCAATCAGGCAATACGTGGGTTTTTGCGCCGCTTGTAGATTATGGAAAATCTGACTTTGACAGTTATTTGCCAAACGGTACACACGGCAGCGGAAGTTCAAAATATTTTGCCGCCGGATTGATTGGGCGAAAAATTCAAAATAACGGCTTTTATTATGAAGCAAGTTTTCGTGGCGGTAAAACTACTACAGATTGTTCTTTTATTTCTGAAGTTTTGAAAAATTACAACTCCCCCAATGTAATTGGTTATAATGCCTCCGCGCCGGTTTTCGCAGGTCATTTAAGAGTTGGTAAACTTATGCGCCTTAACAAAAATAATTTATTGCACGTCTATGGAATTTACGCGCACAATCACATTAACGGAATTACAGCTGATTTAACGACAGGCGAACGTTATAATTTTGATTCAGTGGACAGTGGCAAATTTAGACTCGGCTACAAACTTACAACTCGTGTTAGCGGCTTGAGTAAAATTTATACCGGTCTTGCGTATCAGTACGAATTTAACGGCGGTACAAGTGCGAAGTATAAAAATTACAATACTGCTGAAAGTGACGTTAAAGGCTCAAGCGCAATGATTGAACTTGGTTGGCAAATGCAAGCCAACAAAAAAAGCGCGTGGGTCGTCGATTTTAATGTTACAGGTTGGATGGGTATTCAACAAGGTGTAACCGCGTCTGCAAAAATTAAAAAAACTTTCTAATTTTTGATAAAAATACTCTGCAACTATTGAAAAAAAATATTATCGCCGCCAATTAAAAAATGCTTGTCAAATTGAAAAGTCTGTGTTAATATACCGCGTGGGAGACTTGTCAATGGCGATGACAAGGAAGGGTATATGGCGACAAAGAAGAGCACGTTCGGTAGTGCTCTTTTTTGGTTGTAGGAAAAATTGACTACTCAAAACTAAATTGATAAAATAAATTAATTCTTACGCATAAAAAAATTTATGAATGAATTGAATTTAAAAACCGCTAAAAGTTTCTGTTGAATGAATTTAACTGCAAACTTGAAATTATAATTTTTTGACACTCAAAATTAAATTGATAGAGTGAATCTATTTTTACGGCAGGAGGAAATTTTTTTGAACGAACTGGAATTAAAATACGGTTGCAACCCGAATCAAAAACCGGCAAAAGTTTTTGTAGAAGGCGGCGAATTGCCTTTTGAAGTTTTGAACGGCAAGCCGGGATATATAAATTTGTTGGACGCTTTAAACGGTTGGCAACTTGTAAGAGAACTGCGCGAGGCTACAAATTTACCGGCGGCGGCGTCATTCAAACACGTTTCACCGGCAGGCGCGGCGGTAGGTTTACCGCTTGACGAAACTTTGAAAAAAATTTATTTCGTCAATGGCGAACTTTCAGACGTGGCGGCGGCTTATGTACGCGCACGCGGCGCAGACAGAATGAGCTCCTACGGCGACTTTGCAATTATTTCTGATGAAGTCGATGAAACTTTGGCAAATTATCTAAAAAACGAAGTCAGCGACGGAATTATTGCGCCATCTTACACAGATAAAGCGTTGGAAATTTTGAAATCCAAACGTAAGGGCAGTTATTTAATTTTGAAAATGAATCCCGCGTATAAACCGGCGGCGATTGAACGCAAGCAAGTTTTTGGCGTGACTTTTGAACAACTTCGCAACGATATAAAAATTTCTACGGATTGTTTAACAGACGTTCCGACGGCGAATAAAAATTTCACTGACGCGGCGAAACGCGATTTACTTATTGCGCTGATAACTTTGAAGTACACGCAATCTAATTCTGTTTGCTACGTCAAAGACGGGCAAGCTATTGGAATTGGCGCGGGGCAACAAAGCCGCGTTCATTGCACGAGACTTGCAGGCAATAAGGCTGATTTTTGGTTTTTGCGCCAAAGTCCGCAAGTTTTAAATTTGCCGTTCAAAGCTGATATTAAACGCCCCGACCGTGATAACGCTATTGATGTTTACATTGGCAATGAAAGCGACGATATTTTGAACGATTGGCAGCGCGTTTTTACCGAACGTCCCAAAAAATTCACTGACGAAGAAAAAATTGCGTGGCTGAAAAATTTAAAAGGCGTGGCGTTAGGTTCAGATGCTTTTTTCCCGTTTGGCGACAATATCGAACGCGCCCATAAATCCGGCGTGGAATTTATCGCACAAAGCGGCGGCTCCATTCGTGATGATAACGTTATTGAAACTTGCGACAAGTACGGAATTGTTATGGCGTTTACACATATTCGCCTTTTCCACCATTGATAACTATGATAGAAAATTTTTCAAACATAACCGAAATTGAAAAGCGCACATTTTACTATTTGTGCGGCTTTTCTTTATTCTTGCCAATTTCAAAGGCGGCGGGAAATATTTTTATGGTGCTGTCGATTTTAGGAATGATTCACAGACTTTATCGAAAAAATGACGACGTAAAAATTATTTTCAGCGAATACAAAAAAATTTTCGCCTCAATAGCCGCGTTATTCGTAGCGGTGTTAATTTCCGCGCTGACTTCAGAAGATATTTTATTTGGCGTGAAAAGTTGGCTGGATAAATATATAGGGCATATTTTAGTTTTGTTTCCGGTAATGTTCATTTGCCTTGACAGGAAAAAAATTTTAACGCTGGTACAGCTGCTATTTGTCGGCGTTTTCATCAGCAATTTGTCGGTAATAGTGCAAGGATTTAAAAATTTTGATGGCATTTGGAGATACGGCGGATTTTTAACGCCAATGGCACAAGGCAGCGTTATTGGAATTTTCCTGCCGCTGTACGTCGTTTTATTTTTACAAATTCAGAAAAAATCACTGCGAATTTATTTTACGGTTGCGGCGTTTGTAGGAATTGTGGCGTTACTGTTTAACGGTACGCGCGGCGTTTGGCTGTCCACAATAATTTTAATCCCGCTGATGGTTTTGCTTTATTCCCGAAAAAATTTAAAACTATTCGCCGCCGTCGTTGCAATTTTGATAATTGGCGGAGGAATTTTTGTAACCGCGTTGCACTCGTCGAAAAGTGCAGATACTACAAGCGATTTGCGGGCAAAGTCAAATTCTGAAAGAATGTTAGTTTGGACAAGTGCGTTTCAAATGTTCAAAGACAATCCAATTTTTGGCGTAGGTTACGGGCAATATAAAGACGCGTACCAAACAAAGTACATTTCGCCGGACGCTAAAGAAACTTATTTGGAACACGCTCACAGCAATATATTTCAACTGTTGGCGGAGTGCGGAATTATCGCCGCGTCTACATTTTTGTTGATGTGGGGATATTTTAGCTGGTTCAGTTTACGGCGTTGGTTCAAAGACAAAAATTTTGAATGGCTGGTATTTTTCTGCGTACTTTGGGGCTTTATGTTGCACGGTTTGACAGAATTTAACTTTGAAACTTCAGTACCCAGCAGAATTTTCTGGTACTCTTTGGGATTGTGCATTGCTTACAGCAAAATTTCAAAAAATTTATCGCTCGGAGATTAATATGAAAATTTTTAAAAACGATTGGGCAAATTTACTTGATGACGAATTACAAAAACCGTACTATCAGGAACTGCGAAAATTTTTAATTGGCGAATATCGCACGCAAGAAATTTTTCCTGATATGTACGATATTTTTAATGCCTTGCATTTTACAAGTTATGCTGATACAAAAGTTGTAATTTTGGGACAAGACCCGTACCACGAGCCGGGACAAGCGCACGGATTAAGCTTTTCAGTTTTGCCGAATGTTCCGCCGCCTCCTTCACTTCAAAATATTTTTAAGGAACTTCGCGCAGATTTAAATTGCACAATTCCAAATAACGGCTGCTTAAAATATTGGGCAGATCAGGGCGTTTTACTTTTGAACGCGGTTTTAACGGTACGGGCGCACGCGGCAAATTCTCATAAAGGCAAAGGCTGGGAAATTTTCACAAACAGAATCATTGAACTTTTGAACGAACACGAAAAGCCGTTAGCGTTTATCTTATGGGGAAATCCTGCGCGAGCGAAAAAGGCGATGATAACTAACCCGCGCCATTTTATAATTGAATCAGCGCATCCAAGTCCACTTTCTGCCGACAGAGGATTTTTTGGCAGCCGTCCATTTTCCAAAGTAAATAATTTTCTAGCGTCGATTGGCGAAAAACCTATTGATTGGCAAATTCCCGATATTAGGAACTATAACGTGTTTACAAATTCTTAATTTAGATTTTTTTAAAACGGCTTTTCTTTCTTTGGCGCAGATTATATCGCCATCACGGCGGAGCAATGGTCCTTGCGCGGCTGCGTTAGCAGGCGTGCTCTCTAAGTCGCATTGCAAGCGCGGCGGGCGTCCATCCTTGGACGCCCATTTTTTCCAAACTTGTTTGTAAACATATTCTAGTGGATAGTGATTAATGGTTAGGGAATTGCTCCGCAATTTGAAGAAAATACTAAACGGAAACACTGCCGCAAATTTTAAAATGTTGACAAAAATATACAGCTTGCAATAAAATAACGTGAAAAAATCTTTGCAAAAATTTTTGAATGAGGCAATTTGATGAGTAAAAAAACAATCATTGGGGTTATTTTAGTGGCGTTGGTCAGTTCTATTGGCACAATCGTTGGGCTTTGCGTTGCCTTGAGTTTCGACGCTAAAAGCGTTGGCAACCTTGCGCGGCTTATTGGCGCAATGAAATTTATAGAATCCCAATACGTTCGCGAAGTCGAAGAAGATTCACTTGTAAACGGCGCAATTAGCGGAATGGTGCGCTCTTTGGACGACCCGCACTCAATTTATCTTGAGCCAAGACTTTATAACCAACTGAAAACTGAAACAAGCGGAAGTTTCGGCGGTATTGGCGTTTATATGGGTTTTCGTGATGGCGGCGTTCAAGTTTTGGGCGTCATTCCTGAAAGTCCCGGCGAAAAAGTCGGCTTGCTTGCGGGCGATTCTATTTTGGCGGTAAATTCTCAACCAATCAGCGAAATTGAACCGGGTGAAGTTGCTATGAAAATTCGCGGCGAAGTAGGTACAAATGTTGAACTTTTAATTCGTCGTGAAGGCGAAGAGGACAAAACTTATACAATTACCCGAGACGTTATCCAAGTTAAAACCGTAGCCGGAAAAATGCTTGACGACCGCGAAGGCTACATTAGAATTTCTAATTTCAGCGAAAATTCCGGCAAAGAATTTAAAAATATCGTGCAAGAATTGGAAAGTAACGGAATGAAGGGCTTGATTTTAGATTTGCGGCAAAATCCCGGCGGCGTCATTACAAGTTGCGTTGAAATTGCGCAGGAAATTGTTCCCGCCGGTACAATCGTTTCAGTTATAAAACGTGACGGCGAAAAGGAAGTTTACACCTCAAATTTGCAACAGCCGAAATTTCCAATAGTCGTTTTGCTGGATCAAAACAGTGCAAGCGCGTCCGAACTTTTGAGCGGGGCTTTACAGGACACTAAGGCGGCGTTAATCGTCGGTAAAACTTCCTACGGCAAAGGCTCGGTACAAACTGTTATTCCAATGTTCCACGACGACGGCTTGAAATTGACAATAGCAAAATATTACACGCCGAATGGTCGCAGTATCGACGGTATCGGAATTGTTCCGGATGTTGAAGTTGATTTGAAAACTCCTTTGCAAATGTCACGGGATATGGATTTGAATGACTTTGAGGATACGCAACTGAAAATGGCTGAAAATATTTTGTCCACTCAACTTGACGCAGGGAAAATTTTGTTTGATTGAAATGTTTGAATTTGAATTTATGAGGAACGCGCTTTGCGCAATACTTTTGGTAACTCCGCTGTTCGGTATCTTGTCAACAATGGTTGTATCAAACCGAATGGCTTTTTTTTCTGATTCATTGGGACACGGCGCATTTACGGGAATTGCACTTGGCGCAATTTTCGGCGTCGGCAGTGAAATTTTCGGCTTGATAATTTTTTCAATAATTTTTGCGTTGCTGATAACTTACATAAAAAATAAAGCGCACAGCGGCGCAGATACGGTTATTGGTGTGTTCAGTTCGACGGCTATTGCACTTGGTTTAATGCTGATGTCGGCGGGCGGACAATTTAATAAATTTTCAAGATTTTTAATTGGCGATTTACTTTCAATTTCGCAGGAAGATTTAATTTATTTGTCGATTGTATTTGTTTTGGTTTTTGTAAGCTGGATTTTTTTATTCAACAAGCTTTTAATTTCGTCAGTAAATAAAACGTTGGCGCGGAGTCGTGGAATTGACACACAAAAAGTTGAATCAATTTTCGCGGTAATTTTGGCGGTAGTAGTTGCACTTTCAATCCAATGGGTAGGAATTTTGATAATAAACGCGCTTTTAGTTTTACCGGCGGCAGCGGCAAGAAATGTTACAAACTCTGTGAAGGCGTATCACGTTTTCAGTGTGGCAACGGCGTTAATTTCCGGCTTGACGGGATTATTTTTAGCTTATGAATTAAATTCTGCGGCAGGTTCAACTATTGTAGTTTGTGCGGCGGCAATTTATTTCGTGACGTTGATTTTAAAGCCGCGTTTTGTAAAATAATTAGGAGGTTTTAATTGTGGAAAATTTGACTGAAATGATTTTTATTCTGGATCGTAGCGGTTCAATGAGCGGACTCGAAAAAGATACTATCGGCGGTTTTAACTCAATGCTCGGCAAACATAAAAATTCAGAAAATGCCGCGCTTGTTTCAACCGTACTTTTTGACCATGAATCCGAAGTAATTCATGATAGGTTGCCAATTTCTGAAGTACCAATTCTAACCGAAAAAGAATATTTTGTACGCGGAAATACGGCTTTACTTGACGCAATGGGCGACGCCATTAAACATATCAGAAATATTCACAAATACGCCCGCCCTGAAGACGTACCCGCCAAAACGATTTTCATTATTACAACTGACGGTGAAGAAAATTCAAGCCACAAATACAGTTACAACGATATTAAAAAACTTGTCGAAACTCAAAAAGAAAAAGGCTGGGACTTCGTATTTATGGGCGCAAATATTGATGCGTTTGACGTTGCAAGTCATCTTGGAATTTCCAAAAATCGAACGGTAAATTATCACAATGACAGCAGCGGAACGCGGGCAAGATATGCCTCAATGTCAAAATTTTTCGGCGCGGCAATGGCGGCTAAAAGTATGGACGAAGTTGCCGACGAATGGCGCGAAGACGTTGACGAAGATTTTAAATCCAGAAAATAAACCTGCGCGAAATTTTTTAAAAGCCCTGAAGAAATTCGGGGCAATTTTTTTATTTAAATTGAAACTGAATGTGATATAATTGGAAAAAATTTTGAGGAGGTTGTTTGCAATGTTGAAAAAACTTTTAATGGTTGCATTTTTGGCAGTTGGAATATTTTTGAATTTTACTCCGCAAGCAAGCGCACGCGAAGTTTATTGCGGAACGGAACCACTTTTTAAAACTAAAATTTATTTGATGACTGAAACGATTAAATATAATGAAGAATTGGGGAAAGACTGGTGGGCGCACAGAGGCTCATATTCAATAATTGTATACGTGAAATCAAAAGAAGTTCGTGAAAACGGCGCAGTAACTTATCCATATTATTATTTTACTCAAAAGACAAACGGCGAAGTTCTTTTTCAAAAAAATGATAATCCTATTGGAATTCATCTTACTGACAATAATTATCCAATCGAGCATAAAATGTGGGAAACAATTCAAAGTGAAATTGCCAACAGAAAAAATTGATTTTTTTAAAATAAATTTAATTCGTACCTTGTAAGGCACGGGCTTTTTTATTTTATTGAAAATTTTTGCAGGGAAAAAATTTTGCGCGGCGAATGTTTCAAGCATGAGACAGGTAATTTTAAGATTCAAGCGCGGCTATAAGATTTTTCTTGCAGTAGCCGCAATGTTAGTGATACAATTAATTTCCATTGGACAATTTTATTTGTGCGGCTCGGTGTTTATAGGCGCGTTGTTGGCTTTTTTTTATTTCCTATCGACGGCGGCGCGGCTTGAAACTGCGGCAAATATGAATGTTGCACAGGCGAAACGCACAATGTTAATTGGATTGTTATTGCGGTTGCTGATGATTTCAGTAGTTTTGGCGGTTGCCGCTAAAATATCGACGGAGTTATTTATAACGTCGTCGGTGTGTTTTATTGTTTTCTACGTAACCGCGCTAGGTGTTTTGGTGTATTTTGAGAGGAGGTGAATTTATGGAACATATTGGCGTTCGTGAGACTGTTCAATTTATGGGCTTGACTTTCAACATTGAAACCTTAGAAATGACGTGGCTTGCTATGATTATTGCTATTGCTGTCTCTTGTCTTGCCGTCCGAAGTTTAAAAGTTATTCCAACAGGCTGGCAAAACTTCATTGAAATAATCGTAGAATGGTTGCACGGGCAAATTGAAGGTATGATGGGCAAGCGCGGAATGTTTCTTGCGCCGTTTATCGTGTCGCTGTTTTTATTCCTGCTGACAAGTAACCTTTTGGGCTTGATACCATTTCTTGAATCGCCGACAAACGATTTAAATACAACTTTGGGATTAGCTTTAATGGTTGTTTGTTTGGTACATGTCTTGGGATTATATTTCAAGGGCGGACACTATATCGCGCACTTTTTCCAGCCTATAGCCCCGTTCGTCGTCATCAATGCGATTGAAGAAATTGCAAAACCTATCACGTTGGCTTTTCGTCTATTCGGTAACATTCTCGCGGGCGAAATTCTGATTATCGTTTTACTTCATTTGACGGAAAATCCATTCTGGTTATCACTTCCGAGCGTGGCGTGGTTGGGATTTAGTATTTTTATCAGCTGTGTTCACGCGGTTATTTTTACGATGCTTAGTATGGCTTATTTAGGTAACGCTGTTAAGGACAGCCACTAATTTAAAAGTGGTTTTTAGTCAAACTGTTAAGGAGTAATGCTTGTGCCGGAAAAATTTTTTCTTGTCGCAATTTTAATTACAACAATTTTTTCTACTGCAACTGCAGGCGTTCGTGATCCTCATTCTGACGAGAATTTAAAAGTTTTCTATCAGCATCAAGGTTACGAATATTTTCTGAAAAAGGACACTTTAACTTTGGTAAATGAAGAAACGCCCTGCATTATTTCGTTTAACTACTTTGTTTTTGACAGCATAAAACCTGAAAATACTGATTGGAGCAAGGAAAATGAAATGATGTTTGCTTACGACGTTGGCGAAAGAAAAGTTTATTTCGTTGACGAAGACGGCAACTTTTCATTTTTAAATCCAAACGGTACAGTTGCTGAAGGCAGCGGTTACGCAATGGGCGCGGAAATTGTTTACTGGCTTGTTTTTGGTGAAAAATTTTACGGCGTCTACGATGAAGATTTTTACAATTCTATTGATGGATAAGTTAATTTTAAATTTTAGGAGGATTTTTAAATGGAACAAGCAATTATGGTAGCGGCGGCTCTTATTGGAGCAGGTATTTGTATGGGACTCGCAGCGATTGGCGCAGGTCTCGGTGATGGTATTGTTACAAGCAAATTTATTGAAGGTATTACACGCCAGCCGGAAGCTCAAGGCACACTTTTTACAAACACGCTTATTTCAGTCGGTTTGATTGAAGCTATGGCAATTATCGCCGCTGTTGTTGCGTTGATTATGCTTTATGCTAACCCGTTGATTGGCGGTTGATTCTTAGTTAGGAGAATGACTTTTGAAAAAATTTAATGCAATAAAACTTGTAAGCTAATCGGGAGGTTGCTTACAAGTTGCGCCTCCATAAAAATAAAATTTTGGAGGTAAAAGCATTGAATAGAGAAAATAAAAGAAAACTTTTTGCCAAAGGATATTATAAAAATCACGCTTGCGACGAGCCGTTTATTTGCAAAAATTGCGGGCGGCTTGTAGTTGAAACGGGCGCGGGAACTAATCACCGTAACCATTGCCCGTATTGTTTGACAAGTCAGCATTTGGACGACGAACCCGGCGACAGAGATGCTAATTGCGGCGGAATTATGGAGCCGGTTGCAATTTGGATAATGAAAAATGGCGAATGGAAAATTATTCATCGTTGCAAAATTTGCGGCGTACTGCACTCAAACAGAATTGCCGCTGATGATAATCCCGTTAAGCTAATTTCTTTGGCAATGAAACCAATTTCGTCTCCACCGTTTCCGCTTGACAGAATCGAAGAAATTACAGATTTAATTTGCGGCGACGGCGAATAAAATCGGAGAGGAGGAATTTCTTTTGATAGAAATAAATGCAACAATGATCGCGCAGGTTGTAAACTTTTTGATATTAGCGGCAATACTGCGTGCGTTGGCTTATGAGCCGGTTGCAAGAATGTTGAAACAACGCTCTGACAAAATTAAAGAAACTATCAAAAAAGCGGACGACGACAAAAAAGCCGCTGAAGAAACTTTAAAGCAATATAAATCGCAGTTGGCAGACGCACAAAAACGCGCCGCAGAAATAGTTGAAAAAGCTGAACTTACGGCGCGGCAGGAACGTGAGGCACTGGTTGCCGAAACTAAAAAAGAAATTGAACGCTTAAAGCAAAACGCGCAACTTGAAATTCAAAACGAACGCGCCCGCGCCTTTGAGCAAATGCAAAAAGAAATTGTAACCTTGAGTTTGGCGGCGGCTGAAAAAATCGTCGAAAAAAATCTTACTTCCAAAGAAAATGATAAACTTGTAAGCGATTTTATAGCCGGTCTTGATAACATTGAAGGCGTAAAGTAGAGGTGGGCTAAATGTTAAATATTCAGCTTGCCACGAAGTACGCTCGCGCAATTTTTGAACTTGCATTGGAAGAAAAAAAACTTGACGCTTACGACAAAGATTTAAAACAAATTCAAGAAGACGTTTTCAATTTGCCGGAAGCAGTGAAATTTTTTCAGAATCCGTTAATCCCGCATCAAGCGAAAAAAGATTTACTTGCAAAGGCTTTCAAAGATGAAATTTCAGCCGAAGTAATGAATTTTTTACTGTTGCTGGTTGATAAAAATCGAATTGGAATTTTCAACGAGATTTACGAAATTTTCACGGGCTTAAAAAATCAGGAGCAGGGAATTTTGGTAGCAGATGTAGTAATGGCGTTTCCGCTTACAAAGACGCAGGAAAATCAGCTTACTAAAAAACTTGCGGCAGTAACCGGCAAAAAAATTCAAATTCGTAAACACGAAGATAAATCAATTTTAGGCGGACTGATTGTAACGATAGGCGATAAACGAATTGACGGCAGTGCGGCAGGACGTTTACGCAGTTTGAAAGGTACGCTTGCGGTAAATTCGGCGAATAGAGGCTAGTTAAATAATGGAAAAAAAAAGCGCGTCCTGTGCCGCCGTAAAAAGTTAAAGTTGGAGCGTGCGAAAAACTACGCGCCGCCTCTGGCGGCTCACACGGTTGGAGCGTGCGTAAACCCAAGCGGCGGACGCGCGATAAAGCGTCTTTCTTTGGTACTTTCTTTGACGCACACAAAGAAAGTACATACAAAAAATAAAAAAAATTAGCCTTAATCCCAAAAGAAGGTGACTCAAAAAATATGAAAATAAATCCAGATGAAATTACTGCTATAATTAAGGATCAGATAAAAAATTACAACGTCGATTTAAATGTTGATGAAGTCGGCACGGTTATAGAGGTCGGCGATGGTATTGCACACATTCACGGCTTAGATAAAGCAATGTCCGGCGAATTGTTAGATTTCGGCAATGATATTTTTGGGCTGGTTCTTAACCTTGAGCAGGATAACGTTGGTGCGGTTATACTCGGACGCGACAACGAAATTAAAGAAGGCGCAACGGTAAAACGCACTGCGCGAATTATGCAGGTTCCGGTTGGCGATAATATGATTGGGCGCGTAGTTGATGCACTCGGACGCCCTATCGACGGCAAAGGACCTATTGAAACAACTCAAAGCCGCCCTGTCGAATTTAAAGCTCCCGGTATTGCTGACAGAAAATCAGTTCATGAGCCGTTGCAGACAGGTTTAAAAGCGATTGACGCGCTTGTACCTATTGGACGCGGACAACGTGAATTGATTATCGGCGATAGAGGTATTGGTAAATCAGCTATTGCGATTGACACGATTATTAACCAAAAGGGGCAAAATTGTATTTGCGTTTACGTGGCTATTGGACAAAAAGCCTCGACTGTTGCACGTGTCGTTAAAACTTTGGAAGATCATGGCGCAATGGAATATTCAATAGTTGTTGCGGCAACTGCGGCGGATTCTGCGCCTTTGCAGTATCTTGCACCTTACGCGGGCGTTGCAATGGCTGAATATTTTATGTACGAAAAACACGGACATTGCCTTTGCGTTTACGACGATTTAACGAAACACGCGGCGGCTTATCGTGCAATGTCATTACTTTTGAGACGCCCGCCCGGACGTGAAGCATATCCCGGCGACGTTTTCTATTTACATTCAAGACTTTTGGAACGCGCCGCCAAACTTTCTGACAGACTCGGCGCAGGTTCAATTACTGCCCTGCCAATTATCGAAACTCAAGCGGGCGACGTTTCAGCTTACATTCCTACAAACGTTATTTCAATCACAGACGGACAAATTATGCTTGAAACAGATTCATTCTATTCAGGTATTCGCCCCGCAATTTCAGTCGGTTTATCAGTTTCACGTGTTGGCGGCTCGGCGCAAATTAAAGCTATGAAACAAGTTGCCGGTACAATGCGTTTGGATTTGGCGCAGTACCGTGAGTTGGCGGCGTTCGCACAATTCGGCTCTGACTTGGATAAAGCTACAAAGGCGCAACTTGACAGAGGCGCACGTATGGTTGAAACTTTGAAACAGGCGCAATATTCGCCGTTGCAGGTTGAAGATCAGATTTTAACGATTTTTACTGCAGTTAGAGGATTTTTAACTGATATTCCCGTTGATAAAGTTGTTCAATTCCACGCAGATTTTTTGAAATTTATGCACAGCCGCCACGCCGAAATTGGCAAGAAAATTGTTGAGAAAAAGAAACTTGATGATGCACTTGAGGCGGAAATTAGCGCGGCGATTAAAGAATTTAAAGAAACTATCAACTACAAAACTGCTGAATAGGTTTTAGGTTTTAGCGGTTAGGTATTAGGAAAGTGTAAAACCTAACACCTAACACCTAATCCCTGAAAAAGAAAGGAGGTTTTTGTATTTGGCAAATTTACAAAATATTCGCCGCCGTATTCGCTCGGTTAAAAGTATCCAAAAAATTACCAACGCAATGGATATGATAGCGCGTTCACGTTTCAACGCCGCTAAAGATACGTTACTTTCAAATATTCCGTACGTTGAAAAAACTCGTGATATTATCAAAAGAATTATGTCGCAAATGTCAACTGATGAAGAAAGTCCTTTTGTAATGTCACGGCAAGCACTGATTGACGCGCAAACTAGAACTGACGGCAAATTTTTATTTTTGGTAATTGCGGCAGATAAAGGATTGGCGGGCGCGTATTCCAGCAATATTTTCAAAGAGGCTCATGCAACAATCGAATATGACGGCACGTCCCCTGAAGAATCTGATGCAGACAAAGAAGAAAGTTTCCATAAAAAAAATTTTGACGCGGTAAAAATGGCAAAAGGTATTGACGGCGATCAACTTAAAGCGCAAAAAAGTTTGACTAGAGCGGGCGCACATCGTCACGCAAACAATACTCAAAATATCAGTGTCGCGCAGGACACTCACGACGCAGATTATGTTGATGACATTGAAATTATAACGGTTGGACGCAAGGCAACTTCACATTTCAAACAACGCGGCTACAAAATTATTAAAAGTTATCACGGTATCAGCGAACGCCCAAGTTATCATCACGCCAAAGAAATTGCTGATTTAATTATGGAAAGATTTTTGAGCGGCGAAATTATTGACGTTACAATGGTTTACACGCGTTTTAATTCTGCGATTAGTTGTACGCCGGAAGATGTTACACTTTTGCCGTTGGTAACTGATGACTACAAGCGCACTACCAATTCAAAGGAAGAATACATTTACGAGCCGGACGTTGTGACGGTTTTAAATGATTTTCTGCCGCGCCGAATTGCTACAAGAATTTATGGCGCAATGTTGCACAGTGCGGCGTCTGAACTTTCTTCACGTATGAACGCAATGAGTAACGCAACTGATAACGCTCAAGAATTAGTTGGCAAACTCAATCTGTACTATAACAAAGTACGTCAAGCCGGTATCACTAACGAAATTAACGAAATTGTTGGCGGTGCTAATGCTTTGGAGTGATGAGATTTAAATGCCATTAACTGCAAAACAAATGGTACGACTATTGGAAAAAAACGGCTTTATCAAAGTCAAAAGTCCTGACGGCTCACACCAACATTTTTATAATCCGATAACGAATCGTAAAACAACAGTGCCAATGCACAACGGCGATCTTGATAAAGGCACGGAGCAAACAATACTTAAACAGGCAGGATTAAAAAGAAGGTAAACGCTATGAAAATTTATTATCCGGTAATTTTTTTTCAGGGAGAAAGCGGCAAATTTATTGGTATAGTACCTGATTTGCAAGGCTGTCTTACTCAAGGCGACGATTTAACGGCGGCAATGTACTGGATTAAAGACGCTATGGGAACGTATTTATTTGATGTTGACAAAAAAGATTTTCCGCCGCCTTCAAAAATTGAAGATATTGACACTTCAGAATATCCAAATCCTATAGTTAATGTTATTGAATTTGATTTTGATGAGTGGAAAAGTTCGCTGGACAATCCAATTCGTCATGCGCGTCAAAATGCCGGAATACCTGTAAATCGACTGGCAAGGTTAATGCGTGCGCCTTATCGTACAATAAAAAATTATGATAAAGGCAAAACAAAGCCGCCAAAGTGGTTACAAAATTTAATCGTTGAGAAAATTGAAAACAGTATCTAATATCCCTAAAATTCCTAATAAGGAGGAATTTAATTGGCAAAAGGAAAAGTAGTTCAGGTAATCGGCGCAGTTGTTGACGTGGAATTTCCCGCCGGTGAACTGCCCAAAATTCTGAACGCAGTACATATAACCGGAAAATCCGGCGATGTAGAAATAGATTTAATCGCTGAAGTTATGCAACATTTGGGCGACAGCGTTACCCGTTGCATTGCGATGAGTTCGACTGATGGACTTGTGCGCGGTATGGAGGCTGAAGACACGGGCGCACCTATAACAGTTCCCGTTGGTGAGGCTTGCTTAGGGCGCGTCTTCAATGTTTTGGGGCAAACTGTTGACAACAATCCAAAACCTGTTGGCAACAAAGAAAGTTGGCCAATTCACAGACCTGCACCAACTTTTGAGGAACAAGAAACAGCCGCGCAAATTTTGGAAACAGGAATTAAAGTTGTAGATTTAATTGCGCCGTATGCTCGCGGCGGTAAAATTGGACTTTTCGGCGGCGCAGGTGTCGGCAAAACAGTTTTGATTATGGAGCTTATTCATAACATTGCAACGGAACACGGCGGCTACTCGGTATTTTCCGGCGTCGGTGAACGTACCCGCGAAGGTAACGACCTTTGGACAGAAATGACAGAATCCGGCGTTATTGATAAAACCGCGCTGGTATATGGACAGATGAACGAACCGCCGGGAGCTCGTATGCGCGTTGCGTTGACTGGCTTAACAATGGCTGAATATTTCCGCGATGTTGGCGGACAGGACGTTTTGTTATTCGTCGATAATATTTTCAGATTTATTCAAGCAGGCTCGGAAGTTTCCGCACTTTTAGGGCGTATGCCTTCCGCCGTCGGTTATCAGCCTACACTTACAACGGACGTTGGCGCACTTCAAGAAAGAATCACTTCAACCAAACACGGCTCAATCACTTCAGTACAAGCAGTTTATGTTCCTGCTGACGACTTGACAGACCCCGCGCCTGCCGCAACATTTACGCACTTGGACGCTACGACAGTTTTAAGCCGTCAAATTGCAGAATTGGGAATTTACCCCGCAGTTGATCCGCTTGATTCAACTTCAAGAATTTTAGACCCGCACATTATAGGACAGGAACATTACGAAGTTGCACGCGGCGTACAGGCAGTTTTGCAGAAATATAAAGAATTGCAAGATATTATCGCAATTCTCGGTATGGAAGAACTTTCTGAAGAGGACAAATTAACAGTTTCACGCGCCCGCAAAATTCAACGTTTCTTGTCTCAACCGTTCGCAGTTGCTGAAGCGTTCACAGGTTCGCCCGGTAAATACGTTGCGTTGAAAGATACAATTCGTGGATTTAAAGAAATTCTTTCCGGCAAATATGACGACTTACCGGAAGGCGCGTTTTACATGGTCGGCGGCATTGAGGAGGCAGTCCAAAAGGCGGCTAAACTCAAGGAGGCGTAAGCAATGGCGACTATTCGACTTGAGTTGGTTACACCTGACAAAGGCGACGTTTTATCAAAAGATATAAATATGCTGATTGTACGTTCAACTGCCGGTGAATTGGGAATTTTGCCGCGCCACGCCAATTTATTAACTGAACTTTTACCGCACGCAATGAAAGTTAAAATGGACGGCGGCGAAACTTTGGTAGCGATAGGCGGCGGCTTTATGGAAGTTACGCCGGAGCAAATTACAATTTTGGCAGATTCTGCTGAACTTCCCGAAAATATCGACGTTGACAGAGCTAAAAGAGCAATGCAACGCGCCGAAGAAAGAATTGCAGAATACAAACGCGCAACCAAAGATTCATTGATTGATATTGCCCGCGCAAATAAGGCACTTGCCCGCGCTAAGGCTAGACTTCTTGTTAAAAACGTACCTTTCAATTAAAAAATTTAAGCCCGTCGGAAAAATCGGCGGGCTTTTTTGTTGCACACTTATGAACGGCGGACTTATATTGTGAACCACCCACGACTAAAGTCGCGGGCTTCGTTAAGAAGTTTGGCAAAGCCCTTATTCTTACAGGCGTGTCCACGTCGCCTCTACACTGTCGCCCGAAGGCTTCAGCTTACTTAAAACATTTTTGTTAAAGCGGAAGTCTAACCGCTAAAAATATTTTAGTCTATTTTTAAAATACAGTCAATAACGACGTTTCATCTCACGACTAAAGTCGCGAGTGTTCACGTCGTTATTTATAAAATAAAAAAACCGCCACACCGGCGATTTTTTTATTGACAAAACTTATTTCTAAAAGTATGATTGTCACTGTAAAACGTTTAACGTTTTTATAAAACCTGAATGTTTTACAAAAATCTTAAGATTAAGTTTCAAGAGGTTATGCCCTATCACCGAATGAAACTTAACTAAACTAAATTCTAAACATAAATTTCATATAGAGTATAATTCGTTTTAATGATTGTATTATACTCCGTATAAAGTTGACTGTCAACTTTGAAGGGGGTTTTTTATTGCAAAAAATTTAAAGTTCAATTTGAACGCCTTTTTCATCTATTGGCTCAACAAGTAAAAATAATGCACTCAAGTCAACGTGAAAGATAACTTTATATTCTTCATCTTCGTCCGGAACTTCATTGCCTTTAAACTTGTTGCTGTACAAAAGTGAAACGGCGTGGCAGTAGTCATTAACTTGGTCGTTGTAAACGTCAATTTTTTTACTGCAAATGGCTTCTTGAAATTTGAAAACAGTACCGACGGGGAAATAACCTTCAATGAAAACTTTGGCAGGAAGGTAGAAATTGTCTTCAACAAATGGAATAGGAACTTTGGCGCGGAAATACAAATTTTCAAAGTCTAAAGATTTAATCATAGTACCACCTCAAAAATTGAAAGAAAGTTTTTTAGACGCGGCGTCTTCGATAGTCAAAAGGCGAGAAAAGCCGGTCATATCCAGAACATCGCGGACTTCGGAGCGAACATTTTTAATTTTCATATCGCCCATAAAATTTTTTTGAAGTTTTAAGAGGATACGTAAACCGGCGGAGGCGATATATTCCAAATTCGCCAAGTCGATAATTAAATTGTTGACGCCGTCCAAAGATTTTGAAATGTCTTTGTCAAACTGAATAGCGGTAACGGCATCAAGTCTGCCGACAAGTGCGACAGTCAATTTTTCGCCGTCAAGGGTCTTTGTAATTGTCATAGTGAGTGCTCCTTTCCTTTAGTGAGGACTGAAAGTAATTTTAATGGTAGTATCACGGTCAACGACTTCGCCGGGCAAAATATTTTGTTCGACGGCAAAGCCACTGCCGGAAGATTCTAATTTTAAGCCGCTGTTATTGGCAAGCCGCGCCGCCTCTCGAATACTTTTGCCGTAAAAGTCAGGGACAGTAACCGTTGTACTAATTTCTTGAGCAGAATCAGAAATGTTATCATCAGCGGGAGTATCAATATTTTGCGGCGTGTAAGTATGAACGCCTGCGCCGGAACTATCGCCTTCTCCAACATTTTCCGGAATTTCGCCTTCATTATCGTTGGGCGTTTCACTTGGTTCAATTTTCAGATAACGGAAAACTTGAGAAAGTATACGACCTGCAACCGGCGCGGCAATTTGTCCGCCATAAAAAACGCCGCTAGGTTCATCAATCATTACCAAAAGTGCTATTTGAGGGTCTTCAACGGGACCAAAACCTAAAAATGACGCAATATATCTGCCTTCGCCATAGCCTAAGCCGCCTTCATTTACTTTTTGAGCCGTACCAGTTTTACCCGCAATACGATAACCTCTAACTTTGGCTTTTTGCCCGCCGCCCGTCGCTACAACCTGCTCCAATAATCCAACTAATGTTTTATCTACCGCTGAATCTATAGTTTTGCGTACAGGCTCAACCGCCGTTTCACTGTATACCGTGCCATTTGCATTTATTATTTTTTTTACAATGTGCGGCTTCAATAAAACGCCGTCATTGGCAACGGCACTCATAGCCGTAACAAGTTGAATGGGCGTAACAGCAATACTTTGCCCAATCGCCATAGTGGCAATATCAGAATCAACCATTTCATCAGGTGTATATAAAAGTCCGTATTCTTCGCCGGGCAATTCAATACCTGTAACATCGCCAAACCCAAAAAGATGAGCGTATTTAACCAATTTATCGCCGCCAAGTTCCAATCCAATGAGTGCAAAACCTGTATTCAAAGATTGTTTAACAACGTCGGCAAAAGTAACAGTACCAAAACTTGCGCCGTTCCAATTTTGAATTCTCATCCCGCTAACCATAACATAGCCGGGATCAACAAAAATTTCATTAGGAGAAACAATACCTTCCTGAAGCGCAGCACCGGCAGTAACAGTTTTGAAAGTTGAACCGGGTTCATAAATGAAAGAAACGGCGCGATTTTTCCAAACTTCAGGATCATAATCCCAAAAACGATTAGGATTGTAAGACGGGCGATTAGCCATAGCTAAAATTTCGCCGGTTTTAGGATTCATCGCAACGCAAGTAACGGCGACGGGATTATTTTCAGCCATAGCGCGGTCAAGCTCCTGTTCAACGATGAATTGAATAGCAGAATCAATGGTAAGTTGAATAGACTTGCAACGGTCGCCGGAATAAGCGTGGCGATCAAAAATAGAATCGAGAATGGGGCGTTGTCTAGAGTCAGTGTAAAGAAAAGACTCTGTGACTTCGCCCTTAATATATTTGTCAAAAGCCTGTTCGATACCGTCTAAGCCTTTATCGTCAGTACCGACGAAGCCGAGGACGTTAGCGGCAAGGAAGTCATTGGGGTAAAAGCGTTTAGCCTCATCGCGGAAACCGAGACAATCGGAGTAGCTATTATCACGAATGATTTTACGAATGGCTTCATATTCGGATTGGTCAAGGCGACGTTTAATCCAAGAGAAACCGCCGCCAACGTCAATATCATCAATAATATCTTGTTCGGAAACGCGAATAACAGGGGCAATATCGTGAGCGATTTTAAGTTTACGGTCGCCGACGTGAAGAGGGTCGACGAAAAGGGATTTAGTCATGGTAGAGGCGGCAAGCTCCCTGCCGAAACAATCGATAATGGAGCCGCGCGGAGATTGAACGAGATAATCAAGCCCGACTTGGAAACGCATTCGTTCAGCAAGAGCGGCACCTTGAACGAGTTGAAGGTAACCGTATCGGCAAATGATGATAAAAATGGCAAGCAGGAAGATAGAGACAAGGCGAATGACATTAACGCGGAGTTTAAGTTTAAGATTTTGCATGGCGGTTAGAAGCCTGAAGAAGAGCGGCTTTGATATTAGATTGAATATTGGCGATTTGATTTTCAGCGTCAAGGCGAGCGGCTTGAGCGTCTTGATTAATTTTGAGGGTTTCTTGAATAGTTTCGATAAGGTCTTGATTAACCTTGTTAAGGGTATCGATGTCAACGATGGAGCGGTTAGCAGCTTTAGCGGCGTCGATAGAATTTTGTTTGAGAAGAGCGGCGTTTTGTTGAAGAAGAGAGTTAGTAGAATCCGTGACGGCGTTGTGAAGGTTAAGGACGTTTTGCTGATTAGCAAGCCCGATAGCGATAATGAATTGATTTTTCCAGAGAGGGATAGTGTGGAGTAAAGCGGCGTCAAGCCTGTCAACGAGAAGGCGGTCGTTATTTTGGATGAGGCGAATTTGAGGAGCAGCTTGAATAGAGATAGTAAGAGAGAGTTTAAGGTCGTGGAGTTTACGATCGAAGCGGTCTAAGGAGTTAGAGAAGTCGGCGAGGATTTGAGGAGCGAGAGGGTCGTTGGAGGAATTGACTTGAGCCTGGAGAGAAGGAAGAGAGACCTCGCGAAGTTCTTTGAGTTTGAGGTCGCCGGCGTGAATGAAGAGTTTGAGTTGGTGGAAGTAGTCGAGGTTTTTTTGGTAGAGGATATCGAGAGTAGCGATGTCCTCGAGGAGTTTAAGTTTAGAATTGGAGAGAGCGGAAGAGATTTTATCGATTTGAGTGGAGATTTTTTGGAAGGAGTTGAGTAGTCTGGAGGAATGGGAGCGGATGGAGTTGAGGAAGGGGATTTTATCGAGGAAGGAGGGGTTAGGGTCGAAGGAATTAACGTGGTTAATGAGGTTATTGAGAAGAAGTCCGACGTGGCCGGAGTCTTTATTGCGGATGTTAGAGAGGATGGAGTTAGAGAAGTTAGCGATGTCAGCCTGAGCGGAGTTGGCGAAGGAGGAGGCGGCGTTAGAATCGGTAATATCGATAGAATTTTTAATTTGTTCGATTTTAGCTAAGTCGTCAGGCGAAAAGTCGTCCGACAACTGCTCCGCAGGAGCAGGCGCGGCGGCGGCTGGTGAAGACGCCGACGCGGATTTTTTGGCGATTAACGCTTCAAGATTAATTTCAGACATAAAAAGCCCCTTTCGTAAAAAAGATACTGTATTATACACCTAAGGGGCGAAAAAAGGCAACTTAAAAACGGATCATTGAAAAAGGAATAGAGGTGTAGGGAATGACACTGATAGACCACTATAATTGGTTTCAGGGCTTGAGCAGACGTGAGAATTTAAGCGCGAATGCCCGCAGTTTGTATTTTGCAATATTGGGCGAATTCAACGAGGCGAGGTATCCGGCGGAATTGAAACTGTCAAACGAGTACTTGCAACACCTGAGCGGTATCAAATCCAGTGCATCATTCGATAGCGCGCGTAACGCTCTGCTGAACGCGGGAGCGATTCAAAGTAAAAAGCGCGTCTATAAACTTACAGAAAATAACTTAGGGAACGGTAAAAACCGCTTTTTTTTAAACCCAAATGAGGAGAAAAGTTTTGAAAGAAAAACCGAAATTGGGCGAAAAAGTGTTGAAAATTTCCTGGGCTTATTAAATATTAAAAAAAATAAAGACGGAGAGAGAGAGGAGAAGGAGACAGCTCCTCCTCCTCCTCCTACTGCAGCGGGCGCGCGCGAGGCGGTTTTTGAAGGCGACGAGCCGGAAAAAAATCTACGCGCGGAGGTCAAAGATGCGCCCAAAAGTACGAACAGTGCGGCAGTCGTTGAAATGTGGCGGAAATGGAATGGCGTACCGTACAGCGGCGGCGTAGCGTTGACACTGATTGAACTTGAAAACACTTACGGGACGGAAAAACTTTTGAAGGCGATAGAAGCGGCAGGTCGTTACGACAAAAAAGGCGCGTTGACATTGCCGCTTTTAGAGAAAGTGCTGTCCAACGTTGGGCAGAAAGTGAAAAAAGTTGCCGACAATTACGGCGGCGATGACGAATTGCCGGAATAAGGAGAGAAAGAAATGGCAGATACAAAAGTGGTAAGCGTCACGATAGCATTACCGGAAGTGCTGTATGACGACTTGGAAGTAATTGAGATGGTAAGCGAAGTTGACGTAGCAAGCTTGATTGAGGACGCGGTAAAAAAATATACCGAAGATTGGTGCGAAATTAAAAACGAATTTGAGGACGGCGACACGGTGACGCTTGAAGTTGAATTGCCGGAGGAGCTGTGCGACGATTTAAAAATTATTGAGTTGGTAAGCAAAGTGAAAGTTGGGCGTTTGATTGAAGACGCGGTAAAAAGTTACGTGGCTGACTGGTACGGCGCAACCGAAATAGATTTTCCGAAAAAGTAAAGGAGCGGAAAAAATGATTGAATTTGATGAAGATACAGCGTTGTTGGAAATTGAAATGACGCCGGAAAAGTACGAGCGTTTAGAGGAAATGGCGGAAGCCGAAAAATTGAGCGTTGAAGAATACGTTACCCAACTTGCCGAAAAGGCAGTTAGCGAAGGCGAAGGCGCAACGGAGCAAATTGAGATTAGCTTGCCGGAGGAAATGTATAACGATTTGTCGATTTTGGCGGTAGTGCGCGGCGTGAGTTTGGAGCGTTTGATTATCGACTTGCTGGATGAATACATTCAAACCGCCGCGTACCATTTGGCGGAAGAATTTTACAAGTACTTCATTGAAAAATATAAAAAGGAGGAGTAGTTATGGCAGATAAAGAGGTGCAGAGATTGTATCTCAAGGCGCGTTTTGGCGGTTACAAATTGCATTCGATAACGGGCGAAGGTTACGCGCTTTTCACTAAACGCGGGGACTTCATAACGTACTGCAAGACGCTTGAAGAAGTCCGCGAAAAGTTAAACGAATTGATGAAGGAAGAGGAATAAGATGGAAGAACTTAAAATTGTAGATTTTCAAACTTATTTAAAGGAAATTGGTTTTGAGGAATTGATGGCGGCGAATACCGCGAAACTCAACAAGCTCAATGAAGCGGGTTACGAAAAGTGGCGCAAAGTTTATCCTGATACGAGTATTGGAATTGACGTGTACTTTTTGAGTCAGGAACGCCGCGCCGAGCGTGAATGCGCAGTCTGCGCGACTTGCACGGGTTATCCCTGCGCGAAGGAAACAAATGTAGGTTTTCGTTATCAAGTTTTAGTTGAGGACAATCGTTTGAAATTGCGTTGGTGCGAATGCAAATATTGCAAGCAGCAGCGTTTGGCAACTGCGCTGATGAAAAAGTTTAAAAGCGCGGAAGTGCCTGTTCGTTACAATGGCAAGACGTTCGAGGATTATAAAATAGATGAAAATAATGAAGGCGCGGTAAAGTGGGCGCGTCACATAATCGACAATCCATTAAATCTGTTTTTGTACGGGGAACCCGGAACGGGCAAAACATTTTTAGTGGCGTTGGTCGCGCAGGAATATATCAAGCAGGGCAGGACGTTACTTTTCATAGACGTACCGAAACTTTTAAATCAGCTGCGTGCAAGTTTCGCCAAAGGGTCGGAAGATACGATAGAAAGTAAAATGGAATTGCTGGAAAAAGTAGACGTGCTGATACTGGATGATATTGGGACTGAAAATTTGACGGAGTGGGCGATAGAACGACTGTACCTTGTGATAAATGAACGTTACAACAACGAGAGGCAGACTTTGATAACGTCGAATTACACGTTGAATGAATTGGCGGTGCGAATGAATTTAGGCAAGGACGGTAAGACCGGCGACAGAATCGCAAGCCGTTTAAAGCAAATGTGCAAAGTTGCATCGCTGAAAGGTTCAGACCGTCGCTTAATCAGGGATTAAGGATTAGGGATTAATGATTAGGGACTAAGGATTATGGATTTTTCCCTTAACCCTTAAACCTTAGCCCTTATTTTAGGAGTTGAAAAAATGAACGAATTGGCGAAAGCAGCGGCGACAGCAGTAGAGGGCGGGAACATTTTAGCGAAGATCGCCCGTGAGGCAGTGGGCAACGGCGAATATTTGAGTATCGACGATTTAATAGCGAAGTACCCTGAAGGCGTTACGGTAAACGGCGCGTTTCAGGTAAACATTAAAGGCAAGCATTTACCGGCGTTGACGTTTGAGGAGAATCCGCGCCAACATTTTTACGCAGTTGCAGGAGACTTAGGGAAAATTTGGCAAAGTTGGGTGGACTACTTCTGCGGCGATGAAAGCAAAGTCGTAGAGTATTTGAAAAAGAAACCTGTAAAGTTGAAAGTGTGGCGCGTGCCGAGCAGTGCCGGAAAAAAGGCGTATACTAAGGCGGCGGTAGTAAATGATTAAGAAATGTGAAATTTGCGGGAAGGAGTATGAGGCAAGAAGACGCGACCAGAAATATTGTTCGCTTTCTTGTTACCTAAAAGCTCAAAAAGCTAAAAAAACCCAAAATTCGCCGGTGTACGTGAGAAAGTGCGTAATTTGCGGCGCAGAATTTAAAACCGCGTACCCGAGCAAAATTTACTGTTCCAGAACTTGTTATTACAGGGCTAGACATATAAAAAAGAAAAACGGCGTAAAAGGAACATTGCGCAAATTGAAATGTCCAATCTGCGGCGAGGAATTTGAAACTGTCATTCCAAATCAAAAGTACTGTAGCAAGAAATGTAAAAACGTTCAATGTTACGCGAAGGCGACAAGTAAACCGGCTAAACTTTCAAGGAAATGTGAAATTTGCGGAAAGGAATTTGTACCGGAAAAAAACCATCACCTTTACTGCAGCGATAAATGTCAAGCCATTGGGTATCAGAAATTTGCGTATAAGCCAAAACCGCCGGTTGAAAAAATTTGCGTGAATTGCGGGAAAAAATTTATGGCGGAAGGTGGCGGGCAGCAAAAATTTTGCAGTGAGGAATGTAGAAAAAGTTATTGGCTCAAGCAAAAAATTATAAAGCGTCGTCAAAAACGTTACGCAGACCTTTCAGGCGTTTCATCAGCTCAAACTGAAAAGCCGGTAAAACCTAAAAAGTCGAAGTTTCATTACTACAAGGAAATTGAAAACAGAGAATCGGAGTGGAGCCCGGCGAATCCCAAACCTATTGAGCCAATGAGCAAACTTGAACGCTTTAAACTTGGCAACCGCGACCATCAAAAGTTAATGGCGTTGGAGGCGTCGGAGTGCGGGTTAAGTTACGGACGTTACAAACTTGCACTTGAGCAGGGCAAAACGTACGAGGAGTTGAAGGCGAAGTACGAAGCCGAAAAAGCGGCGTTGGAGGAAACAAATACAAACTTTATGTTCAGGTAAAGAAAAATTATTTTAAAGAAATATTCTGCTTATTTTGCTGACAAATTCAGAAAAGTTTGATATAATTTCTACAGTAGAAAATCTACAGTTTTAAACCAACTTCAAGATAAATCACTTACAATCATTGGTATCACACCAAAACGTTAACACCCCCCTTTCTAATTTGTTACTTTCTTTATTCTTGGTATTTCTCTGTATCACACCAAATTATTAACACCTTTCTAATTTGTTACTTTCTTTACTCTTGTTTTTTTTCTCTAGGCGTTTTTTTTGAGTCAAGTTTTAGGTTTTCAGTATTTAACAACGGGTTATCCATTTAAGAATCCCCCTTTCGGGTTAAACTTTTAACGGGTTATCGTAGTTGTCCATTAAGGCAATCGGTAAAACCTCCTTATAAAATTTTTGTACGGGTTAAACCAACGAAGCCGCAGCCGGTGATGCGGCTTTTTTGGTATATGGAAAAAGTTATGCAAAGAATCAACGGTACAAATTATTTACGAAAGATAGAGTACGTCTTTTACAACGAGCCACTGATACTGGAGGAAGTGTATCATAAAAAAAATAAGGCTGCGATAAGCGAAGTACGCAACGACAGCCAACTTTCAGACCCAACTGCAATGACGGCGATAAGGAATTTAACGCCGGTACAGTCGGTAGTGATAGACAATGTGAAATTGCTGAATCCGGAACAATGGCTGGAAGTGATAGGCAAGACGCGCAGCTATTGCCGCCGGAATGGGGAAATATATTTTGAAGTGATGCACGGTCGATACAGCCGCGAAGATTTTAAAAAAACCTGCGCGAGGCTAGGAATAAGTTCAGACGGGTATTATCGAACGTTGGAAAAGATAAGAAACTACGCGGCGTTATGTGCGGCGTGGTTTCATTTAATAGATATAGATTAGTTCCACTTTTCAAGGTAAACTCTACCTGCGCTTTGAGTTTCAAGGTACAGGCTAGCGATAGTCAATTTATTATCGGCAAAAGTTAAATCGGCGAAAATTTGAAGTTTGCGTTCGTTGGCGTAGAGTTTTTCAGCGTCGGCGGGCGCAATTTTCAAAGTGAAGGACTTATTGGCGGTGAAGTCGCGCAGGACTGAAATAAAATCAAAGTTCCACTCCGGCGCAATTTTGAAAGTCTGTTCGTCGAATTTGTAATTTTTATCTTCCAAAAGTACGGTACCAACGGCAAGACCTTTGATATTTTCTGCGCGTGCGCGGAATTGTTCGGCGGATTCAAAAGGACTCCTGCCACGCAAAACGTCTGCAATTTCCTCTGATGAAATATTTTCGTTGAGGATAGTTTTAAAGGCGTTGATAACTTTAACGTTTTTGGAATTGTCCATTTTGACGTTGATGGGCGAACGCAGGCAAAGTTGAAGATTTTCAAGCGTGATATTTTGAGCGTCCAAGTCAATATCCTTATCAAAGAAAATATCAACGACGGCGTTATTAAAGCCCTTGTAAGTTTTGTTCGGCACGCCAATCGCAATTTTGAATTCGCCGCCATTGAGGCAAATAATTTCGTTTGTAGTCGCCCAAATAGCGTGCGCTAAGTCGGCTTGATTTTCAACGACGACCGCTTTATTATTGACGCGGGCGCGTGCGCGGTTGATGACAGCTGAAATTTGGGAAATTTCGGCGTCGCTCAATTCGTCGAATTTATATTTGAAGATTTTGCAGAGGACGGCGGCAATTTCGGCATCTGTACCGTCATTTTCGACGATGTCCAAAAGTTGTTGAGCTTCACCGGCGTAAAGATTTACAGTAAGCCATTCGGCGAAATTTTCCTCACGGGAAAGCTGAACAAGTTCCGGCAATGAAAATTCTTTCTTAATCGACTCAAGATTAGCGTATTCGGGCAAATTCTTTTTATCCATTAGAAACACTCCTTAAAAGTTTTGAATATCATAATCTAAACTCGTTGAATTTTCAACTGTTTCAAATAAAATTTTATACGCCTTTTTAATGAGTTGGTCGCGCAGGATTTATAATGGGTCCTGTGAACGAAAAAAAAGCCGGTAGCGCGGCGGAAGTCCAATTTTTTTGCAGGCACGAAAAAATTAAAACACTAGTATTTGTAATTTTGAGGAGTCGGCGAACGTTTTTTTATAATAAATAGTCGAAAAAGTGAAAAATACAAGGAGTAGCAATGAAATTACAAGGGAGCCCGAAAATCTGGACGGTAACACAAACACAATTTGCCCAGATAATCGGAGTGAGTCAGCAACGAGTGAGCCAGCTGATTGACGAACAGGTTTTAATGAAAGACGAAGGTTCAAAAAGCGGCGCAATACTTTTGATAGACAGCCTGCGCGAATACTATTTGAGTAAGCAGGCGGCAAAAGACGGCGCGGAAAGTATCAACTATTGGAAGGAACGTGCGCTATTAACTAAAAAGCAACGTGAATTGGCGGAATTGAAATTGGAAAAGGAACGCGGCAACTTGTATGAGGCGGCGGAAGTCGAAGGCGTTTTGGCTGAAATGCTTGTCAATTTCAGAAACAAATTAACCGGAATAGCGGCGAAACTTAGTCCGCAGTTGGAAGGCAAAAGCGTCGCGCAGATTAATTCAATCTTAGCAAATGAGATTGAAGATAATTTAAATGAGCTTGCATCAGAAATGGAAGGCGCAAAATTTGTAGAGGCAAATGAAAATGAAAACGATAACGGCACTGAAAAATATGTTGGCGAAAAGTTTACGCCCGGTACCGCGAATGACAGTTTCAGAATGGGCGGATAAATATTTATACTTGCCGAGTACGGCGGCGGAACCGGGCAGGTACAAAACTTCAAGGACGCCGTATGTAAAGGAAATAATGAACGCGTTCACAGATGACGAAGTGCAAAAAATCGTGTTTAAATCCAGTTCACAGTCCGGCAAAAGTCAATTACTGTTAGCAATAATTGGACGGTTCGCACATTTAGACCCGTGCAACTTGATGATAGTGCAGCCGACGTTGGAGACGGCGCAGGATTTTTCCAAAGACCGGTTGGAGCGAATGATAAAAGACAGCGCGGTATTGACGCCGCTATTTTACGATTTAAACAAGACGCGCAATTCAAATCAGACGATACTTTCAAAAATGTATCGCGGCGGCAGAATAGTATTAGTAGGAGCGAATTCGCCTGCAGGGTTAGCGTCAAAGCCAATACGTATATTATTATGTGACGAGTGCGACAGATACCCGGCGTCAGCAAGTGAGGAAGGTGACCCAATTTCACTAGCAGAAAAGCGGCAGACGACGTATTTTAATCGGAAGACTGCGCTATTTTCGACGCCAACAGTTGAAGGTTATTCAAGGATAGACAAGGAATATTTGCTAGGGACGCAAGAAAAGTGGCTGCATCAATGTCCGAATTGCGGGGAATATCACTGGCTGGATTATCGGGATATGAAGGTAGATTTTACGGAAAAGGTAGATGAGTTGAAGAATCGAACAATCACAGTTAATTCAGTAAATTGGAGGTGTCCTGATTGTAGCTTTGAATTTAGTGAATTAACTATGAAAAACGCGGCGCAAAAGTACGTGGCGGAGAATTTGGACGCTTTAAAAAATGGCGTGCGCAGTTTTTGGGTAAATGGATTTAGTTCAACGTTTTTGAGTTGGCGGCAGATAATGCAGGAATATTTGGAGGCGAAAGGCGACGAGACACGTGAGCGCGTGGTATTTAATACGCGGTTTGGCGTAAGTTATCAAGTACGCGGAGAATTTCAAGACGAGAATATATTTTTGCAGAGGCGTGAGAAATAT
This sequence comes from uncultured Selenomonadales bacterium, assembly GCA_937877565.1. GTDB lineage: Bacteria > Bacillota > Negativicutes > Selenomonadales > Selenomonadaceae > Quinella. Next base: position 56,940 of record CALFJB010000056.1, on the reverse strand, counting down.
TTGGCGGAATTGCCGGAGGAAGTATTACTTTTGACGGCGGGCGTTGACGTGCAAGCTAATCGCCTTGAAATTGAAATATGCGGTTGGTCGTCTGATGAAAGTTGTTATGGAATTTTACGCGGGACAAATTGGGGCAGTCCGACTAAGCAAAGTACGTGGCTTGAATTAGATAAAATTTTAGATAGGGAATATCACTTTTCAAACGGTAAAACTTTAAAAGTTGCGCGGACTTTTATTGATTCAGGCTTTTCAACGGACGAAGTATATAAATATTGCAGTACGCGGCAAGTGAAAGGCGTGTTTGCGATAAAAGGCAAAGGTGGCGCAGGTTTGCCGCTTTTATATCAATTTGGCAAGCCGAAGAATGCGAATATTATCTTGGTAATATTGGGCGTAGATACCGGGAAGGCAGAAATATTTAGCAGGTTAGCGATAGAGCCGCCCGGGGCGAAAAGTTTTCATTTCCCGGTAGATGATGAACTGGAGCGCGGCTATGATGAAATATATTTTAAGGAATTAATAGCGGAAAGATTGACGGCGCGTAAAAGTGGCGGCGTGATAAATATGACGTGGGAGAAAATAAACCCGAAGTCGCGGAATGAAAGTTTGGATATAAGAAACTACAATTTAGCGGCGATGAAGTCTTGTATTGGCAATTTGGAACCGGCTGAATTTTGGAAAATGCAAGCGGCAGCCCTGCGCGAAGGCGTTGTTGAAAATAAAAAAACGACCAATAAAAAAATTATTAGTCGAGAAATTGATATTTTTGGTTAGTTATTGTTTATTATATTTTTTTGCAGGTCTGAAAAGACGTTCGCCTCTATCGCCTACGCGGTATCTTTGGCGTAAAGTGTGCCGGATTTTTCGGCGGCGTCCATTAAACACATTTCAACGCCGTTGTAATTTACTTTGATATTGGGAGGTTCAGTGCGGTTTTGTTCAGCTTGCGTTGACCATTTTAAATTACCCGGTTCATAATTGCCGTTATTATTTTCGCGGAACCTTTTTCTTCGAAATGTTCAAGCGTTGAAACGTAATCATAAAACTAAAGCATCTGCCTTTGACAAGTGCGATAAACTTTTGTATAAGCCATTGAATGTTTTGTGTTGGCTTTTCTCACGCCCTAAACAACCGCAGGATTGAATTTTACCACTTATTAAATGTTTGCCAAGAACAATGCACAAATTACCGCAACTGCAACGGCACAACCAACGGGCGTGACCGTCATTAGCGTTTTTGGCACGTTCAATAACCGTAAGGCGTCCGAAAGTCATACCTGTTAAATCTTTGAAATTCCAAACACTCATAAAATTTCATCTGCCTTAGGCGGGAATTTTCAACTAAAATAAATAAAGTAAAAAATCCCGCTTATTGTCGTACTCAAGGCAATTATAACGGGATTTTCGGCGTTTGAAAAGGAGAATTATGAACAAAGAAATTTTAAAAGCGCGGCTAGCCGCTTATCTTGAGGCAGAACGCGCCATTTTACAGAGCCAAAGTTATGTCATCGGTGACAGACAGCTCACGCGGGCGAATTTAAAAGAAGTACAAGCTGAAATCAGTGATTTACTCGCGCAGCTTAATTCAGACGACCCATCAAATGGCAATAGGAAAAGAGTTGTATTTATAGAATGAACCAATTTTTTTTGATAATATTCATATTAAATGTGTTGACGATGATATTAAACGGGTGGAATTATTTTAGCGGGAACGAAATTTCAGCAATATTTTTTGAAATTCAATCAGTGCAGGTTTTAAATCTGATAATTTTTAGTGAATTGATGAAAAATGAAAAAACATAAATATAAAAATAGCGGTTACAGCAGCGGCGGGGCAAGTCCAAGTAAAAATACGCTGAAGGAATGGACGCCGCGCCATTATTCGGCAGTTTCAGACCTTGACACGAATTTAAATATTTTACGTAACCGCTCCTTCGACTTGGCGATAAATTCACCGATAGGCGCGGCGGCGATAAATACGATGCTGAACGGTACAATTTCAACTGGCTTGAAAATATTTCCGACGCCGGATTTTAAAGCGTTGAAAATGTCAGCAGATGCAGTGCGTGAATGGTCGCGCAGGACTCAAACGCTATTCAATCAGTGGGCAAATAGTTTGGACTGCGACTTCAACCGGCGGAACAATTTTTTTGAATTGCAGAGAATAGCGTTCATATCGTATTTGGCGGACGGCGACTGCTTCTGCCTTTTCAAACGTAGAAAAGATTCAGCGTATACGTTGAAATTGCAACTGATTGAGGCGCAGAGAGTTTCAAACCCCTTGACGAACGGCGCGTTGATAAATTCGGTGGAAATGTTAAAAGGCAACGGGCGAATAGTAAACGGCGTTGAAGTTGACGGCAGCGGCAGATTAACGGCGATTCACATTTCAAATAAAATTTGGAACGAGCCATTTACGGGAACGCCGGAATTAAAATGGCAACGCGTGAAAATGTTCGGCGAAAATGGATTTAGAAATGTCTTGCACATCTGCTACGACACGCGCCCGGATATGTTCAGAGGCGCGCCGCTTTTAGCTCCCGTCATCGAAAGTTTGAAACAGGTTGCGCGCTATTCTGACGCGGAGTTGACGGCGTCGATTATCAAAAGTTTCTTCGCACTTTTCTTTGTACAGTCGAACACCGATTTTAATTTGAATCAGATTTTACCGCAGGAAGAATTTGACTTGAAGGAATACAAATTGGGCGCGGGAACGCTTAACAGGTTGCCGGTCGGCGTTGACGTTAAAAGCGTTGAAAGCGGCAACAGTCAAAGTAATTTTGCGCCGTACGTTGATTTTTTCATTAAAATTATTGGCAGTGCCTTGAGAATCCCGTTTGAAGTTTTAATGGCAAATTTTCAAAGCAGTTTTTCCGCTTCGCGAGCGGCGTTAATCGAAGCCGATAGAGAATTTAAAAACCGTCGTACATCTTTTGTAAATGATTTTTGCCAGCCGATTTACGAAAGTTGGTTACTAGAAAATATTGCACGCGGAATAATCGACGCGCCGGGCTTTTTCGACAATCCTTTCATTAAAAATTGTTGGAGCACGGCAGATTGGCGCGTTGAAGTAAGCCCTGCGATTGATCCATTAAAGGAAATTTCAGCCGCTAAACTTAGGATTGAAACGGGAATTTCAACGCGAGAAATTGAAGCAACACGCATTGGCAACGACTTTTGGCAAGTTGCCGAGCAGTTGAAAATGGAAAATGAACTTTTTCAAAAAAAGTTTGACAACCCGCCTTACAGCGATTAAGGAATTGGTAAAAATGCTGAAAGATATGACATTTGGACTTTGCAGGGCGCGGCGCGAAGGCGTGGGACGTTTTCAGCGTACTTGAAAACAGTTATTTTGGACAGCCGGAAATTGAAACGCCGTTTGAAATGGATGAAGACGCCGAAAAGATTTTAGGCGAAAAACTTTTCTAAGAAAAATAACGGCTCTGCAGTTGCAGGGCTTTTTAAATTGAGGTGAAATATGTTTTACATATATGATGAAATAACAAATGAGACGTTGCAGCAGTTGGCGGAATATCTAAGCGGCGACGAATTAGAAATACACGTGAACAGCGCGGGCGGGAACATCTTTTCTGCGCTGTCAATGTACAATCTTTTGAAGAATAAAGGCGCGTCAATCGTGGTAGATGGATTATGTGCAAGCGCGGCGACGTTAATTTTGTGCGCGGGGGAAGTCACGGCGTCAACCGGTTCAATTTTTATGATCCATAATCCCGGCGTAATTTTATTTGACTTTTACACGGCGGAGGAATTGGACAAGCTGAAAAATTCGCTGGACTTAATCAAAGAATCGATTTTAGATATATATTCGACGAAGTTGAAGTTGAGTCGCGCAGAAATATCAGAAATGATGGACGCGGAAACGTGGATGACGGCGGAAGACGCGCTGGAGCTTGGACTTATTGATAAAATTGATGAAAATTTAGGAGAGGTAGAAATGTCGGCAGAAGGCAAAGAATTAATGAACAAATATAAAAATTCGGTATTGGCGGCTGAAAGAAAGCGCGTGAGCGAATTAACGGCGTTGAAAAGTGAAAGCTTGGAAGTGAACGCGCTAATCGACGTGGCGATAGCCGAAGGGGCGGAACTTTCAACCGTTCAAAAATATATTGACGCGGTAAAGTCTGCGCAGAAAAATAAAACTATGAAGGGCGAAACTGCCTTTTCAAAAATGTTGGAAGACAATATGAAAAGCGGCGCGGAGGAGGTAAATACTTCGACGCCGGAGGAAAAAATTTCGCAGGCGGAATTAATCGCCAAATATGCAAATGAAATGATAGGAGGGGCAGGCAATGTCCGATAAATATTGCGGGGAATTTAAGGGCTTTAATCCGGATGAATTGATAGGCGATACGTACGAGCCTATAATAACGCGAAATATAGAGGTAGGAAGTAACGCGGAAGTAAAGCGCGGGGAATTGTTGGCGGCGTCAACGCCTACAGGAGTATATCAAACGGCGACGGCGGCGGACACTGCAAAATTTTTGGTAGTGGCGCGGGACAACTTCACGGCAGACAGCGATTGTAAAATAACAACGGCGTATACTTCGGGCGTTTTCAACCGTGAAAGATTGGTAACCGGTTCAACCGGTACAACGGTAGTAGATGCACTGGAATTTTCATTGCGCCAACAAAACATTTTCTTAACCGGCTTGAGGGAGGTGTAAGCAATGCCGTTAGATATATTTTCTCTTGAACATACGTACGAATTGATACAGGCGGTGCAACAAGTCAAAGCCCCTGTAAGTTTTTTGGCAGATACATTTTTTCCTAACGTGATGCAGACGCAAGCCGATTATGTAGCGGTCGAAACACAGAAATTGGGCAGACGCCTTGCGCCGTTCATCACGAAGAATACACGCGGTGTAAATGTATCACGTGAAAAATCAGAAATAAAATATTATTCGCCGTTGCTTTTTGGTCCACGCCGTGTAATTTCTGCAGGCGATTTGGCTTTAAGGCAATTTGGCGAAATGCCGAATTTGTACGGCGCACCAACACCTGAAGAGCGGGCGGCTCGTCTTCAGGCACAAGATTTAACAGATTTATTGCGCCTTCACGCCAATAGAAAAAATCAAATGGCAAGTGAAATTTTGCAGACTGGAAAACTCACAGTGAAAGCCTATGCCGACGATGGAAAAGTTGCAGAAACTGATGAAATAGATTTTTCTTTCAGCAATTTAATAACGCCCGCCGTTACGTGGAATAACGCCAACGCAACTATTTATGAAGATTTAAAAACCGTGAGTGAACAAATTCAGGGAGACATTGGCGAAATTCCGACAGTTGCGATTTTAGGCAAAAATGTTGAAAAATATCTTATTCAAAATACTGAAATAAAAAATTGGCTGATGGTGCCTTCAAGAGAGAATTTGCTTATGGCGAATTTTGCGCCACATTGGACAAGCGCGGAATGCAGATATATCGGCAGAATCAGCGCACTTAATTTGGATTTAGTTTCGTATTCACAAACTTACACAGCTGAAGATGGAACCACAAAATATTTTGTAGAGCCGGATAACGTAATTTTGGGAATTACGGGCGGCGGCAGGGAAGTACACACGCCGGTTAGTATTTTCCAAAATGGTTGGCATACAATTAACGCGGCTTACGTTCCACTATATACGAGTGATGACACGGCTCAAACTACTGCGTTGACGGTTTATTCAAAATATATTTTAGTTCCGGCAGATGTGGCGTCTTGGTATTGTATCAAGACGGTTTAACAGGTTTAAATAAATCGTCGCCGCGTTTGTATTCAACAAAAATATTACGACGTTGATTGCGGCGTTGTTGTGTTGCAGTTGCCCAACGCAAATTACCCGGTTCATAATTTCCATTATTATTTTCACAAATCCCTGTTCGCCGAAATGTTCCAACTTGCTGACGTATTCAAGCACAAGCAAAAAGCCAAAAATTTTGCCAGTTAAATCTTGAAATTTACCCATAAAAAATTCCTCCTAATTTGACAAGGCGGGAATTTTAACTTAAAATAAATGCGTAAAAATTCCGCGTTTTGTCAATGTATCTGCCGACATTATAGCGGAATTTTCACGTTCTTTAAAGGAGAATTTATAATGAAAGTTCGAGCCCTTAAGAAAATTTTGTACAAAGGCGAAATTTACGAAGCCGGTTCAGATTTTGAAATGGATGAAGTATCAGCCGGTATCGCTAAAAAATATAACAATATCGATATTTTATGTGGTGGTGGCGAAGAAGAATTAACACCTGCAAGCCTGCCGCCGCTTAACACCAAGAAAAAATGAGTTTCAAAGATATTTTACAGGAAGATTTTTTAACGTTCATTAATTTAGATGAATTCGCTGAAGTCGTTGAGCTGAACGAAAAAAATATTCCCGCCGTCGTAATACGAAGTACCGGCGCAAGTAAAACCGGCTACACCGTCAAAAAACAACTTGACAGTACCCGCCACGCTAACATTTTGCACGGCAATTTTTTAACTATTTACTTTAAATCCTGCGGCAACTTCAAGGCAGGCGGCAGCGTTATTCTCAACGGCAAAAAATACCGAATTTCAGAATCTGTTGAAGCTCAAGGTATTACGCGGCTTACTTTATCCGTTGACGAACAGGCTTCAGGGTTTAGGTTTTAGGTTTTACACTTCCCTAATCCCTAATACCTAACAGCTAACAGCTAACAGCTAACAGCTAATTTCGACGAAGGAGAAATTCTTATGCAACTTAAAATTTCGCCGCGTTCAATCCCAACTTTGCGCGCCAATTCCAACGCAATTATCCGCGCCATCTCTAAATCTATTCGCCAAACTCTCAAAGACACGAAAACCGACGCGTCCAGCGGCATCAAACAACGTTATACCAATCCCGGCGTTGGCACTCGTCCTTTAAAAATTAAAGTCAGCGGTCTAACCGGCGAACTTTCCTCCAAAGGCGCGGCTAATCCCCTCGAAAAGTTTAAAATCAATCCCCGTAAACGTCTTAAGCGTCCGCCTAAACGCGGCATCTTCGCTCAAGTCGTTCGCGGGCAAGGCGGTTTCATCAGCCGTGCGTTCATCTACAACGGCGCAGTTTTTGAAAGAATTGGCAAGCGGCGTCTACCAATTCGACATCTTAAAACTGTTAGCGCGCCCGGTATGTTAAAACCGCCGCCTATTTCCAATCTGATTTTAGGGAAAATTCAGCAGCGTTTTGATAAACATTTGGCGGCTAACCTTGAAAGCGTGGCGATATTTTGACTCCTTTAAAACTTATTGAACATTTAGCTGAAAAACTGCGCGACGCCTCCGCACATTTCAAATTCCCGGCGCAGTACGAGGGCTTGAATCACGTTCAAACTTTCGTACAAACAGTACCGGCAGATAAAATTGAGGCGTCATACCCGTTAATTTGCGTGGAACTTTTGGCAACTACCGACGGCGCGGACATTTCAACCGCGCTTGTTTTATTGAGCTTAGGCACGTACGCCGAAACTTCCGCCGCGTGGCAGGATAATTTAAATCTAGCTGAACAAGTTAGAGAATGGATTTTACGTAACAAATTAGTTGGCGCGGCAGCCTTAGACTTGCCGGTTGAATTTGCAACGGTTGAAAAGGATGACAGCGATTTCATTTTCAGCCAATTTTTATTAACGTACCGAATACAGACGCCCTTAGGTTATAGGGGTTAAGGATTAGGGGTTAGGGGTTAAGGATTAGGGGTTAGGGGTTAAGGATTAGAGGTTAAGGATTAGGGGTTAGGGGTTAAGGATTAGGGGTTAAGGATTAGGGGTTAGGGGTTAAGGATTAGGGATTAGGGGTTAGGGATTAGGTGTTAGGGGTTAAGGATTAGTCCCTAGTCCCTATTTCGACTGAAAGGAGAAATTTTAATGGCAATAAGACACGGAATTTATATTAGTGAAGTGGCGACGCAAATTCAAGCTCCTGTACAAATTGACAGCGGCATTTGCGTTGCGATAGGCACTGCGAAAATCGCGCAGGACAAACCGGTTATCTGCTACACGTACAAGGAATTTGTGGAAAATTTCGGTTACGTCGGCGACTTTGACAATTACACGCTTGAGGAAGTGGCAGCAACCTTTTTCAAATTGTACAACGTTGCGCCGGTTATCTGCATTAACGCGCTGAACGGCAGCAAACATTTCAAGGAAATTGAAAAAGAAATTGAAGGGCAGGCAAGTTTCAAACTTGAAGGCGAAGTCATTTTGGACACGGTTGCAGTTACGACCGGCGTCAATCAAGGCGATATTGATTTAGCTGATGACATTACGACGGCGGAAGTAACGACCGGCGAAGGCGACGAAGCCATAACTGAAAAGTCCGTTACAATTTCAAATGCAAGCGGCAAAATTTTATTGGGCGGGACTGTGAAAATCAGTTACCGTAAAACTGAAACGGCACTTGGCGGCGAACCGGTAGTAGTTGAAGTTGCTTACGCTAATTTAACAAATGGCAAGTACGTATTACCTGAAGACGCCATTTTAGAATCAGTGGAAGTGACGACGCGCGGTATAAATAATTTGCGCAGTTTGGATTTTGATATTCAAAGCGGCGATAGTTTCGCGCAGGTAACAATTTTGGATGAAAGTTTGATAATTGACGACAAAGTGAAAGTGACGTACCACGAATTGGATCCGTCTGCAGTGACGGCGCAGGATATAATAGACAATATCGAAAAAGTGGGTGGGATTTACGCGCGCTTTAACATAGTACCTGGAACGTTAATTGCGCCTAAGTACAGTTTACAAAATAGCGTGGCGGCGGCGTTGACGAATAAGGCGAAGTCGATAGACGGCGTGTTTAAAGGTGTGGCGATAGCGGACTTGGACAGCGCACGAAATACGACGTATCAAGCGGCGATAGAATTTAAGAATCAGAGCAATTTGTCCGACCCGCATTTAATAGTTTGTTATCCTAAAGTTGCGTTGGACGGCGTGCAATATTACTTGTCAACACATTTAGCGGCGTTGATGAATCAGGTAGACAGTCAAAATGACGGGTTGCCGTATGTGAGCCCGTCGAATCAGCGATTGCAAATTGACAGCGCGGTGACAGCAGATGGAACGGAAATGATATTGTTGCAGGAGCAGGCTAATTTGTTAAATGCAAATGGAGTAGGGACGGTATTTAGTTGGGGGAGCTGGAAATATTGGGGTAATTATACGAGTGTAGGACCCGGCGAAGACTATAAGGACGAATTTATAGCGACGCGTAGGATGTTGAATTTTTTGACGGCGTATTTGACGATAACTTATTTTACGAATTTGGACAATCCGATAAATAGGCGGAACATAGAAGGGATATTGCAGAGTGCGAACATATATTTGAGCAGTTTGGCGGCGCGAGGAGCGTTATTAGGAGCAAGGCTTGAATTTCCGGAAGATGAGAATACGACGGCGAATTTGATGAGTGGGGCGTTACACTTTAGATTGTACTGGTTGAGTCCGCCGCCTGCGCAGGAGATAGTATTTGAGATGGAAGTAGACACGAGTTATTTTGAGACGTTGTTTATATAGGAGACAGGGGACAGGAGACAGGGGACAGGAAGGCGCGTCATCAGCTTGCGTCAGCAAGAGTGGGAATTACGTAAGGCAGGGGCGGCAGCAGATTAGAAGATACGAGAACGCCAAAGCCTTGACGCGCCGTTAAATGCACTTTTCTTTTGCTTCTTTTCTTTTTTGCATTGGAAAAAGAAAAGAAGATATAAAACCTTAATAAGGAAGCGGAATGACTGCACACGCCCGCGCCTATTGAGGAGGAAGGAAAAATGGCAACAATAAAGCAGTGGAGCAGTCCGCAAGCGGCGACAGTGAAATTTGACGTAGCGTTGACGATGGACGGGAACATAGCGCAGAGCGGCGATACGGCAGCAGGAAAGAAGACATTTTCAATGCCTGGAATCAAGACGAACGCGGATTTAGCGGCGGCAAAGACAGTATACAGCGCGTTTGTAACAGGGTTAGCCGGTGGACGCTATGACGATACAACCGGCAAAAAGGTAGTAGAATATAGCGTAGTAGAAGTAGAAGAGGAAGAGCCTTGATTTTAGGAAACAGGGAACAGGAGACAGGAAACATTTTTTTAAGCTGTATCCTGTATCCTATTTCGACTGAAAGGAGAAATAAAAAATGGCGAATACGACAAAATTTAAAATAACAAATGCATTTGCGAACGACGACAAGCGCGAATTGGAATTTGGACCATTCGCAAGTGATACAATCGTTATCGAAACATTGCGTACAAAAATTAAAAACTTCGACGCGTCGGCGATATCAGACACGTACATTTCAGAGGCGGGCAGTCCGTTTGCAAGTATCAGCGCGGCAACCGTAGTAACCGTCGAAGAAGAAGAAATTAATTTGAACGTGGAATAGGCGGTGATTTAAATGGCGACAGTGAATAGGATGTTGATTTTAAAAAGTACAGACGCGCTGGGTAATGAATCGGTAAAAACGATGACGCACGCGAACCCTGCAGCAACCGCCGCGAACATAGACACATTTGCCCGCGCTTTAATCAATTTGACGACCAATACATATTCGGACACGGTAATTAGGGATGAACAAAGCGTGAATGAACTATTGGCGGAATAGGAGGAGATTTAAATGGCAGACAAAGTAACGCAAGTAAGCGAATTGAAAATAGATATGAAGTTTACTGATAACGACACGCGCGTTTTGACAGTAGACAGCCCGAAAACCGGGTTGACAGCGGCGCAAATTAACGCGGTAAGTGCGATTGGGAGAACTACACAAGCTTTACTCGGCGATAAAGGCGGAGCAGGCTTTTTACAATTTACCGGCGCGCGAACAATTCGCAAAACAACAACTAATTTAGATTTAAGATAGAATAATTGGGCGCGGGCGTGTGCAGTCATTTCTTTTTTAGGTTTTAGGTTGGAGGTAATAAAAATGAAATTGGAAAAAATATTACAAAAAGACAGCAGCCGCAAGGCGATAACCGAAATATTGAAGGTATTGGACGGGAAGACGGCGGCTGAAACTGCGGAAATATTAAAGGCAGTGACGGCGATATTTACGGACAATAGCAAGTTCGACTGGAAGAATTTTGACATAGAAAACTATATGGACGGCGAGGAGTTATGAAAAATTACGGGAGCAGCAGTTACAAATTTTTGAAACGCGGCTTAATAAAATCGCTAGCACCATTTGATTTAACGTACGAGACAAATTGTAGAGGCTTTGAAATAGGCGGGACAGAACCGCCGGGAACAATGCGGCGAATAATATTCAAGATAGAAGACGCGCTGTATAGATTTGTGAACGGGATATTGGACCCGTACCCGTACCGTGGGGAATTTGAAGACGTGATGGAATACGGGAACACGGTCGGCGAATTGTTGGAGCTGGAAAATATTCCGGCGTTCGTCAATAAAAAAGTTTACCCGATAATTGCGTTGAGTGCGCCGTTTGATTTTGAAGTGATGCCGAAAATCAAATTGGCGTTGAAAGTTTCAAGCTACAACGACGTTTACACGCGTTTAAGTTATTCGCCTATTTTTGAGTTGGCGGAAAATGCAAGAATCGTAAAATTGACTGAACGTCAGACGACTGAAAACAATGCAACGGCGGTAACGAGTGCGCGGGTTAGAAAGATTAGCGGCGAATGGAGCGACTGGGACTATTACACTTTATTTGAAGGGCAAGTGGCGCAAGCGATTCAGTTCCGTACAAACTTTGTAGTAACGACGTTGGACGGGACGGACGCGGCGTCAATCGACAGTTTAAAAATTGAATATGTAGAGGACTCAAATAAAAATGCGGCGAATGTTCGGACGTTTTACACGAAGACAGAAAACTATTCGGCGGACTTGAAAACTTGCTATTTGTTAGTAAAACACGAGCCGTTGAAAGGTCGAGAGTTGAAGGCGTGGGTAAATTTGAATATGGAAACTAAACGCGCCGAAAATGTGATATTGGGGCAAACGGCGGGAATTGAGCAGACGATATATTTGCCGGATAGGTACGTGGCGCAGGACACGTTACATTTGGAAATAGGAGGCTTGCCATTTTTTGACTATGAATTGGATACAGGAATTTCGAGTTTGAAACTGACGGCGTCGGCGGGGTTAGAAATAGTGGCGAGCTATGAATATTACGCGGCGGAGAATTGGCAGATGATGACGTTAGATTTTTCTGAATTGGAGAAGACGCGGTTTAAGTATAGGACGCTGGGTGATACATTACGTGAAGTGAGCGGCAGGATTGAAGTAGAAGGCGGGGCGGAAGTGTTTGGATATGTTTTAGGTGTTAGCTGTTAGGTTTTAGGTGTTAGGTGTTAGGAGCAAATGCTCGTACTCCTCGCATTTGCAAGCCGCGCATGGTACTTTCTTTTTTCGAATGGAAAGAAAGTACATAAAAAAGATAAAAATAAATAAAACGGTGGTGAAAGAATGGGGCAGATAATAAAGACGCCGGTAACGGAAGAACAGGTGCGAGAGACCGAAACTACGGCGTATTTTGAACGAGAGATAACGCGCCTGCAAGAGGTAATAGGCGAAGAGATTGAAAACCGGAAAAACGCAGATTCAGAAATAGGAAGCGACTTAACGTTAGAGAAATTGACGCGGGAGAATGCAGACGCGGAAATAATGGCGGCGTTGACTGCTGAAACTGAAAATCGGACTTTGGCGATAAATACGGCGAAGGACGAATTGAACGCTTCAATATCGAATGTCCGGCAAGATTTAAATGACGCGGTAGAGAATTTAGAAACCGAAATTCAAAATAAAGACGACGCCCAACGCGCGGCGACTGCGCTATTAAATTCAAAGTTAGAAAATGAAATAACGAATCGGACGGCGGCAGATGCAAACCTGCGCGAGGATTTAAACAACGCGGTAACAAATTTAAACGCGGCGATTGACGCAGAAAGTACGGCGCGCAGTCAAGAAATAGCAGACACGCAAGCGGCAATAATGGTTTCACTTGGAGACTTGCAGGCGGCGCAAAGTATCACGAATACAAATTTGCGCGATCAGATACAGAATCAGGCAAGCACGCAAAGTGCAAACTTAGCGACGTTAAATCAAAGATTGAATCAGGAAATATCAGACCGTACAACCGAAGATACAAACCTTTCAAGCGCAATATCAAACGAAGTAACAGACCGGCAAACTGCAATTACAAATTTGCAAAACACGTTGACTTCGTTAATCAATACGAAGTCGACGGCGACTTTGAACAGTGCGAAAAGTTACACGGACAGTAAATTCAATGCAATATCAAATTCGTTGAATGACTTTTCAGCACCAACTTCATCAGCGAACGGCAAACGCGGCTTAGTCCCCGCGCCGCCCGCAGGTTACGAAGACGCAGTTTTAACCGCCAAAGGCTGGCAGATTATAGAATTTACGCCGCCGGTTGATGAAAGAATTGATATTCTATTTGTACCATATTCGCTTGTAGAAATGATTTACAACGGGGAAACTCAAACGCCGATATGGTATTTGTACGATTCAACTCAACTTGAAATTGGCGGGACGACTTCAGCTAAAAACGCAGGCACTTACACGGTAACTTTTACGCCGAAAAGCGGTTACAAATGGAGCGACACGCAAGACAATTCGCCAAAAAGCGTAACTTGGACGATGGAAAAGTTGAAATTGAATATCCCCTACGAAGTTGTTTTGTCCTATTATTACGACGGCACGGAACAAGAATTTCTCCTCCACGATTTTGATTCAACGTATGAAACAATCAGCGGGAACAAGGCAACCAACGTTGGCACTTACACGGCAATTATTTCACTCAAAGACACGAACAACACAGTGTGGAGCGACAATACCACTTCAAATAAAACGATTGAATGGCATATGGAAGAAGTCGTTTTGTCGGCAAGTCAATCCAGCGGCTTCGCGCAGGTTGGAACTTTGACTTACACCGGCTCTAATTTGGCTCCAAAAATTCAGCATTACGATTATAGAATTCACGTTTTGAGCGGTACGACTTCAGCTAAAAACGCCGGTACTTATACTTTAAAAATTTCGCCGCAAACTAATATGAAGTGGAACGACGGGACGACAACTGCAAAAGACGTTGAATGGAAAATCGACCCCGCGCCACTTGCTAAGCCAACGCTTGAAAATAATCTTTTGAGTTACACCGGCTCAAATCAAACTGTCGTAATTAACGGCTACAATTCAAGTTATATGACGCGCAGCGGGACAATCACGGCGAAGGCGGCGGGCGATTATACCGTTACTTTCGCGCTGAAAGATACTAACCACGTTTGGGAAGATTTAACGACAGACAACGTGAATTTGGACTGGAGCATTTCACTGAACAAAGTTACCCCGCCGAAATGGCCTTTCACGACAGCTTCTTACAGTTTAAATTACAGCGGCGAAGAACAAACCGCGCCTGTCAGAAATTACAATGAAGAATTAATGACGGCGGAAGGAACGTGGAAGGCTACAACAGTCGGCGATTATTCTTTGACTTTCACGCTCAAAGATGCAAGTTACACGTGGACTGATGGAACTACCGCGCCAATAACTTTGAATTGGAAAATTAAAGCACTTGAAATAAAATCGCCGTCGTTGAAGTACACCGAATACGAATACAACGGCGCGGAATTTACGCCGGAGCTTGTTTATAAGTTGAGCGGCTCAATACTTAGCGAATACAATTTAACTTATTATCAAAAATGGTGTACCATAACCGGCGACACTTCAGCTGCAAATGTTGGCAACTATACAATAACTTTGACGCTGAAAGATAATGTAAATACATATTTCGGCGGGCAAGTAGCATATGCACGCGTACCACACGATTTAACGTGGCAAATTACACGGGCGAAATTGACGGAGGAAATGTCAAGCGGCTTTGAACAAGTTGGGACTTTGACTTACTATCTTGGCAGGACTCAAAGACCTACGATTCAAAACTTTGATTCAACGTACCACGACATAACCGGCAATTCAGCGATAAACGCCGGCACTTATACGGCAACAATAACGCCGAAGGAAAATTACACGTGGTCTGATGGAACCACAACTGCTAAAAATGTAACGTGGACGATTAACCGCAAGCCGATTGCTAAGCCAATTATAACTACGACGGTTCACACGTACGACGGAAAATATCATTCGGCGACGGTTGCGAATTGGAGCGGCAGGGAATTTCAACGTTACGGCGATGGTTACGTTGAAGGCACGGGCTATGTTGGAATGATTTTGCCCGGCGATTATACCTGCTATTTTACGCCCAATGACAGCTGCGAATGGGAAGACGACGGCGCAACTGACCCAATTTACGTGGATTTTAAAATTTTGAAGGCGACAGTTGCACGCCCGGCGGCGACTTCAACTTACTTTGTTTCAGATGGCAGTACAAAAGTTTTAGAGTTTGAAAATTACGATGAAACTTTAATGACACTGGGCGGCGTCTATTCGGCGGCGAACGTTGGAAATTATACGGCAACTTTCACTTTGAAAAAACCAACTTGTTACCAATTCGACGGCTTGACTGCGGCAACTTACGAAATACATTGGGAAATTGGCGGGCAGGCAATTCCTATTCCCACCGGCTCAACTTATCAGGTTGTAACTTCAAGTAAAATGTCTTGGTACGTAGTTTTGAACGGGTACGACGTGAATTTAATGACGAAGGCAAACACTACCAACGGGAGAGATGCAAACGCCAACGGCTTTTATTTCGGTGCTACCGTGTCCGTCGTTGAATCAAAAGTATCGTCTTGGTTCGATGATTCTCACACGTCAAAAATAAAAGCAAGCACTGTCAGTTTGAAAGATAAAACAAATTACACGTGGTCTGATGGAACGACTGCTGATAAAAGTATTTTGGTAAATTTGGAGCCGTACGCACTGCCGGATTATTTCAGCACGCTCGCGCAGGATGTAACGATAACTTACGACGGGACGGCGCACAAATGGACTGAAGGCTTTTCAGCGATTGCGGGCGATTCAGACTTGGCAACGAATGGTTTATTTTTATTCTGTACAGGCGGCGGGACGAAAGACGCGGCAACTTCATTTACGAACGCGGGCAGTTACGAAATAACATTGACGCCGCGAAATTGTTGCACGTGGGCTGATGGCAGTTACGGCGCAAAAACTTTTACCTTCACGATTGAAAAAGCTGAACCGTCATTCACGGTTACAGTCAGCGACGGCAGCACTTTTGAAGTAATTGGCGGCGTACCCGCTGAATCAATTTACTACCGTACAAATTTTACGCCAAAGAAGCTGACGCGCACTTTTACAGTTACAAGTAAAACCGGCGACGGCATTATAACAAAGACACTTCATAAAGCGTGGAATTATTTTTTTGAATCGACATTTGACAGCACGGCAGGTAAGCTGACGTTGACGGGTATAAGGTCATATCACATTACTGCAGAAACTTGGGAAGAAGGAGAAACGCTTTTAGATTCGCCGGATTATGTAGCCCGAACGGATATAGAATATAGCATTGAAATATATCTAAGTGAGACTGCCAATTATAAGCGTTCGCGTCATTTTAGAATTGTTCCGCTAAAAATAGCGTTGAGGTTGAATGATTTAAGTTGGGCGAAGATAGCGACGTGGGCGCGTAATGGAACGCTGGCGGAAAATTTTGACGTGGGCGAAACTAAAAAGCTGACGGTAAAAGGCAGTTTGGGCGATTTAAGTTTTGGAAGCGGTACAGAATTAGTGGCGGTACTGATGGGAATAAATCACAACGCGACGATTGAAGGCGATAAGCGGGCACATTTTGCGGTATTTAGGACGGCCGGCTCTCATCTTACGCAATGGGAGGTATTATCGCCGCTGAATTTTAGTGAAGGAATGACGGGCAGTGATGGCGCGGCGTTTACATTTAATTACGATCCAGACAATTTTTACAGTTTGATAGATGGAGGACCCGCGGCGTATATAAGGGAGTGCAAAAAGTACAATGGCAGGGAATATGAAATAAAGAAGATATGGCGAATGTCGTGGTACGAATGGCGGGGGACGACGCATGCAAGTTGGCTGCCGTCGGGTTACAGTGAAGATTATTCATTTCAAGAGCGGTATGATTTTTTTGCAGCGGGGAATACATTTCAGACGATGACGTATGAGGGACACTTGTACCTATATTTTGGAAATTGGAGTCGTTCGACGGACGGTACAAATTATTTAGGATTGTATATGGGCAGGATGTATGCAGATAATCCGTGCTTGCAGTATGGATTTGTGCCGTGCTTTACTGTTTAGGTTTTAGGTTTTAGGTTTTACACTTCCCTAATCCCTAATCCCTAATACCTAACACCTAACACCTAACACCTAATTCCTAACACCTAATTCCTAACACCTAATTCCTAACACCTAATTTCGACTGAAAGGAGAAATTAAAAATGTCAACAACATTAAAAGTAACAACAAAACGCGGGAACGGCAAGGAAGTAACCCGCAACATCAGCAATGTAAATCCGAACGCGACGAATAACGAGCTGTCAAGTTTTATAGTGGCGTTGAATGGATTGAGCAACAATTCTGTAGAAAAAATTGAAAAAGTATCGAAGAGTGATTTAGAAATACCTGAATTGGGGGATTAAAATGGCAAATTCGATAAATTACACGACGAGGAAGGCGAACGGCGCGGAAGTAACGAAAAACATCAGCAACGTAAATCCATTGGCGGCAGATTCAGACGTGGCGGTTTTCGTGGCGCACGTTGCAGGCCTTTCTGACAACACTTTAACTGCGATTGAAAAAGTAGAAACTGACGACGTTGTGATAGTGCCGGACAACGTCATATACGCTGAAAGCCGCGCAGTCAGTATAATCAATTCAGATTTTGAGCAAATTCATACCGGCGAATATAACGACGTGGTAAGAAATAGTTTGGACGCGGTAACAATCGTAACCGGCGCGGGCGACGACACAATAGAAAATATCGGCGACAGCGTCAGCATTGCCTGCGGCAATGGGCACGATTCAATTTTAAATACCGGCGACAGTGTAACTATTTCGGCGAAGGGCACATTTAATTACAGCGGCGCAAAAACAATTACAAACAGCGGCGCGTCTTGTTCAATAATCGTCAACGATAGTTGCACTGACTATGACTCGGACACTAAAATATATACGTATTCTTCAGTTTCAAATAGCGGCAACAATGTGAGTATTCAAAGTTCTAATTTTTATACTCCCTTTTGTACAAATACCGGCGACAGCGTTTATTGTAATTATGGAAGGGTTACAAACAGCGGCGACCACGTCACTTTAGACAATGCGTATTATTTTAACAATTCCGGCGATTATTGCAGCCTTAAGGCACGCGAGTCTAATTTATACTTAAACACAGGGCAACATTGTACGCTTTTTAGTACTCATAGTTTTGCTAAAAATGCAACGATTGACACCACAGCGCACGGTTATCAGTTCATCGGTTTAAAAGAGTACTCTTCTCGTGGCAATTATTCACTTTGCACCGCCGAAGGCAATAATACTATTGCTATTTTTGATAAATCTAAAGCAACGCTGAATTTTTACGGCTTTAATCAAAATTCAGATTTGCTGATTCTAAGGGATACTCCCACAGTTACAGCTATTGAAAACGGAACAAAAATAACTACTTATTATTCAAGAGGTAGAGTCACCTTTGAAACGAATTTGTACGGCGTAACAAGCGGCACTGTTCGCTATATTCCGTTCGTCTCTGCTACTGGTTTTGATTATGATTTAACCGCCCCTGTCCAACTTTTAAATCTCAATCCCGAAAATGAAAATTCCGCAATGCCAGACGACGAAAACCTGTTCATCGCTGATATTTAAGGCGGTGAAATTATGGAAGAGTACGCAAAACTTCTGGAGCTCGGCGCACTCGGCGTTATCAACTGTATTTTAATCTTCAAAGGAATTGATAAAATGAAAGAATTGGCTGATTCCGTAAGTGCGCTGTCAAATGCAGTTTCTCAACTTCAATTACAAACCAATTTCCTTGTACAGCGCATTGAAATTTTTGAAAGTCGATTAAATTCACTTGAAACAATCCTGCGCGAGGAACTTCATCAGATTAAATTTGAAATACAAAAGCTGAAGGAGTAGTTTTTAGGATACAGTGAAGGAGTGAAAAATTTGTACAAAATAATAAACACGACAACCGGCGAAAGTTTCAACGTGGAAACACCGCGCTACATCCGCCGCAATAACAACGGCACGTGGATTTTCTGCAGCGAAGACGACGCCGAAGGTATTTCAATCGACGGCGAAATTAATTCAATCTTAGATAAGCCGCCAATAGAAAATACGCCGACAGTTTTAATTAAAAAAGTCGACGGCGGCATTCAAATTCAAAACGTCCTGCGCGAAAATCTTCAGCAGGCTCACAGCGTCGAAGAAGTTAAAGCGGCAATTCTAGATATTTACGACGCACTTTTTGATTTATACGGCTTAGAATAATTTTTTACCGGCGGAAATTTCCGCCATCTTTTTTTTTGCCCTGTATTGACAAATTTTTAACACAATGTATAATACAATCAGTTAAGTAAAAGGAGGTGCTGAAGTGCCCGTAACGGAATATCTGGAACGTAACGCTAAACTTTATCCCGATGAAACCGCTCTAATTGAACTGAATCCCGCTAATACCGTTAAACGTACGTGGAAAGATTTCGATTTAATTGAGTCTAATCGTTTTGCCGATTCTCGCGCAGATATTACGTGGCGCGTCTTCGACGAAAAAGCTAACCGTTGCGCCAATTTCCTTATCGAACACGGCATTAATAAAGGTGATAAAGTCGCCTTGATTATGTACAACTGCCTTGACTGGTTGCCTATTTACTTCGGTATTTTAAAAACCGGCGCAGTTGCCGTTCCCTTCAATTTCCGTTACACGGCTGATGAAATTCTCTATTGCGCTAAACTCGCCAACGTCAATGTAATTTTCTTCGGCGAAGAATTTATTGGCAGAATTGAGGCTATTTCGGATAAATTGAATGACGTTAAATTGATTTTTGTCGGCAATAACTGCCCGTCATTCGCAGAGTCTTACCATATCCTAGCCGCCAACTGTAAAAGCCTTTCGCCCAATATTAAATTGACTGATGACGACGACGCCGCTATTTATTTCAGTTCTGGTACTACCGGTTTTCCTAAGGCTATTCTACACAATCACCAATCGCTGATTCAAGCCGCGCAAATGGAACAAGTCCACCATCTTACTAATCGTGACGACTGCTTCTTGTGCATCCCGCCACTTTACCACACCGGCGCAAAATTTCACTGGATGGGTAGTCTTGTCGCAGGCTCTAAGGCTGTACTTTTAAAAGGCACTAAGCCGCGTGATATTCTTTCCGCCATTTCCAATGAACATTGTACCATTGTTTGGCTTCTTGTCCCGTGGGCGCAAGATATTCTTGACGAACTTGACAGCGGCATTTTGAAACTTCAAGATTTTAACTTAAATCAATGGCGTTTAATGCACATCGGCGCACAACCTGTTCCGCCTTCACTCATTAAACGTTGGAAAAAGTATTTTCCCAATCATCAATACGATACTAATTATGGTTTATCTGAATCTACCGGTCCCGGCTGCGTTCACTTAGGCTTAGACAATATTCACAAAGTCGGCGCAATTGGAATCCCCGGTTACCGTTGGCAATGCAAAATCGTTGACGACAATTTAAACGAAGTTAAACGCGGAGAAGTCGGCGAACTTGCCGTATTTGGTCCCGGCGTGATGACTTGCTATTACAACGACCCTACCGCCACTGCCGAAGTCTTAAAGGACGGTTGGCTTCTTACCGGCGATATGGCTAAACAAGATAATGACGGCTTTTACTACCTCGTTGACAGAAAAAAAGACGTCATAGTTTCAGGCGGTGAAAATATCTACCCCGTCCAAATTGAGGACTTCCTACGTAAAAACGACGCCATTAAAGACGTCGCCGTTATTGGTCTGCACGATAAACGCTTAGGCGAAATTGCCGCCGCGATTATCGAACTCAAAGACGGTTTCAACCTTTCCGCCGATGAAGTCTTAAACTTCTGTAACGATTTGCCCCGCTACAAACGCCCGCGTAAAATTATTTTCGCCCGCGTCCCCCGTAACGCTACCGGTAAAATTGAAAAACCGCTCCTGCGTAAAACCTACGGCGCAGATAAACTCGTCGCTCTAGAATTTGAGGAGCAGCTTGAATAGAGATAGTAAGAGAGAGTTTAAGGTCGTGGAGTTTAAGTATATTTAAGCGTTATTTTTGTGATATGTAGCGAATTAATTTTTGTATTGATAATTTTGGTTAGATTGTGTTTTATTATATAATTAAAAATTGTGAGGGCGTTAGCCCATTTTTTAGTTTGTGCAAAATGTTTCTCCCAATTAAAATAATTCATTTTTTATTTTGCAGCTCCAATAGTTTCAAATATTTCATCTGCGTATAAAAAAAGTGATTCGCACAAGTATAAAAGCCATACCAACCATCTAAAAATCCGGCTTTCAAGATAAACATTTTGAAAAATCCTGCAATAGCATGAAGAAAAGCTCCCGCCTTTGAAATTTTTTTACCGTTTTGAAATGCTCCTTCCGCCCATATATTGCTGTAAAGTTGCATTTTCTTTTCCCACGTTTCCCAATTTCTGTAAGTGTAATGTTCCAAATAACCTCGCAATGTTTTAATTTCGCAAGGGCAATTTGGATGCTCATGAACTTTGCCTGACCATTGCACTTTTTCACGCGGAAACATTCTCAAAATATAATCAGGTTGCAAAACGCCATGACTAAAAGTTACTCCAAAGGCAGTTGTCTTGCGTTGCACTTTATACTGAAAATTTAATTCCTCCTGCGCGAGGATTTTTTTTATATGCTCAACAGTTTTTGTAGTTAATCTTTCGTCCGCGTCAATATATAAAATCCAATCTGCCAAAGTTTTATCTAATGCAAAATTTCTCTGCGCCGCAAAGTCATTCGTCCACGCACGATAAAAAACTTGCGCCCCGTTTTCTTCGGCAAGTTCAACCGTTTTATCATTACTTCCGGAATCAATCACTAAAATTTCATCAGTACATTGCCGAACATTTTTTATAACCTCAACTATATTAATTTCTTCATTTCTAGTTAAAATAACAACTGCTAGCGTCATTAAATCCTCTCCAATGTTTTTTATAATTTTATATCATTACATAAAAATTTGCAAAAAAAAGACTCCGCAAATTTGCAGAGTCCGTAGAAAAAATTTTTATGAAATTACGCCATAAGACCGCAAGCGTAACCTGCAATACCGATAATGAAAAGTCCAACGATAATTGTTAAAGCGTTGACGCCTTTCTTGAGGAGGTACATACAAGCAAAAGTCATCAACAGCGGAACAATACTAGGCATCAAACTATCAAGAATTGATTGCAAAGTTGTTACAACGTGTTCACCGGCTGAATTGTCGTATTCAGAAATGACGAGCGGCATATTAACACTAGTCCATTTCGCAACGAGTGCGCCCATAACGAACAAACCGAGAACAGATGAACCTTCAGTGAGGAAACGCATTTGGTTACCGCCAATGTTTTCAACCAACGCAGTACCGCGTTCATAACCGTACATAACGCCATACCAGTGAGTTGCAAGACGAATAGCATTAAAACCGACGAAGAAAATAATTGGACCAAGTAAAGAGCCTGTGAGAGCAATACCCGCGCCTAGTGCCGCCAAAACAGGACGTAATGTACCCCAGAATATAGGATCGCCGACGCCCGCCAAAGGTCCAATTAAACCGACTTTAACGCCGGATAATGTTGCTTCGCTAATTTCTGCGCCGTTAGCTTTCTTTTCTTCCATTGCGCCGATAATACCCATAATCGCCGCCGCAACGAATGGTTGAGTGTTAAAAAATTCCAAGTGACGTTTTAAAGCTTTTTTCAAATCGTCGCCTGTATAAACGCGTTTTAAAATAGGCATCATTGCAACGCAAAAGCCCATTGCCTGCATACGCTCAAAGTTGAACGAGCCGAGCAGGAAGTTAGATTTCACAAACACCCAAAACAGATCGTCTTTTGTAACTTTTTTTTCTGCCATTTCGTTCGCCTCCTTACATTAAATCAGAATCGTCGATGTCGTCGCCTTCGATAGCAGACCCGCCGCCGGTTTTAGCCGCTTCTTCGATATTGATATTCTGTTGCAATGTTTGAATATGGAAGTAAGCACAAATTGCGCCGATAGCACCGAAACCTATCAGGTTGACATCTGTAAAGACTGCAAGAATAAATCCTAAGAAAAAGTAAACCATAAGTTTTCCGGCGTTCATAAGGTTGATAACCATTGCGTAACCTACGACAACGATAAATCCACCGGCGACTTGCAAGCCGCGTGTAACGACTTCAGGAATTGAATTGAGGGCGTCATTAACAGTATCAGTACCTGCAACCATATAAATTGCAACTGAAGGAAGAGCAACGCGCAGACCCTGTAAAAGTAAGCCTAAAAAGTGACACATTTCAATTCCGCGACAATTTCCCTCTTCAGCGTATTTATCAGCCAAATGTTGGAAGAAAACCGTTATTGTACGAACAAAAATAGTTAAAACTTGACCAGCCGCCGCAAGCGGAACAGCCAATGCGATACCTGCACCAATGCTTTGATGACCTACAATAACCAAAATAGTAGAAACGACGGACGCCAACGCCGCGTCAGGAGCCATAGCCGCACCAACGTTCATCCAGCCGAGTGCCATCATTTCAAGTGTACCGCCAAGAATAATACCTGTTGTCATATCGCCCAAAACTGCGCCTGTCATTGTACAAGCCAAAACTGGGCGATGGAATTGCATTTCGTCCAAAACTGATGCAAAACCGGTTATCATTGCTACTATAAAGAGTAATACTATTGTCATAACGTGGAACACTCCTTTCTTTTAAGGGAAAGAGAGTTTAGCCGAAAAAATTTCAGCCAACTCTCCTGCCTTAATGATAATGAAAATTTTACCAAAGACCTTTAGCCTTCAATGCGTCAACTACATCAACTTTTGTATCGTTCGCAAGTTTGCGAAGTTCGACTTCGATGCCCATGTTGACAAGTTCTTTTAAAGCTTCAACGTCTTTTGGACTTACGCCGACGGCTGAAGAAATCATAGTATCGCCGTCTTTGAAGGTTTTACCGCCGAGATTGACGGATTTGAAGGGGATACCGCCCTTCACTGCGCGAACAACGTCAGTAGGATTGGTGAACAAGAACAAAGTTTTAAAGCTGTCATACTTGGGGTTGTTGTAAGCTTCAATAGCTTTGTCAACTGAAATAACGTAGCCTTTGAGTCCGGGCGGAACAATTTGCAATAAGAGTTTTTTGCGGAGTTCGTCTTTTGCAACTTCGTCACTAACGCACATAATGCGGTTGCAACCCGTAACCTTTGACCAAACAGTTGCTACTTGTCCGTGAATCAAACGATCGTCGATACGGCAGAAAGCAATTTCCATAAAAATACCACCTTTCTAAAAGAAAACAATATAAAATTCGACGCTTGAATTATATAATAGCAAAAATTTTTTCGCAATAGCTATGACTTTAGAAATTAAAGAAATTTTTAATAACTGAAATACACAAAAGAAACTAGACTTGCGCCAATAAATTAGATTGTTTTTGGCTGTACAAAATGTACAATCGATGTAAAGCACGAGTGATTGAAATATATAAAATTTGTCTGTCAATATCGTCTGCATAATTTTCAGTGTCAACATCAGGAACAATTACAGCATCAAATTCTAATCCCTTTGCCAAAAAAGCAGTAATAATCGTTACGCCATTTTTCAGATTAGAATTTTCTTTGACGCACAAATTTAAATTGTACATAGTATTTTTTAAATTGTTGTAAATTGATTCAGCCGCTTTGACGGTCTTGCAAATAATCGCAATATTTTTATCTGCGTTTTCCGGACGTTGGCAAATCTTTTTAATTTGTTCAAATTCCGCTGATTGACTAAAACAAGGAATAATTTCCGGATTTTTCCCGTGTCTGTCAAATGGCTCAATATCTTTTATATCAGCCAGTTTACTTGCAAACGTCGTTATTTCAAACGTGGAACGATACGCCTTGTTGATTTTCTCAATGTGTGAGTTTGGAAAAATTTTTTTCAAAACGTCCAGAACATTCTTTTCACGTTTCACTAACACTTGATTTATATCGCCGAGTATAGTCATTTGACATTCAGGGAACATTCTTTTTATAATTTCAAAATGTATATACGAATAGTCCTGCATTTCGTCAATTACAACGTGTTTTATCGAATCAAATTTAGCAGAAAGTCCTGTGAACACTAATTTTAAATAAAGAATAGAAATTGCATCTTCAATTTTCAATAATTTCTTCGTGGCAATTCCCAATTCTAAGCCGGTCTTTTCTGAAACATTTCTTAGAAAATCGTTATATAATTCCAAAATATCATCAGTCATTAAGCAAATTTTTTTTATGCGTTCAATTACATTTTGCTGCGCTCTTTGTTTTTGTTCGGCGGTGGTATTTGGCGACCAGTCCACATTTTTAATAAACGCTCTACCAATTTCATCAAAGCGTTTAAAGTATGGCAGTTTGCTACTTTCAAAATAATTTTTTATATAATCTGCAGTTATGGTCAATTTGCCTTTCAAGGCGTATTCATACTTAACATAGTTTGATATAAAATCTAAAGGAATATCTTTATATTGCACGTAATTTGCAGGAAAATTTTCTACAAACTTTAATATCGATTCAAAAAAATCAGCACTCAATTTGTAATTTAAAATTTTGAGTGCTTCAGAATTTTTGCCGTTAATAATTCGTTCATTGTTTTTGGTGGGACTTTCAATAACATATTCATTTCCCAATTCGTCTTGGGCGAAATTGTAAAATTGTATTTCCTGCGTTTTAATTTCTCCCAATTCCGGCAAAACGTTTGAAATATAATCAGAAAAAATATTATTCGGGGACAAAATCATTACATTTTGCGACTGCATATTTGTTTTGTTTTCTCTGGACGTGTATAAAAGATAAGCGATTCTGTGAAGTGCTATTGAAGTTTTTCCTGAACCGGCGACGCCTTGCACTACCATTATTTGATAGTTTTCATTGTGTATAATTGAATACTGTTCGCGCTGAATCGTTGCAACAATATCTTTCATTTGAGTAGCGGCGGAATTACCAAGCGCGGTTTGTAAAATATCGACGTTGCTAAATTCTTGTTCGGTTATTAAATTGCCGTCCGTGTCGAATCTGTAATTTTCCTTTTCGGTGATACGTCCACTAATTATTTTTCCTATTGGTGTTTTATATGAAGCATAGCCTGTCTCGTACTTGTAAAACATTCCGGCTATTGGCGATCTCCAATCATAAATTAAAATATCTTCATCTGATGTGCTAAAGTTATATTTTCCAATGTAGAATTTATCTGATAAATCTTCAAATCTGAAATCGTCACATTCAAAATTTATACTTCCAAAACATAGCTTTTGGAACAATTCTTGCAGTTTTTCCAATTCAGTTTTATTGTCAGATATTAAAAATTCTTGTAGCGATAAATCCATTGTACTCATAATTTTTTCAATCTTATCCATGTTGCCAAAATTTTCGCCAATATAATTTCTAATTCCCCAACGCTCCCCATAACGATTATTTAATTTTTGTGAAAGGTAGTCCATACGCTGTGTAATTTCTTTTCTAACAAATTCCAAATACTTTAATTCTTTTTGAATGTTCATTTTAAATCACTTCCTTAATAAAAATTTGATTTCAATTATACGCTTAAGAAAGATTTTAGCAACGGCAGTAAAAATAAATTTTCGTGGCAAAGTTTTTTAAATGTTATATAATTGTTCGGGGTGATAAATTGAAAGAAGATACCATCAGCGCAATAGCAACGGCGATTGGCACGGCGGGAATTGGCGTTATTCGTATGAGCGGCGAAAATTCCATTGAAATTGCCGACAAAATTTTTGACAAGGATTTAAAAAAAGTGCAAGACAGGAGCATAATTTTTGGACACGTGAAAAATTCGGCGGGTGAAATTATTGACGAGGCAATTATATTGATAATGCGTGCGCCACATTCTTACACCAAAGAAAATGTTGTAGAGATACAATGTCACGGCGGCACGGCGGCACTTCGTGAAGTTTTGAGCAGAACATTTGAGGCGGGCGCACGTCCTGCAGAACGCGGCGAATTTACCAAACGCGCCTTTTTGAACGGCAGATTAGATTTAACGCAAGCGCAGGCAGTTTTAGATATTATTCAGGCGAAAACTTCAACGGCTTTAAGTGTCGCGCAGAATCAACTTTTGGGCAAGACTTCAAAAAAAATTCGTGAAATACGCCAAAATATTTTGGACGTTTTGGCGCACATTGAGGCGTTAATTGATTTTCCTGAAGATGACATTGACGATATTTTTATTGGCGATATTGATAAAAAAATTGCCGCGCAGATTGAGGAGATAAAAATTTTTCTGGACAATCAGAAAAGCGGGCGAATCCTGCGCGAAGGTCTGGAAACTGCGATTATCGGCAAGCCGAATGTTGGCAAGTCCAGTTTGTTAAATTTTTTGGCAGAAACAGATCGCGCCATTGTAACAGATATTCCCGGTACAACGCGGGACAGTATCGAAGAATTTGTAAATATTGGCGGCGTACCGCTGAAAATTATCGACACGGCGGGAATTAGAAATTCTGATAATCCAGTTGAAAAAATTGGAATTGAACGCGCCAAAGATTGTGCAAGCCGCGCCGAATTGATTTTGGCTTTATTCGACGGCGCAAGGGAACTTTCAACTGAAGACTTTGAAATTTTGAAGATTATCGAAAACCGCAACGCAATTATTTTGGTTACAAAGTCTGACTTACCGCAACTTATAGACGTTACAAAGTTTGAAAGTTTTATTCCAATTTCGGTAAAGAAAAATTTGGGCGTAGAAAAATTTTTGTCGACAATTACTGAAAAGGTCGGCAACGTCAACGCCGAAATGAATTTTGTTAGAGATGAACGCGAAGCAGATTTACTTAGACGCGCAGTAAAAAATCTTGAAGAGGCGCGTTTTACCCTGCAAAAAAATATTGGCGTAGATTTTATTTCTATTGACTTGCGGACGGCGTTGGAATTTTTGAGCGAACTTACGGGCGAATCTGTTACTGAAGACGTTATCGACGAAATTTTTTCCAAATTCTGCATTGGTAAATAAATTTTACAGGAAAATTTTTTTCGTAGTCGAAATAACTTAAAAATTTTTATGGAGGTGAATAAAAATGTCTGACCTTAGAGCGGAGGCAATGAATTTGGTGGAAGAACTTCCTGAAGAGAGCCTTTCAAAACTTGTACCTTTTTTAAAAGCTTGGTTTGAGGTGAACTCACCCAACTACGGTGAAAAAAATGTTAAAGATTTAGAAAAAAGCATTGACGATATGAATCACGGCAGAAATACTATAACTTTTACTGATGAAGAGTGGGAAAAATTTATAAATGCGCAAGATATTTTATGAGCGCGGCTTTGAGGATTATGTCTATTGGCAAACGAACGATAAAAAAATTTTGAAGAAAATCAATGATTTGCTAAAAGATATTGAACGCAACGGCGAATTAAATGGAATTGGAAAACCTGAAGCTTTAAAAGGTAATTGGCAAGGCTGGTTCAGCAGAAAAATTGATGAAAAAAATCGATTAGTTTACCGCATTACAGATGACAACGCAATAGAAATTACACAATGCAAAGGTCACTACGACGACAAATAAAAAAAGTCCGAACTTGTTAAAAGCTCGGATTTTTTGTTTGCAAATAATAAATTAACCGTCGCCGCACAAAAAAACTATTACCGCAAATGCTACAAACGCCGCTATAGGTGAAAACATAAGACCTATTCCGCCGACTATCGCAGCTAAAATTAAAAATCCTCCAACTTTGTCATCAGGCAATTCTTTAATTAAACTAATAACAAAACAAACGCCAATTCCCATTAAAATAAGTTTCACCATAAATAGTCACCACCTGAATTTTTAATTCAGCATAGCATATTCAATTCTATTTTTGGTATTGCGCCGCAACACTGCGCGAAAAAATTTTTAGCGGCGGTAGTTTTGCAAATAAATTCTGATTGTGCCTTTGTTATTGAAATTTTCGCCGTTCCAAATACCAAAAAGCGGCTCGCCGTTATTTTCACGTAGCCAAATTTCAACTTCAAAACTGCCGTTGTTGCAAGCAAGCCCGCCAATAGGAATTTCAAAATTTTTAGATTGAGCGGCGGCGATTGTCTCTGTAAAAATTTTTTCAGATTTTTGCAAACCCTTCAACTTCGCAATTACCGAAACATTCAGCGGCGCAGGATTTTTATTTTCAAGTTTAAAACTTACAGAAAAATTTTCCGGCAAATAAATATTTTCGCCGTCACTCTTCCAATTTTGCCAAATATTTTCTGAAATATCGCCGTCGCCGCTGTGATAAATTGCGCCGTTCAAATTCAACGTGCAAACTTGATAAAGGCGCGGGTCGATAGCGTCTTCAGCATCTTCAACCGCGTTAATTTCAAAATTTTTTTCAGTTGGATTTATCGACACGTTTAAATTTTCAATTTCAGGAATTTTAATTTCTGCCCATTCAACTTTTTTGGAAGTTTCACGCGGCTTAACTTTTTCAAGCGGCGGCTTTTCAGTCTTTTCAACTTCAATAGGTTTAATTTGCGGCGCGGGATTTTCTTCAGAAGTTGGAAAATTTTTCACGGCTAAAAAAATTAAAATACTCATCGCGCAGGTTGCAGTTACCGTAACGGCGGCTTTTTTTATTTTGTAGCGAAAATATTTTCTGTCAATGTCAGCCAAAATTTCATCAACATTTTGGTAACGTTTGGCGGGATCTAATTCTGTACACTTCGCCAAAATTTTTTTCAAATAGCCGTTATAATTTTCGCCCAAAAGTTTTTGAATTGTAACGCCCAAAGAATAAATATCACTGCGTGAATCAGTTTGCCCAAAGCCGAATTGTTCCGGCGGCGCGTAACCTTTCGTACCCAAAAAATCTGTGTCAGTTTCGGCGTTATCTTTTTCAATTCTGGAAATGCTAAAATCAATCAGCTTTACCAAATTATTTTCCGCAACCATAACATTTGAAGGCTTTATATCACGATGAATAATTTTCTGCGCGTGGAGAATTTTTAAACATTCGCAGAGTTGCTTTAAAACTTCAACAGATTTTTCTTCGTCAAGCCCGTTGTTGTGCAGTAAATAATCTGAAAGTGTGCGCCCTTTGATAAATTCCTCAACAATAAAAAATTTGCCGTCAAATTCAACTGTCCTGTAAATTTCCGGCAGGTACAGACTTTTTATATTTTGCAGACGTTCATAAATTGCGGCGGTCTTTAAAGTGCGTTCCTTCATAATAAAAACTTGCTTGCCGACCTTGTCATAAACAAGCGAAACTTTGCCGTTCTTGCCGTCCTTCAAAACGTCAACTTCATCATATAAAAATTTTAGCGGATTCATTTTTCGCTTTACCTTTCAAAAAATTTCTTGTAATATCTTAGCACAGGAGGAATAAAAATGTTTGAAAAAGATACCGACAAACTTTTTGAGGAGCTGAAAATTCAACCTGACGTGGAAAATTTTTTGGCGCAAAATGAAAACGAATTTAAAACGCCACTGTACGAATATTTAATGAAACTTTTGCAGGATAAAAATTTGCGTAAAAGCGATATTGTCAAAAAAATAAATCCCGATGACAAGCATATTTATCATATTTTTTCAGGTAAAGCCAAGCCGTCACGTGAAAAACTTTTGGCGATAGCGCGGGCAATGGAATTAAATTTAGACGAAACGCAGTATTTGTTGAGGTACGGCGGCTTTGCAATTTTGTACCCGCGTGATACTTGGGACGCTGTTATAATTTCTGCGATTGAAAATAATCTGTCAATCGTTGAAACGGACGTAATTTTGGAACAATTAAAGCAACCGTTACTGAACAGCAAAAGTTAAGGTACTGTAAAACTTTTGGCAAAATTTTAGTTTTTGGTATGGCAATGATTGGCTAGGTATAAAAATTTTTTTTGCCTTAATGAAGGAGAATTTGAATGTTTGTAGCCGGAAAATATGAAGTAATAGTGATAGGCGCGGGACACGCCGGAATAGAGGCGGCGTTGGCGGCGGCGCGGCTCGGTTGTAAAACTTTGCTTACAACTTTATCGCTGGAAAATTTGGCAATGATGCCTTGCAACCCGTCAATCGGCGGCAGTGCAAAAGGTCATTTGGTTAGGGAAGTTGACGCACTCGGCGGCGAAATGGGAATTATCGCTGATGAAACTTGCATACAATTTCGCACGCTGAACACAGGTAAAGGCTTTGCAGTGCAAGCCCTTCGCGCTCAAGCTGACAAAAAAATTTACCAAGCCGCTATGAAAAAAGTTTGCGAAAATACGCCGAATTTGGATTTAAAGCAACTGTTGATTGAAAATATTTTGGTTGAAGAAAATAAAATCGTCGGCGTTGAATGTGAAACTGGCGAAACTTTTTTAAGCGACGCGGTAATTTTGGCAAGCGGTACTTATTTAAGCGGCAGAATTATTATTGGCGAAAGTATTTTTGACGGCGGACCGAACGGACAACGCGCCGCGACGAAACTTTCAAACGCGCTGAAAAATTTGGGCGTTAAACTTATGCGCTTTAAAACGGGTACACCTGCGCGAGTTGACGCCCGCACTTTAGATTTTTCAAAAATGGAAATTCAACGCGGCGATGAAGGTATGCAAAATTTTTCGTTTATGACTGACGCGCCCGCCAATAATCAAATTTGTTGCTACTTGACTTATACCAACGAACGGACGCACGAAATTTTGAGAAAAAATTTACACCGCGCCCCAATGGCAAATGGAATTATTGAGGGAATTGGTCCGCGTTATTGCCCGTCCATTGAGTCAAAAATTATTCGTTTCCCAGACAAGGAACGCCACCAACTTTTTT
Organism: uncultured Selenomonadales bacterium; assembly: GCA_937877565.1. Lineage (GTDB taxonomy): Bacteria > Bacillota > Negativicutes > Selenomonadales > Selenomonadaceae > Quinella. The sequence goes on along the minus strand of CALFJB010000056.1, from coordinate 25,062 downwards.
TGGAGCCGGAAGGATTAAACACGAATGAATATTACGTGCAAGGAATGTCAACTTCAATGCCCGCAGATGTGCAGATTGAATTTCTGCATACAATTCCCGGACTTGAAAACGCTAAAATAATGCGGCACGGCTACGCTATTGAATATGATTGTATTGATCCTTTGCAACTTAAGCCGACGTTGGAATTTAAAAATATCGCAGGATTTTTCAGCGCGGGACAATCTAACGGTAGCAGCGGCTACGAAGAGGCGGCGGCTCAAGGAATTATGGCAGGAATTAACGCGGCGGCACTTGTTAAAAATTTTGAGCCGCTGATTTTGAAACGCTCTGAAAGTTATATCGGCGTGCTGATTGATGATTTGGTTACAAAAGGCACGGCTGAACCTTATCGAATGATGACTTCTCGCGCAGAATACCGCCTGTTACTGCGTCAAGATAACGCTGATTTACGTTTGACGCCTTACGCAATTAAAATTGGATTGGCAAGCCCTGAACGTATCAAAAAATTTGAAAATAAACTTTCAGAAATAAATTCTGCAACAAAATTTTTGACTGAAACTAAAATAAATCCCAGTGCTGAAATAAATCAAAAACTTGCAAGCGTCGAAATTGGCGAAATTAAAACTTCAACGCCGCTTGCTGAATTGATGCGCCGCCCAAATGTCAGCTATGAAAAACTTTCAATGATTTTTGACTTGCCGAAAATTTCAGCGTTCGCCGCAACTCAAGTTGAAATTTCTCTGTTTTACGAAGGTTACATTAAAAAACAAAGTGAACTTGCAGAAAAACTTGACAGGCTGGAAAATAAAATTATTCCCGAAAATATCGACTATCACGCAATGCAAAATTTGCGCGTTGAGGCGCGGGAAAAACTTTCAGAAATTCGCCCGCGTTCGATTGGGCAGGCTAGCAGGATTTCCGGCGTTTCGCCCGCTGATATTTCAGTTTTGATTGTTTGGCTTGAAACTTTACGGTAAAGCAAATATAATAGCTTTTAAAAAGGAAAGGTAGTAGCGGCTAGTTTTTCAAATCCCTAATCCCTAGCCCCTAATCCCTAACCCCTAATGAGCGACCGAAGGGAGCGAATTAAATGGATTTTGGCGATATGGAAATTTCAGTTGGTGAGGCGTGCGGCGTTTTCGGTATGTATGACTTGGACGGCGGCGACGTTGCCCCAACGATTTATTACGGCTTGTACGCCCTGCAACATCGCGGGCAGGAAAGCGCAGGTATTGCCGTTACTGACACTTTCGACGGCAAAGACAGCGTACTTTGTCAAAAAGATTTGGGGCGCGTCAATCAAGTTTTCAGAGAAAGTAATTTAATGGCGTTGAAAGGAAATTTGGGAATTGGACACGTTCGCTATTCGACGGCGGGCGGCTCTACCCGTGAAAATGCACAGCCGCTGGTTTTGGCTTATATAAAAGGTACGCTAATGCTTGCACATAACGGCAATTTGGTTAATACTCCGCAACTTCGGCGCGAATTGGCTATGAACGGCGCAATTTTCCAGACTACCACCGACACTGAAACTATCGCCTATCACATTGCGCGTGAAAGAGTTCATGCAAAGTCCGTACAAGATGCAACCGTTAAAGCGTTGAAAAAAGTTAAGGGCTCATATTCGCTTGTTATCGCAAGTCCGCGTAAACTTATTGGCGCACGTGATCCATTTGGTTTTCGCCCGTTGGTTATCGGTAAAATGGACAACGCCTATATTTTGACTTCTGAAACTTGCGCCCTTGAAACGATTAACGCTAAATTTGTTCGTGACGTTTTGCCCGGCGAAGTTGTTACAATTCTGCCCAACGGCGAAATTAAATCTGATATGACTTTGGCGATTGAACACGATAAAACTGCACGCTGCGTTTTTGAGTTTATTTATTTTTGCCGCCCTGATACAACTTTTGACGGCAGGAGCGTAACGAAGGCGCGAATTACTGCCGGTAAACTTTTGGCGAAGGCTCATCCCGTTGACGCAGATTTAGTTGTTGGTGTTCCGGAATCCGGCAATATGGCGGCGGTCGGCTATTCTATGGCGTCAGGTATACCTTATGGAATTGCATTTACGAAAAATACTTACGTCGGCAGAACTTTTATAAAGCCCAAACAGTCTACCCGCGTTCAAAGTGTCAAAGTCAAATTAAGCGTCCTGCGCGACGTGGTTGAAGGCAAGCGAATTGTTATGATTGATGATTCGATTGTGCGCGGTACTACAAGCAACCAAATTGTAAATATGTTACGAGACGCGGGCGCAAAGGAAGTACATATGCGCGTTTCAAGTCCGCCGTTTTATCACCCGTGCTATTTCGGTATTGATATTCCCAGCGAAGATCAACTTATTGCACACGGGCGCACGGTTGAGGAAATTTGCAAACACATTGGCGCAGATTCACTTGGATATTTGCCGCTTGAATGTTTAAAAGAAATGGCGGGCGGCTTGCCAATTTGTGATGCCTGTTTCAGTGGAAATTATCCTATTGCGCCGCCGGTTGAAGATATACGCGGCGAATTTGATAAGTGAGGTGATAAAAATGCTGACGATTGACGATATTAAAAAAGTTGTTGCGGAAATTGCGCCGCAATACAATTTGAAAAAAGTTACGCTTTTTGGTTCTCGTGCAAATGGTACAGCTGCGGATAATAGCGATATTGATTTGATTGTTGATTTTCCTGAAGAAACGGGCTTGCTTAAACACATTTCATTAAAGCATAAACTTGAAGATATTTTCGGCTTAAATGTTGACGTTATAAGTCGCGGCGGAATTACCAAAAACAGCTTACTCGAAATTGAAAAAGAAATTGAACTTTACGCAGCATAGTAAGATATTCGCGGCAAATTTGATAAATAAGGTGATAAAAATGCTGACGATTGACGATATTAAAAAAGTTGTTGCCGAAATTGCGCCGCAATACAATTTGAAAAAAGTTACGCTTTTTGGCTCCCGCGCTAACGGTACAGCCACTGAAAATAGCGACGTTGATTTGATTGTTGAATTTGAAACTGACGCGGTTTCTTTGCTTAAATTGTCCAGTTTGATGATTAAGTTGGAAGAAATTCTTGGCGTTAAAGTTGACATTATACACGGACCGCTTGAGGCTGAAGATTTTCTTGAAGTTGAAAAGGAAATTGAAATTTATGCAGCATAGAGATAAAATTACTTTAGAAAAAATTATTAACGCCATTGAAGAAGCACTTGAAGTTTTTGGAGACGTTTCCAAAGAAAATTTTCTGCAAAGTAAAACATTAAAACTTGCAATGGCAATGTCCGTAATTCGAGTTGGCGAATTGGTAAAAACTTTAACGCCGGAATTTCGAGAAAAAAATTCTCACATTGAATGGAAAGCAATAGCAGGATTTAGAGATATTGCGGCGCACAAATACGATACTTTGAGAATGCGCGACGTTTACATTACCATAAAAAACGAATTGCCGGAATTGAAACGACAAGTTGAAAAAATTCTTGCACACGAAATTTTAATATAAAACGAGGGAAAAATTTTAATGGATAAAACTTCAATTAACATTCCAATTTCAAGACGTGACTTTTTTAAAATTGCCGGTTTAACGACGGCGGGAGTTATGCTTAGCGGCAATATTGAAACTAAAAAAGCGGAGGCGGCAACCGTTGAAAGAAAAATAAATTTCGACGGCGCAAATATTCCAACTTTGATTAGTGCTGATGTTTGCGTTTGTGGCGGCGGTTCTGCAGGTACGGCGGCGGCGATTAACGCGGCTAAAAATGGCGCAAAAGTTATTCTGATTGAAAAAGGAATTGCATTGGGCGGGCTTGCAACTTTGGGCTGTGTTTATCCTTGTATGCCGACTTTTGCCTTTGACAGCGACACGCCTTATATAGATGAAATAAATTTGCGAATGAAAAATCATGGCGTTAAAGAACCTGTGCCGAATTTTGAAACGCCAACTTATTATGGAGGCGGAAGAGGTCTTTATATCCCAGAATTGCTTGCAGAAATTTATGACGAAATGTGCGAAGAATACGGCGTAGAAATTTTATACAACACGTCGATTATTGGTGCAGTTACTGACAATCAAAAAATTACTTCCTGCATAGTTCAAACAATCAGCGGAATTTATAAAATTGACGCCAAAATTTTTATCGACGGCACGGGAGATGCAGTTTTAGCAAGATTTGCAGGCGTTCCTGTCGAAAAAGGCTCTGAAAAAACCGGCAGAAATCAGCCAATGAGTTTTCGCTTTGAAATGAGCGGAATTGATGAAACGAAGGCGCGTAATTTCTTCGTGAAAAAATTAAAAGATGACTGGAATGTAATAAAACCGCCGATTCGGAATATATCTAAACCTCCAATTTTTGAATTTGCGAAATGGACGAAAACCGAAGAATTTTTCCAAAAAGGCGTGGCAAGCGGCGAACTTACGCAGGATGATATTTTGTATATTCAAGCGTTCACGATTGAAGGCAAGCCAAATACAATGTCAATGAATTGCCCTGAAATGCCGCCATTGAAATTTAGCGCGACTGATGCAATTTCTTACAGCAAGGCAGTTACTTTTGGCAGAAAAATGATGCGCCGCCTTGCAAAGTTTTTTATCAAGAATTTACCGGGATTTGAAAAAGCGTATATCAGCCATGAGGCGTCAATTTTAGGAGTGCGTGAATCATGGCGTATTCACGGCAAATATTATATGACGGCTAATGATTATTTTGGCAGGAAAAAATTTCCTGATGCAGTTTGCCGCACGGCTTATCCGATTGATATTCATGATACTAAATTAGATTTTTCTCCAAAATTTCAAAAAGACGAATTTTACGAAATACCTTACCGCGCACTTGTTACAAATGAATTTGAAAATTTGGCAGTTGTGGGACGTTGCATAAGTGCGGATTTTTCGGCGCAAGCGTCAGTAAGGATTCAGCCAACTTGTATGAGTATGGGCGAAGCGGCGGGAATTGCGGCGTCTTACGGCTTGAAAAATAATATCGCCGTCAATCAAATTGAATGGGATAAAATTCCCAATCGCAGTTACGTTAGCGCAGGTTAAAAAATATCGTATTCTTTGCAGGAAAAAAATATTTGCACGTTGAAAAATATTTTACAAAAAATTTTTGGAGGTAATTTTAATGGATTTTTTGAAATTGGCGCAGGAAAGATATTCTTGCAGAAAATTAACAGATAAAGCGATTGAGCCGGAAAAAATCGAACGAATTTTACAAGCGGCAATAGCGGCACCAACTGCAAAAAATAATCAGCCGTATAAAATTTGGAAAATCACTTCAGAAGAATCAATGGCAAAAGTTAAAAAGGCAACCAATTTTACATTCGGCGCAGGAATGGTTTTTATTGTCGGCGTACAGAAAAATAAAGCGTTTACGCGCCCGTTTGATGATTTAAATTTTGCACAGATTGACGGCGCAATAGTTGCAACTCATTTAATGTTGGCGGTAAAAGCTGAAGGACTTGATACAACGTGGGTTGGAATGTTCGACGCCTTCAAACTTCAATCTGAATTTACCGAAATGCAAGGCTACGAGTTAATTGCACTTTTCCCCGTCGGCTACGCGGCTGAAGGTGCAACTCCCGCCGGTCGTCACAATGAACGCCGTACAATCGCGCAGGCAGTCGAAGAAATTTAAATGTCAGACGCTACAAAAAAGTTGGGCAATACCGGCGAAAATTTAGCGGCAAAATTTTTAGAAAATCACGGCTACAAAATTTTAGAGAGAAATTATCGAATCCGCACGGCAGAAATTGACATAATCGCAGAAATCGGCGGCGTCGTAGTTTTTGTTGAAGTGAAGACGCGCTCCAATATTCGGCACGGTTTACCGGCGGAGGCTGTGAATATTCGCAAACAGAAAAAAATTATCGAGGCGGCAAGCGTTTTTTTGCAAGATGAAAAATATTGCAACTGCGCTTGTCGTTTCGACGTGATAGAAATTATTTCGGCGGGCAAGGATTTTAAAATTAACCACATTGAAAACGCCTTTGAAGTTATTTCCGAAATGTAAAACGGGAGGAAATTTAATGAAATTTTATCAAGTATCCACGCTGCAGGCGTTGGCATTGGGATTTTCAAAGTCTGTTATAACAGTTGAAGAATTGCTCAAAAATGGCGATACGGGACTTGGAACTTTTGAAGATGTTGACGGCGAAATGATTGTTTTGGACGGGAAATGTTACCGCGCTAAAAATAACGGCGATATAGTTATGGCTGAAGATAAACGCGGCGTACCGTTTGCCGCTGTCTGCAATTTTCAATCCAACAGAATCGAAGAATTTGGAAAAATTGACACAATCGAAAATCTCAAAGAATGGTTGACAGTTTGCATTGAGGAAGATTTTGGACTCAATTCAATGTACGCGGTTAGAATTGACGGCGATTTTTCAAAGGTAGACGCCCGATCTGAATCAGGTACAGTGGCGCATCATTTGACGCTGAAAGATGCTTTGAGCGTTACTCAAAAAGCATTTATTTTTGAAAATTTAAAAGGCTCGTTAGTTTGCGTATATTACCCAGATTATATGGACGGAATTAACGCCGCCGGTTGGCATTTGCATTTCATTTCTGAAGATAAAAAGCACGGCGGGCATGTATTTGACGTGAGCATTAATCAAGGCAAGGCGGCTTTTTGCCGAATTACAAGTTTAGAAATACGAATACCTGACAGCCCCGCCTTTGATACTTACGCGCTGAAAGGTGCCTCAAAAGACGAAATTAAAAGCGTTGAACAGGGCAAAAATTGACGAAATTATTTCTGATTAAAATCGATTGAAGGAGATTTTAAAATGAATATTAGCGGCGTAAATTCAAACAATTATCAGCCGATTGAAGTGCCAAAAAAAGCGCGTCAACCTGAAGAAATTACAACCGCCTCAACAGATGAAGTTGATTCTAAAATTGAAAATTTGAAAAATCATCAGAAAAAATTATCACAGCAAATTCAAAATAATCCTGCAAAACGCGCCGAATTTGAGCGGCAACTCGCGCAGATTGAAGAAGAACTTCGACAAAAAGATAATGACACTTACAGGCGGCAACACACAAGATTTTCTTCAACAATCGACATAGACGCTTGAATTTTAATGACTGGAGGTTAAAACATTGTACGCCAGAACTTTTGGAGCAACGACACAAGGGGTTGACGGCTTAATAATTTCAGTTGAAGTTGACAGTGCGAACGGTATGCCGTCATTTGACGTTGTTGGACTTGCAAATGCTGCCGTTCGTGAGGCAAAGGAGCGCGTCCGCACCGCCATAAAAAATTCCGGCTTGCGTCTTCGTCAAGAAAAAGTTACCGTCAATCTTGCCCCTGCTGACGTTCGCAAAGAAAGTTCCGGCTTAGATTTGCCAATAGCCGTTGGACTTTTGGCGGCTCAAGGTAAATTTCCTACCGAAATTTTAAACGAGTTTGTATTAATTTCTGAATTGTCGCTTGAAGGTAAACTCCGCGCCGTTGATGGAATTTTGCCAATGACTGTTACAGCCCGTGACGCAGGTTTTAAAAAAATTGTCGTCGCGCAGGACAACATTAACGAGGCTTTACTTGTTGAAGGCGTCGAAGTTTACGCGCCTCAAACTTTAATTGAATTGGTAGAATTTTTTCAAGGCGAATTTGAAATTAAACCTGCAACGCCTCAACCTGTCGAAGAAGTTGACGGCTTTATAGAATTGGTTGACGATTTTTCAGACGTGCAAGGGCAATTTATGGCGAAACGTGCGCTGGAAATTGCGGCGGCGGGCGGGCATAACGTTTTAATGGTAGGCGTTCCCGGCAGTGGTAAAACTATGCTTGCAAAGCGCGTAAGTTCAATTTTGCCGGAATTGACGCACGAAGAGGCTCTTGAAGTTACAAAAATTTACAGCGTGGCAGGAAAATTGAAACGTAACGGCGGCTTAATTACTAAACGCCCGTTTCAGAATCCGAATCACGACGCCTCAACTGCAGCGATTATTGGCGGCGGAATTATTCCAAAACCCGGACAAGTTACGCTTGCACATCACGGCGTTTTATTTTTGGACGAATTGCCTGAATTTAAAAAAAATGTGCTTGAATCCCTGCGCGAGCCGTTGGAAGAAAGACAAATTACAGTTAGCCGCGTCAACGGCACTTTAACTTTTCCTTCCAGTATGATTTTAATTTGTGCGATGAATCCCTGCCCGTGCGGTTGGTACGGCGATAAAGATCATACCTGCAACTGTTCGCCGCTTGAAATTAAACGTTATACGCGCAAACTTTCCGGACCGCTTTTAGATAGGATTGACATTCATATTAGAGTACCGCGCGTAAAGTACGAGGATTTAACTTCAAAAAGAAAGGCTGAAACTTCCGCCGCAGTCCGTGAAAGAGTTTCCGCCGCACGTGAAATTCAACTGCAACGCCTTCAAAAATATAATCTTTTCTGCAACGCACAAATGAATCATGCAATGTTGCAGGAATTTTGCAAATTGACTGAAGACGCCGAAAAACTTTTGAAGGATGTTTTTGAAACGAAAAAACTTTCTGCGCGTTCCTACGACCGAATTATAAAAGTTGGGCGCACAATCGCAGATTTGGACGGCGGCGCGGCTGAAATTTCCGCCAAACATATTGCCGAAGCCGTCAAACTTCGCAACGATTTAGATATGGACGTTCAGTAGTTAGGGGCTAGGAAATAGGGACTAAGGATTAGGGATTTGAAATTTAATCAATTTAAAAATTTTCAAATTTGGAAAAATAATGTTAAAAACTCGTGATATTGATATGTTGCACGGCACGTTGTGGGACAAAATAATTTTGTTCGCTCTGCCGTTAGCTTTAACCGGCGTAATGCAACAACTTTTAAACGCGGCTGACGTGGCAGTTTTGGGGCAATACGTCGGCAAAAACGCAATGGCGGCAGTTGGAAACAACACCGCTTTAATCGGCTTGCTTGTAAATTTATTTATGGGCTTGAGTTTGGGCGCAAACGTCGTAATTGCTCAAAATATCGGCGCAGAAAAATTTGACCGTGTGCATAATGCAGTTAATACGGCTTTTTTATTGGCAATAATTGTCGGCGTGGCACTTTGGGGAATTGCAGAAATTTTAGTTAATCCCGTTTTTGAATGGTTGCAAGTACCGGCGGCAGTTGCACCAATGGCTGAAACTTATTTGAGAATTTACGCCGTTGGACTTCCCGTAATGGGAATTTACAATTTTGAGGCGGCAATTTTCAGAAGTCGCGGCGATACTCAAACGCCGTTAATTGCCCTGACGGTTGCAAGCTTTTTAAATATTGCACTGAATTTGATTTTTGTCCTGCAATTTGATATGGGCGTTGAAGGCGTGGCGTGGGCTACGGTAATTGCAAATGCAGTTAGCGCGGTTATGCTTTTTCACGGCTTGCGAAAAGCTGAAGGTGTCATTCACCTTGAAATTTCAGAATTGAAAATTGATAAATCCTGCTTGAAAGAAACGGTTAGAATCGGACTGCCCGCCGGTATTCAAGGAATGGTATTTTCGCTGTCAAATTTGCTGATACAATCTGCGATAAACGCACTGGGCGCGGACGCAATGGCGGCAAGTGCGGCGGCTTTTACGATTGAAATAAATGTTTTCTGCTTAACAAACGGCTTTGGACAGGCGGCAACAACTTTTGTAAGTCAAAATTACGGCGCGGGAAATTTGCCACGTTGCAAGGACGTTACAAAAGTTTCGCTGCAAATAAATATCGTGCTGATGTTGATTTTATCTGCGGCAATTTTATATTTTGCCGAGCCGCTTGTAAGATTTTTCAACGATGACTCCGAAGTTATAAGATTGGGCGTTATAAGATTGTGGTATATCATTGCGCCGGAAATAATTTCGGTTGTAATGGAAATAGTTTCGGGTTCATTGCGCGGCTACGGTATTTCTTTAGCTCCTGCGATAATTACTTTGGTTTTCGTGTGCGGTATCAGAATTACTTGGGTTTTCACAGTCTTTGCAAAAATTCCAACTTACGCGGCGTTAATGGCAGTTTACGGCGTCAGTTGGTTCTTTACAATGGTATTTTTGATAATTGCCTACAGATTTTACACTAAAAATTTAAAAGAAATTAAAAACTAAAAAGCCGCTCATTTCTGAACGGCTTAATTTTTTTTTATTGTGAAAAATTAATTAGTCAAGTGAAGGTTCATTATCAAAGAGATATTGATAGCGGTTTTTAAATTCTTCCGGCTCCATTTTGAAAGCGTTAGCCAAACCGCGATCTTCGAGGTCGCCTTTTTCCAAACGAGTCATAAAGCCACGCGCAATTTTGTAATGTACAGAATTTACATTAACGCGGCGTACAAATGTTTTGCCTGTTTCAGGATCACGAATATTTTCAAAGCGCATTGGAACGGCTTCATTGTCTTGAATAGTGATAAGTGCGCCGCTGTCGCCTCTCATCAAGAATTGCATAGCCTCATAGCCCAAATTGCGTGCGTAGTCAATATCGTAAGCAATAGGAGCCGCGCAACGGAATTCATAGCCAATTTCTTTATCGACGATTGACATTTTAATATTGAGGCGTTTCAATTCGCCCAAAACTTTTTGCTTGAGAATTTCGCCAAAGTCCAATTCAGCGTAACGAATATGACCGTGTTCATCAAGTACAACGTTGCCGAGTTCGGCGAAGTCTTCTTCAGCGATTTTTTCAATGACGCCTTCAGCGATAACTGCAACGCCGTAATTTTTACCAATTACATAACGTTTGACGATTGAGCCAACAATAATATCAACAATCTGTTGAAGACGAATTTTAGGTTGCGGAAATTCTTCAGGAATAATCGTAACAGCCGCGCCTGCACTGCGTCCCATACCCAACGCCAAATGTCCGGCAGTGCGTCCCATTGCGATTGTAAAGTACCAACGATTATTTGAAGTGCGGGCATCTTCCATTAAATTTTGAATTTCGGTAGTACCGAACGCGCGGGCAGTTTCAAAGCCGAATGTAGGAATACCTTCAGGCAAAGGTAAATCGTTATCAATCGTCTTTGGAACGTGGACAACGTTAATAGTGCGTCCAAGTTTGCGGGCGTATTCTGAAACTGCGGAAGAGCTGAAAGCAGTATCGTCGCCGCCGATTGTTACGAGGTAATTAACGCCCAATTCTGTCAAAGTTTCAACAACGGTATGTAAATCAGATTCTTTTTTTGTAGGATTGAAACGAGACATACGAAGGATACAGCCGCCGGTTAAATGAATACGGTTGACGTTGGCAGAATCAAGGCGAATATAATTTTTTTCGCCGCGTCCCAAATGTGAAAAGCCGTCGTACATTCCCAAAACGTCCCAGCCGTTACGATTGGCGGTATTTGTAACCGCGCTGATAACAGCGTTAATACCGGGCGCGGGACCGCCGCCACAAACTATAGCCACTACATTTCTTACTCCAACCATTAAAAAAACTCCCTTCGGTCGTTTTTAGGGGCTAGGGATTAGGAATTAGGGGTTAGGGTTTTGATTTTCATTTTCTTCCCTAATTTCCTTTTTCTCCAGCTTCCTATTTTTTACTTGAGTTAAATTATAAATTACGCCCGCAATAACCAACAGTGTCAAGAAAAATGTTGCCGCAATTCTAAGCGGATGATAAATTTTAAAATTAAATTGCATAGCTTTATCCTGCCCGTTGATTAAAGCCGGAGCGATATTCCACGTTAAAATTTTGCCGTCGTTGCTCATATAATCAGCGTTGGAATTTTCGGCGGCGTAAGGTATTTCAACTGCAAAATCAAATTTAATCTGCGCGAAAAATGCTTGAGTCATTGCCGCGTTTAAATCTGAAGTGTCAATTTTCTGTCCTTCAAAAAGTAAATCGAAATTGCAAGTATCATAAAAAAAGCCGTGCGAAATTTGAACGCCGGTACATTTGCCGGGACGCGCTTGATACATTTCAAAATTATTTGCGGCGAATTTGTCCATATCAGGATAAAAAATTTCAATTTCGTAGCCGTTGTAGCCGCCTTCGCTGACATTTCTAACTTTGGCGTCGGGATTATTTTTCAGCATATTGTTTTTAGATTCTTCGATAACTCCGGCGATTAGCGGCGCACCAATAAATTTATTTTTCATAGTAACTTCGCCGTCGTCAGTAATTTTCAAATTGGATTCGGCTTGAAAACAACCGGCGCAACTTAGACACATTACCGCCAATAAAAAAATTTTTAAAACTTTCATAGCATATAAACTTTCGATACATTTCAAATTTCTAACTTCAATTTTCGCCGCGCAGTGAAATATTCCTTCAACGCTTACGGTTATATTTTTGAATTTGTTTGGCGCGTGGAGTTTTAGGCGCGGGACGTTTAACCGCAATTTGTTTTTTAATACCGCGTTCAATTCGGCGCAGTTTTTCAACTTCAGCGGCAGTAACCAAAGTAATTGCCGTGCCGTGTTCGCCTGCGCGACCTGTCCTGCCGATTCTGTGAATGTAAGTTTCAACGTCACGCGGTACCTCGTAGCTGATAACGTGCGTCACGCCTTCAATATCCAAGCCACGCGCCGCAATGTCAGTTGAAACAAGAATTTGAATTTTCGCCTCACGAAATTTTTTCAGTACAAAATTTCTCTGCTGTTGCGTTAAATCGCCGTGCAATTCGTCAACTTCAAAATTTTTCTTCGCCAATTCCAACGCAAGTTTTGAAGTTGTTTCCTTCGTAGCGCAGAAAATCATTGCAAGATAGGGATTTTCACTTTGCAAAATTTCACAAAGACACGCAAATTTTTTTTCAGCTGAAACTTTTACAACAACTTGATTAATATTTTCAAGCGTTACGGTTTTAGTTTCGACTAAAATTTCTTTTGGAGTTTTTAAAAATTCGGCGGCAAGTTGCCTGATTCTAAGCGGCATTGTTGCCGAACATAAAATTATTTGTCTGTCTTTGGCAGTTTCACGCAAAAGATTTTCAACGTCTTCAATAAAGCCAAGTTTTAAAAGTTCGTCCGCTTCGTCGATTACGATTTTATTAATATTTTTAAGTTGGATAGTACCGCGCCGCAAATGGTCTAAAAGTCTGCCCGGCGTTCCAATAACTAATTGCGGTATTCGTTTGAGTTTTTCTTTTTGCCTGTCAATATCTTGTCCGCCACAAATTAGCAAAGATTCAATTTCAAGCGTCGCGCAGATTTTTTCTGCAACTTTAGAAATTTGGGTTGCAAGTTCCCGCGTCGGCGCAATAATTAATTCTTGCGTGGCGGGAATTTTTTTCAGCCGTTCAATCGTCGGCAATAGGAACGCCAAAGTTTTTCCTGTGCCGGTTTTAGATTGAACGATTAAATCATTGCCCGCGCGGGCTTGCGGGATAACTCTTTCTTGTACGGAAGTTGCCGTTATAATTCCTTGCCGTTTTAAAATTTCGCAAACTTCTGCGCTGACTTTTAATTCTGTAAATGTTGCCATTAAATGTCACCTTTAAATAAAAAATATAAAAAAACGCCCGTCCTGTGCCGCCGATAACAGTAAAGTTGGCGCGTGCGGTAAACTACGCGCCGCCTCTGGCGGCACACCTACTAGGAGCGTGCTACACCTTAGCGGCGGACGGGCGAAAAAGAATTCTTTTGGTTGCAAATGTGAGGAGTACGAACATTTGCTCTTTCTGTTTCGACTGACAGAAAAGTACATTTAAACATAAAAAATTACGACGCTAAAACTTCATTGCCTGTTTCAGTAATTAAAATAGTTTTCTCCCATTGCGCGGACAAACTGCCGTCTTTCGTGCGGACAGTCCAATGATCTTTGTTATCGACTGTAACTTTTTTGCCACCGGCGTTAATCATTGGCTCAACCGTGATTGACATACCTGGAACTAAAAGCATACCAGTACCGGCTTTACAATCGTGACTTACAAACGGCTCTAAGTGAAAATCTTTGCCGCAACCGTGACCGCCTAAATCTGTAACGACAGAAAAACCGTTCGCCTTTGCAAGTTTACTGCAAGCCGCGCCAATATCTCCTACAAAGTGCCAAGGTTGAGCCGCTTTAATTCCAACTTCCATAATTTCCCGCGTAACTTCAATTAATTTTTTGGCGTCGTCAGAAATTTCGCCAACCCAAAACATTCGGGAGGCGTCAGCAAAATAGCCGTCCAAGTCCGTTGTAATGTCAACGTTCAAAATATCGCCGTCTTTGAGAATTTCATTTTTTGAGGGGATACCGTGACAAACGACGTTATTAACCGAAATGCAAATACTTTTTGGAAAACCTTCAAAACCTAAGCAACTTGGATGCGCCCCGTGACTTACAATAAAATTATGTACAGCGTCATTAATTTCAAGCGTACTAATTCCGGCTTTAACCATTTGTCCGGCTAAATCTAACGCTCCGGAATTTATAACCGCCGCGCGTTTAATTCCTTCAACATCAGCCGCGTTATTTATAATTTTGTGCGGCGGACGAATTTGCCCTTTTGAACCGTCAAATTTAATCGCGTCAATCTTTTCATCAAATTCTAAGTGGCATTTTTTATATTTTTTGCCGCTGCCACACCAACAAGAATCATTGCGTTTCAATGTTTTTACCATCTCCATGAAAAAATTTTTAAACATCATTATCCTTCACAACTTCAGAAATTTGTTTTTGGATATTTTCCAGCGCAGATTTTAATTTTTTATTTTCAGCCTGCGCCAATTCCAAATTTGCCTTCAGATTTTTATTTTTGGCGTTGATTAGCCGCATTTGCGAATACATCTGCAACAATGCAGTTAAAAATGAAGATTCTTTACCAAATTTAGATTCTAAGGCGGTAAAAATTTCTTGAAAAACTCCACTGCCCTTACTTGTTACAAAAGGTATAAGGTAACTTCCCATAACGTGACTTGCCCAGTAAATTTTAATTTTTTGTTCAAATTCAAAATCATTGAGCGGCGAAAGTTTTTCCGAAATATGATCATACAAATTCAATATGCAATGAATGTTTCGTCTGATTTTATCTTTAGAATGTGAAATTGAATCCGAACGCACACGGTAAAAATAAAGTGGCGTACTAATTTTGAAAATTTTATCCGTCGCAAAAACTGCATCGAAGTTGAAAGCAACGTCTTCAGCAACCGATATTTCAGCTGGAAATTTTATATCGTTTTCAATTAAAAATTTGCGTCTGTAGAGAAAAACCCAAGGCGCAATGTGAATCCGCTTTACCAAAAATTCTTGATTCAAGCGCGTTTTTAAATCTTCAGCAACTTTTACAGCCGCAGGTATATTTTCTGCGTCAGCCGCCGCTTTCTGCAAATTCTTAATTGCAGGATTTTTCGACCTGAACCATTTTGTTGTAAGTACAATATCTGCATCATTTTCAGCCGCCACTTCGTAAAAAATTTCCAGACCTTTTAAGCAAATGGCGTCGTCAGCATCGCAGAAAAAAATATAATCGCCCTGCGCCGCGTCAAGACCAATATTGCGTACAAGTCCAGGATTTTCCAATTTTTTTTCGTTACGTAAAATTTTTATCCTTGAATCGCTGAAACTTTCCGCAACTTCCAAAGTTTTATCTGTCGAGCAGTCATCAATCAGAATTAATTCAAAGTCCTTGAAAGTCTGTTCTAAAATCGAAGTGATACACAAATTCAAAAATTCTTCCACGTTGTACATTGGAACAATTACCGAAATTTTTGGCGCGTTTTCTTCCAATTTTTCGCCCTCCTTAACGAAAAATATTTTAGCCGTTACAAATTAAATTGTCTAGTAAATTCTTGACTATTTCGCCGCGTTGGTATATATTATCACAAAGTAAAATGAAATTTAGCTGAAAAGTTTTTATAAAAATTGGAAGGGGGCGAATTGAAAATGAGGCGGCTATTTATATTTTTGCTGATATTTGTTTCAGCGGTAGGTTCATTTTTAACGTGGCTATTTCTTAGAGAGAAAGACGGCGTACCGATTTTAAGTTATCATCAGGTAAACGATATTGATCAAAACGCCGAAACGCTGACAGTTGAACAATTTGACGCGCAGATGAAATATTTGTACGAGAGCGGCTACAATGTGATAACGCCGGATGAACTTTTGGACGCGTGGGAAAATGATACTCAACTGCCGGAAAATCCCGTTGTTATTACGTTTGACGATGCACACATTGACATTTACAAAAATGTTTATCCTATCTTGCAAAAATATCGAATGCGGGCGACTTTTTTTGTAACGACCGATTTTGTAAATCTTTATCCAAATTATATCACGTGGGATCAGGCGCGGGAAATGCAAGAAAGCGGCTGGGCTGATATTGAAAGTCACACGCTGAATCAAAAACTTTTAACTGAAATAACTTCGCGTGATAAGGTTTGGGAGCAGCTTTACGGTTCAAAGCAGGCGATTGAATGGTATTTGAAAAAGCCGGTAAATTTTATTGCGTATCCACAAGGCAAATATACTGTTGAGGCGGAAAACGTCAGCAAAGAAGCCGGTTATCGCGCAGGATTTATGGCTGATTATGGATTGGCGCACAAGGAGCCGCAACATTACGTGTTGACGAGAATACCAATTTACGGCGCAAATTCCCATACTTTATTTAGATTTAAAATGCGCTTGAAATATTCGCCGCTATTCGCACCAATACAAAGACTCAAAGAAAGATTAATCAGCGACGGCAACCCCGAAGTAGCAGATTTAATTTGGACTCCTTGAAATTTTAGCGATTAAAAAATTGCTTAAAAATTTCAAAATAATTATTTGCTAAAACGTTGTTAAAAATTTAGCTTTTATATTTAAAACGGCATTTCTTTCATTTTGAAAAAAGAAAGAAACGCCTTGCAAAGAAAGAAAAACTTTCCGAATTGATTCAATCCTTGAATCAACATTCGGCGGCGCGCGTCCTTGCGCGCCGAAATTCCTCAAAGCTTATATACTTTAAAATTGTAAATTTAAATTCCAAGAGGCAATGAAATGGACTTTGCAAATTTGACAACCGAAAAAAGAAATGCAGCATCGGCGAATATTGATAAAGTTTCAACGCTGGAAATGGTTAAAATCATCAACGACGAAGATAAAAAAGTTGCAGTGGCGGTTGAAAAAGTTTTGCCGCAAATTGCAAGCGCAGTTGATTTAATCGCAGAAAAAATTGGAAGTGGCGGACGTCTTTTTTACATAGGCGCGGGAACTTCCGGAAGGCTTGGCGTTTTGGACGCGTCAGAATGTCCGCCAACTTTCGGCGTTGAAAATACTTTGGTACAAGGAATAATCGCCGGTGGAAATTACGCCCTCACAAACGCAGTTGAAGGTGCGGAAGATGATAAAAATTTGGCGATTGAAGACCTGCGCGAAAAAAATTTCAGCGCGGCTGATGTTTTAGTTGGAATTGCGGCAAGCGGCAGGACGCCTTATGTAATTTCAGGCGTTGAGTACGCAAAACAAATTGGCGCAGTTAGTATTGGCGTTTCCTGCGTTGAAAATTCCGCGCTTGCAAAAGTTGTTGACATTGAAATAACGCCCGTAACCGGCGCGGAAGTTATAACCGGTTCAACGCGTATGAAAGCCGGAACTGCAACTAAAATGATTTTAAATATGCTGACAACCGGCGCAATGATTAAACTCGGCAAGGTTTACGGCAATTTGATGGTAGATGTTAAAGCTACGAATAAAAAACTGCGCGACCGCGCTAAAAGAATTGTTATCGCCGCCACAGGTTGTAACGAGGCGGCGGCGATTGACGCACTTAATAAATTTGACGGACATGCTAAAACTGCCATTGATTTTTTAATAGAAAAAAGTTTTTAAATTTATAAAAACTATTCTAGGTTTTAGGTTCTAGGTTTTAGATAAATTCCCTAAAACCTAACAGCTAATACCTAACACCTAAAAAAGGAGGTGATAAAATGGAAAATGGAATATCGATTTACGCCGGCTTGGGCTACAAGCAAAAAGATAATATTGAACTTATAAAATTTGCGGCGAAATTGGGAATGAAACGCCTTTTCACGTCTACGCAAGTTCCTGAATCCAATTCTGACGGCGACAATTTTTTTAACGATTTTGCAGAAATTATAACCGCCGCCGCCACGAATGATTTTGAAATTATACTTGATGTAAATCCCGGAAATATCGAAGAGTTTAACGTCAGCGGCTTAACGTTGAGGCTGGATGACGGCTTTTCAGTTGAAGAAATTGTTGAGCTTAGCAAGACCAGCAAAATTCAACTCAACGCCTCCACCGTTACAAATGAATTTTTAACAATTTTATTAAATCTCAACGCGAAATTTGAAAATATTTCCGCGTTGCACAATTTTTATCCCCACGTCCTTACGGGATTGGACACTTATTTTTTTATTGATCAAAACAAAATGTTACACGATTTTGGAATTAGCGTTGGCGCGTTCGTTCCCAGTATAAACGGTAAAAGGCGTGCGCCGCTTTTCGACGGGTTGCCGACTTTGGAAGACTGCAGAAATTTTTCTACAGATTTATCTGCAAGGTATTTGGCGGCTCTTGGTACTGATTTTATTATTATTGGCGACGGCTTGCCGACTGAAGAAGAAGTTGTAGCCGTTGCAAGCGTCCGTGAAAATGAAGTTATCATTCAAGCAAAACTTTTGACGGACGATTATACTACTTGTGAACTTTTAAAAAATACTTTTACGCGGCGACCTGATATTTCAAAATCTGTGATTCGCGCAGTTGAAGGGCGAAAATTTCTAAAAGAAATTGGCGGCACGATTGAGCCGGATAATTCATCTGCTGAAAGAAATTTTGGCGATATTACGATTGACAACAGGAATTTTGGACGATACGCGGGCGAAATTCAAATTGTTGAAGACGTTTTGCCCGCTGATGAAAGAGTTAATACTGTGGCGCGAATTATCGACGAAGAAATTTTTTTGACAAGTTATATCAAGCCTAATCAGAAATTTTCATTCAGATTTATTTGAAATATTGGGGGCGTCGCAATGCGAAAAATTAATTTTTTTGTGATTGTTCTGCTTGCGACGTTATTTTCATCAACCGGTTTTTCTTCGCCGTCACTTTCAAAAAATGACACCGGCAAGGACGTTTTGACTTTGCAAAAAAAACTTTATGTAATTGGCTACGAAATAACGGAATTGGACGGCGAATTTGGCGAAGAAACGCAAAAGGCGGTTGAAGCTTTTCAGCGCGATAACAAAATAACCGTTACCGGCGTGGTTACAAATGCAACGTGGCGGGCGTTGAAAAAAGCTAAACCTGTTAAAGGGCGCAGTTTGTCAGATTTAAAAATTACAAAACCGACTGCGAAAATCAGCAATGTAAAAACTCCCGCCGCTGCCAACAGTAAATTTGTATCGAACGGCGAAACTTTTATAACCGCTAAGCAGGGGGAAGAAATTGTTGCATTTGCCAAAAAATTTATGGGCGTGCCATATGTTTTTGGCGGTACGACGCCTTCAGGCTTTGATTGTTCGGGATTTTTGCAATACGTTTTCAAGCAGCACGGGATTAACATTCCGCGTCTTGCGGACGAACAATATTTACTTGGTAAAGCAGTAAAAACTTCGCAACTTTCAGTAGGCGACTTGGTATTTTTCTCAACATATTTGCCGGGCGCGTCACATTGCGGCTTTTACGTTGGCGATGGAAAATTTTTGCATACTTCCTCAAGCAAGGGCGTTCGTATAGATTCACTGGACAGCGAATATTGGAAACCGAAATTTTTGGGCGGTAAGAAAATCACAATTTAAAAAGACTCCTGCCGCGCTTTACGGTGGGAGTTTTCCAATGTTTCACGAATGTTTCACGTGAAACAAATTTGCAAAAAAAAAATGGTGCGCTCGGGCAGAATCGAACTGCCGCCTTCAGCTCCGGAGGCTAACGTCCTATCCACTGGACTACGAGCGCGTTTCAAACAATTTTGTATTGTAATGGAAATTCTTTGCAATGTCAAATTTAGGTATTAGGTATTAGCGGTTAGGTTTTAGGAATAAAAAAAGCCTGTCCTGTGTCGCCGCAAAAAGTAAAGATTGAGCGTGCGGTAAACTACGTGCCACCGAAAAAATTGAAAGATGAATGAAAAAACCGCCCGTCCTGTGCCGCTGATAACAGTAACGATGGCGCGTGCGGTAAACTACGTGCCACCGAAAAAATTGAAAGATGAATGAAAAACCGCCCGTCCTGTGCCGCTGATAACGGTAACGATGGCGCGTGCGGTAAACTACGCGCCGCCTCTGGCGGCACACATACTAGGAGCGTGCTACGCCTTAGCGGCGGACGGGCGAGAAAGCACTTTCTTTTGGTACTTTTCTTTTTGCTTCGGAAAAGAAAAGTACATATAAAAATAAAACTAAAAATTAAAAATATACATAAAAGCCTACAGCTGACACTGAAAAAAACAAAAATTGTTGCAAAGATTTATAAATACTGTTAAAATATTTTAGCCGTATTGGCTTTTTTCACACGAAGGGAGTAATTACTTAATGTTTGGATTATTTGGCGGCTCTCGCGACATGGGCATAGATTTAGGCACGGCTAATACGCTTGTTCATGTTAAGGGTAAAGGAATTGTCCTGCGCGAACCTTCAGTCGTTGCTATAGAAAGAGATACCGGCGATGTATTGGCAGTCGGTGATGAAGCTAAAAAAATGATAGGGCGCACACCTGGAAATATTGTTGCGATTCGCCCAATGAAAGATGGAGTTATTGCAGATTTTGACGTTACGCAAAGTATGCTGAAATATTTTATAAGAAAAGCCATGAACAGCCGCACTAATTTTGTACGCCCGCGCGTTGTAGTTGGCGTACCTTCCGGCGTTACCGAAGTTGAAAAACGCGCAGTTATAGACGCGGCGCAACAGGCGGGAGCGCGTGAAGCTTATCTGATTGAAGAACCAATGGCGGCGGCTATTGGCGCAGGTTTACCCGTCGAAGAGGCAACCGGTAATATGGTTGTCGATATTGGCGGCGGTACAACTGAAATTGCGGTAATTTCTTTGGGCGGAATTGTCACAAGCCTTTCAATTCGTATTGGCGGCGACGAGTTAGATGCGTCGATTGTTCAATATATTAAAAGAAATTATAATTTGATGATTGGCGAACGTACTGCCGAAGAAATTAAAATTAAAATTGGTTCCGCAATGATTACGCCGAAAACAGAAAAAGAAATGGAAATTCGCGGGCGTGATTTAGTTACAGGCTTGCCTAAAAATATTACAATTAAAGCAACCGAAATAAAAGACGCGCTTACAGACCCTATCAGCAAAATTGTTGACGCCGTGAAAACTACGCTTGAAAAAACGCCGCCGGAACTTGCCGCAGATATTATGGATCACGGAATTATGATGACGGGCGGCGGCGCACTTTTGGCAAATATCGACACGCTTATTTCAAAAGAAACCGGAATGCCGGTAATTATTGCCGACGATCCTTTAAGTTGCGTTGGCGAAGGTACAGGGCGTTCACTCGAAGATTTAAATTTGCTTAAGCGCGTTGTTATGGTTCAAAAGAAAGCGAAATAATGAATACTCCGCGCAGTCGTAAAGAAAAGAATCAGAATCAAAACAAAACCGCCGCAATTATTTTTATACTTGCGTTTGTGTTTTGTTCGATTTTTATTGTTGCAAAAACTAATACACAAGTACCCGCCGCCGGTAAAACCGCAATGGCGTTTCTTTCGCCCTTTCAAAAAGGTTTTTCGTCATTGGGCGTGGGCGTTTCTGATTTAAAAGACAGCGTTGAAGAAGTTCAAAATATGCAAGTTGAGCTGGAAAATCTGCGCGAAGAAGTAAAAAATTTGCGTTCGCAGAATCTCAACGCCTCTGAAGCAATTTCTGAAAATCAAAGACTGCGTGCACTTTTAGGCTATAAACAAAACGCCACGCAATTTGACTTGGTTGCAGCAAGCATTATTGGGCGTGAATCTGCAACGTGGTCAAGCGTTGTATTGATAAATCGCGGAATTTTGGACGGCGTGGCGGACAATATGGCGGTAGTTACCGAATTGGGCTTAGTTGGACACGTTTTGGAAGCGGGCTTGAATACTTCAAAAGTTCAGCTGATTTTAGATCCGCGTTCGTCGGTCGGTACTTTGATACAGCGTCCTGAATCCCGCGTTGCTGGAATTGTCGAAGGCGATATTAACAATCCGCACGCGCCAAAAATGTTGAACATTCCAAAAGACGCTGACGTTAAAGAAGGCGATATGATTGTTACTTCAGGATTCGGCGGCGTGTACCCTAAAGGTATTGTTATCGGTAAAATTAAGGAAATTCACAACGACGAAGGCGGCTTGTTAAAGCATGGTATAGTTGCAACGACGGTTAATTTTGAAAAGTTGGAAGACGTGGCAATTATAGTAAATTCCCGCGAAGCTCCGCCGGAACCGTTGCCGCCAATTATTCAATCTGAAAATACTGATCCAAATTCTGAAGACGCCGCCAAGCAGCTTGAGTACTCAAAGCAAGTTCAAAAGGAAGTTCATGACAGAGTTAAACAGGCGCAGGAAAAGCAACTTGAACAGGCGCGGCAGTCCGTCGGAGGTACGGCTAATTGAAGTTGAACGTAATTTTTTCGTGGGCGATTTTAATTATTTTAATGTACGCCGTGCAAACTTCGCTATTGCCGTTCATTGGATTTAACGGCGTAAGCGCAAATTTAATGCTCCTGCTAACAGTTTCAACCGCGTTTTTGAAAGGTTACAAGCACGGAATTTTAATGGGACTTGTGACAGGATTTTTGCAAGATATTACATCCGGCAGTTACTTTGGCTGTGCGATTTTTAGTTATATGATAATTGGCTGGTTTTTCGGCAAATTTTCTGACAGAATTTTCAAGGAGCAATTACTTTTTCCAATATTGAGTGCGCCGCTTGCCGCCGCCATACATTTTTTTATTATGAACTTTTTAATTTCGCTGATTGGATATAAAATTAATTTTCTTTACAGCGTGCAAAACATTTTGCAACCGCTGATTTTTTATCAAGTGGCGTTTTCGTGGCTGATTCACAAAATAGCCTACGACTTCTACAAATTTATAAAGCGGCGCGGCTAGGAGTTTCTATGATTGACACTACAAAAAAAGAAGATGAATATCTTGGGCGGCTAACTTTTCTAAGTGTGCTGATGACGCTTGTTATTTTGATTTTAATTGCGCGTGTTGGTTACATGCAATTTTATGACGGCGAATATTATGCCCGCCTTGCCGAAGGTAACAGAATCAGAATTATTCCGACTATTGCGCCGCGCGGTACTTTTTACGACAGGAACAAGCAACTTTTGGTTACAAATCGTCCAGGTTTTACAGTTTCGTTACTGCCGCTTACAGAGCCAATTTCGCCGGAAGTTATTCAGCGCGTTTCAAGATTGTTAAATGTTCCTGTTGAAGAAATTCAGCGCAGGATTGATATTCATTACAGTTTTGACCCGATAAAAATTAAACAGGACGTAACGCAAGATATAATTTCGATTATTGAGGAACAAAAAAACGATTATCGCGGCGTGATTATCGAAGTGCAGCCGGTTCGAAATTACATTTTAAAGCAGGAGGGCGCACATACTTTCGGCTACGTCAGCGAAATTTCGGACTATGAACTTGAAACTAAAAAAGCTCAAGGTTATAAATCCGGCGATATTGTCGGCAAGTTTGGACTTGAAAGAGTTTATGATAAAGAATTACGCGGCGTCAATGGCGGCGAACAAGTTGAAGTTGACGTGGCGGGTAAACCTGTTCAAATTTTAGGCAAGAAAGAACCTACGCCCGGTTACGATTTAATTTTGACGATTGACAGGGATTTACAAGTTGCGGCTGAAAATGCAGTTGATACGATTTTAAAAGAAATTGGAGCGAACGCGGCGGCGGCAGTTGTTTTAAATCCTCAAAATGGCGAAGTGTTGGCAATGGTTTCACGCCCTGCCTTCGACCCGAATTTATTTGCTCACGGTATTTCAAGCAAAGATTGGGCGGCGATTAACAACAACCCGTATCATCCAATGGACAACAAGACGATAACCGGCGAATATCCGCCCGGCTCGACTTTTAAAATTGTAACGGGAACTGCCGCGCTTGCGTCCGGTGTTGTTACGCCGGAGGAGCAAATTTTTGACAGCGGTTACCATTGGTTAATACCGAAAGGCAATGCAAGCGGTGAGGCGTTAGGTTGGCTGGATTTTCATAACGCGTTGGCACATTCTGATAACGTTTATTTTTATGAAATGGGCAACCGGCTTGGAATTGACAGGCTGGAAAAGTATGCTCAAATGTTTGGACTTGGCAAGGAAACGGGAATTGATTTACCGTATGAATCGCCTGGAATTGCCGATTATTCAGAATACAAAATGGACGTTTACGGCGAAGAGTGGTATTTGTCAGAAACATTTGACGCGGCGATAGGACAAGGTTTTAATTTGGTAACGCCGTTGCAAGATGCAATGTTTACGGGCGAAATTGCGGCGAACGGCAAAAGATTTAAACCTCATCTTGTAAAGCAAATGGTTACGCAGGACGGCGAATTGATTAGAGATTTTCAACCGGAATTGTTGAGCGATTTAACCGAACAAGGCGTAAGTATGGAAGTTATTCGGATTGTACAAAATGGCTTGCGTGAAGTTACAGTAACGGGAACGGCGGCAAGCAGTTTCAGAGGTTTTCCATATCCAATCGCCGGAAAAACGGGAACGGCTGAAAATTCTCAAGGCAGAGATCACGGTTGGTTTGTAGCATACGCGCCATTTGATAATCCCTGCGTAAGTGTGGCGGTTGTCGTGGAGCAAGGCGGCTTCGGTTCACAATCTGCAGTACCTATTGGCAGGAAAATTTTAGAGGCGGCGTTTGAGATTATGAATAAGCGCGGACCTTTTTAAAGTTAGTGAGGCATTCTTTTTATTTTTAATACGGCATTTCTTAAAGCGGCGGCGGTCGTTCTTGACTGCCGTTTTTTTTATTAATATAAAAATTTTTAATGAGACATTCAAAGTAGGACGCTTTTTATTATTGGGTTCTGTTGGTAAATTCTTAATTTTTATTCTAATACAGCATTTCTTTCTTTTGGCACTTGACTAAAGAGCACGCTTGCTGCGCAACCGCGCAAGAAAGAAACGCTTAGCAAAGAAAGAAAACTGGCGATTATGATTCTATCCTTGAATCAACCTGCGGCGGCGGTTTACTAAAGAGCACGCTCGCTACGCGACCGCGCATCCGTGACCG
>CALFJB010000055.1 GCA_937877565.1 uncultured Selenomonadales bacterium | reverse complement strand
GGAACCGCTGACTTCTCAGGAAGGAATCCGGAAAGGGATCCATACCATCCTTCTGATAGACAATTCTGCCTCAATATCAGTATCAAATTTATCACCGGCAACTCGCAAACTATCACTTATAACAATACCTCCAAGAGAAATGACCGCAATGTCACAAGTTCCACCGCCTATATCTACTACCATCGACCCTACAGGTTCAGAAATGTCAATCCCTGCGCCAAGTGCTGCTGCTATTGGTTCCTCAATAAGTTCTGTCTTTTTTGCTCCGGCTTGTTCCGCAGCTTCTTGGACTGCACGTTTTTCTACTACAGTCACGCCGGTTGGTATACAAATCATAACTCTAGGTCTAAAGATGAATGAACGTCCTGCTACTTTTTCAAGAAAATATCTTATCATGGATTCCGTAGTGTCATAGTCGGCAATAACGCCATCACGAAGCGGCCTAATCGCCACAATATTTCCGGGTGTTCGCCCTATCATCTGTCTGGCTTCTTCGCCAATCGCCAAAACTGTGTCTGTGTCTTTGTCCACTGCAACAACTGATGGTTCTCTGAGGACTATACCCTTACCCTTGACATAAACTAAAATATTAGCAGTACCTAAATCTATTCCAACACTCATTGACATTCCAAACAAAACTAAAACTCCCTTCCAAGTCTAACGAAGTATCCCTTAAAATTTTATCACGTTTAAACTTCTTTTGCAAGCAACTCATTTATTTTTATTTTAATTCTTTTACAGCAGTTTACAAAATTTAAGCAGAAAATTTAATTGATTGAGTCAATTTCCTCAACTCTTGAATAAATCTATTCGATTTTATTAGAGTTTGCGCTCTCAACGCTAAACTATCAAAAAATAAATTCAGCCTAACAAGTTCGCTTAAATGAAATCTTACCTGTTGTGCACTCAATTTTTTATACTTTTCAAATGACGGTTCAATATATGGCAAAATCTTCATCGCGGCATGTGATACATTTATCAAATTCACCAAATTTTCAATGCCCTGTTTGCTTCTCACCCTATATTCACCAAGTGACCAGAAAATTTTGTGCTCATAATAGTTAACCTCTATATTCCAACGTTGACTGTAGCCAGAAAAATCATCAGTAGTCGATAAGAAAAGACGTTTGTTGCAAAGATTTGCCGTAACAACTCTGTCTCCAAAAATGTTGGTCAAAACCTTGCTTGTACCTTTGAAGTTGACGATCTTATCGCCATGTTTACGCGGTCTTCCTCTCTTTCCTGTCCTCTCAGGGGGCAGCTCATACATTACTGTGTCACTCCTGACGTTACAGATTATCTCCAAATTTTTATGTTTAAGGGCGCGATTGATTAATTCTTTTTTGGCATACCAGGAATCAAAAGTCAGTATCACTTTTCTACCTTTTAATTGCGGCATAATCTCATCTATGAAGTCGGCAGCTATCTCCAATTTGCTCTTCTCAGCAGTCCACATCTTATAGCCAAGAGGTATCGATATATACTCATTTTTGACCTTGACACAAAGGGTTAAACTCACAAAGCAATGACCATTGATATAAGGCTTGCCGGAATGATCTGCATGATTGAACAGCAACTTTACCTTCTCGAAATGCTTGCCGACTTTGGATATGAGAGTATCATCAAGGGCAAGATAAATGGGCGCAGTAGGGTTAGATATGAGTTTTAAGACCTTCTCAAGCGTCTTTTGTGGCATATTCTTCAAATCAGCCTTAGCAATGATCCTGTAGTAACAGTTAAGAGTCACAGGATTGTACTTTTTGAGGAAATGAGTGAAAAGCTGGCGGATAGAATAACAAGATTCAAGTGTAAGCATGGCGATAATCATCCAGATCAGATTTTTTCTTGTCAACCGACCAAGATGTTGAAAATAAGAGGAAAAATAATTGAAAAGTATTGAAATGATAGAGTTATTATAGTAAAATGATTTCATCGCATTAATCCTTATCGCATAAATTTTTTGTAAAGTTTTTACGAACTCATTATACAGGATTTATGCGATTTTTGTTTTTATTTTTTCAAAATTTGTAAACTGCTGATATAATAATAATGATTTAAAAATTTTGAATTAAAAGTTGATTTGACGCTATATATTTAAAAAGCAAAAATGTTGCTAAATCAATATTTGTTAGGAAAAGTTTTAAACTGCTGATATAATAAGAATATGAAAATAATAGAATTTTTTAATGGAGTAGTAAAAAGGATACTTCTACAATGTCGGGCAAGCAATAGCAATCGTAATATTGGGCTTGATGAGCGGATTAAAAAATTTAAATCAAATCCACCAATGGGCAGAAAATGACAGGGTCAGAGCCTTCCTAAATGAGGAGTTTGGAATAAGCAGGATACCTTGTTATTATTGGCTCACAATTTTGGTTAGGATAATTGATCCCGAATCACTAAATGAATGCTTCAGTGAATGGGTGAGAAGTCTAGTGCCGGTTGAAGATGTGACGATAGCAGTAGATGGCAAAGAAATTCGCTCAATGAGGAAGAAGAAAAATCCTTTAAATATCATAAGTGCTCAAATAGCTGAATATGGCTTAACGATAGCGCAAGAGGCAGTGGCGGATAAGAAAAATGAAATTCCGGCAGTCCAAGAGCTGTTAAGAAAACTTAAAATAAAAGGTTGCCTGATAACAGCAGACGCCTTGCATTGTCAAACAAAAACCGCAGAGATAATCACCGAAAAGAAAGCCGATTATCTCTTGAAAGTCAAAGGCAATCAAAGAGAATTAATGAAACAGATCAAGGAATATGTCGAAGATGAAGACTTGAGGAAAGAGATGGATTTTGCTCAAACAGTAGAAAAGAATCGCTCAAGGATAGAGAGACGGACAGCGTACACGACAAATAACATAAAATGGCTCTATGGCAAAGAAAAGTGGAGTAAACTCAAGTGTATAGGAGCGATTCGCACGGAAGTTACAATAAGAGAGAAGACTACAATTACTTGGCATTACTATATCTCAAGTAGAGAGTTGAGTGCAGAAGAATTGCTTAGACGAGCGAGGCTAGAATGGACAGTAGAGACAATGCACTGGCTGTTAGACGTTCACTTTCGAGAGGATATGTGTCGAATAACGGAAGAAAATACGCAAAGGAATTTGAATATCTTTCGGAAAGTTGCGATTAATAATGTGAAAGTTTACAAGGAAAAAGTCAAACCTAAAACTCCATTAAGTCATATAATGTTTGAATGTTTAATTAATCCTGAATCGCTAAAAAATGTTTTATCTGAGAATTGATTTCCGGCTGATAGTATAATCAAATCGGACAGTAAAATCTGCTAACAAAAGTCAATAATTATTTTCAAAAAAATTTTTTTAATACAAAACGCTAAAATTACAAAACACAAATAAGCCGGTACGGTTGCTTTTAGTATCGACTAGATATTTTTTTTACTTATGCCGTAAGAGTTGAATATACTTCTTGCACTCTTGCGTAATAAATTCGCAAAAACTTATTGAGTCCTGCGATTTTTGCCGATTTCTTTGCCTTTCCTTCTGATTCTTTCTTCAAAATATAATTATAAACACAATCATCTTTAGGGACTTTATGTGATTTTAAACTTTGCATTACTTCATAGCCAATCTTTCGCAGAAGTGAGGAGCCTTTCTTCGAGATTTTTCGCTTGTTGCCTGTAAATTGTCCACTTTGATAAGGCGGTGCGTCGATTCCTGCATAAGCTATTAAGGCTTTACCTGCATGGAAACGGCGTACATCTCCTATTTCGGCAATTAATTTGGTTGCAAGATTGTCTCCAACTCCGCCCATCGCTCTCACTACTTCATATTCCGGCAAACTCTTGGCAAGTTCCTTCATTTGTGTTAAGATTTTGTAGAGAGTATGGTCGACTTCGCGCATCACTCTTATTGCTTCCATTATGAGCATTTTAATTGATGCCTGATTTCGACTGATTGTTGGGATTCCTTCTTTTGCCAAGTTGTAGATGATTCGTGCTTTTTCTTGGCTTTGATGGTATCCTTTTTCTTTTGCCCATTTGTTGTACTGCTCTACAAATTTCTCCTCACTTAATTTGGTAATGTTAGCAAAGTGCCAGTACTTCTCTACAAAGTCCGCCAGCTTATTCTTTCCGCTCTCCTTATCCCAGCCTTTCAACAATTTCTTCAATCCCGGCATTGTATAATCCAAAAGGTGAGTTAATTCTTGAACATTTGAGATATGAAGTCGCATGTAATGAGCATATTGCCGCCCCAACAGCTTCAATTCCTTGTAAATATCTTCTCCAATTACATAATTTTTCAGATGGTACCAATTATCCAAGCCGTAATTGGCAATGGTTTTAGCATCCTGTTTATCCGTTTTGATTGGGCGAAGCCTCTGACTTTTGTATTTTTTCATCTCCAAAGGGTTTATAACTGCAACAAAGAACCCTTTTTCATTGAGATATTGCAGTATCGGGAGATGATAAATTCCAGTTGCTTCAAGCACAATTTTCACTTCACCTTTAAGTTCAGAAATCATTGATGAAAGTTGCTCCAAGTCTTTCTTGATGTGCCTGACTTCAAAGGCTTTAGTTAAGTTTTTTCCACAAGGCTTCATTATAATGACTGTACTCTTACCTTTTGAAACATCAATGCCTACGCTTATCACTTACCTCACTCCTAAAACAAATTGCAACAGTTTCCATTAGCACTTATTAACATTCATTTTAGTTTGTGACGCGAGTGCTTTGACTCAATCTGCTTTAAACGAATGCTTATAATAAGGTAACGGCTGACGATTTTACTGTCGAGAGCTTAAGTCTCAAAAATAAGCTTGTCAGACCCATTGCTTCCTTATTATAAAACAATAAGTGCAGATGTGTTACTTCATCTACACTTCTATGGTACTAAAATCATACCGAAATACAATGGCAGATATTTCAAAGTAGCCTATTGTTACGAGGTTGAGGCGGAGGATTTGCAGTTGAATCAGGAAAATTCTTTGGCTATAGATATAGGACTTGACAATTTTGCAACGTGTGTAACCAATACAGGGACTTCGTTCATAGTGGACGGACGTAAAATTAAATCGATAAATCAGAGTTGGAACAAGCGGAAAGCCAAATTGCAAAGTATCCTGTCAAAACAGAATTTGTACACCTCAGAAAGATTGCAAAGAATCACAAACAAGCGTAATAATCGAGTAGATGATTATCTGAAAAAGGCTGCGAGACACATCGTCAACTACTGCATTGAGAATGACATTGGAACAATCGTTTGCGGCTACAATGAAGACTTCAAGCGCGAAATTGACCTTGGCAAGAAAATGAATCAACAATTTGTGCAAGTGAGTTTTGGAAAGTTGAGAAGTCAGCTAAAATGCTTGTGTGAACGATATTCGATGAAATATGTGGAGCAGGAAGAAAGTTACACAAGTAAAGCCAGCTTCTTGGATTTGGACGAAATACCTGTATATCAAGCAGAAAGTCAGGAAAAATACAACTTCAGCGGCAGGAGAGTCTATCGTGGATTGTATCGCTCAAAAGATGGAAGAATCTTAAATGCTGATGTAAATGGAGCAGCGAACATATTGAGAAAAAGTAAGCAGAATCTCCAAATGGAAGGACTGTGTAGAGGCGTATTGGCGACGCCTTTGAGAATAAGGCTATCCTAGCGATAGGAGGAAACTCAAAAAGCAAACTTCTCAAGAATCCCCCGCTTCAAACGCGTAAGCGTTAAGCGGTGGGAAGTTCAAGACTTTGTTACAGGGGCAGCACGACTGGAAATCGTGAGTACGTTGATTCGTACTGAGGAATTAAAGTCCTCATTGTTGTTAGTTTCAGCTATCAATGCAGAGGGTTGGTTTTTCCGAACAATATAAGGAGTTGGCAATCTCGCCAGGGCATGTGCAGCAACGAGAGTTCTTTGCAACACCGCTTGTTTCGGCTTGAAGGCTAATCCTTTGCATTGATGGCTGAAATTTTTGTATATAGATGATTTTTTATACAAAGGAGAGATTTAAGTGGCATATGAAGCATTATATACTCGTGCAAGACCTAAAAATTTGGCTCAACTTGTTGGTCAGGAACATATCAGTAATTCTTTAGCGCGAGCATTAAACCAAGATAGATTATCCCACGCTTATCTCTTAATTGGAACTCGCGGTACTGGTAAAACTTCTACTGCCA
>CALFJB010000054.1 GCA_937877565.1 uncultured Selenomonadales bacterium | reverse complement strand
CTATCGTTTTTAAAGAATTAAGGTGATTCTCATGGCTAAATCTATCATCGCTAAAAATGTTGATTCTATGCCGCGTAATGAGTGGCTTGCTCTGCGCCGTAAAGGTATTGGTGGCTCTGATTGTGCTGCTGCTTGCGGTCTTTCTCGCTGGAAATCTCCTCTCCAACTCTTTGTTGAGAAAACTTCCAGTGTCAAAATAGAAACTGATAACGAACGTATGGAGTGGGGCAAACGCCTTGAACCTATCATTCGCTCTACTTTTGTCGAAAAGTCTGGACTTGCTGTTGTTGAATGTCCTATAATGTTTGCTTTTAAAGAATATCCCTATATGATTGCCAATGTTGACGGCATTGTCTCTGAAAAGGACGGCTCTAAATCTCTGTTAGAAATTAAGACCGTTGGTGAGTTTTCTGCCGCTGATTGGGACGACGGCTTGCCTCTTGAGTATTACTTACAAATTCAGCATTACTTGGCGGTTACTGATTTGAAAAAGGCTTATTGTGCCGTGCTTATCGGTGGCAACAAATTCTCTCACCAAGTTGTAGAACGGGACAATGAAACTATTGATACAATTACCGCTCTTGAATACAACTTTTGGAACAACCACGTCTTGAAGGGTATTCCTCCTGCTGTCTCTGATAAGGATTCTGAGTTGCTCAATTCTCTCTATCCAAAAAGCAATTCTGCAACTGCAATTCTGCCGACTGAAGCTGATGAGATTATCAACGAATATCTTGAAATTAAGGCTCTGGAAGAGGAATTAAAGAAGCAGAAAGCTCTTGCTGAAAACAAACTCAAATCTATTCTCGGCGATAATGAGGGTGGTCAATCTGCTGCCGGTTATTCCGTAAACTGGAAATCTGTAAATTCTAATAGACTTGATACGACAAGGCTCAAAGCTGAACACCCCGAAATTATTGAGCAGTATTCAATTCAAGCAACTTCTCGCCGCTTCAGTATCACCCCTCCGAAATCTCAAACTCAAAATAACCAATCGAGGTGAACTTCATGAAACTCTCAGACATTCGTGCCGCTATCAAAGCTAAAAATGATTCTCTCAACATTGTGCCACCTACTCCTGTTGAATCTGTGCCAATAAAGCCTCAAGTCATCAAATCATCTACTAAAAAATCTAATTCTGCGCAGAATACAACATATGAAGAACCAGCAACACCGCCACAACCTGCAAAGAAACAATCATCAAAGAACGAATCTAAATCCAAATCGTCAACTTTAGCAACAAATTCACCTGATGAGGACATTGAAGCTATCGTTGGCAAATATCTCAAGCCACAACAAGATTACGCCGTCATTCCTCATACTACTAAACCAACTCTTCTAAAGGGTGGAGCGGAGAAACTTGCCACTATCTTCGATTTTACCACTTCCCGCTCTATCGTCAATAGGATTGAGCATTTTGATTATGATACTCCTACAACTTCTTTCGTGCAATACGAGGCTAAGGTCATTGTCTATAATTGCGACGGTACTGCTGTTTCTGAGGGTTATGGTTCCTGCAATTCCAGCGAAAGCAAATTCCTAAAGCAACCCTTCGCAAATCGAATCAACACTGTTCTCAAGATCAGCAAGAAACGTGCCTATGTTGACGCCATTCTTACGGCTACCTGTGCAAGCTCCGTTTTCACTCAAGATATGGAAGATATTGCCAACTTCCAAGAAATCAATAGATAATCACAAAACTTTTCAGGAAGTTACCTTCCTCTCTCTTTTTTCTGAAAATTTCGCTTGTCATCTATAACTATCTATGATAAAATATTTGTGAACGCAAAAAGACCCTGCTACGTTCCCCAACGTGCAGAGTAAATCTGTGAATGTCCAAAATTCACTGAAGTCCCATATTGTTATCAGTGTAATGTCGTCTCACTTTACACATCAAACAGGCTTTTCGCAACTCATTAAAGGCGAGCCAACCAGTGTACTACTATAGTATGCTTGTATTATACAGTAAATTTGAACCTTTGACAAGAGGGTTTCAGGGATTTTTTAGGAAGAACGGCATTCACAGACGGTGGATGTCGTTTTTATATTTTTATCGAAGGCAATGAGATTATGGATAATCCTAAACTGTATTACACCAAAAAACCTTGCAGCTCGACCGAAGTCGTGTTATAATGTCATTGTCAAAGTTACATAACGGCGCAAGGCTCTTGGCATTACCATATTCAATTTTCATATGTCTATTCTAACTGAATTAATCAAATTAGTCAAGAGGTGATTTTAGTGGAAAAACTGTACTCAACCAAAGAGCTTGCTGAATTGC
>CALFJB010000053.1 GCA_937877565.1 uncultured Selenomonadales bacterium | reverse complement strand
TTGCTGTCGAAGTTCTCGAAAACATCTTTGCCTTCGGAGTAGAAGAAAACATCCGCTCCTGCGCCGCCAAGTAACGTGTCGTCGCCGCCACTGCCCACAAGCGAATTGCCGCTCGTGCCGCCGATTATCGAGTTGTCAAGCGTGTTGCCCGAAATAGACATTGCCACAGTTACCGCAGAGGCATCAACCGTTGTGTAAGATTCGGCATTGAAAATTGAATCCGAAGCTGCGCGTCCACTCAGCAACGTTATGCTGTTGTTCAGCGCGATTGAATCTTTCGTGATGACGTAGAAATCTTTGTCATTGTTCAACGAAACTGCTGTATTGGCAACCAAATCTGTGAAAGTCAAACTGTCGGTGCCGAAGTTCAAAACAAGATTTGCGTTGTTTTCGCCGCTTGTCGTGACGGTCGCATCCGCAATGTTGAAATCGCGTTTGCTTATGTTGACAATATCGTTGCCCGTGCCGTAACCGCTGATTGAATCGGAGCCGCCCGTGAATACAAAGGTGTCGTTGCCGTTGCCGCCAATCAACAAATCGCTGTCTTCGCCGCCGTCGAGATATGCGCCGACCGTACCCGCTTTAAGTGAATCTGCGCCTTCGCCGCCAAGCAACGTGCTTACAACCGCATCACTGCCGAAAATGGAATTGCCTATGTCGTTGCCGATTATTTTCAGCCCGCCCGTAGCCGTAACTTTCGTGCCGTCAATAACCTTGAGATTTTCATAAGCCTCCAAAGTGCCGTTGAAGGTCGAGCCGTAACCTGCACCCAGCGAAATGCCTTCCGTGTTCTTTTGAATTGAAGTCGGCGTGTAATAATAAGTGTCGGTTTTGCCTTCGCTGTCTGCAACTCTAAGCGAAACGGCATTCGTTGCTTTAAAGGTTAGCGATTTTTCATCAGTGAAATTGAGAACAAGATCGCCGTTGTTGTAGTCGATGCTGTCTGTGTTTGTCTGAGCGGCAACGCCTATGCTGACCGCGTCATTTTCAATGTCGTAGTTGAAAATAACATCTGCGCCTTCGGAGTAGAAGAAATGATCTTCGCCCGCGCCGCCGACGAGTGAATCTGCACCTGCGCCGCCGTCGAGACTTGCGCCCGCTTTGCCTGCAACAAGATAATCTGCGCCACTGCCACCCAAAATCGAAGTCGCCGTATAATCACTGCCGGTGATTGAAACAGCGTTGGTGTTGCTTCCTGCATTAATTGCAAATGTGCCGCTTGCAAGTGAAACCGCCGTTGCATTTATCGATGCAAAATTGGTTCCGTCAAATTCTGTGCCGTTAAAGGACGAGCCGAGCGTTACTCTGTTGTCATTTTCAGCCGCTACGGAAATTGCTGTCGGCGTGTAGAAATAAAAATCGTCGCCGCTCTTAATCGAAACAACTTTATTGGTGTTAAACGTCAGCGAGTTGGTTTTGTCGAAAGTCAGCTTAAAGGTATCGGCTCCAATGGAAGAAAGTTGCGAACCGTCCGTTATCGGATTGAAGCCCGACAAACTTACAATGTCATCGCCCACGCCGTAGCCGCTGATTGAATCAGCACCGCCGCTGAAAACGAAAGTATCTGCGCCGTTGCCGCCTACGAGTGAATCTGCTCCCGTGCCGCCGTCAAGATATGCTCCGACCGTGCCCGCAACGAGTGTGTCTGCGCCCGTGCCGCCGAACAGCGAACTTATTGCCTTATCACTGCCCTTAATGTAATTGCTTCTGCTGTTGCCGTTAATTGTTATCGCCGTCGAGACCGCCGAGCCGTCGATTGAAACCAGCGAATTATAAGCTCCGTTGCCCGATGCCGCGAAACTGTCTGTCACACCCGCCGCGAGTGAGGCACTCGTAAGGGCGGTGTTCATTATCGCGTCTTTCGTGTAAGTGTAAGTGCTATCACTGTATGCAACGGAAATTGTTTCGTTTGTCGAAGCAATGTTCGTGAACGTCAAAGTTTTTTCGGAACTTTCGGTCGTGTCCAAAGTAATTGTGAAACTGCCATCTTCGTTGGCTGTGAGGCTGTCCGTGCTTATAGTGAATGTTCCGTCCAAGCTGACCAAATCGTTTGCGCCGTAATTGGAAAAGGTATCTTTGCCCGCGCTGAAAATAAATGTATCAGCTTTTGAGCCTTCGCCGCCGACAAGTGAATCATCGCCCGCGCCGCCGTTAAGGCTTGTGCCGTTCGAGCCCGCAATGAGCGTATCTGCACCTGCGCCGCCCAAAATCGACGTGATTTGAGCATTGCCCGTGATGTGGAAAGGAACGGTATAGCTTCCATTAGAGGCGTCAATCGTCGTATACGTCAAATCTTTGAACAAATCGCCTGTAAGATCGACTGCAAGACTTTCTAAGCCTGAGTTATTCTTCGTTGTGAGATTTAATTTACTCGTATCGGAACTGTCGGGAGCCAACGTCGCTTTTGCTTCCGCCTCTTGAAGATCTCCGGATTTTAAAGCCAAGTACAAAATTTTACCGTTGGTTTCGTCTGCAGGGTCTTTCTGCCAACCCGGATTAACAATTACGTATTTAGCAGATTTACCCTCCGCACTAATGTTGTACTGGATAGAATCAGAGTCGTATTCTGTTGTTTCGTAAATCGGATTACCTTCTTCATCCTTCTCACCGGTAGGGGTCTTGACAGTAACCGTACCGCTTACGTTAAAGGCGGGAGTTGCGTCGCTTTCATTTGAATCATTTACTGTTGCATAAGTACTTGAGAGGTTGCCGACAAAAGTAACATCGCTGACATTGATATTTGCGCGGCTGTCGGTAGAACTCGCGGCGATAGCTGATGTTGCGCTGGTACTTTCAAATTCGCCACCGGAGAGGTTTGCCGTAATCGTACTGTTATTATTACCATTATCTTGCGGATTTTCAACAGCAAGAGCAATCGGGGCTGAAAAGTCGCCGCTAGCTACATTTACTTCAATGTTTTGCTCGGTACTGTGCTGAGAAATGGCGATTGCCGCACCAAAAGTTGTCGAGCCGCTCTTATTACCATTTTCTCTTATCGTGTATGTCTTGGCAGTGCTCGTAACCTCGACGTTGCTGTCCGCAGGAATTTCAAGTTCGCCTGCACGCATCTCAATGCCCGTGCCGCCGGAGGTAACTTGCACATTGTCTTTAACGGTGAGTTTGGCGTAGCCGCCGATATAAATGGCTGTGGTATTGCCAGCATAGTCGCCTACATTCGCTGTCACTTTGCCATTACTTGTCACCTGACGCTCATATTTCAGCAGGTCGACTTCGTTGTTGTTAAACTCAATTTGCGCACTGTCTTGAATGGTAATATTAACTAAATCGTGGTTCTTATCAGTACCAGGTTTTATAGCAGGATTTTGATAGTTACCGGTAACTTGGATTGCCGGCAGGTTTGAATTTTTCTGCGCTGTGATTGCGACGCCATTTATTGTCGTTGATTGTGAATTTGTAAGTTCGACGCCGGTTGCGATTTTGCTGGTGCCTTTAACGTTGAGCTCTTGTCCGCCACCGGTAGTGGTACCGCTATCATTACCAAAGAAAATGGCAGAGGACATGTAACTTTGTACCGTACTGTTTTCTATGTTGATTTTGGAGTGATTGGTTCCGCAAATAGTTCCGTTATTACTTTCGATAGTGACGCCGCCCGTCACGTTGAGTGTACTACCATTTGCATTGGCTTTATCTTCTGCACCGACGAAGATAAGAGGTCCTGTAGTAGTTTTATATCTGGAGCCTTTGGCGGCAGAGACGATTTTTTCATTAAGCTGTTTACGTTTGTTGTCTTTTGCTGTGTCGTTGTCAGTTGATTTGATGCCAACAAACGTGTCAATCTTATCTTTATCAGAAATATCACCGATTGGGTCGTAGGTACCAATGATCTTGCCTTTTGTGCCGGTGCCGGTGTCGGTCACTGTAAAGACTATCGGATTATTCGGGTCCGTGCTGTTATTGATTTTGATACCGTTTGCGACAGTGTCAGCGAATTTCAAATTTTTGCCGTTGAGGTTGAGCGTGGCGGTTTTGCTGACGGTTATTGTGCTACTTACGTCAACGCTACTTTCAAGCGTGATGTTGCCCAAAATTTCAATGTTAGTGGCACCTGTCAAGTTCTCAGTCGTGAAGTCGCTTTCTGATGTGCTGTACCAAGTTTCATCACCGTTCTTGAAAGAAAATAACGCATCGTTGGGAACGGAGCCACCAGATTCTACTTTTTTCAAAGTATCTGATTCGGTTAAATCGAAACGCTGGAGATCAAAAACGAATTCATCTTCACGAGTCGCTGTGGGAGGGGTAATTTGTTCCCGCAAAAAAATTTTTCCTTCCATAGAGTTCTAT
>CALFJB010000052.1 GCA_937877565.1 uncultured Selenomonadales bacterium | reverse complement strand
TATTAAATAATTTTTTTCTTCACCAGAAGATTTTGAATCCATATCATTCATTTCATTAAATCTTTTTCCATTCAAATCAAAAGTATAATCTTGATATGGAGCAGTCCGCTGAGTTCTCATCGTCAACATTCGATTAACGTGATTTCTGAACTCGACGCGGTCTTTTGGGTGAATCAATCGAGCATTCAGAAGATTTTCTCTCGCATTTTCCTTTGGAATTTTGTGCTGCGTGACGAATTTCATCATATCGTCAAAATTGAGTGTATCAGCTAAGACATTCCACTCAAAAACCGCCATTTTATTTAACCTAATTGGCGAGAAATCCCCCACTTCTATAAGTGGTGGGATGAATCGCCCCTCTTTATTTCTTGACATTTTGCATAATATATGCTAACTTATGTTCAGTCGTAATGAATAAGGGGCATATATTATGCGAAATCTACAAAGTAACAATCATTCGGTATTTTCGTTGTACTATCATCTTATAATGGTAGTGAAATATCGTCGCAGAGTCATTGATGATAAAATATCGGTCAGATTACGAGAGATCTTTGAGTATATAGCACCAAAATACAGCTTGCAAGTAGAAGAATGGGCTCACGACATAGACCATGTACATGTTATGTTTACGGCACAACCAAAATCAGAACTGTCAAAATTCATAAATGCTTACAAGAGTGCAAGCAGCCGCCTTATCAAGAAAGAATTTCCGCAGATACGTCAAAAATTATGGAAAGAGTATTTCTGGAGTCAAAGTTTCTGCTTGCTAACTACTGGTGGAGTGACAATCGAAGTAATTCGTAAATACATTCAAAGTCAGGGAAAGCGACATGAATAAGGCTTACAAATTCAGGATATACCCAACAGCAGAGCAAAGGGTAATGTTTGCCAAAACTTTCGGTTGTGTCCGCTTCATCTATAATCACCTGCTTTCCGACAAACGAGATAACAAACCGTCAAAAACGCCTGCGGCTTACAAATTGGAGCATGAATGGCTTGGTGAAGTTGATTCATTAGCACTTTGCAACGCACAAATGAATCTGAAAAAGGCATTTGAGAATCACAGAAAAAATCCAAAACACTTTGGCAAACCGCAATTCAAAAGCCGCAAGAATAAGCAAAGTTACTCAACAAACAATCAAAAAGGCAGTGTCAGGATAGAAGATGGCAAAATCAAATTGCCGAAGGTTGGTTGGGTTAAAGTTGTACAACATCGAGAGATAGATCCAAAATCAACAATCAAGACAGTTACGGTCTCGAAGACCCCAAGCGGTGAATATTATGTGAGTATCCTCGTTGAGTATGAAAACCAAGTGCTCAAAGTGATACCAAGAAATATTGTCGGACTTGACTTCTCAATGAAAGAGTTGTATGTCAGCTCCGACGGTGAAATACCGGAATATCCGCACTTCTACCGAAAAAGTGAAAAGAAGTTGTCAAAAGTGCAGAAGCAATTCTCAAGAAAAGTCAAAGATAGCAACAATCGCAAAAAGTTTAGAATACGATTGTCAAAAATCCACGAAAAGGTAGCAAATCAGCGGCGGGATTTCTTGCAGAAATTGTCATATCACTTGGTAGCAACTTACGATTGCATTTGCATAGAAGACCTGAATATGAAGGCGATGAGTAGAGCACTGAAGTTTGGTAAATCCGTCCACGACAACGGCTGGGGAATGTTCACTCGGATGTTGGAGTATAAGTGTGAGTGGTATGGCAAAACTTTGGTCAAGATTGATAAATTCGAGCCGACAAGTCAAAAATGCCATTGCTGCGGATATAAAAATGCGGAAACAAAGGACTTGAGCGTCAGAGAGTGGCGCTGTCCGAAATGCGGCACATATCACGACAGAGATATAAATGCTGCGATAAACATCAGAGAAGCAGGCAGAAAGCTGCTCTGATATTATGTACCGCTGGTAGAGCGGGAACTTACGCCTGTGGAGAGAATGTAAGACGCAACCTCGGCGCGACTCTCGTTGAAACAGGAAGCTCCGACCTCAAACGCGTAGCGTTAGGTCGGGGTACTTCACCGGCACTTTCGGCGAATCATTAACAATTTGTTTTGCATTTCGATTTTGGATTTTTCATCTCGATTGTAAGCGGCGTGTATCATCGCGTGGGTTTGTGTCGAAACAAATATCAAATTATCCGGCGACAATCGCAAATCAGCGCGGTCGTTTAGCTCAAAGATATGATGTGTCAAATTTCCTCTTAAAAGTTTTTGACCATATTCAAGCGCATATTCATCTAATCCATTTGCGCGTTCTTTCGCCAGCTTGCTAACTTTTGACCATGCCAACGAATGATAAAATGTATTCTTTACACGATCGCGATATTGATTATTGTAAATTTTATGGCGCTGCTTTTGACAAGTGCAAGTTTCGTTCTGTGCTATCTTTTTTCCACATTTGCCGCATATCTTCATTAACATAATTTTTACCAATTAAAAAACCCGCGTAAATACGGGCTTTTATTTTAATTTGATTAAAAATTTTCTATTAATACAACTGCCGGAATGATTTGCGATTAAAAGAAAATTCACCTTGAAATTCATTGACTGAAACCTCAACTATATGACGTTCCACTTTTGCAGTTGACATTAGCTGTTCCAAAACGAAAACATGATTTGTACCTTTTACGGACTGGGTGCCTACGTATCCAATTATTTTGTAAGTGGCTCCTGTTAATGATTTTAATTCTTCCTCAAGAATTGGAATAGCACTCGCGGCTTTTTGTGGAAATTTTTTTAATTCCGGTTGTTCTGCTACTTTAATTGTTCCAAACATTGTCTCACCTTCTTTTTTTCATAGTTGTACTTGCTCATAGCATATCACATAAAATTTTATAAGTAAATT
>CALFJB010000051.1 GCA_937877565.1 uncultured Selenomonadales bacterium | reverse complement strand
TAAAAGCGCAAGTGTTGATAATTCAAATATCGGCGTCTGCGGGATTCGGCGTGATTGTTATGCCGTTATCCTGCATTATGCCGAGCATTACTTCTGTATCAACCAAATTTTTTGCGCAACCTAAACTGATTACTCCAACTTTCAAAATTTTTACTCCTTGATTTTAGCCTTTAGAATTGCTAGTTACTAATCCCTAAATCTGACGTGTTTAACCCAACGTTCCAAAAACTCGTGGCGTTGATTATCGGTAAACTTTGTCGAATTTTGAAACAGCACAAGATTTTTACCGGCAAAAGATTTATACGCCAAGCTGTTCGGATTAGTGGAAATAAAATAAAAACCATTACGTTGCAGTGCAAGTTGAGCGTTATCGCCAAGTAGCCAATCAGTAAATTTTTTGGCTTCAGGAGTTTTGGAAGAATTTTTTGTAGTAAGCCCAACGCCTGTCAAAATGTACGACGTGCCGTCAGCAGGATAAATTATTTTCAGCGGGTAACCTTCCTGCATATAACGGAATGTCTCACTTGCAACGGCTATTGAAATATCTGTTTCGCCCATACCTGCTTGACGCACGGGATTTGACAAAAATTTTGTGTACTGAACAACTTTCGGATGAAGACCGCGCAAAATTTTGTAAGTCTGCGCGTCACCAAAGTTGCCAATCATTTGAAACA
Organism: uncultured Selenomonadales bacterium; assembly: GCA_937877565.1. Classification (GTDB taxonomy): domain Bacteria; phylum Bacillota; class Negativicutes; order Selenomonadales; family Selenomonadaceae; genus Quinella. Next base: position 6,870 of record CALFJB010000051.1, on the reverse strand, counting down.
TTAAATTCGACGCGGCATCAGCTACAATAAAATCAGTTATGCCGATTTTAACATCTTTGAAATTTGCAAGCGCCGCCCATGTATCGGGAATTTCTTTGAGTTTGGCAAGATAATCTTTATTCGTGCAAAAAATTATCGGATCATACCAAACGCCAACCCAGCGGTCATGTTTATCTTTGAAATTATTTTTTACGGCGTCATTAATTTCCGATGCATGAGAAATTAAAAGTTTTTTTTCGGCAAGGGAATTTAATACGGCACTGTCAGCCAAAATTAAATCGACCGTTTCGACAACTGAAGGGTCAGAAACGGAATCGTCAGCAGTTTTTTGGATTAAATCTTTTGCAGGAAGTGGCACGAAATTTACGCGAACGTGACTTTCCTTTTCATAAGCTTCAGATAGAATTGTAACGGTTTCTGCCGGCAACGTAGTATACGCTGTTAATTCTAATTCCGAAATTCTTTCGTCCGCCCCGACTTGATAAGACGTCCCCGCTATCGCCGAAATTACGAATACGAATGCCGTTAAAAATAAAATCGTGTATCGACGCATTACGCTCCGCCTCCTGCAAAAAATTTTTCAAATATTATATCCCACTTGCAAAATCATTACAAGTAAAAATTTTTTATCTTGGATAAAGTCAACGCCGGAAAATCTTTTACTCCAAAATAAAGGTAAATTTTAAAATCCTAAAGTCAAGAAGATATTCGTAACTGTTGAAAAAATTTTTTATCGTAAACTAAAAAAGCTATGGACTAAACTCAAAGAATTGTGGTATTATATGCGAAATTACCTTTCAGATATTTTTCTGAAAGAAAAAAGTCATTCGGAATTGAGATGAGCGGTTGGTAACGATTAAATGCTGTTGCCGTAAAATCTCAAGCGTTATGTAAAGTAAGTTGTAGTGACCGCAGAAGAAAGGGGTTTTTTGTTATGGGTTTTATGGACAATCTGAAAGTGTCCAACAAGTTGCTGGTCTTAAACATTGTAGCAGTTATTGGACTCATAATTATCGGCTTTGTCGGCTATCAAGGGGTTCAGACAGCCAAAGAGGAAATGGACGTAATGTATAACCGTTATCTCCATTCCGTTTATTACGTAGGCAGAATGCGTTACAATTCTCGTTTTGCGCAAGTTCAGATAACGTTATACCCGCTCACTACCGATCCGGCTCTTCGCCAATCTCGTTCTGCAAAATCAGTTCAAGCAATAAAAGAATTTGAAGAGAACATGGATGAATACGCGAAAGTTGTTGCCGACATACCGGAATTGGTAAAAAGCCTTGAGCCTATCAGAGCAGATTGGGCGAAATTTAAAGCCGGCAGTGACAGATTGATGCAGTTGCAACCTCCTGACGATGCACTTACAAATTTGCCTGCATACGCCGAACATATCAGACGCGCAATGGACTTTTACGAATCTGACGCCATGCCTTACGCCGTTTCTGCCAATGACAAAATGGCTGTCCTTCAAGACGACGTTTTGAAATTATCACAAGAAATGTACCAAAGAAGTATTGACGCCGTCACTTCAATGGTTATGACGCTCTTTATCGTTGTCGGTGTGGTATTGGTTATTTTGATTTTCATCAGCGTTATCGTCACGAAGGGTGTTACCAGTCCGCTTGAAAATATGATTGAACTTTTTGGCAAATTGAGAACGGGCGACTTCAGAGAAAGTCATTTAATCGATCCTTCACGCGGTGACGAATTTGGTACTATGTCGCAAGCTATTCGTGATATGCGCCAAACAATCAGCAAACTTTTGCAACAAACCAGCAATTCTGCCGAACAGTTGGCGGCATCTTCGCAAGAACTTACCGCAAGTGCTCATCAATCCGCGCAGGCATCTGAACAGGTTGCGCAATCCGTTACAACTTCCGCAAGCGCAGTCGTCGAACAACAACAAAACGTCGGTGACGCGCTTGACTTAATCAACGCGGCTAATAATTCAATCGCACTTCTCGGCAAAACTGCGGACGTTGTCTCTTCGCACGCGACTAAGGCTAACAATCTCGCTACCGAAGGCGGCGGCGCGGTTGAATCTTCCGTACAACAAATTATCAGCGTTGAAAAAATCGTCAATGATTCTGCGGCTACTGTTGACAAACTCGGTAAACGTTCACAGGAAATCGGACAAATCGTTGAAGCTATCAGCGGTATTGCCGAACAAACTAACTTGCTTGCACTTAACGCGGCTATTGAGGCGGCACGCGCCGGTGAACACGGCAGAGGTTTTGCAGTCGTTTCTGAAGAAGTTCGTAAACTTGCCGAAGAATCTCAAGGTGCTGCTCAAAAAATTGCAACGCTTATCGGTGATATTCAAAATGAAACTACAAATGCGGTTGACTCAATGCAGAAAGGTAACGCGGCTGTTCGTGCCGGTACTCAATCCGTAGAAAAACTTCGTGATACCTTTGAAGAAATTAGAGTTGCAACAGATAACGTTGCCAGCGAAGCCAAGAATATGGTTAAGGAACTTGACGCAGTTGCCACTGCCACAAATAAAATCCGTGACAATTCGCAAAGTATTTCCGATAAGAGCGCTCACGTTTCACGCGAAATGGAAAGCGTTTCTGCGGCGTCTCAAGAACAATCCGCCTCTGGTGAAGAAATTGCCTCCGCAAGTGATGAACTTGCACGTTTGGCGCAAGGTCTTCAAACTTCGTTGCAGAATTTCCGTTACTAAAATTTACCATTTACTTAAAATATTTAAATCCGCTAAAAAAGGACTGTCGCAGAAAATTTTTGCGGCAGTCTTTTTAAATGTGTAATAAAAAATTATGGACAATAAAAAAATAGCTGTACTGATTCCGTGCTACAATGAAAGTTTGACGATTGAAAAAGTTGTTCTCGACTTCAAAAAAATTCTGCCGGAAGCTGACATTTACGTTTACGATAACAATTCAACAGATGATACTGCAAAAATTGCCGAAAAAGCCGGCGCGATTGTTCGGCGCGAATATCGACAAGGCAAAGGCAATGTCATTCGGACAATGTTCCGCGAAATTGACGCCGATTGTTACATTATGACGGACGGTGACGACACTTACCCCGCCGAATATGCGCGGGAAATGACAAATTTAGTTTTGAGCGGCAAGGCTGATATGGTTATCGGTGACAGACTTAGCGCAACTTATTTTGAGGAGAATAAACGACCTTTTCACGGCTTCGGCAATTCACTTGTACGCGCTTGCATAAATACTTTTTGGGCGCGTGGAAAAAATTCCAAAAAAATTCTTGATGTGATGACGGGTTATCGCGCATTTAGTTTTATGTTCGTGAAAAGTTTTCCGATTTTGTCACAAGGCTTTGAAATTGAAACTGAAATGACGATTCACGCTCTGGATAAAAATTTGTTGATTGAAAGTTTGCCGGTCAATTATCGTGACAGACCGGCTGGAAGTTTTAGCAAACTAAATACTTACGTTGACGGCGCAAAAGTTTTGATGACGATTTTCAATCTTTACCGCAACTATCGACCGCTAAAATTTTTCGGCGCAATATCAATTCTGTTAATGTTAATCGCGCTGATAATGTTCCTGCCCGTCCTTACAGAATTTTTGCAGACAGGTTTTGTACCGCGATTCCCAACTTTGATTGTAAGTGGCTTAATCGGAGTTATTTCAATTTTATCGGCAATGTGCGGACTGATTCTCGACACAATAGCCGTCAATGCACGAAAAGATTTTGAACTTAAAATGAACTTCCTAAAGTTGATTAATCGGACAAAACAGGGGGATTGAACGTTATGACAAAGAAATTTATCGTCGTCGCAATAGTTTTGTTCGTGATTAGAATTTTGGCAGGGCGTTTGGTCGGAGTAGTGTTTATTCCTATATATGACGATGATGATGCTTTAATGGTTTGCTACTCATACCTTGAAGAACACTTCGTAAATCAAAGTTGGATCTCGTACAAAGTTATGGTTAAAGAAATGGGATTTCCAATTTTTTTAACCTTGTTGAGAAAGACTGGCATTGTATATCCCGATGCGATAAGTTTTCTGTGGCTTTTATCTGCGATAACGTTTACAATGCTATTCACAACGCTTACAAAAGTTCGTCGGAATGAAATTTTGTTGACCGTTTATTCTATCGTGCTGTTTAATCCAATATCTTTTTCATTCGTAGGATTTAGACTTTATAGAAATTCCGCTCTTGCGCCGTTTTATTTTTTGGTATTGACGCTAATGGTATGGCTATTCGTTATCTATTGGAAAAAATTGGAGTTGACCTTCAAGAAACGAATAATCTTCGGCGTAGTTTTCGGCTTTTTATTCAGTTGGACTTACTTTATGAAGGAAGACGGTATTTGGCTTTTAATGTGCCTTATCGCAGTAATTATTCTCTGCCTGATTCATAAAATTTTCCTCGAAAGTCAACCGCTGAAAGAAAAACTTTGTCACGTGTTAATTTTATTTCTGCCGATAGCAATATTTTTTTCGTGCCTGACAGCTTATAAATCTGTAAATAATCATTTCTTCGGCGTATACGAAACAAATAATCGCACAAACGGCGAACTCGGACAATTTGTGAAACTCGTCTACAAAATTAAATCCGATGACAGAAACGGTAACATTTGGGCTCCTTCGGACGCAATAATGAAAGCCTTCGACGCATCGCCAACATTAAAATCAAATGACAAACTACGAAATGCCGTAATAAATCCGCCTGATTGGTACAGCGGAGGTAAAGATATATTTGAAAAGCCGATTCACGGAGATTTTCTCGGCTGGATAATGCTTTACGCTTTAAAAGATTCTGAAACTTGCGATTCACCTGCAAGCCAAGAAATTTATTTGCGACAAGTCAACTCTGAATTGGCAGTTGCTTTTGAAAACGGCACTTTAGAAAAAGACGATAAATTTCAAATCATCTCTTCAATGGGCGGACTTACATTTTCAGAAATATTGCAACTGAAAAAATATGTGGCAGCAACTTATAGTACACATATTTTTTTAACCTCTTACTATCCAATTAAATTTCCAGCTGAAAGAATTTATTTTGTGGAAAAAGAAAATTATGAAGAACAAGTTATCAAGTACGAAGATGTAATAAAACGAGCCTGCGAAGTTACCAACATAAATTTATTTGAAAAAAATGAACACGCCGATTTAGTCGATCAATTTATCACGGCAATTTTTTCAATATACCGAGTTTTAAACGGCGTGATGTTCATAACGGCTTTTATCGGCATAATTTTGACTATCAGAAAAATAATTCATACTTCCGTTAAGGAATATTACGATGAAACACTGATTGCGGTAATTGCGATAAGCAGTCTTATGTTATCCGCTGTATATGCGTTGGCAATTTCTTGGTTCAGCCAATTTTTAATTAATTTTGATGAAAACTTGACATTTTACGGCATAGGAATAATACCGATGCTTGCGATTTTTGAGATTTTCGGCACATATCTTTTTTACCGTATGAAATACAATAGGTAAAAATTTTTGGGGTTAAGTATGCACATCACATTTAGAAATATGGTTGGAATTTTGGCGGCGTCAATTTGTATAGGAGCAATTTTAATCACTGCCGCGTATTCTTTGCCAACGACCAGAATTTATCACAACGTCGACCGTTCGGCGAAAATTTATGAATTTGAAAAGCACGCGCCGTTTTGGGCAGGCGGAGTTATCCATACTCGCATTGATAATTTTACTGATGCCATTATGTTGATGAAAGCGGCTTACCCTGTCGAAGATTTAATACGTTCGGCATTTTTAAATCCTTCGTGGAAATTTATTGATGACACTCCCGATATGACGGTAAACACTCTGGTTGACGTGATGAAGTATGAGCGGCAAGCTGATGAAAATGTTTGGTACTACCCGCTTTATTGGCACGGCTACTTAATAATTTTAAAGCCCGCGCTGATGATTTCGCCGGTACACGATCTGCGCGTACTAAATTTTTACGCGCAGTTTTTTCTGATGTTGACGGCGTTATTTTTATTTTATAAACGATTCGGACGAAATTTAACTTTAGCCTTCGCATTAACTTTGTTGACGATAAATCCAATTACGACGGCTATCAACTTCCAAATGTCTGACATATTTTGTATAATACTTTTGTCAACGATTTTCATTTTGAGACGAAACGAATTTTTATTGCGCGGCGAAAATTATTTGTACTTCTTCCTAATCTTGGGAATTGTCACGGTATATTTTGACTTCTTGACTTATCCTTTTGCAACATTCGGCATAAGTTTATGCGTATGCGTTTTGATGAATCAAAAAAATTTTTTCACGTCAACGCCGAAAAATATTTTAATAAAGTTGTCGTCATATTTATTTGCGTGGGGATTCGGTTACGGCGGAATGTGGGCAGGTAAATGGACTTTAGCAACGATTTTAACTGGTGAAAATGTTTTAATGTCGGCACTCAACAACGCGATTTATCGAACATCAACAACGTTATCGGCGGCAGAAGGCGACTCAACTTTCACATTTCTTGACGTGCTTGCAAGAAATTTTTCATCACTTATGCGCGGACCTCTGCCGATAATTTTAGGAATACTTTTAATCTATCTGCTGTACTTAATCATTCGTCGTAAGAAAAAATTTTCGGCAACGCTTTCAATGGTATTGACATTTTCGTTTATAATTTTATTGCCGTTTCTATGGTACGCGGTTTTAAAAAATCATTCATACGTACACGATTTTATGACGTACAGAAATTTGGCGGTAACGATTTTTGGAGCGATGAGTTTTTTCTTGGTGAGGAGGGAGTAGCTGTTGGGAAAAAGAGAATTAAAAAAACTACAAGCACGGCAAGCAATTTTGGACGCGGCGGCAAGGGAATTTAAATCGCGCGGCTTTATGAATACTTCTGTATCGGACATAATGCACGAATCAAATTTGAG
>CALFJB010000050.1 GCA_937877565.1 uncultured Selenomonadales bacterium | reverse complement strand
TTAATTCTGATTGATATAATTGCGTAATATTCGTTCCATCATAATAATGATAAATAATATTTAATCTATAAGGAATCGACACCTTGTAATTATAAGTATAAGCTTTACACATTAAATGCTGTCCCGGACCAGCCTCACATGGATATTCAATTTCTTCTGTTTCTCTTGTAGTATGAGTATTTCCGTAACTCTCATTTTCATCAAATTCGAATCTAAATAAAGTTTTTCCTGAATAAACAAAGGGAATAACTTCTCTGGTAGAAAACTTAGTTATAGAACTAAAAGATTGCTCAAAATTAAGTGGAGAGAGCCAACCAATCCTACTGTGAGGTCGAACTAGATTGTAATAACCCTCAATGTAGCGGAAGATAGCAGTTTTCGCCTCACTTCTAGTTTTGAAATCTTGCAAGAAAGTAAATTCGCACTTTAGGCAACTGAAAAAATTCTCAGCGACGGCATTATCATAAGGATTGCCCTTACGTGACATACTTTGAATGATATTATGGGAGTTTAGCAGGGCTCTAAAGGAATCAGAGGCATATTGAGAGCCGCGATCAGAGTGGAAGATGAGGTCAGCAGGTGGGCATTGACGATAGAGAGCAACATTTAAAGCGTCACAAACGAGTTTGGCATCAATTCTATTAGAGAAGGAATAACCAACGATCTTCTTGGTGCAGAGGTCTTTGACAATGGCAAGATAGAGCCAGCCCTCAAGAGTTGGAATGTAAGTAATATCGCCAACCCAGGCAACATTAGGAGCGTGAGCATTGAAATATTGATGTAGAAGATTAGGAGCGATAGACTTGGAGTGATTGGAATTAGTGGTGCATTTGAAGGCTTTGTGACGGCAAGAGTGGATATTGTACTTCTTCATAATGCGATGAAGCCGCCTCCTACCTATCTTAATTTCCTGATTCTTCAAGAAATGGTACATTGAATCAAGCCCCATCGGTTTATATTGACTGTGAATTTCCAAAATGAGTCTGTAAAGCTCCAAATCCTTAGTCTCACGCTTTCCCACTTGCTCACGATTATAGTAAGCACTCCTTGAAACGTTGAGAGCTAGGCATAAATCGCTTACAGAGTGAATATGACGATACTTATCGATGAAATCGTACTTATCCTTTAGGGATTGCAAATTATGCCGATTGATTTTTTTAAGATTTCATTTGCCTCTTTGAGCTGCTCATTTTCTGCTTTTTTGGCTTTGAGCTGAGTTTCAAGTTCACGTACCTTTTTAAGAAGATAATTATTCTTGGATTCAATCTTTGGATCGATACCAGCCTTTTTCAGCCAATTACGGAGTGTGTCATCGGTTATTCCAAGTTCCTTAGCTGCCTGTGGAACCGGAATTTTCTGTTCTGTTACCATTTTGATTGCGCCTTCCTTGAAGGTTTCATCGTAACGGATTCGTGTTTTCTTATTTTGTGTTTGCATATTTTTTCCTCCTGTTCGGATTTTACCATATATTTTTTGTCCGTCAAACCGAACAGGGTAGCAACAAAACTTCCGTCTTGTTCCTATCAATAATTACCCTCAAAAAACATTAATAAATACACAGACCACTGCACTGTCCAGTGCTGATATGACGCCAAAATCGGCTTGTTAATCTGTCGGACAGAAAACGATAAAAAGCGTAATAACGGGCTTAAAGCGTCCGACAAGGAGAGAATTGCCTATGGGTAAAATTGATGTACGATTCGATGAGAAGACTGAAGCAATAATAAAAGATGAAGCAGGAAAAATGAAGATGAATGTTTCTGATTTTATTCGTTATAAACTGAATCTAAAAGATTCATCTGTTGACCAAATCATTCTTTCATTTGTGAGAGAATTTCAGCAGCAAAGAGTTGAAATATTGGAAATGAGAAAAGAATTGCGCCTTTCCGTTGGTGCTATGATTGAAGTCCTAAAAGCTCACGGAGTGACTATTGATGAAATGAAACAAGCCGGTCTTGAGTTTTATAAAAAATCTGGTGTTAAAATTTGATTTGTACAATCACACCAATAGTAAATCGTCAACAAGCTGCCTCTTATTATTCACGCGATGATTATTATTCAAAGGACGCAAGGAAAGAAGATTATTGGCAGGGGAGTCTTGCTAAATTTCTCGGTCTTGACGGCACATCTGTTGATAAAAAACACATCGAAGAATTTATAAATTTCGTCAGTCAGCGTGACAACATCGGTGATGGAAAGTCCCCTACCCTTGCCTGTGACATCACTTTTTCTGTCCCTAAATCTGTTTCTCTTTTGCAAGCAGTATCGCCAAAATATCGTGAGATAGTAAATAAATGCTTAAAGGCAACCACCAATAAGATGATTGCCTTAATTCAAAAAATAAATTGACTTGCAGTCAACGCTGTGTTACAATGAATTTATCATCAAACCATTGCACAGTGGTTGAGCCACAAGTCTATTTTATTGTAACAGTCGCTGTGCATTTTGTCAATAGGAGGAATTCAAAATGAAAAAGTATGTTGTTACCGCTATCGTCCCCGCGACCGCAGAGGTTACTGTGACCGGTGAAAACCGTGCCGACGCCGTAGACAAAGTGAAGGGAATGATCGACATCGGTGGTGGGCTGGATTTCACCGTGGACATCGTGGACTCTGATGACGTCGATTTTTCCGTGAAGGAGCTCAAGCAGAAGCCCGTCGCCAATTCTGCCAAGCCGGAGCTCAAGCGTTATATCGTCGTCTTGGAAGCTACCTCCGTGAAGGAGGGTCCGATCAAGGCAGTATCGCCGGAAGCTGCCGAGGCACTGGCAAAGGAGATGTATTTCACCAGCGACGTGATCGATTTCACCGATGCCGATGTGATTCGTGTCACGCCTTCCGTGGAACTCGACGAAGAGGACACCGAGGCGGCGGACATGGCCGATGACCTTATGACCGGACTGGTCAAACTCATCCGCTCCACTGATGCCCCCGATGAGGTGC
>CALFJB010000049.1 GCA_937877565.1 uncultured Selenomonadales bacterium | reverse complement strand
TGGATTTAAGCTTGCGGACTTTTTTCTCCTGCTGTCCTTGCTTTTTTGAACCGTCAACTATTGAATCCATCGCCGCCATTTGCAACCCTATGCAAACGTCCGACGTGTATTCTATCGCGCCGGACTCCTTTATGGACACCATACTGATTACGTCCGAATAACTCGTCCTATTCATCGACGCTAACGCTATCACTGGTATTTTATAATCTCGCGACAACTGTTTCAACCGCAAAACATTATAATCCACTGCTTGCTTGTCTGTCATATGCGGATCATGTGCCTTCAATATCTGCAGGTAATCAACGAAAACCACAGGCAACGTGTCCAATTCGTATTCGTACCTCTCGACCACTCGACGAATATCATCGGCGTCTATTGAGCCGACTCCGCATATCGTTCGCAAATACAAGCCCACTTTCTCAAACTGCTCCCTTGCCTCTGGTACCGTCCTTTTCTCCTGTATCAACGAGTGCACCGTCTTTGCCTTACTCGTCGTGCCATACAGTTCATACGATAATCGACTGATGTGACGTTCGTAGATTTCTTCCTCGCCCATTTCCATACTGATATATAACACGTCCTTACGTTGCCGCGCTATCTGATACGCCATTTGCAACGCGAACGCCGTCTTGCCCGTGCCTGTCGCTCCCGGTATCACGTACAATCCTTCATACAAGCCGCCATCTAAGGCTTTGTCCAGACTTTTCCAACCCGTCGGAATTGCGTCACGAGCATTCGATATGCTAACTTCCCATTTGGCTACCTTCGCCGAGTCCGACAACTTCCGCCGTGCCTCGCGTTTCTGCTCCGCTATTTGCTCAGGGATATTTTTCACTTTGAAAAAGAAAAGTTCACGATTTTTTATCAGACTTTCGTTCTGGTCTTTACATCCCTCTAACACCAACGAAAATTCATAATACCTGATTCGCAATTTACTCAAACCCGAAGTCAATTTTCTCGCCGCTGAACGTCCTGCCTCGTCCGCATCTAAATCTATCACCAACGGCTTTTTCAGACGAATCCCACTTTCCTTCAGCCAAGTCAAAAATTTTTCCACATTAGTCGTCGTTCCCAATGCTATCGCGTCGTTTCCCGCCTCAATTACTGACAAGGCGTCGAACTCGCCCTCTACCACTACGATATTTTGCTCCGACGACCTTAGCACTTCCATATTGAAAATATTACTCTTGCCAGCTTTCAGTTTCGGCATTTTATTTTTCGAGTCGACCGCTCGCGCCACATACGACTCCGTTCCTGTTGGAATTATCATTCTGTCTGACGGCACTATCTTTTTATCGCCCGTTCCAACTCGAAATTTCGGATGCACCCAATTTTTTATAAATCCGCAACCATACCTTAACGCAACCTCTTTGGAGATGCCTCTCCTTTGAAAAAAGAAATTGCCTGTGGCTTTCCGCAGATTTTCCTGCCCCAATTCTATATCCGCCACTATCATGTTCGCGACTTTCAAGTCATCCGCTACTTCCGCCGCCGTTTTCTTTTTCGGCGGCGGAGTTTTTGCTACTGCCATATCGTATTCCTGCGTTTCTAACCCGTACATCCTCAAAACTTCAGTGATTGCCTCTGCGTTCGTCAAATGATGTTCTGCCGCGTAAAAGTTTATCACGTCTCCACTCGTTCCACACTTGAAACATTTATAGCGAAAACTCTGCCCCTTTATGAGTTTTACTCCCGTTCCATCAGAGCCGGTGCCGTTTTCGCACACTGGACAGATGTACCCGCCTTTTCGCGCCTCCTGCGTAAAGTAAACTTCCGGATGCTCGTGTATGTACGCTATCTTGTCCTCTAACATTTTTCTGCCCCCACTAAATTCACCTTGAACACTATCTTATGAAATTTCTGCCCGACCTTCACAAATTTATAGGACATCAACAAGCCGATTTGCACCCAGTAATCAAACATTCTTCTTATGTTATCCCGAATCACTTTTCTCTTCATACGAGTAGACACGTCCAGATGTAAATCTTCAAAAAGCGTGTTAAATAAAATGCCATTGTTCACATAGTGATTCTTCACATTCTTAACCAATGAAATTCTTGTAAGCAGATAACTGACTATCACAGCATTTTGAATCGTTTTCTGACACGGAACCGCCATACAACGAGTATCCCATGCGGTTATTTGCCCCAGCTTTTCTGCGAAGATAAAGACTGGAGATTTTCTATTGAGCCTGTAAACTTGAAATCTTCTTTTGAAATGAGATTCAAATTGCACGACACTTACGTCCAAGAGACTTTCCTTAACAGCTACAGGTCGATATTCTTCTCCACGCACAGTTAAAAATTCACTGTTACCAAGATTATCTCTCAAATCAAAGGTCAACTTCATGTAACTCATATCCTCAAGACGTTCCTCAACCACTTTCACAATTTCTTCCTGAAAATGGTCGGCAACATTTCCGAATATGTGTTGCAAAATCTTTCGTGCCCCAAAAATCGGTCGTTCCTCTTTCAAAGAATAATATCCCTCATCATCTGCGCTCAAACCAAATCCGAAAGAATAAATCGAATTCAAAATCAGCTCGTCTAACGAGTCTAGCTTTCTGTCAAAATGGACTCCCGCATGATTGTAATCTAGCCGCATAAAAAGAAACCGCTTACCTTGCTTATCCAACATCGTCTTAAATGTCTTACCGAACTCTACCTGTTGCAGTTTACTCATCAGTTTGGTAAGATTATTATAATGTTGAACTGGCAAATCAACAAACGCAGAAAATTTCTTAACGTAAAATTGATTCCTAAATTTAATAAAACTCATGATTCAACTCCCGAAAATAATCTTTGACGAATTATAATCCGCCAATAACCGATTGTCAATGAAACATTGTAACACCGCGCCCGCCCCGAATTGCCACCGCCGGCGCGAAGATTTGACAACCTTGCCTTAGATGCGATTTACTATCGCTTGACGCTTGGCTCTCGCCTTCGCTACAATAGCAAATCGCATAAACCCAAACCTTGAAGGTTCAATCCTTTGAAAAAAAAAAGCTGTTGTTTCAAAAAGGAGCGTTCATATCATGTCCAGAAAACCGCCTTACAGAATGTCTAACGGCAAGTACCAAATTTCAATCTCACTCGAACCAGAGGATGTCGAAGCTATAAAAGCTCTTTCTGTAGTCCAAGAAGAAAATCTGACAACTATAATCGTCAATTTAATGCGAGAAAGTCTGGTAAAGGAGAAGTATCAGAATTTCATTCAGGCGTACAAGCAGTTCAAAAGTTCTCTGGAATAAATGGCAACTTTCTTTTTTCAAAGGGAACTTTTCCTTAGAAAAGAAAAAGTGTTTAGGCTGACGATTTTTGGTCGCCAGCTTTTTTTATGCTTGCGGGGCATGGAGATTTTTTCTTTTGAAAGCGGGGCGGCAATCTAAAATGCCGCCCACGCGCTTTAGATTCTTATGAATCTTATACGTTTTCGGAAATGGCAAAAAACCGCATTACCACTAGATAAAAATGCCCATTTTTGGCATGTAACCGTATCGCTTACTCGGCACAACCGTATCGCTTACTCGGCACAACCGTATCGCTTACTCGGCACGTTGCTCATTTTTGATTATGGTTCCATAATTAGAATTTATTAGATGAAATTTGTTATAGTGTGGGCAGGTTTTCTTTTCAAAGAGAAATTTTTATCGGCTATAGACTTCGATTTTGTTTCGGATTTCATCTTTGTCGAGTTCGGAGAGTAAATCCCAGTTAATCATGTCCCAGTTGATGTCGGGGACTTGAGAAAGTTGCAAGGGAACGACGCCAAGTTCATCAGGCTTTGAGTATTCGGTCTCGGAAGGCTTAGGCGGTTTCCATGAAGGCGGCGGAGTAGTGGGTTGTAAATTTCCTTTATGTTGAAGGTTAGCGGTGTGAATTACGTTGGAGACATATTTGTGGACATCTTCGATACCAGTTTTTGTAATAAAGTCATGCATAATTTTTTCTGTTTGGCGATAGTTGCCGTGAGAGGCGAGGAAAACTCGAACGGTAGCGCGATTAACGTCATGACAATAGTCGGAGAAATTTTTTTGCCAGTTAAGAATGGAGGAATCGACATATTCGCGCCAAAGCGTAGGAACAGCAGTGTAAAGTTCAGTTTCTTTTTCTAAGGTTTGAAACAGATTGCGATAATGCTGAGAGTCGGCGAGTGCTTGAGCCTTTTCGTGTTTGAGTTGAGAATTTTGTTGCTGAGTAAAGCGGACAGCGGCGTTGGCTTTGATCCCTTGTTCAGCGGTTTGTTGTAATTGCAAGAGTTTTTGAGTGGGCATTTCACTGCGTTGTTTGTCTTCGGATTTGAAGAGTATGCCTGTAGTGACGAAATGAGCGGATTGCATAATCTGGTCAACTTGTTCTTGTTGTAAAAGAGCAGAGTCTAAATCAGCAGTGAATGCTTTAATTTCTTGTTTGGTTCGTTGAAGTTTGAATTGATTAAGTTCGAGATAATTGCGTGCGTGGTGTTCGCCGCGTTCAAGTCCGTAATGTTGAGCGACTTCGCGATGAAAATCAGTCTGAAGTTGTTCGAGAGATTTGGGGTTGAAAAGATCGCGAGCGGAGAGTCGTCCGTCTGGAGTAACGGGAATAACGCCAATGTGTACGTGCGGATTGTGTTCATCCATGTGGCAATGGCAATATATGACATTTTCTTTTCCGTAGCGATGTTGGAAGAAATGGAGAGTGTCTTTGAAATATTGCTCGCGTCTGTCTTCGCCGAGTTGGAGCATAAAATCAGCAGAGGCACCGACGATAAAATCTTCAAGCCCAACGGCGTCTGTGCGAGGTTTGCGTTTCAGTTGAAGTTGTTTGATGCGTAGTCGGACATCCCGAATCAAATTTTCTGGGGATAATCCTTCAATGGCGTGATTGAGCTGAGACCGAGACAAGTCAATGTCAGGATTAGTTTTAACGCGGTCGCGGTCAAGCAGATGATGACGAATGCCAGCAAGTCCGTTGAGTTTAACTTTGCCGGCATGGAGTTGTTGATAATTCATAAAAAATACCTCCTTCGTGCCATATTGTGGCATAAAAGGAGGCGTCCAAACTCTTATCTTTTTGCGTTTTTTGTGTTGGGTGGTTGTGAAAGCGGGAACACATTTGTGCCCATTCTGGGCACATTTAGGTGAAAGAAGTAACGAGAGACAATTTGAGAATTTTGAAGAGAGAAGTCGTTCGAGCGTTTATTTTTGCCTTTTCGTCGTTCATATTTGGGGAAAATGTATACCCCGCTATACATTCCTACGGAATGGGCGGGCTCTGCGAGGCTTGGAAATTTTGATTTATAAGTCAGATGTTCAATCAAACAATTACTGTGTACGAGCGCATAAAAATTTAGTCTGCTTGTTCTTTTTTCATTGAGTCAAGTAATTTCTTCAGTGTTTGAGCAATTTCTTCGATTGTCATATTAGCCGTAGTCATTGCCTTTTTATCTGCAATCATCGGGCTGAACTTCATCACTTGATTCTTGGTTAAATTGTGCCAAATAGGCAGAATCTTTTTGCCGTTAATGCTTTCTAGTTGAAAAAGACCGTTAAACTCTTCTTTTGTCCAATATTTTCCTTCGGCTATATAGTTAGGCGACAAGATAGCGATTCCAAACTTAGATTTTCTTAGTCCATCATCTATTTTTGAGCGCATAGAATCGCCCCATTGTAATTTCTTCGTGTCATACCAAACACGAATCCCCAACTGTTCAAGAGCCATCACAAATTCATCGGCAAAATCTTCTTTATCCTCCCAAGCGTGAGATATGAAAACGTCATATTCTTCATCAGCTTGATAATTATTTTGTTCCTCAACACGTGATGTAATATCTGATACGTTTATCTTTTGCGTAAGACTCTCAATTGTTCTTTCATAACTCTTTTGTAATGTTTTTTGCTCGTCAGCCAAAGCTCGCTGTAATTTTTGATACTCCGAGTTTCGCTTTGAACGCTTATCTGCAATTTTTTTCCCATATTCAGCTACAGAAGATTGCTTTTTTGCCAAATCACCAGTCCAGCCATCTATCTGTTTGGCTTTACTTGCTCTTGTTGATGCCGACTTTGTACGACTGATATCTTTTTGTGCATCAGCGATTTTCTTCTGCAATTTAGCAACATCATTCTCGTTCTGCGCTTTTTTCTTTTCTAAGTCCGCAATTTCCTTGTCCAAAGAATTAACATTTCTTTGATATTGGCTTGAAGACATGAGAGACCTCCTGACAGACATCTTTTAGTTTGTTAAACTATCGTGCACAGTTCATTTATCAATTCATATGTCCGTGATGTAAACTCGCCTATTTAGAGAAAATATTTTCTGAATGTCAGCGTGACTGTATGACTTGATAGCGTTGTTCTCAATCATTTTTATAAAGACTGTAACAGGCATGGCAGAGCCTTTCACATGAGACATTCTGGCAATTTCATTTAGTGGATTGGCTATGGCATTTGAGAAACCACCAGCAATGTACGAGAAAAATCCTACTGGCAAACCGCTTGAACTATAATTTTTGATGTCGGGCAAGTAGTGGTAAATCATTCTGTCCCGATGAGTGCCGGGCAAATCATAGCGGCTGTATGCCTTTGTGTCAATTATTGCCTGAAAGCCAGCACGGTCGCTAATGAGTAGGACATCTGGAACCTCCCTGCCGCTTGCCGCACTTCCGAGCCATGTAGAATCAAAGCCAAAGATTTCTCGGAATATGTTTGCTGTGGCTTCTTCAAATTGTCGACATTGCTCCCGACCAGAAAACGCCATCTCAAAGTAATTCGCCATGAATGCGCCAATAGAGCCGTGCGGGAAGTGTTTCTGTAGGACTTCAGCGACGACGGAGGACTTTATCCCGCTTTGCTCTGCTATGCGTTCAATCAGAGCCGGAGTAATCGCACCAATGGGTTCTTTCAGAGCGGTACCGATGAAAACTTTCTTGACTCTAATCTCAGCAGCCAAGAAGGGAGTTACCGTTTTGGTTTCGAGTAGATTGCGTGTGTCCTTGATATGCGTCGTGTCTAACCCATAACGACGTTGAAAAAATTCATGCTCATTGGGACGACCAATAAATTGTAACGGTCTGGAAACAATTTGAGCGACTTCATCGGCGCGTTCCGGCAGAATTTGTAGCCGTCTGTCTTCACGAATAACCAGCTGAGTGTATTCAAGCCAGTTGGCAATCGTGTTAGCAATGTCCAAAAGGTGTGCGAAAGGATTAGTGAAGTTCACATCACCTTTGGAAGAAGTGTACTTCAAAGCAAAATCCTTTTCTAGGCAGGTGTCGCCGAAATTACGGAACTCAATCAATCGCGAGACTATTCGCTCGTAGCATTTATCAGACTCCTCCTCCGCCTCGATGATGATTACCTTCGCGATTTCCTCCTGCGTCAGATATTGAACGCGGCTATCGGTCAACAATTTTAGCAAGAACCAGAACGGATGAATCTTGAACCGTCTATTGACATCAACGCCGTGTCCGACAGAGAATGCCGAAGGAAATTGATACTTCAAGATTTGGTTCGTCAAAATTTTTACCGGAGACTCGCCATTCAGGATTGCCTCGCCCGCAAAAGTCAGCTGTAACTTTCTCGTCGACGCCTGAGTAAAAATCAAGCCCAAACTGACAAGCCACGCTTTGTAAGTACGCCCACCGCCACCAGTTTGGTCTCGTCTATCGCCGATGCGTTTCAAGCCGCTATTCTCCAACTCACCTTCCAAAGATAAATGTGTGCCACGCTGTCCAATCCAAGCTTCCTGCATTGCTGATTCAGCAAAGACAGCCAACACATCTGGGATAGAGTTTAATTTCCTTTTCGGACGAGTAACCCACCAATAATTGAGCATAGTTTTTCCACCAACTCTAGATTTTTATGTTGCAAGGAACTGATTCGTAATCAATGCCCTCCATAGTCCGAAGAACCGCCTCAAAAATAATCTTGGCTCCACGACAGGGAACCGCCATGCCAATCTGTCGCCGAACCTTTTCACGTGTACCGAAAAATTCATAGTCGTCGGGAAAAGTCTGGAGCCTGGCTCTCTCGCGATTAGTCAGAGCACGATCCTCTTCATAGTGATACATGTGCGTACCGCCGCCACCCGAACCCGTCACCGTGTACGCAGGTTTATCCGGCTCAAGACGCTTGTAGATTTGGCTTATCTTCGCGCCCTTAACGTTCAGCCTCATATCTTCCGGCATATCGGCATTAAATGCGTTCTGTCCCGGTTTTATGTAACGAAGCCGCTCGATAACCTTATCTGACATGAAAGGTATCTCGTGATTAAACGCCATATCATCAATCGGCGGATTATTTAACGCAGTCCGCACCGAAATATCCGCGTCCTTGTAAGGCGTCGTCGAAGGCGGTCTAAAATCACATGATAAATCCTGACGAATACCGACAATGATAATTCTATGTCGTGCTTGCGGAACGCCATACTCCTCGAATTTGTACATATGCGGAAAAACCTTATAGCCTGCAGAGACTAAATCAGCCAAAACTTTTTTGAAAGCAAATCCCTCGTTGGCACTGGATAGACCGCTGACATTTTCTGCAAGGAACCATTGCGGCTGAAACTTGCGCAGAACCTCAACTCCGTAAGTGTACAGCGCACCATAACTTCCGTCAAAGCCTTTCTGTTCACCGACGATTGAAAAGTCGTTACACGGGAAACCAAAGGAAAATGCGTCAATGTCCGACAAGTTTTCACGACTAATTTCCAGTTCGCGCACATCTTGGCAGATTACACTTTCGGCATAATCGTCCTTGCAGATATTATGTCGATAAGTTTGGCAAGTTAAGTTGTCAATGTCGTTTGCCCATGCGTGGACAATCCGCGTATTCCAGTCGCCAATATTAGCGTTCAATGCTCCCCATGCCAGTCCTCCCGGACCGCAAAAGAGTTCCCCCATTCTGTAAACCATAACGATTCCTCTTTTTCCTACGTTTTTTTCCTTTGAAAAGAAAAATCTAGATGTCCGGCACACAATCAAACTCGCCTATCGGTACTCCGCCAAATTCGTCTTCTCCAAAATGATTGAACATCGCGCAATACGTGAACGGTATTTCCGCGCCTATCTGTCCGTTTCGCTGTTTCAATATCACCGCTTGCATGTCTCGATACTGCTTGGATTTAAGCTTGCGGACTTTTTTCTCCTGCTGTCCTTGCTTTT
>CALFJB010000048.1 GCA_937877565.1 uncultured Selenomonadales bacterium | reverse complement strand
CGTCCGCCAATTCGTAAATGTCACTGTACAACGTAGTTTTATAAGAGTTGCCGTCAAATCCTTCAGCCTTTGCTACTGTAGGATCAGGAACTGTAATATTCAAAGTATAGTCGTTATCAACTGAAACTGCTTTTTTGTCGAGATTGTCAGCTGTCAATGTTACAACTTTATTATTAACCGTAATTCCGGTTGTATTTGCAACGCCGCTAAGTGTAAATAAAGTATCGCCGCCCGTTGCCGCCGTAAATTCGACAGTTGCCGCACCGCTCGTCCAACTTGACGCCGTTTTATCGTCAATATAAGAATTTTCGCTCCAATGTGCATCAATTTTTTCTGTAACAGTCAAATTGCTTGTATCGATAACGCCGCTTGAAATTGTAATTGTTGTTGGATTTTCCGGCAAAATTTCATCAGTTGGAGTGAAAATAATTCCGCCGTTTTGGTCGCGGCTAAACATATCTGCAGTTAAAGTTACGCCGTCTTTTAATCCCGTAATTATAACTTCTTCGCCGCCCGTTGCAGTTTGCCATTCATACGCGCCTTCAATAAGTTTGTAACCTGCAGTATTGCCGCTAAGTGTAACTTTGTTGTCGTCCTGCGCGAAATTAATAGTTTGTGAAAGTGATTCAGCGTCTGTAATTTCCAAAGTGTAGCCGTTGTCGATTGAAATTCTTTCGTGCGTGGCAGTAAGTGCGCCCGCGCCAATTTGAACATTTTTACCTGTAACTGTAACGTTTGTATCAAGTACAGCATTATTTAATCCGCTGACAGTAAATAAAGTTTCGCCGCCGCTCGGCTGATTGTAAGTTATTTCAGTGTCAGAAGTTTTTTGATAATAAGCCTTGTAAGTTTCAGCGGTGTATTTGTAATTGTCGCCGTCCTTCGTAAGTGCAACGCCGTTATCAATCGTCTTTGCAGTAATAATTTCTTCGTCGTCTGCAAGTGCAACTTTGAAATTGCCGGAAGTAATTGCAATGTTATCTGTGCCAAGTGCCGCCTTTTTAATTGTAACAGTATCGCCACTGACAGTAAAATATTCGTCAATCGCCGCGCCGGTTTTTTCGCCGTCGATATTTAAGCCACTGATATTGAAAGTTTGTACACTTACAGGAGGCGTAAAAGTATATTTGCCGCCGTTGGCTGTGAAATAGCCGCTACTGTGCGCCGAAGCATAAACGCCATTGTTATAATTTGCGTCAATTTCGTTGCTTGAATTACTTGCTTGAAAGTCAAGTGTAAAAGTTGCGTCGCCGACGTTTGCAAATTCAACTTCGTAACTTTCAGCCGCCACCATATTAAACGCAGAATCTGTTACCGTAACTTTTTTATTTGCGTCAACTGTTACGCCGTCTGCATTTGTTACGTTGCTAAGTGTAAATTGTTCGCCGCCTTGTTGCGCGGTGTATGCTACGCCGTCTTCAGTTGGTGTGTAATATTCGCCCGTGCCTGCCGCTTGATAAGTTAAAACGCCGTCAGTAATTGTTTTGCTTTCGTTAATTGTTTCTGCTTCTGTGTCAACGTCGCCATTAAGTGTAATTGTAAAATTGTTACTGTTGCTTGTGCTAATTGAAATATCTTGTTTATCAAGTGCCGCCGCTTTAAATTCAAAGTTGGTTGTATCGCCTTCAGTTACAATTACATTTTCGTTGAGTGCCGCCGCCGCGCTCAAATTCGTAATTCCGAAAGTTTTGGCATTCGTCGCCGCGTGATGTGTCAAAGTTGTATCGTCTTTTATTTCGGTGTAGCCGTTGTAAGTTGTTGATCTATAAACACCGCCGCTTAAACTTGCCGCCGTGTTTACAGTTTTTTCAGTAGTGCCGGTAAAATTAAATTTCGCCGTTATACCTGTAGCAATACCGTCAATCTTTATATCGCCGTTCAAGCCGGAAATGTCATCGTCTGTAACGTTCACAGTGTAAGCCGTGCCGTCTTTTGTAACTCCAAAGTCGGGATTGCTAATGCCGCTGATTGCAAATAAATTTGTAGGCTCGGTTGTGTTGCGGTATCTTATAATGTTGTCATCAACTTCCCAACCTGCCACACTGTAATAACTTGTTTGATAATAGAATGCGTTCCAGCCTTCATTTGCTAAAGTTGGCGCATTGACATTGTTCAATACCATTGTAAAGCCATCGTCTGTTGTAAGTGTGGCGTCGCCTGTTGCAAGCGCGTTTTGGGAAATTGTAATTGTACTTCCATTAACTGAAATATCATCTTTCGTTGCAGTTGCACTTAAGCCGGTAATTGTAAATTCTCTAACGCTCCTTGTATAATATTTGAGTTCGTTACCGTCATGATTGACGCCGTAACCTTCACTTTCACCGGCTGAATTGTAATTAACAGTTGTAGCATCCACTGTAGTTATTTCAGAATATGCGGTACTTTTCGGCGAAATGTTTGCTCCAAGTGCAAGCGTGTAACCTGCGCTGATTGTAACTGTTTTGCTTGAGTCTAAAATACTTTGGTTATTGATTGTAACTGTTGTATCTTCAACTTCAATAGCCGCCGCAACATCTTCAACAGTTACGCCGTCTTTTAAGCCGCTCAAAGTGAATTGCGTTGTTTTTTCTGTTTCGTCAGTAAATGTAATTTTGTTGCCGTTGCTAAGTACCGC
This sequence comes from uncultured Selenomonadales bacterium, assembly GCA_937877565.1. Lineage (GTDB taxonomy): Bacteria > Bacillota > Negativicutes > Selenomonadales > Selenomonadaceae > Quinella. The sequence goes on along the minus strand of CALFJB010000048.1, from coordinate 43,063 downwards.
GCCCGCAGTTGTCCAAGTTTGATAGACAAATTTATTTTCCTCTGCAGTATCCCAGCCTTTTTGAGCAGTTGGAAGGGTAAATGCTCCGCCTTTGATTGTCAAATTATCTGCAACAATTCCGCCTTCAACAGTTGTAATTTCTGAAATATTAGCAGCTGTTGTAAAGTCGTGAGTGGTAAAAATTTGAATCTCGTCAGTTGCCGAAAAATCATCTATCGTTACAGCAACACTCGTATTGGTAAGTTTAACAATGTCATTGCCCGCGCCTGTTACTATTGTAACGTTCTTGCCAATGTTCTCAATGGTATCGTTACCCGCGCCCGCGTCTATTGAAACATTGTTGCCTTCGCTATGAATAGAATCTGCGCCGTCGCCCGCGTTGATTGTTACATTTTCGGCGGTGTTGGAAATTGTATCATTGCCCGCGCCGGTTGTAATTGTCTTGCCGGATTCATTGTTGGAAATATAATCGTGATACGCAAGAATTTCAGAAATTGTTGTATCGGCTGAAAGTGTAGCTGTAAATATATCGTCGTCTGCAGTATATTCTGTACCGCCAATTTTGATTGCATAAACTTTGGCGTTTTCATTGTCAACTTTTTTAACTTTGAAAGTAACTGCGCCCGCGCCGTAAGTTGTGCCGTCAACAGTAATTGTAGTGCCTGTAGCATCGCTGACAGTGTAACCTTCCGGCAAATTCAATTTGAAAACTTCTGTAGCGTTGCTGTCGCCAACATTGCATTTATAGTAATAGGCGTTTGTAACGGTGCCTGTTATCTTCTCCCCGACAACTGCGCCAACTGTAGGATTATTAACAGTGCCTGTAACTGTGGCGTTGAGGACAATACAATTATTTACAGTGCCGCCGCCGTTTGCTCCGACGAGTGCGCCAACTTGATCATTGCCTGTAACAGTTGCGTTTGTCAGATTAACATTTTGAATTGTGCTACCAACTTTGATATATCCAAATAAACCTTGATAACGTTTATCAGAATTATTGATTGTAAGGTTGCTGACAGTGTGTCCGTCGCCGTCAAATGTACCGTAAAAACTTTTAGACTGTGTGCCAATGGGCGTAAAGTTTTCAACTTCGCTTAAATCAATATCGTTGGCAAGTTTGAAAGTTTTGCCTGTGCAGTTATTGCCGCTGTTTACATATGTTGCCAAATTTTGTAAATCGTCAGCAGTTTTAATCAAATAAGTTGTGCTGTTATTTTCGAGAGAATCAAGAAATTTAAATTCTTCAATATCAGTTTCCGCGTTGAAAGTGCTGCTTGCGCCTTCAAGTTTAATAACATTGTCAGCACCACTGCCGCCAACTGTAATGAAAACGTCGTCGCCGCTTGTCTGCGTTGCATATCCGCCGAAAATAGAAATTTTGTCGCCGGACGCCCAGCCAATGATAGTGTCTTTGCCGTCGCCGAATTTGTATTGGAATGTAACATTTGTGTTGCCGCCGATGACAATTTTGTCATCGCCCGCGCCGCCGCTGATTGAAATATTTTCTATATTTGTCAACAATGAACCGCTACTGAAAATAGAATCGTTGCCGTCGCCGCCGCTAATGGTGTTATTGCTTGCGTAGTTGGCAATATAGTCATCTGTATCAAGACCAATTAAAGTGCAGTTTGTGTCTTGCAATGCAATTTTATAGCTTGCGTTGTTGCTCAAAAGTTTAATTTCTGTGGTACTTCCTGCCGCGCCCGCGTTTATATAAAGGTATTCGTTTTCAAAACTTAACTTGCTTGTGTCTGCAATGCCGCTAAGTTTAACCAGTTCGATTGTACCTGTATCAACGTAAGAAAGTTTTTTGTTGAAGTTTGAAAGGAATAAACCGGCTTCAGTAACATTGCCTGTATAAGTGGCGGTTGTACCTTCGCTTGACCAAGTTTTTGTCATTTGTGCAAGATTTTCGGCGTCGTCTGCAAATACAAAATTGCCGCCGCTAATTTCAACCGTGCCGTTATAAATATTTTCAGTCGGTACATAAACTTTCAAGGCGTCAACACTTATATTTTCAGTTGAAGTAATTCCCGTGAGTGTGAAATTTTGCGTACTTGCAACAGTATCGCCAAAAATAAATTCGGCGGTAGTTTTATCGGTGTTTTGTTGCGGAATGTAATAATTGACTGTAGCAGTTGCAGAATTATTTTCAAGTGTGCCAAATGCAGTTGTATTTCTAACCGCGCCTGTAATTACGATACCAAAATCGCTACCCTTTTGAATACAAAATTCTTTATTGTTGTAGGTTTGCAATTCAGTTGTTATACCTGTATTGGCTACGAGAGTATTTTTATCGCCGTTGTAGAGAATGATTTTATCTCCGGCTTTAAATTCGCCGTTAATTGTGAGAGTGCCAACGCCTGCAAATGCGTTTGTATCGATATAAATAATGTCATTGCCTTCAGTGAGTGTGACAGTTTGCCCGATTGCATTTACGTCAATTTCGTTATTTTCGGGAATTTCTTCAAGGTCTGCAACAATGTTATTTGCGGCGTCGAAAGTTTGATTGGAGCCGGTAATAATATCGATTGTGCCTTTTTCGTTGCCCTGTGTATCTTTAACGGTAAGCGTTAATTGTTGATAACTTGCACCGGTGTTTGAGTAAGTCCCAGTGTTTATGTCGGAAATTTCAGCGGTATAATCTGTAGTAATGTGAATTATATCGGTAGAAAGAAAACCTTTGATAGAATCATTGCCAAACGCGGTACTGTAGATGATGAAATGATTTCCGCCGTCACTGCCGCCAATTTCATTTATTGTATCGTCCCCTGCGCCGCCGATAATAGAATTATTTTCACCATAGAAAGTAATAATATCTGCGCCGTCGCCCGCGTCTATGCTGACGTTACTCATTTGATCAATATTAATTACGTCATCAGCTGCGCCGGTTTTAACAGTACTGTCGTAAAGCGCCATAAGATCAACGCCGTTTTCGCCGTCGCCCAAGTCTATTTCGGTGTTGTAGTTGAATTGGTAGAAATCATACGGCGTAACTTCAATAGCGTTGTTTTCGCCGTCAAACGAATAATATGTTGTCGCGCTGTCATATTTGGAGGAGCTTGCTTGTTGCAATTCATCGTTGTATTGATAATAAACCTCTTTGTAGGAGTAACCATAACCATCAGTGCCAAGATAATAAACTTTAACATCTGTGATAATGTCAGTACCACTTCCGCCGGTAATTATGTTGTTGTAATGACTGCCGACAAAATATTTATAGCTGCCGCTGTCATTAAAACTGACGGAGTAGTCGTCAATCAGCAACTGGTTATCACCTTCGCCGAGATTAATATAGTTGTGTCCGCCTTCCAAAATTTGAACTGTGTCATTATCTGCGCCGGTATTTACTGTGGCGTGTTGTCCTGTAATCATAACAAAATCATCGCCGCCGCCGGTATTAACTTCGCTGCCGCCTTCAACAATTTGTACGCCGTCATAGTTATCTGAACCGTTGACAGTAATATTTGCATTGACGCCGTAAACATCAGCAATACTGCCGCCTGTCGTGATAACTTGCTTTACTAAATTATTTGAAACAAGATAGTAAAGGTCAGTTCCGTCAGATCCAATTTCGCCAATGTTAAGCAAATAATTATTCGGGTCGTCCAATGCATAAAAAGCAGTTTCATCATCGGCAACTTGTACAGTTGGATTTTCAGTTGAAGTATCGACGTAAAGAATATTTCCCTCTGCCAAATTTGCAAAATTGCTGAAATCGAAAGTTGCGGTAATTTCGCCAAAGGCGGGAAGATTTTCAGTTTGAGCGGCGGCTTGTTTGGCAAAGTAGCGCAGGAACATATAACCGCCCGCGTAGCCGTCGCCGACTGATTGACTGCCTGTACCGCTGTTTGCCAAGTCAAGACTTTCATTAAGCCAATTTGAATCGTAAGCAATTTTAAAAATTGTGTTGCCGCGTTCGTCGTCTATGCCGTGCGTTAATTCCGCCATACCTTCTTTAATGAATTTTGGCAACTTGTTGAAGTAATTGATATTTGCAACCATAATAGCGTGGGTAAATTCGTGCGCTAAAGTCCTGTCAAGATAACCTGCGCCGTCGTTGGTTTTTGTACCTACGCCGTTTACGTCATTATAATCTGTAATATCGCTGTAGTATTTTGTGTTAATGACTAAGTCCAAATGGTAAGCTTCGCCGTCTTGGTTATTTCTTGAAACGTTTGAAACATAAGCAAGCGTGTTAGTAGTTTTGTTTTCAAAATAAACGTCAATCTGTTTAACGGTAACGCCGTCAGTTGTAAAGCCAATATCGTAAGATTTTTCATTGAGGTTGAGCGATTCTTCAACCCACCATTTGTAAAGTGCGGCAATTATAACGGCTTGATATTTTGTACTTTCATTGCCTTCTATTTCACTGAAATTTTCGGCGGTAATTTGAGTAACCGTATCGCCGGAGCGTTCGCCAACAATTCTAACTTTTAAGCCGTTGGTTTCAAAATAAAGGTAGCCGTCATCATCAATTTGCAAATCGTCAATGCTGAAAGTTTTGTCTGTATCTTCAGGTACAACACTGTCAGGAGTTTTTGTAGTTCCGCCGCCTGCGTCAGAGCCGGTAATTGCTCCGGTGTCTGTGTTTCCGGTTCCAGTATCGTTGGTGGAATAAGTTACAGTTCCGCTACTATTTATCCAATAGTTTGTATTCAACTGAATACCGCAATAATCTGTCAGGAAATTCTTTGCAGTAACTTCTCTGATAACATTTGAAAGGTTGCTATACGTTCCAGATATAAAATTTTGAACCGTAGTTTTAGTGATAGTGTTGTTATCTTTGTCGGTGGTTACTGCGTTTAAAGTTTCTTCAATTTCAGATAAAGATTTGCCTTCGCAATTTTGAGTGTAATAATCTTCGCCCAAAACTGCAGTAACAACCTTTTGAATTGCGGCTTTTTCACACGTGGCTTGATCCGCCTTCATAGCGTCGATAACTTCTTGAATACTTGTGTACCTTGACGAGGCACGAATTGCAGAATCAAGCATATTTGTAGCCGTTGCATTAGAAATTGAATAACCATGAGTATTCAGCCTGCTCATAAAAGCTTTTATTACTTCCTGTGGAGTCATAAATATCACGTCCTTTTAAAAATCAAAACTTATACATAAAAAAATTTTTACACATCACAAAAAAATTTTATTAAATTTATCTTTATATTATATATCGTCTTGATTAAAAATATTTAAACTTTTTTTTTAATATTTTAATCAGTTTTTAAGAAATAAAAAAAACGCCGCCAATTTCTGACGGCAAAAAATTTTTTTTCGATACAAAATTTATTTTACATTTACGACAATTTCAGCGGCTTCTTCGCCAACGATTTCCGCGCCACTGTCAAGCAAAACTTGAGTAACTTTTTTGCTAAGATCGCCGCCCGCGCCGGTAATTGCAACTTTATTACCTTTAAGAATTGCCGCGCTTGCCTCGCAAATAGCAATTTCGTCGCCCACGCGAATTTTGGGAATTGGTTTATCTTCGACGTGAATACTTCCTGCCAAAAGTTCGCCCGTGCCGCCGTCAAATTTGATAATTATATGCCCAAGTGTGCGAATGTTGCTGTGTACGTCTTCGCCAACTTTGATAATTTCAAATTCACTGCCCGCAACGTTGAGAATATCGCCCGGTTTAATATCGCCTTCAAGTTTATTGCCGCTGTGCAGCACCGAAAATTCACGAAGCTCCGGCAATACCATTGAATCATCAAACATAACCAGCATTTTAACTACGTTTAAAAACTTCGGAACGTCTCCGCCTACGCCAACAATTTTCGTGCTGTAATATTTTTTTGACATTCAGAACCCTCCAATACTACAAATAATCTAAACTTTTTAATTACATTCGGCAAGCCAAAGATTTATCCTGCCAACCGTTAAAAATTTTCTGTAAATTTTATTTTGCTTGACAATTAAAAGTTTTGGTGGTATTATAACGCCCGTAATGCCGAAGTGGCGGAATTGGCAGACGCAGCAGACTCAAAATCTGCCGTTGGCAACAACGTGCCGGTTCGAGTCCGGCCTTCGGCACCAACTTAGAAATTTAAGCAACATTAATATAGATCGGGGCGGTTAGGCAAATTGCTTAACCGTTTTTTGCGTCTGTAAAAAAAATTTACACAGCTGATAAAGCGGCTTAAAAGTTTGCCGCGCCGTTTTTTTTATGATACACTTCAACAAATTTGTATAAATTTTTTACGATAAACTTTTTAGGGAGTGGTAATTTTGTACCAAAAAATTTTACGGCTTATTTTGGCAACGTTCATTTTTTCGACAATATCAATGACTTCAGCAAGTGCCGAGCGAACAAAAATTTTATTCATACCGCACGACGACCGCCCAATTTCTTATCAACAAACGGCAGAAGTTGTACAACAAATTGGCTTAGATATTATAATGCCGCCGATTGAACTTTTGGGGCTGAAAGGCTCAAATGAACATCCCGACCAACTTTGGCAGTGGTTTGAAGAAAATGCAACATCTGCGCGAGCGGCTGTAATTGCATCAGATTCTTTGCTTTACGGCGGTTTAATTCCTTCACGCAAGCACGAATTTTCACAGGCGCAACTTTCAAGATGGGTTGAAAATTTTAAAAATATCCGTGAAAAAAATCCTGAAATGAAATTGTACGTTTTCGCCTCGTTGATGAGGACGCCATTGAAAGGTACAAAAGGCGATATTGAAGAGCCGGAATATTACGCAGACTACGGCGCAGAAATTCATCAATATACCGCACTTTTGGACAAGCAAGAAATTTCCTACCTTACCGCTGACGAAAAAAATTATATGGACTACTTGCAAAATTCCATTCCGCAAAAATATTTTAATGATTGGATGAATCGCCGCGCCAAAAATTTTTCGGCTACAAAAAAAATGGTAGACTTCACAAGCGCGGGGATTATTGATTATCTGATTGTTGGACGTGACGACAACGCGCCACTTTGTCAAACGCACAAAGAAAATCGAGAGCTTTTAAACTACGCGGCGTCAAAGAATTTGCCCAAAGAAAAATTTCAATCGCTTGCAGGTATCGACGAATTTAATTTGTTGCTTTTAACGCGGGCGATTAACGAAATGCGCGGCAAAGTGCCAACTGTCAACGTGCAATTTAATAAAGGCGTCGGCGGCAATACTGTTCCAATGTTTTCAGATGAATCTATTGCAACTTCAATTTCAAACGAAATTATTATTGCGGGCGGCAAACAGGTTGATAATCCCAAAGGCGCAGATTTTGTTTTATTGGTAAATACTGACATTAACGGCGAAACTTTGGAAGGATACAATTTGCCGAGTGCTGAACCTTTCAAAGCGAATTTAATTCCTACTAAAAGCACGAATAATTTTGTAGATTTGGTTGAAAAGAATTTAAAGCAAAATTACAAAGTTGGAATTGCTGACATAGCTTATTGTAACGGGGCTGATAACGCGCTGATGAAAATTTTGCACGATAAAAATTTACTGTTTAGGATTCAATCTTACAGCGGCTGGAATACCGCCACAAATTCAAGCGGCTTTGCACTTTCGACGGGTATTTTGTCAAAGTATATGATGAATGACGCCAAAAATAAATTGCTCGTGCGCCGTTACCTTGATGATTGGGCGTATCAAGCAAATATTCGTTCGATTCTTGGACACGAATTATATTATATGCCGCGTGGCAAAGTTGCGTACTATCAATTTGACGGCGAAAGAGAATATGTTGAGGAGCGCGAAACTGAATTGATGCAGGAATGGGCAGAAAAAAATTTGCCGCCTTATAAATATTTGCGCGGGCTGAAAGTTTCCAACACGTGGAATAGAATGTTTGAATGTCAGATTGAGTTGGGAAAAGATGAATAAACGAATTTTTGAATTAGATATTTTGCGCGGCTTAACAATCGCCTTGATGATAATTGTTGATTCGCCGCCGGATATAATTTATGAAACATTGAGGCACGCTGTTTGGGAAGGAATACATATGGCTGATACCGTTTTTCCGTCATTTGTATTTGTAATGGGAACTTCGGCGGCAATTTCAGCTTCAAAGCGGACGCCTTCAATGACAAAAATTTTTCGACGCACGGCAATTTTGTTTGGAATAGGAATTTTATTAAATCTTTTTATACAAATTCGTATTGATGCGGAGCATTTGCGATTTTTCGGTATTCTTCAAAGATTGGCGTTATCATATTTCTTTGGAATGTTAATTTTGCTGAAATTAAAAGACACCGCCAAAATTTTGTTAGCGGCGTTTTTGTTGCTTATAATTTCTTCGTTGGGATTTCACATTTACGCGCCGACTGCGCCATTTGACGTGGCAAGCAATATAAGTCATACGATAGATTATATTTTTCCCGGTGCTGATAATATGCTGACTCCAAAACAAGAACCTGAAGGCTTGTACGGAACTATGGCAAGTACGGCGTCAATGTTGTTTGGAATTGTAGCAGGAAAACTTTTAATTCAAAATGAACGTCAAAAATTAATTTTGTACGGAGCGGGGCTTTTAGTTTGCGGCTACTTCTGGAGCTATTTTGATCTTGTTATAAAACAACTTTGGACTGCGCCATTTGCACTTTTGAACGCGGGCGGCGATGTACTATTACTTGCAGCATTTGGAATTTTATTTGAATATTTGCCACGTACAAAAAAATATTTTTGTCTTTTTGATTCACTGGGAAAAAATCCAATATTCTTTTTTGTGGTTTTAAATATGACTTTGATTTTTGCATTTACAGAAAAAGTTGGCGAAATACCCCTGTGGAGTTGGCTTTACCAAAATACTTTTCAAGGTTTAATCAACGTTGAACTTTCAACAACGCTTTTTTGTGTCGCTTGGTGTTTAATTCTGATGATCTTTGCGGAATTTTTAAATCGTCGCAACATTTTTATTAAATTTTAAAAAACTAAAAAGGCGGGCTAAATTTTCAACCCGTCTAATTTTTTTGCGATTTTAAAATTTTAACGTTCTATTAAAACCAAAAAAATTTTTGCTAAGATAACTTTCTATGTAATTTTAATGTACGAAAAACTAAAAAGGCGGGCAATTTCAGCCCGTCTAATTTTTTTTGCAATAAATTTTTAACGTTCCATTAAATCCCACGAAATTTCACTGAAATAAATTACGGTAACGACTTCATCAGCGGTAACGCGGCGTTTGTAAATTTCTTCAAAGTCTTTCATCAATTCTTCTTTGGTGTTAATGTATGGATTCTGATGCTCAAGGTCAATACTTGTCAGCGTTCCCATAGTTTTAACGCGGACTTTGTCGATAAAAGCGCGGTAGAGAAATTCTTTCGTTTCGCCGGACTTGCCAACGGTTATCCAGACAACCGAACTTTCAGGATAAAGGCTTGTAACGTCGCCGAGACGCACGGTACAATTTTTACTACGCGCCATTAACATTTCACGGTGTTTTGGATCTTTAAAATTTAACGCCATCATAAGTGCTCATTCCTTTCATTCATTCACAGGGGCTAGGGATTGGAATTAGCGGCTAGGGAACATTTTCTAACAGCTAACCGCTAAAACCTAACACCTGTACTCTTCAGCAAGTTTTTTGAAAAGCGGCAAAGACTTTTCAATAGTTTCAGTTTTTATACAGTAGGCGGCGCGGAAATATCCTTTGCAGCCGAAATCTGCGCCGGGTACTAAGAGTAAATCATATTTTTTGGCACGTTCGCAAAAAGCGTAGTCGTCATCTTCCAACGCCTTAGGAAAAAGATAAAACGCGCCTTGAGGCTTGACACATTCAAAGCCCGCGTCGATTAAGCCGTTGTACAAAAGTTTTGCATTGCGTTCATAAATCGAAATATCAGACGGTTTACCGGCACATTTCGCAACTACCAACTGCCAAAGACTCGGCGCGTTGACGTGCGTTAAAACTCTTGCCGCGCCCGCTATTGCGCCAAAAATTTTTCCAAAGTCTGCAACAGAATCAGGAACAACAATATAACCGATACGTTCGCCCGGCAACGAAAAAGATTTGCTGTAGGAATAACAAACTAAAGTATTGTCGTAAAAATTCGGCACGTAGGGAACTTCGACGCCGTAAGCAATTTCGCGGTACGGTTCATCAGAAATTATAAAAATTGCGTGTCCAAATTCGGCGGACTTTTCTTTGAGAATCTGCGCGAGTTTTTTAATAGTTTCGACGGAATAAACCGCGCCTGAAGGATTATTCGGCGAATTGATAATTACGGCTTTAACATTTGGCGTCAACATTTTTTCAAAGGCGTCAAAGTCAATTTGCCAATCTTTAGGCTGCGCAGGTACGACGTTCAATTTTGCGCCGACTGATTCAACAAAAACTTTATATTCGGGAAAATATGGGGCAAAAGTTATAAATTCGTCGTCGTCTTCAGTCAACGCCTTAAAAGAAATTGTAATGGCGGCGGCGGCTCCTGCCGTGATAAAAATATTTTTTCCTGCAAAATTCGTGTTGAAACGTTCGTTAATACTTTTTGCAAGAATTTCCCTAACTTGAGGATTTCCGGGCGCAACGGTATAGCCGTGAACTGCGGACGGTTCAGAGTTTTGCAAAATGTCAATCGCCGCGTTTTTTACAAATTCCGGCGTCGGTACATTTGGGTTACCTAAACTAAAATCAAAAATATTTTCTTCGCCAACTTCGGCGGCGCGTTTCCTGCCAAATTCAAAAATCGTACGAATGGTAGATTTTTTCGTTCCCAATTCGTACATTTTCGCTGAAACCATTTAAAAATCACCTCCAAAAATTTCTGCTATATTATCACAGTCAAAAAAATTTTTAAAGCAGGATTTATCGGCAATTTGTATAAAATTTCTTTGAGGAGGTTTTAACGTGAGAAAAATATTTTTAGCTTTTTTAGTTTGCTTTTTAATGGCGGCGAACGTGGCAAGCGCGGCAATGCTACGCGTTTCAGATGATGACGTGCAAAAAGTTGTTCATTCAATAGCGGACGTAATTTACACTGAAGAATTTCAAAAAGAAACGCCGCTACTTTTAACCAACGCGGTAAAATTTGAAAATACGGAATTGCCGGAAATTGGAAATACGGCGTGGGGCTGTCAGTACGGTTTAAAAACTGCAACCGCGCCGGACGGCGAAATAGTATTTTTCGTAGACGACGAAGAAAAAGTTTCAGCATTAAAAATCGTAGCTTATAATGAAAAAGCGGGTGAAAATGCTGTAGTTTTACTTTTTACGACTTTGCAAACTTTGGGATTGACTCAAGCGGACGCCGAATTATTGATAAACAAATTAAGCGACGATGAAGTTTTGGCGTCGTCATTTGTTTGGAGTGCTGAAAAAAATCGCTGCTATGTGCTAATGGCGGGAGCGCGTCCACAATCTGAAGACGGTTTTCAATTTATGTTAATTGCAAGCGATAAACAAAATTAATTTGGAGGCGGTAAAATGTCAGATTTATTGGAATTGATGAGGTCGCGCAGGAGTGTCAGACAATACACGGACGAAAAAATTTCAGATGAACAACTGCAAAAAATTTTGAGTGCGGCGTTACTTGCGCCTTCAGGACACTCAAAATACCCGTGCGAATTTATCGTAGTTAAAAATTCTGAAACACTGGAAAAAATGTCACATTGTCGCGTAGGAGTGGCAAAAATGTTGACGCAAGCGGCGGCGGCAGTTGTAGTAATTGCAGACAAAGAAAAATCTGATACAGTCGTTGAAGATTCAGCGGTTGCGATGATGAATATGGAATTAATGGCAACTTCGTTGGGAATTGGAAATTGTTGGATACAGGTTAGAAACCGTCCGGCAGAAAATGATTCACCAAGTGAAGAATATCTGCGCGAAATTTTAAAGTTTCCGGAAAATTTTATGTGTCAATCGATTTTATCTTTAGGCGTTCCTGCAAAATTACCGCGTCAACGTGAATTGGAAAAATTAAACTTCGATAAAGTTCACAGCGAAACTTTTTAAAAATATTCTACAAGCTAAAAACCCGCCGTAAATTGGCGGGCTTTTTGTTTCTCCAAAACCTTAAAAAATTTTTACTGTAATATAAATATTATCAACTAAAATTATACTAAAATCAAAAAATTATTATCGTATAATGACGGCGTCGCTCACTTTCAGTAATAATGCGACTGTGTTAATCTCATTTTTTTCAGACTCCTTACGGAGACATACTTTTAAACCCCTAACCGTTACAAATGGCGTTGCAATGCGGCTCAAAATGGCACTTTGCGACGCGGATTTTTTCTTTAAACATTTTTAGTATAATTTAAATTTTAAAATTTGAATTCAGGAATGTTCAATTTCTCTTGATAATTTGCCGGTCTTTATATTTGAAAACTTTACTTCCAAACAATTAAAAATTCTTTTTAATTTGGAAATAAATGAAAATGTTACTCTGTACATTTATCATTTTAATAAATTTCAAGATAATTTAAATACGGTACAGGCAACTGTGACTTGATTGAACAAATGTAAAAGATAATCTGATTGCCTGTTTATGTGATGTCGTGTATATTAGCAAGAATTTTTAAATAACCGAATCCTTCTCGGATGCCGAACATAGTTAAAATGTGCAAATTTGAAAGGACGCTGGAAAATATCCAGTGTCCTTTGTCGTTTCTATATAAAATTATTGGTAACGCTTATTTTTTCTAAATGAGAACCGGCTCCAAAATCACTAAAAAATTCGTCCTTGATTTTCCGAAATATCGAGTTCATGATCTTCCACTATTTTAAAATTACTTATAAATTCGGAATGTATTTTAATTTTCTTCGACGCCTTCATTATTTCCTAACTCTGCAATTTCTTCAAAATCTTTTATAGATTCTACATCTTCATTACGTTGAGTCTGTATATCTTTGAATATGTAATAAAAAAGCATAAATCCGTTATTGCTGAAATTTGAAAGTAACTCAACCATTGTCGGCGTTATCAATTCGCTTTGAATGTCTATTCCCAATATGATAGCAATTTTTTTTAGCGACTTTCAGCTCGCGGTAATTGCCATTTTTCAGCAATTAATCTTTTAAGTGCCGTGTCAGTTTTTTCACTGTCGTCTTTTTTGAAGCATATAAAGTCAGCCTAGTTTTTTCCAGATTTTCTGGTTTTATATATGGATAAAGAATTTTCATTTGGAGTATAAATTTTTTAACGAAAAAAAATATTTCAATCTGTTACTTTTAGCTTTCAATTTCTCCAACGCCTGTATATTTTTTAGGATGAACGCCATTTTTTGCGGCATCAATTTCAATTCCTATTACCATTCTTGAAAATTTTTGTTAGTAGCTGGGCTATATTCTATGGTTACTATTTCGGCAACAATGTTAGAAATCAATCCAGCTTGATTTGAAAAAGTATTCACTATCGTATCAAAGCTTATTGAGCCTTTAGCTGATTCTTTTTGAATTTTCTGCATAAACGCTAGTTTTTACTGCGGTTACTATAATTTCATCTGATATAATCTTTACCAAATCACCGTCAAAATCTGCGCTACCCAACGCCATTGGAACTGTTAATTTATATTTTGACGCAATCATTACCGCGCCGACTAAATGTGAAAAATATTTTTCGTACAAACTGTTTTTTGCTGTGTACGGTTTAAGAATTACCTGCTCATTTCTTGACAAATGCAGGTTTCTCAAAAAATTTATTGAAGTCAACTTCGTGAAGTACCATTTTTGTAAAAGGCATTCTCACTTGAAACGAATGTGAATCTCTCTCGAAATTATATTCTGATTTTAAATAGTCGCCGACAATTTAAGCAAAATCCGGCGATATTAGCCTTTCACCGTCAAATAGATGGATTAATAATTTTTCAAAGCAATTTTCACATTTAATTTTTTTGACTTTAAAAGACTTTCCAAAAATCAACAAAAACTATAACTTGCTGCAAAGCATTTTCTTCTTCTGTGTCAGTGTTACCTACTACTTGCCGAATTTGATAAAAAAGCGCGTTATTATCGTACCTGTCCACCGACGATATAATTTCCCGACGAATTGAAATTTTATCTGATAAATCGTATGCAAATTTAGCGCAGTAATTGTTATTTTTAAGTTGTTCTACCGTGAAATTGTCCAGAATTTTACCGGCGTCCAAAGTAATTAAATTATAACCGCTCATAAAAACACCTGTCTTTCATTGTAATTGCTAATTCTTTTTGCGGCTGAAATTTTCTTAAGTTTGAAATTTTTTTCAAGTCAAGTAGCCCCGTTGCAATTCCCGACTTTTTGCATTCAATCAATTCTTGCCCGATGATAATTGCGCTTTGCCCCATATTTTGAAGATGGAACTGAATTTTGAAAATACGCTGATTAAGCGTCGGCACATTTGCGACTGCATTACCGGCGGTAGGGACTAAATTTTTTTTCATTTTCCATAAGAAAAAACTCCAATAAATTTTAAAAAATGAAAGATGACAAACACATTATGTAAATGCCGTCTTAATTGAAAACAAGCCAAAATTTCTTGCGAAGTTTCAAAGGTCGTCGTATAATACAAACTATAAAAACACTAAAATTCGTTGAGTTTTAGCGTGGATGTTTAGGGTTTCGTTAAGACGGCATTGGCTAAAATGATGAAATTTAACTCGTTTAATTGCTCAAGAATTTTCCTCCCAAAAGAGTGCACCTTGTACGCTTGCTAACTTAGTGGAATGTCAAAATTTTTGAGCTGATATTAAATTTTTTTTATTGTAACGAATTGGAGGTAACATTGGATAATCTTTTATCAAAAACAATAGAATTTTTCTTTATTCCTGAAACTGCGCTTGCAGTAATTTTTTTATTTATTTTTATCGCTTTATTCGGATTAGGATTTTATTGGGTGAAAAATTGCCGAAATTCTATGGAATACCTGCGCGATAACGCGGAAAATGAATATAAACCTGTGCAAAATAAAATGACGCCGGATTCATTCATTAAAAGATATTTAAATAAAATTTCTGCAACCGAAAGTAAAATTGAAGGACTTCCTGAAGAATTTGTAAGCATAGGAATTGTAGCTACATTTTTGGGATTGGGCGTTGCAATTCAAGGTTCAGCCGAACTTTTGGAAGATGAAAAACTTGAACTTGCAAAATTAACAGCTGTACTTGGCGTCATTGCGTTTAAGTTTCAAACGTCTGTTTGGGGAATTTGCTTTTCGCTGATTTTTCAAAATTTAATTCTCAACCGTTATTTTGAATTTAAACAAGAAATTATCGATGAAGTCAATGACGTGCTTTATAATTTGGAACGTGACGGTATCAAAACTTTACTTGAAAATCAAAACAGAATTTTAACGGCACAATATTCCCTGCAGGAAAAATTTGAAGAGGAACGTAGACTCCAATACGAAAAATTATTGTTTGAAAATCGCCGAGCCTTTGATTCACTAATTGAAACGCTTATAACAAATCATGAAGAAGACCTTCAAGAAAATAAGCGCGTTGAAAAATATTTGACTGATAAACTTAATGAATTTGTTGAGGCGACAAAAACTTTTACCGAATCAGCTCAAATTTTCTTAAATACTGTTGAGCAATTCAGAATTGAACTTGATGAAAATTTACGTAATGGCTTTAATGAAATTAAAATTAGTAACGAAAATACTGCCAATCTGCATAAATCTCACATTGAAGAAATTCATTCGCAACACGAACGCAATATTTTTTACGTGTCAGAAAAACTGGATGAACTTCACCAAAAATTTTATCTTGACTCCAAAAGATACGTCGAAGAAACTCAAAGGGCGTTGGAAAGTCTGCTTGCTCAAACGATTGATAAAGTTAATGACGGTTACATACGCGAAGCCGCAGAAATTCGCAAAACAATAACTCAACTCAAAGAAACTTTATCTGCTATTGAAAATCGTACAAATCTTGCGAACGAAGAATTTATTAACAAGCAAAATCAGTTTGTCAATGAATGGCGAATTGTAACTGAATCAATTACAAAAACGCTGACAAATTTTACAGAAAATTCAACTGAAACAAATACAGCCGTCAAGAATTTCAATAACGCAAGCAGTAACTTTATTGACGCAAGCAACCATTTTATAAACAGTCTTGACAGCAATTTGGCAACGCTTGAAATTTCACAGAAAAATAATATACAAAATTTTTCAAACTCCTTAAATAATTTAATTTTGGCGCAAAATTCAAACGCCAAAAATATTGAGGCTATTTCAAACACTTTGCAACAAATTTTACAAAGTATCGATAAATTAAACAACGTCGAAAATTTGAACAAATTGCAACCTGAAATTGAAAATAATTTACCCGTTGCACAAAGTAAAATTAACACGGTACGCCCTGCAAGTCGTAATTACAAAAATTAGGCGGGTGTATATATGCGAAAGAAAAATGTTTGGGTTTCAATATCAGATTTACTTTCAAGCGTCGTTTTAATTTTGTTGCTAATGTTTATTTTGGCGTCAGTGTTGCCGCAATATACACAGGAAGCCCAAAAATATGAAATGATGACGCAAATTGAACAAGCCCTAAAATCATACGAAGAGGCAGGACAAGTACACGTTCACATTGAAACGGGTATGTTGGAATTTACTTCGGTAACTTTTCCTTCAGGAAGTGCGGAACTTAGCCCGGCAGTTGTCGCGGTTATCAATGAATTTGCATTGAAGTTAAAAAATTACATGACTGAAAATCCCAAAATGGAAGTTTTAATTGAAGGACATACCGACCCTTCAGCCGTTTCAGCGTTACGCAATAAAGGCGGCTACTTTGATAATAACGTTCAACTGTCAACTTTGAGTGCCGCTAATGTTCGTGAGGCTTTGTTAAAAATTACCGGTAATGAATATGCAACCAGAATTGGCGTTGCAGGTTATGGCGATACTCGCTTAAAAAATACCGAAAATCCATTTTCCGAAGAAAATCGACGTATTGAAATTCGTATTCTTTGGAACGGACAAGATTTAATTGAATAATTTTATGGAGGGAAATTTTTATGGGTGAAAAAGTAATTTTTCCGAAAATCAAAAAGGATAACGGTGGTAAATTCGTCGAATACGTTTTGGAACAAGTTTCACTTTCAGAAATGTTGCGTGCGCCCGAAGATGTCACCAATGAAACTGAAATTACAAAAGGTTATACTGATATTCGCAAAAATTATTTTGCAGGTTGGGGAAATTAAAATTTTAAGCTGATAAAGTTATGATAGGGGAAAGAATTTTTTTGTTAAGGAAGTGAAAATTTTGCAGGAAATATCTAATCTGATAGATAAAGACGATAGCGATTCAGTTAAATATCCTTCAATAAAAATTCTTGCAGGCGAACAATCCGAAGAAATTAAATTGGATATTGTTACTCGTGATATTACTCCGCCTGAAACATTTGAAACGCTTTATTTTCCTTTAGATTTTTGTACTCGCAAAATTGTTATAGATTTCATTGCCAAAAAATATCACGCAAATGCTGAAAATTATTTCAAAAACGGCGATGACGAAAACCGGTTTTTAATTGGCTACGACGCTTGCAGTGAAAAAATTCGTACCAAAATTGATTGCCCTTATATGAATAAATTTAATGACAGATTGTCTGATTTTAAAAAAATTGCGCCAAAAGAAATTTTTGCAATTTATCTTATTGAGTTGGACGATTCAGATTATAACAATCAAAAATTTTTATTCTTGACTCGCAGTGAAGTTTGTATTTTTTATTCGACAAAAGAATTGGAGCGTTACGGCTACAATGAAATTCGATTTACACCTGATGGGATTGAATTAAATGACAACGCCGATAAAAATTTAATTGATTGGGAATTTAACGACAAATTTTTAAATTTTGTGCAAGAATTTATATTATTGCGCTGTACGACACTTGCAGACTTAAGGACGCGCCACCCTTTGGCAGACCTGCGCGATGATGTTAATAATCCAGATATGATGACAGATATTGCACCGCCGATAAATCTTTTAAGTCAAGAAAACGAGGATCGCCCGGTTTACAATAAACGCAACACCTATTTAAAATTTTTGGTGAATGTGGCAACGGCTGAAGGTTACCTTGACGCCGCCACAATGTTAAGGCTTGCGTATATGGCGCGAGAATTTCGTATACCGGCTGACGAATTACACTCTTGGTTAAAATCTGCTTACGAAGGCGATTTTCTCAAAAAAAAGTTACAATCAATTTTTGTTGAAGTTTTAAGAACTATTGGCGAAAAAAATAAATTTGCGCTGATACAAGATGCGATTGAAGTTATGACTGATTCAAACGGCAACACTCATCGTGACGAATTACTTAAAATTTTTAAGCGCCAACAATTCGGCGTAGAAAAATTTTCTGAAAATTATTTGTCCTATGTCAAAAAAATTAGAGAATCAACCAAAAATTTACAGCTGGCGTTACAACAAGTGGCAAAACCTTTCTTGCATTTGAAAAGCGCAGTTCGTATGCAAAATTACAGCGACGCTTTAAATTTACAAATAACTATAATGGAGGCAATGTTGAATGGAAAATGAGTTTAAGTTGGAAAAAATTTATTTGGAATTTGAAGACGTTGAAAGTGGATTGATACTGCAATATCAGCAGGAAAATCTTGAAGGCGACGGCTTGCAAAGTGTTGAACTTCCTTTTGACATGGAAAAATTTACACATTCGCACGTTAGAATGGATCTTTATCACCGTGACGAAAAAAATCCCGTATCCGTCGAAGGACTTTCAAAACTTCAATATATCGTTTTGGGCGACGATGGCACTTTAGATAGAGATTTACAAGAATGGAAGCGTAGCAACCGTATTTTAGACGCCTTACAACCAAATTATTTTGAACCTTCCGTCGGTAAATCTTTTCCAACTATAAAATACCGTGACATTACCGAACATGATATGTTTGGTGAATTGCCTATTGAAGCAACTCAACTTAGCAACTCCAACGGCGGAATTTGGGCGTGGCATGGCTTGCGCAAATTTGAAATTGAAATTCAAGGACTTACAGTTGACGAAAACGTTTCAGATTTAAAGAAAAAAGTTAGCTTGTATTGGTACAAACGCGATAACGATATGATTGAGCCAATTTTTGAAAAGGAAGTGCGCTTTAACGTCAAAAACGGCAAGTACATTGCTTACATTAACACAAACGCTTTAGGCGAAGCTATTGAGCGTGCAGAATCTGACTACCCGTTATTTTTGGGGCGTTTTGAAGTTCATCTTTCGTGGCAACGCTACAAAAAAGTTTTTGCTTTTCCAATTCGTGTTTGCGTGCATAAAACTAAGCCTGATTCTAACGGTAAAAATCATTTAATTTCAGCCGGTATGGTTTCAATAGACTTTGGAACGTCTTCAACTTGCGCCGCCATTCAAGGCAAGCTTAACAACGAATTGATAACTTTGAGCGGTATTGAAAAACGCGATGCAAATGATAAAGACAACCCGTTTGAAAATCCTACAAATTTAATGATTTATACATGGAGCGAATTTTACAACCAATGGCAACATGACAATAAAGATTGCCCGTTTCTTGTTACAAAAAGCAAAGATATTGAGGATTTACAGGCAGATTATGACTCCGGCTATACTGTTGACGACGTTTTAAAAGAAGTTGTCGGCGGCGATGGCGATCTTAAGGGAAAACGCAAAATGGTTTCAATTCTCACGCAAATTAAAATGATTCCTACAATTTTGCGAAATAATTTTGAAATTAAATTGCACCCGCTCAATGACGTTGGCAACCCCATTGTTATGATTACTGATGATATTAAAAACGAAGATTGCACGCATCTTAATCCCATTGCATTTTATGGCTATCTTTTGAGCCGCGCCATTAACAATCCCGCCAAAGGTAGTTGTTACACGAATTATTTAATTTCATTTACTGTAAAATTCTCTCAAAGTGAACGTGAAAGTATTCTGGAATCTTTGAAATATGGAATTTTACGCGCCCTGCCTCGTTATATC
Organism: uncultured Selenomonadales bacterium; assembly: GCA_937877565.1. Classification (GTDB taxonomy): domain Bacteria; phylum Bacillota; class Negativicutes; order Selenomonadales; family Selenomonadaceae; genus Quinella. The sequence goes on along the minus strand of CALFJB010000048.1, from coordinate 23,220 downwards.
GCAACCGCAACTGATAAAAGAGGAAAACCGCTTGTTAAAATTGATATGGTTTTTGAAGAATCTGTAGCTTGCATTGGAGCTATCGTCGGCAAACAAATTCAAATTAACGATGAAGATTCAAAACCTAAACTTTTTGCGATATTCGATTTGGGCGGCGGTACACTTGACATTTCTTACGGTATGTTCAGACAAGCCACTGATGAAGAAATGGAAATGGAAGGTAGCGAACAAGCCATTCAGATTTTCGGCGTAAGCGGTAACGATATGGTCGGCGGTGAAAAATTGATTCATCAAATAGCTTACAAGATTTATCTTGACAACCGCGAAACTATTGAAAAAAATGAAATTGTATTTGAATTGCCGCTCGGCGAAATTTATCCTCAAGGTTTTGACGGACTTTTAACACATGATGAAATTTCGGCGGCTAACCTTAGCACTATGAAAGAAAAAGTTGCACGCAAAATTTTTGTCTACGACGGCGAAGAATCAGTTGAAGACGTTTTAAATAAAGTGCTTGGTTCAGATATGGTTTCTTCAAACGGCGTTTTTAAAATCAGCTTGCGAAATAAATATAATGAAACTGTACCTTTGGAATTGAAGGTAAAAGATGTTGAAGATTTTCTGCAAAATAAAATTAGAAAGATTCTTGAAGATTTCCAAATTGAAATGAAAGATATTTTCTGTACAGATAAAAATCGTCAAGCTATGGCAGATGCGGGATTGGAAGAATTTAGCATTGATGACGTTTCAATTTTTCTCGGCGGAAATGCCACAAAACAACATTTCGTATCTGAAACGCTTAAAGAATTTTTCCCAAACAATAAGATTGAATTTATTGGCGAAGGGCAAAATTTGGAAAACGCCAACGATAAATTTAAAATTACGGGAAAAACTGCCGTTGCATTTGGACAACTCAATTTGTTTAACTATTTTGTAGATCGTCCTTTTGAGGAAGACGCTTCGCCGTTCCCGTTCCATGTAGGTTACATTTCAACAGGCGATAGACAATTTGTAAAAGTTATTTCCAAAAATGAAACCGGCAATGAATGGAAACCGGCAAATTTTGTTGGCAAACTCGGCAATATTTCACTTTGCTACACTGACAGCCCGCAAGCTGCAAATCTTATTAAAATTAATGAAACTGCGGAAATTGAAGATACAAAGAATAGAAAACTTTGGATAAGAATTGCCCCAGATCATCATAACTGCATTGAATATCGTCTCGGCAATAAGGATTCTAATTTTTCGGCTGATGATGAAGTTGATGAAAATTGCATCATTGAATTGCAAGCACTTGCCATTATACAAGGCTAGAAGGTGAATTTTATGAGTGATTTTGAAAAATCTTTAAGAGAGTTAATTGCAGAAGTCGTTGAAGAAACTGTAAGAAAAATTCTGCGCGAAGAGCTTAACAAATTTTTTGAGGAACGTTTTAAAAATGACAACGGCTCAATTCAAAGTGTTCATAATAACATTGATGATCTTAGAAATGTTGGCGTACAAAATTTACAAATCTCCGTAAATCAGCTTAAAGACAATTACGGCAGTTTTAAAAACCTTATTGAAACACAGAAAGGAAAATTGGATGGCTTAGAACGTACCGTAAATCAGATTCAAATAGCTTTAAACGGTTTTAACGGCGATCTTTCAAATATTAAAAACAAAATTTCTGACATTGAACGCCCAAGCGGTATTTTAGATTCTTTAAAAAACGGCGTAGGCAAACTTTTAAGCAGTAACGAACAAAACGTTAAACGCCTTGAAAATGAACTTGCAGACGCCAAAACTACAATTTCAAATAAAAATTCTGAATTGGATAAAGCCAACAAAGAACTCAATCAAGCCCACACTCAATTAACTAATTTGAAAAATGATTTAACAACTACGCAAACTGAACTTGCCAACGCTCAAAATACAATTTCAAATAAAAATTCTGAATTGGATAAAGCCAACGAAGAACTCAATCAAGCCCGCATTCAAGTAGACAGTTTGAAAAATGATTTAACAACTACGCAAGCTGAACTTAACGAGGCACGTGAATCTGCAAATAAGACCGGCGAAAAATTAAAGGCGTGGACAAGTTCAACTGATATTTATGCTATTGTTCGTGACGCAATTACAAAATGTTCAACCTTCAGCAAAATTGTTGAAGAATACAAATTGAATGATATGACTGACTCCGGCTTGATGACTTATGCACAAGTATTGGGCAAAACGCAAGAATTTATTGTTAAAATTGGCGAATGTGCCGTTGACATTAAGAAAAACACAAAAGAACCTATGACGGCTGAAGAAGTGCAAGTTTATGACGCGCTTAATAAAGCGTATCGCCAAATTTGGAATATTGAACACGATATTTTTATTTTACCCGGAGGACAATCTGTAACTTCAAACTTTCAGAAAACAAATTTTGATGCTAATTTTTCTATCTGTCTTACGGATATGCGCAATAAAAGTTTTTCTTATACAACGGGGATTTATGTTCCAATAGTATTTAACAAAGATAATCAAATTCTTCAAAAAGGTTATGTTGATGCTGGAAACAGATAAATTATATGTAAGTCACAAAGAACCCTGTACTAAAGTTTTGGGACCGGGACAACGCTACGCCTTGTGGTTGCAAGGTTGCAAAAAGCGTTGTCTCGGCTGCGTTTTTCCTGAAGGACAATCTTTAAATACGGGCGGCGAATGGTTTTCAGTTGAAGAAATTTTTAAAGAAATTCAAGTCGTTCAAAATTTAACCGGCGTAACAATCAGCGGCGGCGAACCGTTTTTACAGGCGGCGGCGTTAGCAAAACTTGTTGATAATTTGCGGAAAAATTCCATGCTTGACATAATGATTTATTCCGGCTATACGATTGAGGAATTAAAATCACAAAATGACGCGGCAATTAATTTTTTGTTGACTAATATTGATGTTTTGATTGACGGCGAATATAAAGAAGATTTAAACACAAACAGTATTTATCGCGGTTCAGATAATCAAAGAATACATTTTCTTTCAAAAAAATATTTGCCTTTCAAGGAAAAAATTTTACAGACTAAGAATCGAAATATTGAATTTGTCTGTAGAAATGACGGTGAACTTTTTATGATTGGAATACCGGCGAAAAATTTTAATAAAGATTTTTTTAATAAATTGGGGGCGTTAAAATGAGTGGCAGAAAAAGCGCGGAAGTTGCGGCAGTTTTGCGGCAAGGTGAAAGTGTACGCAAAATGACTGACGGAATTTACAGCCGTGAAATTGAAAATTACCGCAGAAATTATTTGGCTTGTCTTGACGACGAGCGCACTATAAAAAGTGAAATTTCCGCACAATCAATTAACCTTGACGCTACTGCAAAAGAAATGTTTGGCGCAGAGGCTGATTCTTATATTAGTGAATTTAACCGCCTTAAAAATTCCGCCGAAAAAATTTCTTTGTCAGATGAAAGTAAAGTAATAATTTCAGAATTGAATCGACTTGACAACGAACTTGACGCGGCGGACGCTGAAGGCGAATCTATCAGGCAAGCGATTAAAGAAAAATACAGAGGTTGGTATTGTGACGACGAATACAGGCGGGCGCAAAATTTAGTTTCGACGTATTCAAATTTACGTGATAAAAGAGCTAATCTTGAACGCAGAATGAAAAATTTGTTGACGGCTGAAAATCAAAAACTTTCTTCGTTGCAATTATCAGAGCGTCAAATTAAAAATCTTACCGCGCAAATTTCAGATATGAATGAAGTTGCCAATAAACGCAAGGAGGCTGATTCATACCGCGAAGAATTGCGCCACGCTTTATCTTCAATAAATGCAAATGACGCGCAGAAATTTTTTCCCGCAGATTTTGATTCACTCAAGAAAAATATCAACGCCGCAATTTCGCGCAGTGACGACGACGTTTTGGCGAATTTTAAAAATTCCTACGAACAAATTACAAACTTTCAAAAGAATTTAACTGAACGTGTTGCACTTTGGCAAAAACAAAAGAAAGACGCCGAAGAATTTTTTGCAAATATGGAACACGTTGCCTCAGCTCAAATGATTGAGCCGGTGGAATATTACAACGACGGCGTAAACGGCAAAAAAATTAGTATGTTCGATTATATGAAAACTTACGCCGGTAAAGACGTTGCGTCAAAATATTCTCAACTGCGCGACAAGGCGTCAAATTTAATTCGTCAGGAAAATTTTCTTGATTCAATGAAAGTTATGCAAACGGCTATTGAATTTGTTGAAAATGTTCGTAAAGACGCCTTGCAACTTCAAGAATCCATGCTGAAGAAAACCGAACTTGCCGGAGCGATTCAAGATGTAATGTCAGATTTACGTTACGATACAGATTTAGAAATTATTAACGATAATCCAAATGACGGTTTTAAAATTACTTGTCGCGCAGGCGATGAAACTATTGATTTTACACATATTGACATTGGAGACGACGGCAAAGTTAAAATTGATATTGATCATCAGGAAGGTAGCGGCAAATGTAGCGATGCTTGGAAAGATATTGCGCGGGGGCTTAATGAAATTGGTATACCTTTAAGCGGCGTTAAGACGGCAAGCGGTTATAATGTACTGGGCAAAACTTCAGCTGATAAAACAACTTCAGCCAATGTTCAACAAAGTAGAGGTTAAGGAGAAGAAACAATGGACTTTGAACCCAGCAAAGAAGGTTTTTTGGCGCGTTTAAAAGCGTCAGATTTTAACCCGTCAAATTTACTGGACGATATTAACGCACTGCAAGAAATTCTTTGGTATTTTGACGAAGAGCGCACTCATGAAATTGTGGTAGAAATTCTTACACCTTCCAAAACTTCACGTGCAGACGCAGAACAAATTATTACAAATTTGGCGAAATTGTATCCTTTGTCAAGTGCGCTTATTAAAAAAATTATGTCATCCTTACGCAATCCAAAATATGAAGACGGCGTGGAGCTTTACCGCGACGCTGAATTTTTGGACGGTTTCGACGTTGCCAAAATTATGCGCGACGAAATTGTAAAAACTTTTTCTGATGTTGAAAACAGAGTTGTTCGCCTTACAAAGGAAGTACAAAATTATAAAAATGACTTGGCGCGGTTGAATAAAGATAAATCTGAACTTGAACGTAATTTGGCAAAGTTAAGGGACGTTGCCGCCGAACGTGACAGAGTACAAGCTGAAGTTGAGCAGTTGCGAATTGACACTGACGAACAAAAATTAAAGAAACAAATCGAAGACTTAAATAATGAAAAAAATCAGCTTGAGGCAATAAAGGCGGAACATAAATCCAGGATTAATCAGCGTGAAAAAAGTATTCGTGATGTTAAAGCCGAATTGCAAGATTTAGAAAAACATTCCAATCGTGATGAAGAAATTCAAATTATTAGAGAATTATTTCAAAGGTTTCCAAATGACGCGGAGGACAAACAATGATCAATTCGCAAAAACACCGCGTCATTAAAGAAATTGACAAGGCTATAACCAATGGACAAGTACTGCATTTTTTGACGGGCGACGGTATTAACGATAATTTTTTCTATAATTTTCACGACGGTATAAAAAATTTGGCTGATACTCTGCGCGATTATTACGTTGTCGAAGGAAATAATTTTAATTGTTTTGTACATATTTACAGCGCGTCGAATGATCCTACTTGTTACCTGCGCGACGGCGAAAATATTAAGGAAGTTCCATTTAATGACATAATCGAACCGCCCAAACGTTCAGGCAGTCTAAAGCCAAAAAATCGCACTCAAGAAAATTCTTCAGAAAATACCACGCAAGCTGAAAATACCGCAGCACAAGCGGCGGCGGGCGGACACAGCTCAATAAATCGCCTTGAGGAACAATTAAAAAAAGGCGCACAAAGATTTTTCATCTTCTTTGAAAATTTTGACAGAATAACAAATCTTTATGATTCTCAACCTGATACAACGCTTATTTTTAAAATTATGCAATGGGAAAATCTTAATAACGTTATGATTGTCGTTACGTTAAAAGATATGGAATTGCTGAAGAAATACAATTTCAATCAGAAAGATATTTTTATTGGTTGCCCTGCATATGAAGAAATTCGTTCGGCGTATCTTCGTTACTTGCTGAAAAATACCGCTGATACATATGATTTAAATATGGTTGAGCTTGATGAAATATCGCACGGTATGAGCGTTGGAGAAAAAACTTTGCGTGCTTGTATGAGAATCTTACGCAAAATTTTAGCTACAAATTCTGAACGTCTTGATAGAGAAGACTTTAACGCAAGCATTGAACACGGCATAGAAGAAAAAGTCCCGTGGGATAAAGTACGCCTTGAACAGGACAAGAAAAATAAAATTATGGAGGCAGTCAACGCCTTTCTTAATTCTGATGAAGAAAATAAAGCGCGGCACGGTATGATTTTTTCTGGACCTCCCGGTACAGGTAAAACTTTAATAGCCAAATCGCTTGCAAGTGAAAAACAATGTTATTTTTTAGCTCCTACGCTTGCCGAACTCAAAGGCGAATACATTGGACAAAGTAGCGCGAAAATTAAACGCCTTTTCGATAAAGCCCGCGCCAATGAACCTACGATAATGTTTATTGATGAGGCTGATACCGTTTTTCCGAGCCGTACGCTTGACTCTGACAGAGATAGTTATTCAATGGACATGGTTAATCAATTTTTGCAGGAAATTGACGGCGCAAAAACCGGCTTGCAAAAAATTTTTATCATAGCCGCCACAAATCGCCCAGAATCAATAGACGCCGCCATTAAAAGTCGTCTTGGCAATCCTGAAGAAATTCCTTTGCCTTCAAAAGAAATGCGAAGATTAATTTTTGAAGATAATCTTTCAACTAAAAAATTTACATTCGAGTTAAAAGGCAAAATTTTTGAAGAATTTTTGCTGAAAAAATCTGAAAAAATGTCAGGGCGCGATATTATGAATTTTGTTAAACGCCTCAAAGAAAGTGCCAAACGTTTGAACATTACCATTGGCAACAATCAAGAAACTTTAAATCTTATTGAAGAATCTTTTTTTCAAATGGAGAAATTTTTCTTGGATGAAACTGTTGCACGCGGGATTTTCACCGGCTCTAATATTATTCCGCCCAATCGCAATAATAAACGCCTAAATAATATTATTGGCTACGAAGATCAAAAACGTCAAATTTGTTGGCAAGCTGAATATATTGAGGCGTCAGAAGAGCTCAAAAATGAATATCGCAAAATGAAAATTGAACCGCAAAAAGGCGTTTTGTTGTATGGACCTCCCGGCAATGGTAAAAGTGAACTTGCCGAAGCTATTGCGGGTGAAAAAGGTTTTTATTTTTTCAAGATTTTAAGTAAAGACTTTGCGTCTTCGTTCGCCGAAAATCAGATAAAGCGACTTGACGATATTTTTACTGAAATTGAAAGATTTTCCAAATTGACTGAACAAAAAGGAATTGTATTATTTTTTGATGAATTTGATGCACTTGCAGGAGTAAACAATTTAAATCAAGTTGTGCGTGGCTCCATTTTAGATTATATTTCTGATGAAAAACACCTGCGAGGGCGTGATTCAAAAATTTTATTCATAGCGGCAACAAATTTTATTGATACGATAGACGAGGCGATTAAACGCAAGGGCAGGATTGACGCGCACATTTTTATGGACAATCCTACAGAATCTGACGGCGTAAAAATTTTGCAAGGTTTTATCGACAAGGAAAATATTGTTGAATTGCGAACGGCGAATTTTCTTGAAACGGCTTATCATAACCTTGTTACCGAAAAACGCAACAATTATTTAAAAGACAATTTTAAAACTACCGAATGGCGGCAAGTCGTACGTCAAGATTTACATGCGGCTATTGAGCAAGAAATTAACTCTCAAAGACCTTCCGGCGCAGATTTAAAAACTTTTTACCGTGAATTGAAGGAAATTGCTTTTAAAAATAATTTTCGTACGGAAAAGAAATTAATTTTTGATGAAAGGATTATCATTCAACGTTTTCCAAATCAATCTGATACTCAATAATTTAATGACAAGTTTGCTCTCAACATAGAAGGTTGAGAGTTTTTTGTTCCGAAAAAAATATATTTTGTTGTACAAATACTTTTAAATCAAATTTCAGACATTTCTGAAACTCTGGATTGTGACTAAGAATTAGCTTTATTTCGTTTTTTTTTTTAATGAATAGTTTTGTTGTACGATTGAACAATGAAACTTAGAATGTGTGTTCACAAACGTTTAACTAAAGTATGAATGTGAGAAATCTTTACCATTGCTTCTTCTGAATCTAAGAGATTTCTTTCCGCTTGCTATACAAATTTTCAAGATTGTTTATCAGACTAAAGTTGTATTCACTGATGAAATTCTTTCTTTCATTCACGGCAGTGAGCATACGGGACAATTTATTTTTACTACACATAACGTCCTTCATCTGAATTTAGAAAATTATATGAAGGAGCAAATTTATTTTATAACTAAAAATTCAAATACGCTCCAATCTGAACTTTATTCTCTGGCTGATTTTCCAGATATTGATTATGATATAGGAATTGATCTTTACAAATTTTATCTGCGTGGAGTTTTGGGAGGTAAATTGAATGAATAATGAGGCATTTTTATGAGTATTCAAGGATTAAGCGAAGAAGATACTAAATTGCGCTACATCACACCGGCAATAGAAAAATCCGGCTGGTTAAAAGATGATATTCGTATGGAATACTTTTTTACTGCCGGAAAAGTTATAGTTCACGGCAATAAAGTTACACGCGGACAAATTAAAAAAGCTGATTATTTACTTCACAAAGAAAATATCCAACTTGCGATTGTTGAAGCGAAAAAATATAGCAAAACTGTTGACGCGGGACTTCAGCAAGCTATGGACTACGCGCAAATTTTAAAAGTTCCGTTCTCCTATTCTTCCAACGGCAAAGGCTTTATTGAACACGATTTTTTTACTGGAATTGAACGTGAATTAAGCATTGATAATTTTCCAACGCAAGCCGAATTGTGGCAACGTTATCTTGAAGGTAAATCCTTAACTCAAAAACAAATTGATGCCATTTTAATTCCTGATTATTACGATCCATTTGAAAAAGACCGCAAGCCGCGCTATTACCAAAGAATAGCGATTGATAAAACTGTTGCGGCAGTGGCTAAAGGGCAACGCCGAATTTTGCTTGTTATGGCTACAGGTACGGGCAAAACTTACACCGCTTTTCAAATTGTTTGGAAGTTGATGAAGTCTAAAACCGTCGGCAGAGTTTTATATTTGGCTGACAGAAATATTTTGATTGATCAAACTATGCAGCAAGATTTTAAGCCGTTTGCAAAAGTTATGTGCAAAGTTGGAAATAAAAATTTGAATAGTGCGTTTGAAATTTTTATGAGTTTGTATCATCAGTTGGCGGGCGACGACGGCGAAGAACCTTTCAGACAATTTAAGCCGGAATTTTTTGACTTGATTATAGTTGACGAGTGTCACAGAGGCAGCGCGAAGGCGGATTCTGAATGGCGAAAAATTCTTGACTATTTTAACTGCGCTGTACATATTGGACTAACTGCAACGCCTAAAGAAACAACTGACATCAGCAACCAAAAATATTTCGGCGAGCCAATTTTTACTTACAATTTGCGGCAAGGAATTGAAGACGGTTTTCTTGCGCCTTACAAAGTTATCAGAATCAATATTGACAAAGATTTAGACGGTTGGCGACCTTCGCCCGGTATGACTGATTTAAACGGCAATTTAATTCCTGACGTGTTATTCAATCAATCTGACTTTGAAAAAATTCTTGTAATTGAGGAACGCACAAAGTTAATCGCCAAACGTATTACTCAATGGCTCAAAGAAAACGGCAGGTACAGCAAGACTATTGTTTTTTGCGTCGATATTGAACACGCCGGAAGAATGAAAATTGCTTTAAACAATGAAAATCAAGATATTGTTAAAGACCATCCAAATTACATAATGAAAATTACAGGCGACGACGACGCGGGCAAAAAATCTTTGGATTATTTTATTGATCCCAATGAAAATTTTCCTGCCATTGCAACTACTTCAGAATTGATGACAACGGGCGTTGACTGCAAAACTTGTAAATTGATTGTTATTGATAAGGCGGTTAATTCGCCAATAATTTTTAAGCAGATGATTGGGCGCGGTACTCGTTTGCGTCCCGACTGCGACAAATATTTTTTTACGATAATGGACTTTCGCAACGCTACAAGGCAATTCGCCGACCCTGATTTTGACGGTACGCCCGTTGTTATTATCGACAATGACGACGGCGAACAAAATTCTGAAACTGAAACAGGCGAAGATCCGCCAATAAATCCGCCGCCAATTCCACCTACGCCGCGCAAAAAATATTATGTCAATGGCGTTGAAGTCAATATTTTAAATGAGCGCGTTCAATACATCGGCAACGACGGCAGACTTATTACTGAAAGTTTGACTGACTACAACAGAAAAAATATTTTGCAACGTTACGCCACTTTGAATAATTTTATCAGCGAATGGACGGCGGCAGATAAAACCAACGCAATTATCGAAGAATTGATAACTCAAGGCGTTTTTCTTGACGAACTGCGCGAAATTTCCGGCAAGTCCAAAGAAATTTTTGACGACTTCGATTTAATTTTGCACATTGCTTACGATAAAAAACCTTTGACGCGGCGGGAACGTGTTGCAAATGTCAAAAAACGCGGCTACCTTTACAAATACTCTGACGCTTGCCAAAAAGTTTTAAATGCTTTGCTTGATAAATATCAGGATAACGGAATTGACGACCTTGAAAACCCGCAAATTTTGCGTAATTCGCCATTTTCAAGTTTCGGCAGTCCTGCAAGTATCGTTAAACTTTTCGGCGGCAAAAATAATTATCTGCAAACTATTTTGGAACTAAAAAAATTGATTTACGAGGCGGCTTGATATGAGTTTAGGCAATTTTGTTAAAAGTATTCAAAATATAATGCGCGGCGACAGCGGAATTAACGGCGACGCCCAAAGAATTGAGCAAATGACGTGGATTTTATTTTTGAAAATTTACGACGCGCAGGAAGATAACTGGGACGTTGAAGAAGACAATTATATTTCAATTATTCCCGAAAATTTGCGCTGGCGAAATTGGGCAGTCGATAACAAGGACGGTAAATCTTTAACCGGCGATAATCTTTTAAAATTTGTAAATGAAGAATTATTCCCAACGTTAAAAAGTTTGCCGATTAAAGAAAACACGCCAATTAAAAAAGCCATTGTGCAATTAGTTTTTCAAGACGCCAACCAATATATGAAGGACGGCGTTTTATTGCGCGAACTCATCAACAAAATAAATGAAGTTAAGCTGGACACGCTGGACGAAATTCACGCACTCGGCGAAATTTACGAAACTATTTTAAAAAGCTTGCAAAGTGCAGGTAACGCGGGCGAATTTTACACGCCCCGCGCCGTTACTGATTTTATTATTGACAGAATCAAGCCGCAACTTGGCGAAATTGTTGCAGATTTTGCTTGCGGTACGGGCGGTTTTCTGACTTCCAATCTCAACGCCCTTGAAAAACAAATTAAAACCGCTGAAGATCGCGTGATTTTTAATCAAAGTGTTTTCGGTATTGAGAAAAAGCCGCTCCCTTACCTGTTAGCTATAACTAATATGTTGTTGCACGGTATCGACACGCCCAATATTTTTCACGGCAATTCTTTGGAGCGCAAAATTACCGAATACAAGGAAACCGAAAAATTTTCTGTTATCGTGATGAATCCACCTTACGGCGGCACTGAATCTGACAGCATTAAAAATAATTTTCCCGCCGATTTACGAAGTAGCGAAACTGCCGACCTTTTTATTGCGCTGATGATTTACCGACTGAAACAAGGCGGTCGCGCCGCTGTCATTATTCCTGACGGCTTTTTATTCGGCACTGACGGCGCAAAGTTGGCTCTCAAGAAAAAACTTGTTACAGAATTGAATTTGCATACTATTATCAGACTTCCCGCAAGTGTTTTTGCTCCTTACACTTCCATTACTACCAACATTTTATTTTTCGACAAAACTAAAACGGCTGAAAAAATTTGGTTTTACCGCGTCGATATGCCTGATGGCTACAAACATTTTTCAAAGTCAAAGCCGATGAAGTTGGAACATTTCGCCGCCTGTCAAGAATGGTGGGACAATCGCCGCGTTATCACTGACGACACGGGCAATTTTAAGGCTAAAGATTTTTCCGCCGCTGAAATTGCCGATAGAAATTTTGATTTGGATTTGTGCGGCTATCCTTCGCAAGACGTGGAAATTTTAACGCCATTTGAAACTATTCAAGATTTTCAAGAAAGATTCAACCATTTAAATAAAATCCTGACAGCTCAAGTTGAAGATATTTCTGAAATTTTAAAAGGCAAAAATTTAAATCGCCGTTCCAACAATAATATCAATAATTCTGCCTTTGAATTGGCAAATATTTTAAAAGAATTTCCGCAAAAAATAAAAGCGTCATTGTTACAAGCCGCCATTCAAGGTAAACTTTCTGAACAACTGCCAACTGACGGTAACGCAAGCGATTTACTCAAAAACATTCAAAATGAAAAAGCTAAATTGATTAAGCAGAAAAAAATTAAAGCCGCGCCACCATTACCGCCAATTTCTCCTGATGAAATTCCCTTTGATATTCCCGAAAATTGGCAGTGGGTACGGCTCGGCGATATTGTTCAAATAAAAGGCGGTAAACGTATTCCAGTCGGCTATAAATTGACTACTATTGAAACGGCGCATAAATATATTCGTGTTGCCGATATGCAAAATGGAGCCGTTCTTTCTAATGATATTCACTACGTGCCAGACAATATTTATAGTAGCATTAAAAATTACATCATAAATTCTAGCGACGTTTATATTACTTGTGCCGGAACAATAGGACGAGTTGGAATTGTGCCGCAAGAATTTGACGGCGCGAACCTAACAGAAAATGCAGATAAATTAGTTTTTAATAATTTGAATAAATATTGGTTAAAGTTTGCTCTTATGTCAGAATTTTTACAGCAACAAATTACCGAAAATACAACGAAAGTTGGACAACCAAAACTTGCAATTAAAAGAATTGCACTATTGATAATTCCGTTGCCGCCACTTGCCGAACAAGAAAGAATCGTTGCGCGGCTTGAGGAACTTTTGGCAGAAATTGAAATTTAGGCGTTATAAAGCAAATTTAATTTTATTGCCAACTGAACGCTCCACTTTTGTCGCCGCTTTTTTCAGATAAATGGATATTTTGAATTTTCATTCGTTTATCAACGGCTTTGCACATATCGTAAATCGTCAAAAGTGCAACGCTAACCGCGTGAAGTGCCTCCATTTCCACGCCGGTTTTACCGTCAACTTTAACGGTTGCCGAAAATTCAACGGCGAATTCTTCGGCAAGCATTTTAAAATCAATTTTGCAATGAGTAATTGGCAAGGAATGACACAGCGGAATAACTTTAGAAGTTTTTTTAGCCGCCATAATTCCGGCAATTCTTGCCACGCCCAAAACGTCGCCCTTTTTTGACGTGTCTTTTTCAATCACCTTACTTTTTGGACTTTGTTTAGTAATTGGCAAATTGTCCATAAATACCCAAATTAAAATCAAAGTTAAAATTGTCGGTACTGCCCATAATTTCGGGGAAAATTTTTATAACGAAGTACGCAGAAAGCGGGCGCGTTCTTTCGTTACGGCTTGCAACTAAAAGCAGTATCATTAGCGAATTGCCGCTGTATGAAGAAAATCCCGTGTACATTTTTAACGCCATTGAACTTCCGACGCTCCACAGTTACCTTGCCTTCGTTGGCGATTAGTCTTTTAAAAATTATTGGGCAGCATGTGAGAAAACAACATTCAAAATTTCGGGATTTACTTTTGTACGGAAAAAAGGCGCGTTATATTCAACTTTAATTCGGCTTGCCAACAGTTACGGCGAAAAGTTTGACGACGGAATTTTAATTTCAGTGCCACTTACAAATCAGGAACTTGCAAATTATTCAGCCACTGCGCGAGAAAGTTTAAATCGAACGTTGGGCGAATTGCGCCGCCAAAATATTATAGAAATGCGCGGCGGCTTGATTTTCATAAAAGATATTGACTTTCTGAAAAATGAAATTCAGTGTGAAAATTGCGGTAAAAAAATTTGCAACATTGAATAATTATTTGCGGCAGATGAAACCGGCGAAAGATTGAACGTTGGAAATTTTAACTTCGCTGTAAAGCGTTTCAAGTTTTTCTTTCAAACTTTGCAAATTTTCAAAAGGCGGAGTGAAAAAGCCGCGCCATACACAAAAATTTTTAACAAATAAATCCGTGCGCCAATTTTGCCCAGTTACATACAGACTGCCGCAAAAAAAACGCCGCGTTTCAGTACGCGCCAAATTTCATTATAAGCCGCTGTTTCAACGTCATTTAAATCTGTTTGAAAAAAATCTGCCGCAGGTTGAATTTCGCTTGAAAAAATCGCCGCAACTTTTTCATCAGTAATAACTTCGCCTTTGCCGCGCCAAAGTGATAACGCGGGGAAAATTCCGTGCGTCCTGCTTTCAGTCAAAATTAAATCCACGTTATCAAATTTTTCAGCCACGTGTAAAAAATTTTCGCGTTCGTCAGTTTTCTGAAACCCAAAAAATCCATTCGGCGAAACTACCGCCACACTTTTTGCGCCCGCGTTTTGTATTTCGTCAACTAAAATTTTGGCGTTTTACTGCGCGGCAAGTTTTTTTATTGGCGAGTTTCACTTTCGACGCACAAAAATATTTCAGAAAAATTTTGAGCCGCCGATTTTTATAAATCTTTTATCTTCGCCGAGCCTTGAACTTTTGCCGCCCGCAATTATCAGCAACGAAATTTTTTCAGTGTCCACAATTTGAATCATCTCCAAGCAAAATTTCAATCCCGTGCTTTAATTCCGGCAAAATGAAATTTAAACATTCCTATTTGCAAATTCAATCATTTTTTCGGCAAGCTAATTTTTTTCATCAGGCAGAATAATTTTTTCTGAAATTTTGTAACCGTTCGCAGTCAAAATTTCTGTAACTTTTGCGCCGCTTAAGTCTTCGCATTCGCCCGAAAAACCTTTATCGCTTGAAATTATAATTGCGGCGTCAAGCGGAATTTTGCCACCGTGTAAAACTCTTGCGAAAACTCCTTCACGCGGCATAATACAATCGCCCATTTGCTGATAAATGGCGCAGTGGTTGTGACATTCTTTGTCAATTTGCGTAATTTTTAAAAAAAACTTCGTTGCATTTTAGCCGAGTGCCGACCGCCAAATTTTTAAATGTAAAACCTTCAGCAATAATATTTTCGTCAAACGCGCCCGTCTCAACATTTGCGCCGCGCCTTTTAAATTCGTCAATTTCATTTTGCCCCAAAAAACTAATTTGTCTGTGCCAATCGCCCGCGTGTGCATCGCCGACAATTCCAGTTGCCGAAAGTTCAATTTTGCCTTCCTTGACTTCGGAGACGGTTAAATTTTCGCCTTGACAAATATTTTTCAGAATGTCGGCAGCGTCGTTTTCATGAAGTTTAGTTTCGTCATTTTCCAAAACAAAAATATTTTCCTTGCCAAGTTTCAACAGTGCGGGAATATCTTCAGACTTGATAATATAGCCTTTACGAAAATTTACGCCCTTCGTAACGCCGCGCACAATTTCTGTAACATCGTGAGCCAACACTTGACCGATTGAGTCTTCAATTTTAATTTCTTTCATAAAAATTTTTCCTTTTCAAAAATGGAAGGCGACACAGTTTCCCGCGCCGCCCCGTGAATTTAATTCAGGCAAGTCCTTGCCGTAGATATTTTCGCTCGGAGTTTTTATTTAAATCAAATTTTTAATATCGTCTTCAACTGTTGAAATTGTACCAATACCGAAATTTTCAACCAAAACTTTTGCAACGTTGGGACTTAAAAACGCCGGCAAAGTTGGTCCCAGATGAATATTTTTAACGCCCAAATGTAACAGTGCAAGCAAAACTATAACCGCCTTCTGTTCGTACCACGCAATATTATAAACTACCGGCAATTTATTCACGTCGTCAAGATTGAAAACTTCCTTGAGTTTGAGGGCAATTAACGCCAATGAATATGAATCATTGCATTGCCCCGCGTCCAAAACTCTTGGAATACCGCCAATATCGCCAAGTGGCAACTTGATATATTTATACTTTGCACAGCCCGCAGTTAAAATTACCGTGTCTTTTGGTAAAGCCTTTGCAAATTCGGCGTAATATTCACGGGATTTTTGCCGACCGTCGCAGCCCGCCATTACGATAAATTTTTTAATTGCGCCGGATTTTACCGCATCAACAACTTTATCAGCAACTGCAAAAACTTGATTATGAGCAAAGCCGCCGACAATTTCGCCCGTTTCAATTTCAGTAGGAGGCTGACACTTTTTAGCACATTCAATCAGCGGCGTAAAATCTTTTTTGCCGTCAACTTCAGAAATGTATTTGCAACCTTCAAAGGCAACCGCGCCCGTTGTAAAAACTCTGCCTTTGTAACTTTCTTTCGGCGGTACAAGACAATTTGTAGTTAAAAGAATTGCGCCGTTAAATTTCTCAAATTCTTTTTGCTGTAAGTGCCACGCGTTACCGTAATTGCCAATAAAATTTTTGTAATTTTTAAATTTCGGGTAGTAATGGGCAGGCAACATTTCGCCGTGCGTGTAAATGTCAACGCCCGTGCCTTGCGTTTGTTCCAAAAGTTGCTTTAAATCTGAAAAATCGTGACCGCTGATTAAAATTGCGGGATTTTTGCCGACGCCGATATTAACTTTGGTAATTTCAGGGTTGCCAAAAGTTTCGGTATTTGCCTTGTCCAAAAGTGCCATGACTTCCACGCCAACTTTTCCCGTGTCAAGTGCAAGCGCGGTTAAATCTGCAACGCTCAAACTGTCATCTAAAAGTTTTGCCAAAGTTTCCTGCATAAACGAGTTAATTTTTTCATCGTCGTAACCTAAGGCGTTGGCGTGGTAAAGGTACGCCGCCATTCCTTTTAAGCCGTAAGTTATCAATTCGCGCAGGCTGCGAATATCTTCATTTTCAGTTGCAAGTACGCCAACATTTTCGGGAATTTCAATTTTTTCAGGAATTAAATTCAAAGTCTGATTAATTCTGTCATTTAAAAATTTGGCGTCAAAATTGGCATTGGTAATTGTGCAAAAAAGATTCAGCGTAACAACTTTACCGACGTTTGGAACTTTCGCCGCACTCAATTTTTTTGTAGCGTAAATCAATTTATCTTGCAAGTTGGCAATTTCGGCAGTCTTGCCGCAAACGCCTTTGACGGTACAACCTTTATTGCCCGCCGTTTCTTGACACTGATAACAAAACATTTTACTTTCCATTAAAATCTCCCCTAAAAATTTTTATGTTGTCTTAAATTTAGCCACGCCGTCTTTGAAGGATTTAGAATAGCCCGAAAGTTCGGCACTTGCCGCCGCACATTCTTCTGAAACTGCAGAATTGTCTGTAACGACGCCCAATATTTTTTGTGAAAGGTCATTAACTTCCTTCATTCGTTGTTGTTGACTTTTACTTTGTGCGCTAAGACGATTTATAACTTGAGTAACAATTTCATTGCTCTTTGTAACGTCAGAAAGCGAAGTTGAGGCGCGACCAACTACCGCCGTGCCGTTTTCAATTTCGCTAATGGCGTTATTGATTAAATCTTGAATGTGCTTTGTAGAATTGGCGGACTGTTCGGCAAGTTTGCGAACTTCACCGGCAACAACTGCAAAGCCTTTGCCGGATTCACCTGCGCGAGCCGCCTCTATTGAAGCATTTAAACTCAACAGCGCAGTTTGATCTGTAATTGCATCCAATGAACCTAAAATTGATTTAATTTCTTCGGAAGCGTCATTAATACTTTGCATAGCTTTAACAACTTTATCCATTCTGTGGCGGCTAAGTTCGATATTTTTTTCAGTTTCAACGCCGCAATTTAAAGCCTCCTGTACGAAATTTTCAACCTGTTCATTTTGTTTCATAGTTTCTTGAATTTTATTTTGCAAATCTTGAATACTTTCTGTTTGAGTCATTGCGCCTTCAGCCAGCGAATGTGAAACTTGCGAAACTTCACCGGCACTTTCAGCAACTTTGTCGGCTATTCCGCTCATACTTTGAATTTCGTTACAAAGTGAATTACGAATGTGATTTATATTTTCTTGAATAGGTTCATAATCGCCGATGTATTGCATATCAGTTGCAGTAACCAAATCGCCGCCCGCCATACAACGCAGATTTTTTTCAATATCTTTGACGTAGCCGGAAAGCTCAACGCGCATTTTATCAAGCAAGTTATAAAGTATTCCAATTTCGTCTTCTTGTTCGTATTGAAGTTTTTGGGACAAATTGCCCTTTGAAAGTTTATCAACTGTACTTTCCAGAGCTTGAATGGGATTGACAACCCTTTCAGTGAAAATTAAATAAACTTTCTTCAAAAACATTCCTACCGCGCCGACAAACGCCAAAAGTATAATGTACAAAACTGCCGTCATAACATTAACCATACTTTGCGCCGCGTCCACCATAGAATTTGTTAGCCCAAAATATTTTTCGCTGACTTCCAAAAGTTTTTCAGGATTTTTGGAATTTTTATATTCCGCCATTGCAGGTTTAACTTCACTGTTCCAATAATCAAAAACTTTTGCGTACTCGGTTGAAAAACTCCCCAATAAAATTGCGCCGTCCAGTTTCTTTAGAATACCTTCAACTTTTTCCATTGCGCCGGATTCGTCCGCACCTGCAAGAACTTGTTTTACAACACGTTGACTGCCGCCGCGCACTATACCCGCTTCATTTACAACAGCCGTATAATTTGTAAATAAAAACAAACTTGCCATAACTATTACAACAACTACCGCAACAATTTTAAAGACTCTCATTAAAAGTTGCTTAATTAAAAAGGCAATGGTATTCTGATTTCCCATTTTTTGCACCTCCGAAAAGATATTATTTTAAACAAATTAATATCATTTTACACAATATCTTTTCAAAGTAAATCCTTTAGAAACTATTTTTTACGGTAAATTATGTTGCTCCTGCAGAAATATTCAAACGGGAATGACAGGCAATGTACCAATCTTGTGAACGGGAAAATTATTGCAGTTGCTTCTGAAACAAGTGAAAATTGTTTCTCTGTAGTTGAAGTCGCCCAAAATTCCCGTTGCATTTAACGCCGTTGCAAGACAGCCCGTCGCTATTGCACAGAATAAAATTGCATAAAGTACGCCGTCCATTTTTGAGGTATTGACTGCCATTTTGGGATAACTGAAACGCCTTTGCATCAGAAAAAAGAATCCGCCGAAAAATAACAATCCTGCCGGTATTCCGCCCGTCGCCAATTCCAATATCGCCGGTAAATATTCAGGAATTTCTTTATTTAAATCGTTGCCGTTTTCTAGAAATAAAGTTTTAAAGTCATGCAATTCCTGCGCCTGTTTACCAAAGTCCGTGCGGTTGTGCGTCGTCAAATATAAATTCGTATTCTGTGAAAGTTTCATAGTCGTAAGTCCACGGCTCGTAATAATCCTTTATTTCAGGTTGTTCAGGATGATAAAAAAGTTTCAAAATACGCTCCAACTTTGAGCTGGTTTTTAAAGAAAGTTCGCCGCCGTCAAGTTGCCAGCCGCCTTTCCATTTTTCTTGATTTTTCCAATCACGCGGATAACCTACGCCCGGTTTTGTTTCGACGTTGTTAAAATACATATATTCTACGCCTTCGCAGTTCGTCCAAACATTTTTGCAGGTGATTGAGCAAGTATGACAGCCAATGAATTTATCAAGATTCATCACCATTGCAATTTGCGCTTTAATTTTCAAGCCAATCATTATCTTTAACGTCAATTTCGGCGGCGTCTTTTTCGTTAATCCAAACAGTTTGCCCGCCTCTAAAAAGCGTCAACATTTGCTGACTGTCAAAATACATTGAATGAGTTGACCATTTATTGTGCGGCGTCAAAAATTTCAGTGTAATTTATTTAGTTTCGCCAATAGGATTTTTAAGCGGGCGAAATTCTAAAATTGGCTTGTAAATTGACATAGTTTCGCCCCATTCGCGTATCATTTCATGATCAACATAAAATGCTTGACGACCTGTAAGAGTGCGGAAAGGAATTAACTGCTCAATATTTGTTGAAAATCAATTAAACCAATGGCGGGCATAGTCTTTCCGGCAGCCGGTTCACAATCGCCTTTGCTCCAATCTAAAATTTTGCCTTCAGATTGTGCAGTTTCGCCTTCGCTGTCGTGTTGAATAGGCGCGGCGAAAACGTCTTTGTAAATCGGTAAATTTGATTCAGTGGCAACTTTTGAAACTGCCTTTGCAAGCGTGCGGAAAATATCCTAGTCGGTACGCGCCTCCCAGAGTGGATCTACTGCCGGTTGAAAAGGATGAACGAACGGATTCATATCTATTGAATATAAATCTGTTTTTTCGTACCAAGTCGCCGTCGGCAAAACTACATCAGCATACAGCGCACTTGACGCCATTCTAAAATCTATATCCACCAATAAATCTAATTTGCCTTTCAACGCGCCGCCAAAACGTCATAATCGCCCGGGTGACGACAACGCGGCTTTTCAGTTTGTGCAACAAGCGGCAACGTGTCAACTTCTTCACTGCGCCATTGATCCGTTGCAAAATAAAAATACGACGTGGAATTTTGCAATTTTGCTCCGCCCTGCCAATCTGTAGCAGTCATAAGACGCGCCCAACCTTCGGCAGGTCTCAATTTTTCTTGTACAATATAATGAGTCCAGCCGCCGCCCATTATAACCATTGTGCGCCCGTGCGTTTTCAGTGCGTTGTCGGAAAATTCCCGCACCGTGTGAATTACCATATCAGCTTTAACGCCTGTAAATTTTTCTTGCCAGCGCGGAATGTACGGCGTGTCATTTTCGTAGGAGTTTGCACATTCGCCGCCAATACCCGTATCAATTCCGTAATTCGCCAAAATCAAATCATAAACCGTTGTAACAAATTTCACACCTTCGGCAGTTTTAATTTTCTTCACGGGAACGACGCGCCTTAAAGTCAAATTATTGCCTCTGTCATTTCCGAAATACGGCAAAAGAATTTCTGCAACGTCGTCACGTTCATTTAAAATTGAAAGTTTTGGAGAAATTTTTTCGCCAGTATCAGAATTTTCTTCGCGCAGATTCCATTTATTTTACCTGTCCCAGCGATCGCCCATCGTGCCGTTTGGAATTACCAATTTGTTTGTAATTTCGTCAATTGCGTAATGTTTAAATTCGGCGTGTTTGTCAGTACGCCCAAAATCTTTTGCATTTAAAAATCTGCCGGGCTGATACTTGCCGTCCTTTTCGTCCAGAATTACCAAAAATGGAAAGTCAGTAAATTTTTTAGCGTAGTCAATGAAAAATTCTGCCGGTTCGCCCCAATAATATTATTTCAAAATAACGTGTTCCATTGCCATTGCAAAGGCGGCGTCGCTACCTATTTTTAAATTTATCCACGTGTCAGCCCGAAAAGCCAAAAATTCTGTCTGGAACATATTTTTGAACGGTATGCAACAAACTTGCCGCCACCAATTCTGAAACTTCATCCCAATTTGAACGCACAAAGCCGCCCATTCCTCGCGCTTCTTTGTATTTTTTCATTTTGGCGGGTATTTGATAAATATCACTGTTGCACAGTTTTTGTAATGCTAGAATTTGCAGTTAAAACATTTCTCCGAGCGAAAATGTCTAAGGCGGCAAGCTATGACATTCAGCCGGGGCGATATTGGAAACAGTGTCGCCTTCCACGTTTGAAAAGGAGTTTAAATATTTCGCAGTTTTGGCGCGGTAATTTCTCAGGGTATACCGTGACTTTTGAATTTGCGAAAAAAGATTGCCTTTTCAATTCGGAGAGACAGTCTTAATTTTTTGGAGGTTTTACAGATGAAAAAAATTTTTGGTATGGTAATGGCGGTAACTGCTTTACTTGTGACAGGCGGCGGCAAGTTTAACTGACGCAATGAAAAAACTTGCAACCGAATTTGAAAAGGAAAATCCCGACGTTAAATTAGTTTTCAATTTCGGCTCAAGCGGCGCACTTCAACAGGCGATTGAAAACGGCGGCGGTACTGATTTATTTTTCTCTGCCGCACAAGGACGCCCTCAAACAATCTCAAAATTTGGCTGACAGTACAAGAAAAAATCTGCTTGAAAATGAAGTTGTTTTAATCGTGCCGAATGACAGCGATAAAAATATTTCCAGTTTTGAAAATGTGACGGCTGAAAATATAATTGCTGTAATGACGCAGGGCAAAATTTCTGAAACGAATACTAAGCATTAACTTTTCAAAAATCCCCAAACTAAGGCGGCGGCAATTCTAACGGGTTGCAAAAATATTTCTGCCGCAAAAAAAATTGACGCCAATAAAATTTTTGCTGAAGATTGGCAGATTGAATTGACGTTAAATAAAAAAATTCCCGATGATTTAAAATTTGTCGGGATTCATTCGCACTTTTTAGAAAATGTTTCAATCGCAGGCAAAAATTTAATTCGTTGGGAAGTTTCAAAAAAAAATTTGTCAGGAAATAAAAGCCGCCAAAGTTTATATAAAATTTCCGGTTGACAAAATTATTTTGATGAACGGGTGAAAATTTTCTGGCGTACAAAGTGGCGAATTTGGAAAAATTCAAGGGGCTTGCAGACGCAATTATAACCTTGCCAATGGTCTTGCCGCCAACGGTGGTAGGATTTTTTTTGATTTTATTTTTCGGCAAGCGCAGTTTCATAGGAAAATTTTTATTGCAGTTTGATATATTTTTGGTAGTTTCGTTGCCGCTGATGTACAGGACGACACGCGGAGCATTTGAACAACTTGACAGAAACATAATCAACGCCGCGCAAACTTTAGGCGTTAGCGAATGGAAAATTTTTTGGAAAATAATTTTACCGAATACACGTTTTGGAATTTTGGCTGGAACGGTTTTAGCTTTTACGCGAGCGTTAGGCGAATTTGGCGCAACGATTATGTTTGCAGGAAATATACCGGGCGTTACTCAAATAATGTCAACGGCGATTTATTCAGCCGTTCAAGCCAACGACTACGATTTAGTTTTTCAGTGGACAATGGCGTTAGTAATTTTTTATCTGGTTTTTATGGTATTGCTTAATGGATTTTTAAAAAATCCTGTAACAAATAATTAAAGCATATTGAATTAATTTTGAAAAAATTAATTCCCAAATTAAGCTAATTCGTCGCCGCCGCCTACATAATCTTGAATTGCCAAAGAATATACA
>CALFJB010000047.1 GCA_937877565.1 uncultured Selenomonadales bacterium | reverse complement strand
AAGATGAATAACATTGTTGCTGAAATTTTTAAAGATGAAATTGCTGAAGCTGCAGAAAAAGCCGCTAAAAAAGCTGCTAAAAAAGCGGCGGCTGAAGGTAAGGAAAAAAATTTAATTGAAAATATTCGTAGCCTGATGGAAACATTAAACTTAACAGCACAACAAGCTATGAACGCTCTCAAAATTCCTGTCAACGAGCAAAATAAGTATCTTGCATTAATTTAGTTAGGAGTTTGAAAGATGAATAACATTGTTGCTGAAATTTTTAAAGATGAAATTGCTGAAGCTGCAGAAAAAGCCGCTAAAAAAGCTGCTAAAAAAGCGGCGGCTGAAGGTAAGGAAAAAAATTTAATTGAAAATATTCGTAGCCTGATGGAAACATTAAACTTAACAGCACAACAAGCTATGAACGCTCTCAAAATTCCTGTCAACGAGCAAAGTAAATATCTTGCGTTGATTTAACAAATAATCCAACCAAAACTTAAAGGCAATTACTATGGAAATTGAAAAAATTTTAGAAAAGTACCGCAAAATTTCAATTTCTGAAGTTGACAAAGGCACACGCTTTGAAGTGCTGATGAAAAATTTTTTTGCTGACATATCCAACTTACCGCCAATTATTTTTTGAAGTTTTCCCTACTGCGCGGGGCAAAACGTTTTTTACATAATGACTGGCGTTGAAATTTTAATTCTTGTGAAAAATTTGTCTAATGGGAAATTTCTTTGGCAGCGGAAATGTGTTACAGATTTTTTGTGCTAGTCACCGCAACTTGAAATAGACAATACAAATTGGAGGAATATTTATGAAAAGATTATACTTCATTGGAATGATTATAATTTTGACATTTTCAGTTGCTTTAATCGGTTACGGCGCGTATTTAAATAAAACAGACGAAGGACAAATAGAAATGCGAATGCAAAACAGAACAATTCCATTGCAAGGAGCAACGGCTAAATTCAGAAATTTGCAGCCGGTTTTTGTATTGGACACAATAAATTTGACTTCGGAAGAAATGGCAGATGCAGTGGCACTAATCGACGGCAGAATAGAAAACGCTTTTATTTCCAAAAATTCTGCAGTAAGCAAAGGACAAATTTTATTTGAACTAGTCAACGAAGATATACCGCTAAAAATTCAGCAGGCAGAAAGCGCGATCGCCAGAGCAGAAGCGCAAGTTTTGCAGTCAAAAAATTCTTTTGCAAGATACGAACGTTTGAAAGAAAAAAATGCAACTTCGCTTGAAAAATACGACGAAGCCAAATTGAATTTTGAGGCGGCACAAGCAAACCTGCGCGAGGCTCAAGCACAAAAAGCACAACTTTTGGTACAGGATTCACGCCAACAAGTTACCGCCCCCATTGACGGCGAAATTTTAATTTTATACAAGCAAATTGGCGCGTTCGTAACGGCGGGAACGCCAATAGCATTAGTCGGCAACTTTTCAACGCTAAATTTTTCATTGCCTGTTGAAGACATTCAAGCCAAAGAATTTTCTGTCGGCGAAAGATTGGAATTGAATTTTACTAACAGCCGCGCCTTTCAAAAGGCTTATGATACAGAATATGGCGCGGGCAATTTGGGCAAGGCTCAAACTTTTCCCGTTTATGTTCGTGAAATTATTCCAAATTTAAATCAAGCGGCGGCAATGCGTAAAATAATTTTTGAAATTGACAATCGCGCAGGAATTTTGGAGCAACAAACTTATAATGGCGTGGAACTGATTAGAAACTCAAAACACAATGCGCTGACAATTCCGCTTTCTGCATTGAGCGATACTAACAGAAAATTTGTTTTCGTAGTCAAAGGCGATAATAATTTGGAACGCCGCGAAGTTAAAGTTGGCGCAGACGACGGCGAATTTATTGAAATTTTAGCCGGTTTGCACGAAGGAGAAATTGTTGTCACTTCAGCTACTAAAGGTCTTGAAACGGGTATGAAAGTTACAATAACTTTGATTGGAGATGAAAAATAAATTGCCAGCAGATAAATCACAAATTTTCAGTCAAGAGGCACTGGATAAACTGCGCTCGCCGGAAAGACTGGATACAATGTTGCCGATAACTACGCCAATAAATTGGATGGCGTTAATTTCAATTTTAGTTTTGCTTTTTTCGGTAATTTTGTGGTCAATTTTCGGTGCGTTCACTGAAAAAGCAGATGGAATGGGCTTAATTATGGACTCGGCGGGCGTGTTAAATATTTCGCACGTTGCAACGGGCAAAATTTCTCATCTCTACGTAAAACCCGGCGACGTTATCAGAAAAGGCGATTTAATTGCACATATGGAACAAGCCGAACAATCCGCAGATACTACAATGGCGCAATACGGAATGGGGCTTGCGTCCAGCGATAGGGATGCTATGAATCGCGCTTATCAGTACAACGCAAAAGAATATCAGCAAACTGTTGCTGAAGATATTTACTCAGATTATGATGGAATTGTTGATGAAGTTATGGTTGATGAAGGTACTATGATTTCTGCCGGTACTCCTATCTGTACCGTTAGAATTACCCAAAACCGCGACGATTTAACAGGGCTTTTATATGTTCCCGTCGATAAAGGCAAGCGTATTGAAAAAGGAATGACGATTCAACTTGCGCCTAACGGCGTTGACGTTTCGCAATCCGGCTCTTTAATTGGCGTCGTTCGTACCGTTTCTCAATATCCCGTTACGGCTCAAGGAATTGGGCAACATTTGGGCAATTCGCAACTTGCACAATTCATTTTGCAGGCGCAACAAGGCGCGGTTATGGAAGTAACTTTTGACTTGGTTAAAGATGCTGATTCTGAATCCGGCTACTTGTGGACTTCAAAAGTTGGCGAACATAAACCAATAACTCCCGGTTCTTTTTGCACAGGTTCAATAATAATTGAGCGCAAGCCGCCGATTGAAAAAGTTTTTTATAAATTAAGTCACTGGCTAAGAAATCGCTGAAAATGAAATTTTTTTTTACGCCTTCGGGCAATTTTTTTTGTGATATAATTTTGAAAAATTTTAGTACAGTCGTTAAAGAGGAATTTTAATGAATATTTTTGAAAGAATTAAAAAATTTTTTGATGACGGCTCGCGCGTAAAAGTTCCAACGATTTTACAAATGGAAGCTACGGAATGTGGCGCGGCGTCTTTGTCAATGATTTTGGCGCACTACGGTTTATGGTTGCCGCTTGAAAAATTACGGCAAGAATGCGGCGTCAATCGTGACGGCTCAAAGGCTAGTTGTGTACTTCGTGCCGCTAGAAATCGCGGTTGCAATGCTGACGGCTATAAATTTTCGGCTGATAGAGTTAAAGAAGTTGCCGCCTTCCCTATGATAATTCACTGGGAGTTCAATCATTTTGTAGTTTTGGAAGGAATTAAAAACGGCAAGGCTTATCTGAATGATCCTGCTATGGGGCGGCGCACGGTATATTGGGAAGATTTTAAAACTTCTTACACCGGCGTTGCATTGAAAATTGAACCGAACGAAAATTTTGTTAAAGAAGGCGAACGTTACAATATTTTCAAGGCTGTTGCTGAAAAACTCGCGCAGGATAAATGGGCAGTGCTTTTCATTTTGCTTTTAAATCTCGGTATGATTATCCCCGGCTTAGCGTCGCCTGTTTTTTCGCAAATTTTTTTGGACGATATTTTAACAAAAAAGCATCCAGATTGGATGTTCAATTTTATGTTGGCTATGACGCTTTCATTTGTTGTTTGCGGCGCAATGAATTTTTTGCAAGCAGTAGTTTTAACTCGTTGGCAAAGAAAATTAACTTTGGCTGATTCTTCAAAATTCTTTTGGCACTTGCTACGCTTGCCAATGCAATTTTTCAATCAAAGATACGCGGCGGAAGTTGCAAGCCGTGTCAATTACAATGAATCAATCGCAGGAGTTTTATCGGGACCTGCGGCAACCGTAATTTTAAATTTTTTCGTTGCCATTTTCTATTTGCTTTTACTTTTACAGTACAACGTAACCTTAACAATAATTGGCGTTGCATTTTCAAGCGTCGATATAATAATTTTTTTCGCACTTCGCAGACATTTAACAGATTTGCAAATGAAAATTCAGCAGGACGCGGGCAAAGAATATGGCGTGGCAATTAACGGCTTATCTATGATTGAAACTATTAAAGCTAACGGCAACGAAGCTGATTTTTTTGCAAAATGGGCTGGTTACCGCGCCAAAGTTTTATCTGCAAGTCAAGACGTTGCTATTTGGCAAATGACGGCTACAATAATTCCAACACTTCTTGGCGGAATTAACGGCGCACTTATTATGACTCTCGGCGGCTTTTCCATTATGGACGGCGCAATGACTGCCGGTATATTTATGGCTTTTCAAAATTTAATGGCTAGTTTTCAAGCTCCTGTTAATGCTTTGCTCGGCTTAGGCTCAACGTTGCAATCTACTGAAATGCAAATGCAAAGATTAAATGACGTGCGCCGCTATGAAATTGACGATTTAAATTGCAAGGACGAAAAAATTTCTGCAAATGTTGAAAGACTTTCCGGCGAATTGGAATTAAAAAATATTTCTTTCGGTTATTCGCCATTGGAAAAACCTTTGCTGAAAGATTTTAATCTGCACATTAAGCCCGGTCATTGGGTGGCGGTTGTCGGTGCGTCCGGCAGTGGAAAATCTACCGTTGCTAAAATTGTTACCGGAATTTACGAAGAATGGTGCGGCGAAGTTAAATTTGATGGTAAATTGCGCCGCCAAATTCCACGTGCCGCCATTGTTAATTCTATTTCTGCCGTTGATCAAGATATTTTTCAATTAACCGGAACAATTACCGAAAATTTAACGCTTTTTGACGATTCAATAAAAAAATCTGACGTGGTACAGGCTGCCAAAGATGCTTGTATTCACGAAGATATTTTACAACTTGAAGACGGTTACGACTCCAAAGTTTCTGAAGGCGGCTTAAATTTCAGCGGCGGGCAACGTCAACGTTTGGAAATAGCGCGGGCGTTGGCTATCAATCCTTCTCTTTTAATTTTAGACGAGGCAACAAGTGCGCTTGATCCTGTTACCGAGCAAAAAATTTTGGAAAATATTCGGCGGCGCGGTTGCTCTTGCTTAATCGTTGCTCATAGACTTTCTACTATTCGTGATGCCGACGAAATTATAGTTTTGGAACGCGGCGTTGTTGTTGAACGCGGCAAACATCGGGATATGATTCAGCGCGATGGTGCATACAGCCGCCTTATTGCTGAACGTTATGAAAGCGCGGTTGAAATTGAATAGCAAATTTTTTTATTTGGCGCGGTGAAAAAATTTTTATAAAATCCTGTCATAAAAATTTAAGTCGTGCATATAACGAAGTGAAAACAAAATTTCAAAAAATTTTTAGGAGGAATTAAAAATGGCAACACGTGAAGAAAATCTCAAAAAAATCAATGATGAACTCGAAAAGCTCGACGACGAGGAACTCGAAAAGGTCGCGGGCGGCAATTGGTGGACAAAAATTCGTAGCGACATAAATTTGAACACCGCCGACGACAAAAACCCCGCTTCAAATCAGCCTGGTGTTAAGGCAGCTGTTAATTGGCTTTAATAACCAACAAAACGCGGCGGACGGTCGCAATAAAAAAATCCCTTCGATTAGTCGTTGGGATTTTTTTTGTGATATAATTGGAAAAAATTTCTTGAACAGGTGATAACTTTACAAATGAACGAGAAAATTGTTTTGTCGGCAGGAGATAGGTTTAAACTTGAAAAAGGTTTAGCCAAAGTTTTAAGCGGGCGAATTGAAGTTTATGCGATAATGAGCGGCGAAGGTTCATTCAGACAAGAATTTTTGGCGGAATTTGAAAAAAATTGCGCGGCTTTCCCTACGTTAGATGAATTTGAACAAGTCGAAACTGTTATATACGCGGTTGAAGATTCAGAAATAGAAATTTTGCAATTTGAATCCGTTTCGTCGGACGATTTAAAAAATTTTATGAAAAAATGGTTCGGCGAATTGATAAAACTTTCATGGCTAGAACTTTTGGCGGACAAGGGCGACGATATTTTAATAAAATGGCGTGAAAAAGATTTTTTTGAAGACTGCACAGACTTAGAAAATTTGATTGAAAAATTTCAAACCAACGAAGAAATTTTATCAATGTTGTTGGGTGTACGTTTTAAGTCAGAAGACAAAAAATTTTCTCAACGTGTCGAAGTTCGCGAAAGAAATCAGCGGCGAATTGTTGATAACGCCATTTCAAATTTACTTGGCGAAGAAAATTTAACTTTCAGTGAAAGTATTTCACGTAACGAAAAAATTGAGGAGGCAACATTTGTTGTCAGACGTGCTGCCATCGCTTTAAAAATGCCGACTGAAAATATAAAAATTGCGCCGGAACTTACAAAAAAATTTGATCAAGTCAAACTTTTGCACAGGCTGATACAAAAAGGCAATATGCAAATGCGCTTGGTTACTTTGATTAATGGCTGGTACAAAAAAGATAGCGGCGTTTTGATTGGATATTTCGGCGAAAAAAAAGACCTAGCAGTATTTGTTCCTACTTCGCCGGGAAATTATAAAGTTGTTACAAAAAAATTTCCCGACGGCGTGAAAATTGATGACGAAGTTGCAAAAGAAATTTCAAAAGATGCCTTTGAATGTTACGCGGGATTTCCAACATGTGAATTAAAAATTTTGGATTTGATGAAATTTATTTTTAAGCAATGTTGGGCAGCAGATTATAAAACGGTAATTGCCGTCGGCTTATTTTCCGGATTAATTCCGCTTGTAATGCCAATAATCACGGAAACAATTTTTGCAGATATAATTCCAATTTTGGACAGGCAAAGCCTTGCAACCGTTACGCAAGTTACAATGGTAACGAGTTTTACTATGGCGAGTTTGGGGATAGTGCGAACAATCGCCGTAATGCGAATAACCACGCGAATTAATATGGCGACGGAGGCGGCACTTTGGAGCAGACTTTTAACTTTGCCGACAAAATTTTTTCGCCAATTTACGACGGGCGAACTTGCAAGCAGAATGGGCGGAATGGGCGTTATAAAAGAATTAGTTAGCCCCGAATTTATCAGCGGAGTTTTTGGATTTGTCTTTTCGTTTTGGTCGATTTTCTTAATGTGTTACTACAGTTTGAAATTAACGGCGGTTGCAGTGGCAGTTTGGATTGTTTATGCTATTATCACGGCTTTTATATATAGGCGCGTCATTGGTTTTCAAAGAAATTTAATTGCCGCGCAAAATGAAGAATCTGGGACGATTCAGCAAATTTTTTCAGGTCTTGCAAAATTTAAGGAACATGGCGCGGAAAAAAATGCTTTTTATCTTTGGAGCAAAGTTTTTGGTGAAACGTGGAAATGGAATTTAAAATTACGTTGGCAAGGTAACTACAATACGATTATCGGCAGTATTCAGCCGTTTATTTTGACAATGGCACTTTATTATATTGCGGTTTACGGAATGAATGAAGTTGGCGCAAACGGTCAAACGGTGCAAGGAATAAGCTATGCTCAATTCATTGCATTTCAGGCGGCGTTTACGGCTTTTAACGGAACTTTGAATGGAATAATTCCATTAGTGGGGCAATACTTTGCAATTCAGCCGCACATTGAAAATTTTCGCCCAATCTTGAAAGAAATTCCTGAAAGTGTTGGCGATAAACCTGACGCAGGGATTTTATCCGGCGCAATAGAAGTTAATAATTTGTGCTTTTCTTATGTAGAAGGCAGGGAAGTTTTACACGATATAAATTTTAAAATATCCGCTGGCGAAAATGTGGCGATTGTC
The DNA here is from genome assembly GCA_937877565.1 of uncultured Selenomonadales bacterium. Taxonomy (GTDB): domain Bacteria; phylum Bacillota; class Negativicutes; order Selenomonadales; family Selenomonadaceae; genus Quinella. Next base: position 29,903 of record CALFJB010000047.1, on the reverse strand, counting down.
GGTAAAAGCGGTTGCGGCAAGTCTACGCTTGTCAGATTGCTTTTAGGTTTTGAAAATCCAAAGAAAGGCGGAATTTTTTATGACGGACAAGATTTATCAGAAATAAATTTGCCGTCGGTAAGAAGTCAACTCGGCGTAGTTTTGCAAAACGGGCAACTGATGACAGGCGATATTTTTACAAATATAATTGGAACAAATTCTTTGACGCAAGATGACGCTTGGCAAGCGGCAGAGGCGGCAGGAATTGCCGATGATATTGCAATGATGCCAATGGGTATGCAAACTGTTATCAGCGAAGGCAGCAAAAATATTTCCGGCGGGCAACGTCAAAGAATTTTAATCGCCCGCGCTCTCGTTACAAAACCGGCGATTCTGATTTTTGACGAGGCAACTTCCGCGCTGGATAACCGCACTCAAGCGATTGTTACAAAAAGTTTGGACAATTTGAAGGCAACGCGAATCATTGTAGCGCACAGACTTTCTACCATTCGTAACTGCGATAGAATTATTGTTATGGACGCGGGCAGAATTGTTGAAAGTGGCGGCTTTGAGGAATTGGTACAACGCGGCGGTATTTTTTCAAATTTGGTTAAGCGTCAGATGGCTTAAAAAATTTTTTAAAATCTTGTCATAAAATTAAAATTTGTGCGTATAATTAAAAAAAATTTCGGCAGGTGAAAATTTTGGAAAAAAATATTTCTTACTGGAATAATTTGGCGGTTGCGGCGATTCAGGACGAAGAATCTTTTAACGAACTCTATCAGCATTTTTTTCCGCGAGTTTACAAATTTATTTACGCGAAAACTTCCGACGCAGATATTACAGATGAAATTATAAGCAGAACTTTTTTGAAAATGTTTGAGAATCTGCAAAGTTATAATCCTAATCGTGCGGCTTTTTCAACTTGGCTTTTTCAAATTGCGCTGAATGAAATGAAAATGTTTTGGCGTTCTCAAAATTATCACGGAGAACACGAAGAAACTTGGGACGAAAATTTTAATCCTGCCGCGCCTGAATTTGAAGAGCCGGAGAAAAAAATTTTACAGGCAGAAACTCAAAATAAAATTCGTGCCGCTTTGGAAAAATTGCCGGAACGCGAAAGAAAAATTATTGAGATGACTTATTGGCTTAATTATCCGCCGCGCAAAATTGCAGAAATTTTAAATTTGAAACCAAACACGGTAAGCGTAATTTTGAAACGCTCAAAAAATACTTTGAAGAATCTTTTGTAATAATTTTGCAGCCGGTGCATATAATTTAACAGAAAAACTTTTGAGGAGTGATTGAAATGACTGAAGAAATTTTAGAAAAAAGTTTGCGTGAATTTGATTATTCAATGTTCAGCAAGGTGAAAGAAAGTTTACTTAAAGAACTTTTGAAACGGCAACGACAAAACAACTTGAAAAATTTTAAAAGTTTTGCTCAACAGTTGGCAGAGGAAAAAATTTGCGACGAAGAATTAGATTTTGTGGTTGCAGCCGGAAATTCCAACCGTAATGAAAATTTCAAAAAAAATATATAAAAAAATTATCCTCCAATTAAGGAGGATTTTTTTTGCGGAAAATTTATTCAACTTTTGAAAACTCTAATGCTTTCTTGGAAACTTTTCCTTCGTCAACCGCTTTTTTATAAATTGCGGCGTCAATTACTATTGGAATACCCATTGCCTTTTCAAGTTGCGCCTTGCTTGTGTTGTAAAAATACAGCGCGGAAAAATAATTTGTTCGCGCCTGCGTCAACTTTTCCTGCGCGTCCATTACGTTTAAATTTGTGTCAACACCTTCTTCATAGCGAATTTTAGCAATTAAATATTGTTCTTGCGCCTGCTGGATTGTTTCTTCAGAAATTTTTACATTTTTTTCAGAGATTCTCAAACTTGTATAAGCGTTGTGAACTTCCAGTCTAATTTTTTCAATTTGTTCTTTTTCTTGCGATTCAGCTTTTTTTTGCAAAATTTTTGTCTGCTTTACTTGCGCCGAAGTAACATTATTGTCAAAAATATTCCAATTCATTTCCAGACCTGCCGCCCAATGTTCTTTTATATGATCCGCTTTAAATGCTCCTTCGCCGGAAAATGCGCCGCTTACAACGGCAGAAATATTTGGTCGCGTTCCGGCTTTTGCCTGATTAACTGCAGATTCTGCACTTTTTACTGAAAAATTTGCTGCAATTCCGTCCGGTCGATGATTTAACGCGTATTCCAAACAAAAATTTTCATCTTCATCGAAGGACGTATATTTTAAATCTCCATCCATTATCAAATTTGTATCGACCGGCAAACCTATTAAATTGTTCAAAGTTGCAACCGCGTTTTCAAAATTTATTTGTGCAGAATTATAATTTTGTCGGCTGTTTGCAAGTTGAACATTTGTTGCCAAAACGTCAGACATTGCAACTGTACCAATTTCGTACTGAATTTTTACATTTTCCAAATGCTCTGAAAGATTTATCATTTCTTCCATCCGAACATTCATTAAATCATTGTACTGCAAAACTTGATAAAAAGCCTGCGTTGTTTGAAATTTTATTTCTTGCCGCGTATTTTCCAAAATTAAATCCGCAGAATTTAAATTGTATTCGGCAGATTTTTTTTGAGATTCCAATCTTCCACCGCTGTAAATTGGAAATGAAAAATTTAAACTGTTTGAGGTTTCTGATTCATAACGCGGAAAATCAGCAATTTGGTAACCGGAAGCAATTTTTTGTTCTTCAGTCCAACTATTAAATTGGCTGCGACTTGCACGCGAATCGTTATAAAATCTTCCGCCAATTTTATTTGCGCTGCTGATCCAATTCAAACTGGGACCAAAACTCCTGCGAACTGCCGATAAATTCCAACGCGCTGCCTCTCTGTCATCTTCAGATTGTTCAATAGTTCGATTATTTTTCAGTGCCAAATTTATTGCGTCTTCCAAAGTAATTTTCAAACTTTCCGCAAAACTGATATTAACCGAACAAAACAAATAAATTTCAATGATAAGAAAAATTTTTAAAAAATTTTTCATTAAACTGCCTCCAAAAAAATTTTCCTCATTATACCACAAATTTAATTGCTAATGTCTTCAAAACAAAAAATCACCACAAACATTACTAAATTTAAATTAATGGAAAGCGTACAGAAAATTATAAAATCTTAATATAAAAATTTACAACAAAAAAGCGACGATTGAAATACCGCCGCCAATTTTTAATTCAATTTTAATAAAGTCCGTTTTAAAAATATTTTATACCGTCGTACTGCCGCTTGATTGAGCAATTACAGGATTATTTGCGCTACTGCCAATGCTGCTTAAGTCATTTGGAATTACATTACTGACCGAATTGCCCAAAGTGCTTGGCGTTATAATGCTGTCAAGCGTGTTTGTATTCGCCGAAATATAATTACCGCCATTTATCAAATTCATCATTGTATTAGCGGCGAAAGGCGAAGTGGCGGCGCGTAAAGCATTGCCGCCAAACAAATTAGCCATACTCATCATCATGCTCATAAACGAATACATTAAATTATTAAATGTGCTGAACGCAAAAGGCGTAGTAAGTGAAGTTGGAGTAGTTGCACTGTACGAGGTTACATTTGGAATAGTCGTTGGAGTTGTAGCGGTTGAAGTTGTAGTGGCTGTAGGTGTAGTTGTACTGTACGCGCTTAAATCTGTCGTAAGTGAAGGCAGCGTTGGAAGTGTTAAAGCTGATGTAATTGCAGGCGTTGTAACGGCGGGCGTTGTAATTGTAGGCGTTGTCGTAGTTGAATAGGTTGTCGTGCTTGCGGGAGTTGTAACTACAGGAGTTGTTGTAGTTGAATAAGTTGTTGTACTGGCAGGAGTCGTAGTGCTTGAATAGGTTGTTGTACTTGAAGTAGTTGTTGTGGGCGTTGTTGTAGTTGTGGTTGTGGTAGAGGTTTTAGTTGAAGATGTTGTTGTGCTTGAAGTAGTTGTTTTAGTTGACGCGTCTGCAGCGTTTGCAGAATCAATGAGCGTTTGAGTATTTTTTCTCATGGCTTCTTGCAGTCTACGTCTTTCATTGGCATTATCGAGGCTTAAAAATCCCGAATTCACGTTGCCGCGCTGCGTGGAACTTCCCCAACTATTACCTCCGTAAGTACTAAGATAACTAGTCATTTTAAATTCCTCCAATCAATAAAAAAATTAAGTTATTACATTTATATTATACCCCCCCCCGTGTTATGTTTGTCAAGTTATATTTTAAATTTTTTTTAGTTTCTAAACAAAAAAACGCCGCCGCATTTCTGCAACGACGTTGAAAAGTTTTTATATTAAGCTATTTTAGCATTGCAAGCATTGTACCTGCCGCAACCGCCGTACCGATAACACCGGCGACGTTAGGTCCCATTGCATGCATTAATAAATAATTGCCGGGCTTTGCCTTCATACCGACAATTTGAGAAACACGCGCCGCCATTGGAACTGCAGAAACGCCCGCCGATCCAATTAACGGATTAACCGTCCAGCCGCTCAATCTGCACATAATTTTACCGAAAATAACGCCGCCTGCAGTACCTCCCATAAACGCGACCAAACCTAAGCAAATGATTAACAAAGTATCTGCCTTCAAAAAGTCGTCAGCGTTCATTGTCATACCTGTACCGGTTGCCAAAAAGATTGTAACGATATTGCACAACGAATTTTGCGCCGTATCTGAAAGTCTGTCAGTAACGCCGCTTTCACGGAACAAATTACCAAGCATCAACATACCGAGTAAAGCTGTAATTGGCGGGAGTAACAAACTTACAAAAATTGTTACAGCGATTGGAAAAACTACGCGCTCAAATTTTGTGACAGTGCGCAATTCCTGCATTACTACTTCACGTTCTTTTTGTGAAGTTAAAGCCTTCATAATTGGCGGCTGAATCATTGGGACGAGTGACATATAAGTATAAGCCGCGACCGCTATTGCGCCTAAAAGGTGCGGTGCAAGTTTGATTGAAAGATAAATCGAAGTAGGACCATCTGCGCCGCCGATAATTCCAATAGCCGCCGCCTCTTTAATGTCAAAGCCGACAATCATTGCGCCGGCAAGTGCAACGAAAACGCCAATTTGAGCCGCCGCGCCTAAAAGCAAAGTTGAAGGTCTTGCTAAAAGCGGAGCAAAGTCAGTCATTGCGCCAATTCCCAAAAAGATTAACGGCGGGAAAATTTCATAGTTGATACCAAAACGAATGGCTTTCATAACGTTCATTTCTTCGCCGAAAAATTCAGTGTTCGGGAAATTCGCCAAAATACAACCAAAGGCGATTGGTCCCAAAAGTAACGGCTCAAATTCTTTTACGAACGCCATATAAAGCAAACCTAAGCCAACGAGAATCATAATACCATTGCCGGGCGTAAAAGCTGAAAAGCCGCTGTCATTCCAAACTGCTTGGAGAGATACTGCAAAGGCGTTAAAAAATTCCAATTAAATTACCTCCTCAAACATTCGTCAATCCGCTTGTAAGGGCGTTTTGTCGCCACGCTGAACGGTTAGGATTTACAACACGCACTGCGCGAACTTGTCCGGAAATTCCGCAACAAGCAATAGCCGCAGAAATTGCAGCGATAACTTCCGGCGAAATACCTTCCTCAATTACGGGTTCAGGCATGGGTGCAGGATTTTCTTTCAATCTTGCAACAATCGCCGCAGTTTCTTTAGCCGCCTCGTTTTCGCCGCCGCCCGCGTCTTTAACTTCCGGCTCTTTCGTCGGGTCAATCATATGAATCAGCTTAATCAAAAAACTTAAAGATATTAACACGACAAAAACAACCGTCATATTTATGCACATAATTATGAGCGGGTTCGTCGTTACAGGTTGTGACATTAAAAAATCTCCCTTCGTATATGAAAAACTTCATATATTTTAATAACGCCGCGCTAAAAATGAAAATTCTTTATTTGAATATATTTTATAGTAATTAGTTATCAAAGTTTTCTTGACATTGAAAAGCTTTTTGATAGAATTGAAAAAATTTTATGGAGGCGAAATTTTTTTGATAACCATTGAAGATATTTTAGAAACTAACCGAATGATAACCGAAAATAAATTAGACGTTCGTACAATAACGATGGGAATTTCTCTGCGCGATTGTGCTCATCCAAATTTACACGAATTTTGCCGCAACGTTTACGATAAAATTACAAAGACGGCTGAATTTTTGGTAAAGACGGGCGAAGATATAGAGGCTGAATACGGCGTGCCAATTATCAATAAAAGAATTTCAGTTACGCCGGTTGCCATTGCCGCTGAATCTTGCAAAACTGAAAGTTACGTACCAATAGCTGAAACTTTGGACAAAGCCGCAAAAGAAGTTGGCGTAAATTTTATTGGCGGCTTTTCTGCGCTGGTTGAAAAAGGTTTTACGCAAGGCGACAGGATTTTAATTGAGTCAATTCCTCAAGCGTTGGCGTCAACTGATTTAGTCTGCAGTTCGATAAATCTTGCCTCAACTAAAGCCGGTATAAATATGGACTGCGTCAGAGAAATGGGCGAAGTTATCAAACGTGCCGCCGAATTGACACGGGATAAAAATGCTATTGGCTGTGCAAAGTTAGTAATTTTCGCAAATGCTCCAAGCGATAATCCGTTTATGGCGGGTGCGTTTCACGGCGTCAACGAGGCTGATACAGTTATAAATGTTGGCGTTTCAGGTCCCGGCGTCGTAAAGCACGCACTTGAAGATTTAAAAGGCGCAAATTTTACTGAAATTGCAGAGGCGATTAAAAAGACTGCGTTTAAAATTACCCGCGTTGGGCAACTTGTAGCGCAGGAGGCGTCGCGCAGGTTAGGCGTTCAATTTGGGATTGTCGATTTGTCGTTAGCTCCAACTCCCGCTGTCGGTGATTCAGTTGCAAGAATTTTGGAAGAAATGGGATTGGAAAGTTGCGGCGCACCCGGTACAACTGCCGCACTTGCGCTTTTAAATGACGCGGTTAAAAAAGGCGGTTTAATGGCAAGTTCACACGTCGGCGGCTTGAGCGGGGCTTTTATCCCTGTCAGCGAAGATGAAGGAATGATAGCGGCTGTACAAAATGGCAGTTTGACGATTGAAAAATTGGAGGCTATGACGTGCGTTTGTAGCGTCGGCTTAGATATGATTGCAGTTGCGGGCGATGTCAGCGCGGCGACGATTAGCGGTATTATTGCGGATGAGGCGGCTATTGGCGTAATAAATAACAAAACTACAGCAGTTAGAATTATTCCTGTACCAAATGCAAAAGTTGGCGACGTGGTAGAATACGGCGGCTTGTTGGGATATTGTCCTATTGTTCCCGTGAAAAGCAATTTCAGTTCAGAGGCGTTTATAGCGCGTGGCGGCAGGATTCCCGCGCCTGTTAGGAGTTTGACAAATTAAAATGTTCACAATCAGAAAAATTACTGCCGCTGACAAAGAAATTTTTATAAATATGATGCGGAAATTTTATAATTCGCCATTAGTCATTACCAACGGCTCTGAAAAAATTTTTGAGGATAATTTTAAAAATTGTAGCAGCGGCTCAAATTTTGTTGAAGGATTTATTTTTTGCGTTGACGATGAAATTATTGGTTATGGTATGCTTGCCAAAAGTTACTCAACCGAATTTGGCGGCGAATGTATATGGATTGAAGATATTTTCATTGAGTCGGAATATCGCGGGCGTGGCTATGGTTCAAAATTTATTGAGTTCGTCAAAGAAATTTATCCTGATAAAATTTTGCGACTTGAAACTGAACACGAAAATTTAAAGGCGTTAAACTTTTATAAAAATTTCGGCTTTAAAGAATTGCCGTATTTGGAATTGTTTTTAGTGAAGGATTAGCAATGGCAGATTTCAGACTTGAAGAATTAAAAATTTTAGAAAAAACCTACGCGGGCGCAATTCCCGAATTAAAATTTGATTCAGTCTTTGAATTGTTGGTTGCGGTAATTTTATCGGCGCAATGCACAGATAAGCGCGTTAATATTGTAACAGCGAAACTTTTTCCAATAGCAAATACGCCGGAAAAAATTTTAGCGTTGGGGCAAACTAAACTTGAAGAAATTATAAAGCCGTGCGGTTATTTTCGTGCGAAGGCTAAACATATTTTGGCAACAAGTGAAATGCTGATAAAAAATTACGGCGGCGAAGTTCCTGCAGATTTTGACGAATTGATAAAGTTGCCGGGCGTCGGTAGAAAAACTGCAAATGTTGTTACAAGCGTGGCTTTTAAGACGCCTGCTATTGCAGTTGATACACACGTTTTCAGAATTGCCAATCGCACAAAATTAGCCGAAGGTACAACCCCGCTTGAAGTTGAGCTCGGCTTACAGAAAATTATTCCAAAAGAAAAATGGGCTGACGCGCATCACTGGTTAATTTGGCACGGGCGTTTAATTTGTTCGTCGCGCAGTCCCAAATGTAAAGATTGTCCGCTGAATAAAATTTGTCCTTCGTCAAAATTAGGTGTTAGGTGTTAGGCTTAAAATTCAAATTCCCTAACACCTAATATCTAAAACCTAAAACCTGTTACGGGCGTTTTCTTTTTCGGTAACTACAACATAAATTGTATCGTCGTCTTCGTCAAATTCTGCGCCGCAACGCGGGCAACATTCGTATTTTGTACCGTCCGGCAAAGTTCTTTTACCAATGCACTTTGTACAAAATTCAGTGCCGCAACGCTTGCAATGTAAAATTTCGCCAAAGTTTGTCCTGCCACAACGCGGGCAAGCTGAATAATATTCCGCCATAAAATCCCCTCCAAAATTTTTTTGAAATTATATCACATACTGGAAAGGTTGAAAAATTTGTTTGAATACAGACACGCCACTTTCGCCGACGTTGAGGCGATTTTTCATTTGATAAACGATTTTGCGGCTGAAGGTTTAATGCTGTCAAAAAGTTATTCCACGCTGTATGAAATTTTGCCGGAATTTGTAGTTGCAGTAGAAGTTGAAAGCGGCAAAGTTGTAGGTTGCGGCGCGTTACATTGTACGTGGGCTGAACTTGCAGAAATTCGCAGTTTAGCAGTTAGTAAAGATTTTCATAGAAATGGAATTGGCGGCGAAATTGTAAAATGTTTGCTTGAAGACGGAAAAAAATTGGGCGTCAAGAAATTTTTTACATTGACATATAACACAAAATTTTTTGAAAGCGTAGGTTTTGAAATTGTACCGAAGGAAACTTTATCGCCAAAAACGTGGCGGGATTGTTTGGACTGCCCGCATTTTCCTAATTGTTCAGAAATTGCAATGACGCTTGAAATTTAATTAATCTTTGTGTTTAAATAATTCTTCAATGCTCATTTCGGTTTTCAAAATTTCTTTTATGGCTTGCATTAATTCAGGTTGAAATTTTATGTGACCGCGTAATTTGCTGTCCAATGTACAATGATGTAAATTTAGAAGACGCGCCAATTTCCTGTGAGTGATGAAATTTTTTTCAAGTTCAGATTCAAGATTGGGATAAAATCTGTATTTTTTACTAGTAGCAGAAGATTTTGCATATATTTTGGGTGAACGATTCAAATTTTGTTCAGTACATTTAGCTCTTGTTTGAGGCGTATGTTTATAACCCAGTGTATAGTGATTTCCCATTTTTGCCAAAGACAATATTTTTTTGTTTCTTCAGAGTGATGAAAACCTAAGCAACCTTCGCCGCCATCAGTCATATTATAATCATTTGGATTTTTGCAATTCAATTTAGCAATCCAGTAAATTTCGCGCTCATTAAGTTTTTCCGGCGTTTCGCATTCTTCAATTACAATGTACACAAAATTTTCAAATCCGTATTTGCGAATTGCTCTGCTGATAAGGGATTTTTTCCCCATTTGTGTCCTTGAATACGCTTTTCCAAAGGCTGAATGGTTTTTCCAACATAAATTTTGTGATTAATCAAACATTCAATACCATAAACTCTTCCGAAAACTTCCATAAAAACACCTGCGCCCTTTCTTATTGACAGCACAGGCGCAAGAGTTTATAATTTCTAAATAGAAAACTCCTACGTTGTGCTGTGGTTTTAACTTAGCAAGTAAATCTTAGCACTTAATAGGGGTTTTCGTCAACTTATGGAAAAAATTTTAAAATTTTATAATAAAAAAATCCCCGCCATTTTCGACGGGGATAATTCTTTAGCTTGCAACTTTCAAATTTTTCTTGTGAAGTCGCGCAGGTTTAAATTTTGTTCGCCATTCTTCACGGGTAATTTTTGGAATATCGCTGTAATCAATTTCATCGTCAGAAAGCCTACGCATATTTTTAATTCGATTGTACTGTTCTTCGCTGACTTCAACGCCGTTAATAATAAAATTGTTCATAGTATTGTTCCTCCTCGTCTTTGTCCGCTTGGCGTGCAGAAATAATTCTGTTTCTATCGCCGCGTTCAGTGTAAATTACGGCTAAAATTCCATTAATTTTTCCAACAGTTTTAATTCTGTCTTCAAAATCGCTGTGAAATTCATCGTAATCATCATATCTGTTATTGTCGAAAAAAACTAAAACCGCGTCTTCAAAACGCACTTTGTGTTTTTTCCAGTTAATTTTGGCTTTTTCTTCGTCCCAAACAAATTTATATTCGCCAATTTCAAAATCTACGTCAAAAATATCACCTCTAAAATATTTTATCATAAAAATAATTTCCTGCAACTAAAAAACTCCAGCTAATTTAGCCGGAGTTAATTTTTATTGTGGAAAAATTTTTAATCAATAACAGGTTGCGGAATACCGACGCCCAATTCATAGAAATTCAAGCTGTCGATTTTTAAGCCGCCTTCCTTCGGTACAAAAACAATATCAGTAGAATCTGCATTAGGATAAACTCTAAGCGACATAACTTTTTCACCGTCGTTAATGAAAATTTCAATCGACGAACGATCAAGGAAAATTTGCAGTTTCATCTTGTCGGCAGGGGCGATTGTACATTCACGCTCACCATCTACACCCGCGCCGGATTCATCACGATTAACTCTAAAAATTTCCAACGCCTTGTTATATGAAAGTACAGTCTTTTGAGTTTTATCTTCAGAGGCACGCAGATAAATTTCAAATTCGTTGGTTTCAGTTAAATCAATATCTAAAATCAATTCGCCAGTTTCGCCGCTGACGCCTTCAAGTTTCGTTGCCTTGTACATTGCCAAATCTTCGTAAACTTTTTTGGAAGTGCGGAGTTTTTCCAATTCTTTAACAGGTGGAGTAACAAGTTTTCCGCCTTTAACGTGAATTTCACGCGGTACAGTCATCATACCTGCCCAGCCGTCTTCCTGTTCCGGCATTGGACTTTGCCACATATCAGCCCACGCAATCATAATCGTTCTGCCATCGGGAAGTTCGGTAATTTGCGGCGCGTAGAAGTCAAAGCCATAATCTAACAATTCAAATTCGCCACGAGTGAAAACGCCCGTTTCATAGTCAAAATTTCCCATAAAGTAGCCGGATTGATAGACGTTCATATATTTATTGAGTTCGCGCTTAATACCTTGCGGCGACATCATTAAAATATCGTGTCCTTCAACGTTGGCGAAGTTCGGACATTCCCACATAAAGCCTTCGTTGCCTGCAACACGCGCCATAATGCTTTTAAATTTCCATTCAATCAAGTCATCAGATTCAAAAAGTAAAACTTGCCCCGCCACGTTGTCAGGTACACGCGAACCGACTACCATATAATATTTTCCGGTTTCTTCATTTTTCCAAACTTTGGGATCTCTGAAATCTGCGCGATGAATTTCTTCATCTTCAGGAACGGTAATAACCGGATTGTTTAAAGACTTAGAAAAGTGTACGCCGTCTTCACCAACTGCAAAATTTTGAACTTGTCTGAAACCTTCAGGATTTTCCGGCGTGTTGAGGTGTCCTGTATAGAAAAGATAAAGTTGCCCGTCTTTTTCAATAGCACTGCCACTGAAACAACCGTCACGGTCACAACCATCAACCGGCGCAAGTGCAATAGGCAAATGACTCCAGTTAATCAAATCGTCGCTGACGACATGTCCCCAGTGCATAGGTCCCCATTGCGTAGAATGCGGATGATATTGATAAAAAAGGTGATATTTGCCTTTAAAATAACAAAAACCATTCGGATCGTTGATCCAGCCGCCGGGCGCGGCAATATGGTATTTTGGATAGTATCTTGTATTTGTAATTCTAACTGCCATTGAATCATCTCCAAAAAAAATTTCAAACTTGTTTATTCGACGTACCTTTTAATATTCCCTTCATTGTATTTACAGAAAAAAACTAATTCCATTGCCAAATTTTTAAAACCTTGACATTTTGTCGAAAAGGAATTATGATATAGCAGTTTTCAGCCGAACGGTTGAAAGTTAATGGTAAATCATTTGGGAGGCTAGATAATATGATTAAACCACTCGGAGACAGAGTTGTAATTGAAGTCGCTGAAGTCGAACTCAAGACTAAAAGCGGTATTATAATGCCGGAGACTTCAAAGGAAAAACCGCAAAAAGGTAAAGTTATTGCAGTTGGTACGGGCAAACTTTTAGACAATGGCACTCGCGCAGTTCCTGAAGTCAAAGTTGGCGAAGATGTCCTTTTCAACAAATACGCGGGCAGCGAAGTCAAAGTGGACGATAAAGAATATTTGGTAATTCGTGAAAGCGATATTTTGGCAATTCTTTAATTAGGGATTAGGGAATAAGGGCTAAGGGCTAGGGATTTTTCTCTAGTCCCTAACCCCTAATCCCTAGCCCCTAAAATTTCGACGAAGGAGAAATTTATAAATGGCAAAAGAAATTTTGTTTAACGAAGACGCCCGCCGCGCTCTTAGTCGCGGTGTTGACGCTCTTGCTAATGCTGTAAAAGTTACACTTGGTCCAAAGGGACGCAATGTTGTTTTAGAAAAAAAATTCGGCGCACCCACAATCACAAATGACGGCGTAACAATCGCAAAAGAAATTGAGCTTGAAGATCATTTTGAAAATATGGGCGCACAACTCGTTAAAGAAGTTGCAACCAAAACAAATGACGTTGCGGGCGACGGTACAACTACCGCTACTTTGCTTGCACAAGCTATCGTTCGTGAAGGTATGAAAAATGTTGCAGCCGGCGCAAATCCTATGATTATCAAAAAAGGTATTGAAGCCGCTGTAAAAAGACTCGTTGAAGAAATTAAAAACTCTTCGCAAAAAGTCGAAGGCAAAGACGCTATCGCACAAGTTGCCGCCATTTCTTCCGGCGATGAAGAAATTGGTAACCTTATCGCTGACGCTATGGAAAAAGTCGGCAAAGACGGCGTTATTACCGTTGAAGAATCCAAAACTATGACAACTAATATGACAGTTGTTGAAGGTATGCAATTCGACAAAGGCTATATTTCCCCGTACATGGTTACTGACGCTGACAAAATGGAAGCTGTCCTTGACGATCCTTACATTTTGATTACTGACAGAAAAGTTTCCTCAATCGCTGACATTATGCCAATTCTTGAACAGATTGTAAAACAGGGCAGACCGCTTGCAATTATCGCTGAAGACGTTGACGGCGAAGCACTTGCAACAATCGTTGTAAATAAACTTCGTGGCACATTCAAAGCAGTTGCAGTTAAAGCTCCTGGATTCGGCGACAGAAGAAAAGCTAACCTTGAAGATATTGCAATTTTGACAGGCGGCAATGTTATCAGTGAAGAAGTTGGACGCAAACTTGAAAGCGTAACTTTTGAAGATTTAGGTACAGCGCGTCAAATTCGCTCAACCAAAGAAGAAACTACCATTGTTGACGGCAACGGCGATAAAAATGCTATTGCGGCGCGTGTTGCACAAATTAAGAAACAAATTGCCGAATCTACAAGCGATTTCGACAAAGAAAAACTTCAAGAACGCCTTGCAAAATTGGCGGGCGGCGTAGCAGTCATTGAAATTGGCGCGGCTACTGAAGTTGAAATGAAAGAAAAGAAACTCCGTATCGAAGACGCCCTCAACGCAACCCGTGCGGCTGTTGAAGAAGGTATTGTTGCAGGCGGCGGCACAACCTTTATTGATATTCTTCCTGCGCTTGACGATATTAAACTTGACGGCGATGCAAAAGTTGGCGTCGAAATTGTAAAACGTGCAGTAGAAGAACCTGTTCGCCAAATTGCACAAAACGCCGGACAAGAAGGCAGCGTAATTGTTGACGCGGTTAAGAAAGCTGATAAAGGCGTTGGATTTAACGCACTTACAAATAATTTCGTCGATATGATTAAAGCCGGTATCGTAGATCCTGCGAAAGTTACACGTTCCGCACTTCAAAACGCGGCGTCAATCGCAGCTATGGTTTTGACAACTGAAACTTTGGTTGCAGATAAACCTGAACCTACACCTCCGCCGCCCCCAATGGGTGGTATGCCCGGTATGATGTAATTTAGGTGTTAGGTTTTAGAGATTAGGTTTTAGAAATTTTTATCTGAAACTTAATTAAAATAATCGGCACTTAAAATTCATCTGATTTTGAAATAAAAAATGAACGCCTCGAATTGTCGTGGCGTTTTTTTAGTTTGAAATTTTTAAATTAAAAAATTCCCTAATCTCTAGCCCCTAATCCCTAGAAAAGGGGCGTTTTTTAGTAGGTGATTTTATGATTGAATACGATGAAAAAATTTGTGTACATTGCGCCGCTTGCGTTAGTGAAAGTGAAAATGGCGGAATAAAATTTGAACGCGGCAAAATTATTATCGACGAAAATAAACTTGAAGATTGGCACGCAATAGCGGCAATTTGTCCAGTTGGCGCGTTGATTTTAAAAAATATTACCTCAAGCGTTTAACTTTTCGCTTTGTTCGCAGACCTACCGAAAAAATTTCTATAAATTGTTCAGCCAAATTTAATTGTTCGGGCGGCAATCCTTCAAGATTAGTAACAATTTTTGCCACCGGCGAAGGTCTTACCAATGGAGCAACTTTAACAGTGGGCGTAGCCGCGCCCAATAAAATAAAATCTGTTGTAACATTTAAAGCCTTCGCAAGATTTATAATGGTATTTGAAGTCATACTTTTTTGCCCTGTTTCAATTTCAAATAAAAAATGCGGCGAAATGTCAGCCTCTTCAGATAATACATCTCTGGTTTTTCCTTGAGATTCACGAAGTAACCTGATTCTTTTACCTATAGCTATATTTAAATCTTTTTTGTTCATAACAGCACGTCCTTTATTATATGGTAATAATAAATTAGTGTTGAAATTTTTCGTACAAGCTATAGATAAAAATTTTTTCTTGACATTTTATATCTATAGCTATAAAATATTTTTGGTTAGCGGTGAGATATTTACCTACAGCTTTAAATAAAAAATGTTTTTAACAGTGTGTAGTATTTTGGAGGTTGATATTTTATGGAAAATACTGAAAAGAAGAATGTTGTTCCGGTAAAGCTCCCTGAAGGTGAATTTGCAGGGTATGTTTGCTGTGCAGACTGCAGATTTGGCGATTACGATTCTAAACGTGGCGAAGTTTGGTGCGGCTACCGTCGCAAATGGATGGATTCCACAGATAATTGTTCACTTGAATACTTAAAGTAAGCAGTGAGATATTTACCTACAGCTTTAAATAAAAAATGTTTTTAACAGTGTGTAGTATTTTGGAGGTTGATATTTTATGGAAAATACTGAAAAGAAGAATGTTGTTCCGGTAAAGCTCCCTGAAGGTGAATTTGCAGGGTATGTTTGCTGTGCAGACTGCAGATTTGGCGATTACGATTCTAAACGTGGCGAAGTTTGGTGCGGCTACCGTCGCAAATGGATGGATTCCACAGATAATTGTTCACTTGAATACTTAAAGTAAGCAGTGAGATATTCACCTGTAGCCTTAAATAAAAGATATTTTTACAAATGTGTGGTATTTTTGGAGGTTGATATTTTATGGAAAATACTGAAAAGAAGAATGTTGTTTCGGTAAAGCTCCCTGAAGGCGAATTTGCAGGGTATGTTTGCTGTGCAGACTGTAAATTCGGCGAATACGATTCTAAACGTAAAGAAGTTTGGTGCGGCTACCGTCGCAAATGGATGAAACCTACGGATGAATGTTCGCATGGAGAGTTCAAGTAAAATGAACGAAAATCAAAATCAAAATCGCCAATACGTTGTAACACGTTCGCCTAAAAGTGTTGGACTCGGATTGATTTTAACTTTAGTGCTTGGTCCCATTGGGCTTTTTTATGCAACGATAACTGGCGGCGTCATTATGGCTATTTTAGATACAATATTTGCAATAGCCGGTTTTATGACACTCGGAATTAGCCTTTTCATCACAGTGCCGCTTGTAAATCTTATTTGTATGATATGGGCTTATAGAGCAATAACTAAGTACAATGAAGATTTATTCAACGGCAATTTGAACGTCTGAAAATGGATTTAAGTACTGTCCAAAATAAAATCCGAATCAATAGTAAAGTAATTGATGCCATTAGAGAAAATTTACGTGTTCCTGAAGTCGGCGGTATTCTCGGTATTGATGAAAATCGTATTGTAACGAAATTTTATAATGATTCAACCGGTATTACAACAAAATTGCGGTATATTCCTAATGTGCAAAAATTAAACGCTGTCATTCAAAATTGGGCAAAAGAAAACATTTCTTTTATTGGATTTGTTCATACTCATCCTAAAGGCGCGGAAAAACTTTCATCACGTGATATTGAGTATGCAGAAAAAATTAAATCGCAATGTTCAATGTCAGAAATTCTTATGTTGTTGTACATTCCGGCTGAAGATAAATTTTTCCAATATGTAATTTAAGTTGAAGAAACAACATTATTCCTAAAAAATATGTTGTTTCTTTTGTTTTTTCGGACACTATTATTGAATTATTAAAAAATGAAGGGCTTCATTATGAAAAATTATAAAAACTACATAGAGTATATTTTGACGTATATTTGGGATAATAAATGGGAATTTCTTCTTGACTTTAGTTTTAAAAAAGCATTGATTACTGGAATAGGAATAGCGATTGCAGGGGTTATATCCCATGTAGTTTTAATGGGTGAATTACTTTTTGAAGAAGAAAAGCCAAAACCACCAACGCCAATCGGATTTTATGAATGGGAGACTAATGGTTATGAAGTATTTCTTAAAAGATTGAACGAAACTATTGTATCGGTCGGTGAAAATGGAAATAGTATTGTATGGGTAGGCAACACATATACTCCTGAAGAAGCAATGTATGTTACAAAACAGGAAGTAACGGAATTTAATCATCAAGTTGATGTGAAATATGCTGATTTAAACGCCGGAATTTTGGCAAAAATATCACCGGCGTTCAAGTACAGATTAGAGGCGTACCTTTTAAAGGAAAAAAATTTTATAATTTTAGTTCCTGAAGGAACAGATATTACGGAGTATTTTAAAAACGATGAAATAGAAAAAATTGTATAAATCCCAAAGTAAAAATTGGTGCTAAAAAAATTAACGCCTTGATGAAATATCACGGCGTTTTTTTGTTTACAATAAGTTTTCAGTTTTGAAACTGCTTTAAAAAAGTTTGTGCAGATTTAATACCGTCAATAGCTGAACTCATAATCCCGCCCGCGTATCCTGCACCTTCGCCAATGGGATAAATTCCCGCGTTACTGACAGATTGAAAATTTTCTTTGTCGCGCAGGATTCGGCAAGGCGCACTTGTACGAGTTTCAACGCCCGTCATTGCAATATTTGACTCGGCGAAATTTTTTATTTTACCGTCCCAAAATTTCAGCGCGTCTTTCAAAGTTGCAGAAACTTCAGCCGGTAAACATTTATTCAAGTCAGCAATTTTGTAGCCGAGCGGATAAGTTGGATTAACCAAAAAATTTTTACAATCTGCGCGACCATTCAGAAAATCGCCGACACTTTGAACAGGCGCAGAATAATTTTTCTCGCCCAATTCAAACGCCAATTTTTCAAAGTGCCGCTGAAAACGAACGCCGCTTAAAACGTCATTGCCGAAATTTTTAAAATCAGCTTTATCAACAGTTACAAGCAACGCACTATTTGCCACGCCGGAATTTCTCAAAAAATTGCTCATTCCATTTGTAACCACGCCGCCAATTTCTGAAGTTGCCGCAACTACCACGCCGCCCGGACACATACAAAAACTATACGCGCCGCGCCCGTGTTCAATATCTTTGTAAGTCAAAAAATAATCTGCAACAGGCAATTTTGGATTTTTAAAATCTTCGCCGTATTGTGCAAAATTTATAAATTCCTGCGGGTGTTCAATTCTAACGCCTACTGCAAACGCTTTACTTTCCATCGCCACGCCGTGACTGTTTAATATTTCGTAAGTATCACGCGCAGAATGTCCCACGCCTAAAAAAATTGCGTCCGTCAAAAATCTTTCAGAATCGTTGACAATCGCCGCCGTAACTGCGCCGCTCGCGTCAAATTCTAAGTTTGTAACTTGCGAATTGAAATAAATCTTCCCACCCAAATTTAAAATTTCACGGCGAATATTTTTTACAACATCACGTAATTTATCTGTACCAATATGCGGTTTTTGCAGATACAAAATTTCTTCAGGTGCGCCCGCTTTTACGAAAGTTTCAAGTACAAAGTCAACCAAAATATCATTTGTACGCGCCGTTAATTTGCCGTCAGAAAAAGTTCCCGCGCCGCCTTCGCCAAATTGTACATTTGAATTTTTATCAAGTTCGCCTGTACTAAAAAATTTTTCAACTGCCGCCGCCCGTGAATCAATATCGCCGCCACGTTCAAAAATAATTGGCTCCAGTCCTGCGCGAGCCAAAATTAAAGCGGCGAACATTCCCGCAGGACCAAAACCTACAACTATTGGGCGATTGTAATTTAAATTTTTCGGCAGTTTGGCAACGTTAAAATTATTTTTTGCAGGAATTTTTTCAAGATTTTTATCACGCGCCAAATTTATTTTGCCGTCAAATTCCACGTCCAAAATATAATTGAATTTAATTCCCGCTCCGTGATAACGCCGCGCATCTACCGCCTTGCGAATTATTTTAACGCTATTAATTTTCTCCGTGTCAATTTTCAAATACGCCGCCGCAATTTCTGTTAAATCTCTGTCGTCGTGTAAATCTACCGAAATATTTTTTATTCGTACTTTCAAAAAAATTACTCCTTGAATCTGCAAGTAACATCAACTTCGCCTTGAGAGGGCGTCACGCCTTCCGGTACGACAAGCCGCAATTTTCCAATAAAAGTTTTGGCGTTGACATTAAAAGAAAGTTGCTCCGTGCTAATTGACTCTACAGCGTTTACAAATTCTTCACGTCCGACAATGTCAACAGTTTTTGGCGCAACGATTATCTGTTCAATTTCCCGACCTTCAGGAACAATAACATCTGCTGTAACCGGTACAGTTTTTTTGATAAGTTCACTTTCAATTTGAACGTTTACGGTAATTGCTGACGGTGCAACACGAACGCCGCGCACTTCGCGCCCGTCTTCGTCAATCGCCGTCATTGGCACTAAAATATCAAAAGTTTCTGCATTGTTATTCAATCCAATGTAGCCCATTACCCGCGTTACACGGTTGACAGCGTTTTTGGGTCCAATCAGCGTTACATTTTCTGACGACTTTTTTAAATCCTTCACAACAGAATTTTCAATAGGTGTACCCGTTATAAGAACTCTTGCTTCCATTTGCTTTTCAATGAACGGATCAAGTTGCACGTGAATTATATTCGGCGTCAAACTTTCCAGCTCAAAGCCTTTGGGAAATGACGCCTCAATAGGAATTTCATATTCACCTTCAGCAGAATAATTTTGCAAATTTGCGAAGGCGCGAATATTGCCGGGTCCATAATCTACAAAGTAGGAGCGCGGCGCACTCAATTTAATTTGAACCGTCTGTTCACGATAAACCGCTTTAAAATTCGGCGGCGTGTTCGACATTGAAAGCGGCACTTCATACGAGCCGTTAATAATTGGATTTTGCGTATCCATCACGTAAAACCATAGCACAGTTGAAGAAATTAACGCTACGATTTTTTGCATTTTGTTCCGCCGAAAAGTATTTTTAATTTGCTCCAACATCTTGATTTCTCCATTTCAGTAAAAGATCGCCAAGCGAATTTTTGTGCGGATGCGCAAACGCCGGGCGAATAATTTCAGCCACTTTATCGCCGTCAAGATGGCGCGTCAATTTTCCATTTTCTGCGATTGAAATTGTACCGGTTTCTTCACTTACAACCAAAATAAGCGCGTCGCACTGTTCAGACATTCCAATAGCCGCTCTGTGACGTGTACCCAATTCTTTTGAAAGTCCCGGCTTTTCAGTAAGTGGTAAAAGGCAACCTGCCGCGTAAAGTCTTTTTCCGCGAACAATCGCCGCGCCGTCGTGCAATGGCGTATTTACAAAAAATATATTTCCTATCAATTCAGCCGTTATTGCGGCGTCAACTTTAATTCCGGTTGCACATACATCATTTAAACCCATTGTGCGTTCAATGACAATCAGTGCGCCGGTTTTTGTGGCAGAAAGTGACTTCGCCGCTTTAACAATTTCTTCAACCACTTTATTAGCTTCCGCCTCGTCAAGCGAAATTCTTTCATGGAAGAAAAATCTGCTTTGCCCAAGCCTTTCAAGTGTACGACGAATTTCCGGCTGAAATACTATCGGTATTAAAATAAATGTCCACGTCATAACTTTTTCAAAAATCCACGAAAGTAAATTTAATTGGAACACGTTGCAAAAAAAATTTATCATGAATAAGACCAAAATACCTTTGACGAGGGTTATTGCGCGTGTTCCTTCAATCATTGCGTAAAGTTTATAAAAAATAATTGCAACAAGTAAAATTTCTAAAATATCTGCGGGGCGAATTGTTGCGGCAAGCCCCAATAATTTTTCCGGGAAAACCATTCCTGCATTCATATTTTCAACCCTCCTTGACTCCGCCGCCGTCAAATTTCGGTACAAATTTTTCGTCGGCAGTTTTTCCAATCTGAATGTAACAATTTTTTATTCCAATGTCAACCGCAAAATTTACAACTGAATCATATTCAAAAGTTGTAAGGCGACGATTTATCTTTTTGAATTGACTTGCACGAAAAAGCGGCGTGTATTGATTCATCAAGCTGATAAAAATTTTATCGCCGAAATTTTTTTTGAGCCAATCCAAAATTTTCATACTGTCACGGCGAAAATTCGGCAAGATTAAATGGCGAACGATAACGCCGCGCGTCATATTTCCATAAAAATCAAATTTATTTTCCCCAACAAGTTCAAACATTTTTGTAATTGCGGCGGTTGCCACTTGAAAATAATTCGGCGCATTTGAAAAAGTTTTTGCAATTTCGTTATCAAAATATTTTAAGTCAGGAAGAAAAATATCGACGCGATTTTTTAACAAGTCAAGCGTCGATACGTTTTCATATGAATTTGTATTGTAAACGATTGGAATTTTCAAGCCGTGCATTTTTGAAATATCAAGCGCGGCGCAAATTTGCGGTACATAGTGCGTCGGCGTAACAAGTTCGATATTAGCCGCGCCGCGTTTTTGTTGCTCCAAAAAAATTTCTGCCAGACGTTCAACAGAAATTTCTTTCCCGTAACCTTCACTGCTGATTTTAAAATTTTGGCAATAGACACATTTTAAATTACAATGTGAAAAAAAAACTGTACCCGCGCCATTTTTGCCAACAAGGCAGGGTTCTTCCCATTCATGAAGGCTGACAAGTGCAACACGAATTTTTTCACCGGCTCCACAGAATCCAGTTTTTTCAGTGCGATTAACTTTGCAATTTCGCGGGCAAAGTTGACATTTTTTTAATAAATCTTGAATCATTGCGGCGATACCTCAACGATCTTTAAACATACCTCTTGAAAAATTGCGTTTAATTCCGCTTAAACGATTTTCGCGTTCAAATTCTTTTTCGGCAAGTCGGTCTAGGCGTTCAATCGTTGACATTTTGGGATCTTCCTTGATACGAATTTGCATAGCTTCAGCGGCTTTTTTAGTTTGCGTTCTAAGTTTGCTGAGGCAGTCCATGCAGTAAGTTCCATGAGTGATTGGGCGTCCGCACTTCATGCAAGGATAAGTTGCGCCTTCAACCTTAGCACCTGCCGAAGGTGAAAAAATTCCTTCTTTCATCATGCGCTTCATCATTTTATCATTTGCGCCAGTTGCCTGCATAACTTCTTTCATTGAACTGCCCGGGTTATCGCGGATATATTGAACAACTTTTTCTTCAAAGTCTTTTTCTTTTTGTACGCAGTCGCGGCAAACTTTTTCGCCGTTCATAGCTGTAAAAATTTTTCCGCACTTGGAGCAATTTCTGATTTTCGGTATGTTTGGTATATTCGGCAAATTTAAAAAACTCACAGTAACCACCTCGTTAAATTTCCTGCCGTCGAAAACAGAAGGAGCAAGGTTGACAGTCAGAAATTTTATCACAACTACACGTACAAAATTTCAAGTGCCGTCAACTAAAAACTGTATCCTTTCCTGAATTTTATTTTTAGTTTAGCAAATTTATTCTTTGGCGTCAACAAAATATTAGAGTTTTCTAAAAAATTCTGCAAAGATATTTGAAATTTTGATGTTTTACCTGCTTTGAAGGAAAAATATTTTCAACGTTGAAAAAATCTTTCCGAGGTGATATTTTGAACGTAGATTTTGAAATTGGCGAATATAAATTTGAATGGGATTCTGAAAAAGCTGAAAAAAATTATAAAAAGCACGGAATTTATTTTGAGGATGCCGTTTTGGTATTTTTCGATGAAAATTTAATTGATGATTATGATGAAATTCACAGCGAAGACGAAGACCGAATAAAGGCTATTGGCAGAGTTGATAAAATTTTGACGGTAATTTATACTGAACGCGGAGACAGAAATAGAATTATTTCAGCGCGAACTGCCACTAAAGATGAGGTGAATAGATATTATGAACAATTTTATTATTAATGGCGTTGAAGTCAGCGAAGAACAATTTAACCGAATTAAAAAAATTCGTCAACTCCCTGACGAAGAAATAGATTTTAGCGACATTCCGCCAATCTCAAAAGAAGAATTGAAAAAATTTAAACCTGCGCGACTTCGCAAGAAAAATTTACAAGTTGCAAGCTGAAATTATCCCCCGCTGAAAATTGGCGGGGATTTTTCATTTATATTGATTTTTTGGAATGGCGATTGTATCATAAAAAAAATTTAATGGAGGCGGGCAATGGATTTAATAAATTTTTTTCGTGAAGACTTGGGCGAAATTTTGGGCGTCTACCACGACGAAGATAAAATATTTTTGGCGCGATTGACTGACACATTAGAAATTGCCGAATTTACTTTTGAAATTGATTTAAACAATAAAAGTACTCAAATTGAACAGCTTGCAGAAAAAATTAAACTGATTTGCGATCAACGCGCTTGGAAAATTTCTAGAGTTGGTTTAATTCTGCGCGACGGTACAGCGGCTACTTTTCAAACTGAATTTAAAAATATTCCGGAATCCGAAATTAAAAACGCGGTAAAAATTTGGGCAACGGCAAACGTCGGAAAAGAGGCGCGGTATACTTCAATTAAAGTTGGAGAAGAAATTTTTATGGAGGCGTTGCCTGTGTCGATTGTCGAAGAATATATTTCCGCCTTTGAAAAAAGTTCGCTGACACTTTGCGCCATTACCGAATTTCCAAAAATTTTAGCTGACGAAGACCGCCCGCCAACTCCATTTAACCGCGCAGTTTTCGCCGTCGATATTGTCAAAAATAATAAATCGCCAAACTTTTTTTCAGCAAAAATTTCGACGTGGAATTTTAAAAGAATTGCATTGACAGCGGCGGCAATATTTTTTATTGCGCTTGCAGGATTTTCAGCAAAGTTGGGACACGATTATTACCACGCCGCTACACGCGCTGAAACGGCTCATAATCGTTTCAACGCTCAAGATGAATACAATTTACTAAAAAGCAACTTCGACGCTGATACAGCCCAAATAAAGCAATTTGACGCGGCAATTTCTAAGCAAAATATAAATTCCAAAAATTTAAACGCACTTGTTAAAATTGGCAAAATTTTTGACGGCAAAATTATTCTGGACAAAATAAAAACGACCGGCGAAACTTTTGAACTCGAAGGAGTTACAGAATCGCCGGACGCTTTGAAACTTTATTTAAATCGTTTAAAAAATTTCATTTCGCCCAAAGTCAAGTTGAAAAACTCAACCGAAGACGACGGGCAAATTATTTTTTCAATCAGTATTATCTTCTCCTGACAGTTGAAGTCATATCACTAAGTAAATCTTGGAAAATGTTATTGTTTAAAGCGGCTTTTCTGGCGGCGGAAGACGGCGCGTAGTTTGCCGTTGAATTTTCTTCAGTTGAATAACTCACTGCGTAATGAAATTCGCTGTAATAGCCGATTGTATCCATTAACATTCTTTCTTCGTCGGTTAAAACGATTGTACCGGCAGCGGATTCATTAAGGATATTTTTGGCGTAGTTGCGCATAAGTTCAGTAAAATCAAAAACGGCGGTTACCGTGCGATTTTTAGTTTTGTCAACTGTCCACGTGCAAACTACATCAGTTTTTTGCAACGCGGCTTGAAGGTTGCGGGAGAAATTTGCTTGAGAGGCAATTTCAGCAGATGAAAGACCGGAATTATTTTGATTGCTGCTGTATTTGTCCATAAGTTGTGCAAGATATCTGCCGTCCAAAGTTATGTTGAAAATTTGTTGCGCGTTGCTTTCTCTGAAAAGTTCAACGTGTCTTACAGCTTTTAAATTTTCTTGCAAAGTGTTAATGTCATTGGATTTTAAAGCGTTTGCAAAACCTGAAGGGATTCCCGGCAATGAAAATCTGCTCCATTTACCGTTGCGCTGAACGTAAAGCGTAATTTCTTCGTTGCCTTGCGTAATGTAAAACGGTATATTTTGATTGGTAGTCAGATTGTTTGTAGGATTAGTATAAGCCCAGTTAAATAAACCGCTCATTTGCATAGTGCCGTCGCGCAGGATATTTCCCTTAGTGTTGATGTCAGCATGGAAAGTTGTACCGAAAAAGTCAATGTTTTGAACAAAGTCGCGGTTATCTTGCGAAACTGAAAGGTACGCCTGTCTAAATGCAAAGTCTGCATTGCTGTCAGCTTCAGCTAAATTTCCTGCACCAAAAAATAAAACTCCACCTGCTACAACTGCTGCCAAAGTTTTTGACAACTTGCGAGCTTTTAACTTTTCTAAAAATTTCAAGAGTAAAACCTCCCTGAATTAAAATTTCATTGAAAAACCTAAAGAAATATAGCACAAAGTTGCAATAAAATCAATCATTGCGTATAAAATCATTTATAGTTAATTTGCGTTTAGCAGAAATTTTCTGAATAGTTTCCGGCGTCATAGGTTCGCCAACGCCATTCATTGGAATTTCAATAGCACTATCTGAAGAAATAACCGTACCGTCCGGCGATTTTAAAATAACTTCCAACGTGTCATTTTCGTGCATAGGCTCGGCAAAATCTGCGTCCTTGCCATTAACTTTAATTTCAAAACTGATTCTGCTTTTAGGATTCGGCGGCTTGAAATCGACTGCCAAAAGTGCGTCGCTAACAGTAATATCCCGCTTTTCAAGTTTCTTGTATTCGATTCTTGCGCCGTCATTAATCAGCGTGTTCAAATTGCCGGGTCTGCCGTTTACCACCAAATCCATATCAGTTATTGTCGGGATATAATATTCATCGCCGGAATAGAAAATTTTAACTGACGCACTGACGCCAGAAATATTCAGCACGTCAGAAACTTTGGGGCTGTCATTCGGGAAGTATTCGATATTGTCGCCGTTATGAACGGGCAAAGAAATTTTAACTTCCATTTCGTTCATCAAAATACGCGGCGTGCAAACGTAACTTAAAGTTTTGCCGTTGAGTTTGTAACGAATTTTTTGCCCTGTTGGAGAATAACCGGCAAGGCGTAAAACTTCCCCAATAGTCGTTGGCATCGAAACTCTAATATCGTCGCCGTCAACAAGCGTTCTTTCCGGTAAACTTACTTCGCCATTGACGATAATTTTTGCCGTGATATGTTGCTCTTGCCCGTTGATTTTAATTTTTAAACTCGGCAACTCCTCAACAATATCTTTAATTTGAATTACGGGCGTTTCGCCGTCTGCGCCGGGTTCAACTTCGATATGGCAACCATTTTGTAACGGCGTTTCCAAAGTTGCCTCTTCGCCGTCAACCATCAATTTTGCAACTTCGCCCATACTGCCCGGGAAAAATTGTTTTTCGCCTTCAATCGTTATCATTAAACCGAGACCGGGCTTGCCGTTCAATTTTCTAAGCTGTACACCGGCGTTTAAAAGCGCGTCGCTGACAGTTAATTTTTGAAAATGGAAAAGTGCAAATTCTTCGTCGTTAATGTAAACCGTCAAAAAGTGCAAAGTGTTAATCGTGGCAATTTTTAAAATTCCAAGCGGCGTTACTGCATCAGGTTTAAAAAGCTCCGGCGGAATATTTGTAATACCGTCGATAATGTCAGGTTTGCGAACGCCAACGCGCATTGGCGGCATATTGAGCACTTCCGCAATATGTTTTGGCAAATTTGGAGTCAAGGAGCCGCCGCCAACCAACATAATTGCTTGAGGATTTTCATTGCCGTTTAAATCTAAAATAGTTTTTGAAATTGATTCAGCCAAACGTTTAACAGTGTCGTCAATGGCGTCAATTATTTCCTGCGCGGTAAATTCGTTGGTTATTCCCAAAATATCGGTATAAGTGCCGTTTTCTCCTGCCGCCGCCGCGCGTTTAACATTTTCGGCAACATTGAAATCAAGTAAAAGTTTTTGTGAAAGATTTTCTGTAATTTCATCGCCTGCAGTTGGAACCATTCCATAAGCTACAACCGCGCCGCCTTTTGTAATTGCAACGTCGGAAGTTCCCGCGCCAATATCAACCAACACCAAATTTAAATGGCGCATTGTCGGCGGAATTAAAACATTTATTGCGGCGATCGGCTCAAGCGTTAAAGCCCGCATATCTAAATTTGAATATCTTAACGCGCTTTGCATTGAGTCGATGACTTGACGCGGCAGGAATGTTGCAATAACTTTTACTTTGGCAAGTTTGCCGCGTTGCCCTACCAAACTTTTCAAAGTTATACCGTCAAGTTCGTAACTTATGACGCTGAAACCGACGCAATAATAACTTGTCTGTTCAGAAATTAGTTGAGAATTTGCAAGCTGCCCCTGCGCGAGTTGAACGCCTGCGAAGTCCAAATTGTTTTGGTGTTCAAGCGTAATAATTCCGCGAAATTCCATTTCAGCTTCAGCAGTCATGGTGTAGAGTGCGCGACCGGCGGCGGCAACTGCCGCGCTTGTCAGTTGTCCGACTCTATCTTCAAGCGTCGTTCGTACTGAACTTAAAACGGCGGCGACTTGCGGCACGTCGTGAATTTGTCCATCAAGCATCGCGCGGGTTTTATGTTCTTCCCTGTGCGTTGCAATGACGTTCAATCTGCCGTTTTCTTCCAATTCGGCAACAATACCAATAACACTGCGCGTTCCAATATCCAGTGCAAAAATTTTTTCCTTGCCGTTGTTTTGATAGTCATTTGGATTAATTATTGGAGTTTCAATTTTTTCAGCCGGAATTTCTTTTGGAGTTTCATTTTTTGCGGCTTTTTTAGTGCGCGTAGTTTTCGGCTTAGATGTCTTTTCGCCTTCAGTTTCAGAAGATTTTTTAGTGCGCGTTCGTTTTGGCTTAGCCATCGTTTCGCCTTCAGTTTCGACAGTTTTTTTAGTGCGGGTACGTTTGGGCTTTGGCGTTACTTCGCCTTCAACTTCGACGGTTTTTGTATCTGTTGCCTGCACTTCGTTTTCTGTCTCTACATTTTTTTTTGGCGGCATTAATTTTCACCTCGTTTGATTTTTTCAGATTATTCATATTTTACAATTTTAAAAATCTGTTTGCAATAACAAATAAAAAAAGCCCGTCTTTAAATTCGACGAGCCGTAAATAAGTTTTCTTTAAAATTTATTTGTCTTCGCTGTAAGTTAAAATATTTTCGTCCTTTGCAAAAGTTGCAGTGTCAGTATTTTGAATTTCTGTAACGTCAACTTTTTCTTCCGTGATTGAATCAATTTCAAATTCATCAGTAACAAAATTATCGTCGTACATTAAATCTAAAGTTTTAGAATAAGTTTGAGTTTTGTTGCTTGAATCCGTGACAGAAATATTTTTGCCCTTAGCTTTTTGAACAGTTAAAGTACCGCTTCCAATCGTGAAAACAACGTCATTGTTTTTGTACGATTTATTAGTAATTTTACCGCTTGAAATTTTAATTTTATCCTGCCCTGCGGTGTAGTCGGTGATAACGTCTTTTCCGCCTTCGTAAATGAAAACGTCATTACCCGTTCCGCCTGTTAAAGTATCGTTACCTGCACCGCCGTACAAGCTGTCATTTCCGGTGTCGCCATAAAGTGAATCATTGCCCGCGTCGCCGTAAAGCTTGTCATTTCCTGTATTGCCATAGATTTTATCATTGCCACTTCCGCCATAAAGTATATCTGCGCCTGTGCCGCCGTCTATAGTATCTGAACCGCTTCCGCCTTTTATCAAATTTGCCTTTGTGTTGCCGGTAAAACTTCTTGCAGTTGTGATTTTTGAGCCGTCAACTGTTACTACGCTTGTACCATAAGTTTTAGTTAAATCTATATTTGCAGCGGAGGCTATACTTGCCGTCATATTTGTTTTGGCAGTGTTGCCGTATTTCCAGCCTGTTGGCAACGGATTTTCAGGGTAAATCTTTGTAGTTTCTTTACCGCTTGAATCTATCAAGGTTATTTTTTTATCTTTACAATTTTGAACTGTAACATTACCTTTGGCAGTTTTGAAAATGATATTTGAGCCGCTGACAGTGTTACTTGTTATCGCAACATTAAATTTTATTTTGTCTTGACCTGCGGTATAGTCTGTGATTGTGTCGTTTCCGCCGCCATAAATAAAAATATCATTACCTTTGCCGCCGGTTAAGGTATTGTTACCTGCACCGCCATTTAATGAATCGTTGCCGATTTCTCCCAAAAGTTTATCATTGCCTGCATCACCAAAAAGTTTATCGTTACCGCTACCGCCATACAAAGTATCATTACCTGCGCCGCCGTTGATTGTATCTGAACCGCTTCCGCCTTTGATTAAGTTTGCCTTTGCATTGCCGGTAAAACTTCTTGCAGTTGTGATTTTTGAGCCGTCAACACTTACAACACTTTTACCATAAGTTTGAGTTAAATCTATATTCGCAGCTGATGTTACACTTGCCGTTAAATTCGTTTTCGCTGTGTTGCCATATTTCCAACCGCTTGGCAAGGTAGGTGTTGGATCAGCTTGAAGAGTTCCAATAGTTTTGAATCCAACATTTACGCCGCTTTTAACTAAAATTGAACCACTACCAACGCTAAATTTTATATCATTGCCGCTTTGCAGTGTTGAATATTTTGCGCCGGTAATTTTCAAAGTATCATCTTCATTAAGTCCATATACTGTGTCGTTGCCATCACCGTTATTGTAGATGATTAGGTTATTTTTGCTTGCGCTGGAAATAGAAATAAAATCAGCGTCCGTACCGCCGCTTATTGTAACATTATCTCCGTATGCAACGCCATCATAAATATAGCCGGAATAAATAGAATCTTTACCACTTCCACCATTAATTGAAACTTTTTCAGCGTAAAAATTGCGTATAGTATCTGCGCCTTCGCCGCCATCTATCGTTATATTTTGAATTTTGGTTATAACTCCATTTAAAGCCACGCCATTTCTTATAGAATCGTTCCCAGAACCGCAATAAATTTTGACATTGTTTGCAGTACTTGTAACATTGTCATTACCATCGCCAGTATTAATTGAAGAGCCAGCTGCCCAATTATTAACGCTGTCTTTGCCTGCGCCTGTATTAATTGTAGTGCTTGCTGAAACTGACGAATTATAAATATAATCATCATCTGCACCGGTATCAATCAAAGAATTAGCCGCCTGATTATTAACACTGTCATTACCATCGCCAGTATTAATTGAAGAGCCAGCTGCCCAATTATTAACGCT
>CALFJB010000046.1 GCA_937877565.1 uncultured Selenomonadales bacterium | reverse complement strand
ATTATTTTTCAGTGGAATGAGTTTAGTCATATTCTCGATATTGAGACGTAAAGTTACTGACTTAACTATGAGAATACAACAAGATTATGGAAAAGAATATGGTACCGCGATGAATGGTTTATTAATGATAGAATCAATCAAAGCAAATGGAAATGAAACAGATTTCTTTGCCAAATGGGCAGGTTATCACTCAAAAGTATTGGCAGGTATGCAGGAAGTCCAGCTTTGTCAAATGGGATTGACTATTTTGCCTGTTTTATTGACAGGAATAAATTCTGCCATAATCATTACATTAGGTGGATTCTCAATAATGGCAGGAACGATGACGGCTGGGATTTTCATGGCATTTCAAAATTTAATGACGAGTTTTCAGGAACCTTTTAATAGATTTTTGGCACTTGGGGCAACTTTACAGCAGACAGAAATGCAAATGCGGCGTATTGATGATGTGGAGCGTTACCCAATAGATTCACTTAATTATCCAGATGAAAAGCAGACAAAATTCGACGGTGACAGACTTTCCGGCAAAATTGAATTGAAAAATCTAAATTTTGGGTACTCTCCATTAGAGCCGCCACTTTTAGAGAATTTCAATTTGAATGTTGAGCCTGGTCGTTGGGTAGCTATTGTTGGCTTTAGTGGCAGCGGCAAATCAACGCTGTCAAAAATTGTTACAGGACTTTATCAGGAATGGTCGGGCGAAGTGCTTTTTGACGGTGTAAATCGAAGAACCATTCCGAGATACGTTATTATAAATTCGCTTTCGTCAGTAGATCAGGATATTTTCCAGATAAGCGGAACGATTCGAGATAATATTTCGCTTTTTGATACCTCACTGCGTAAAGATGACATAATTCAAGCCGCAAAAGATGCTTGCATACACGATGATATTTTAAAACTTGATGGCGGATATGAGTTTATGGTGTCAGAAGGCGGTTTAAATTTCAGCGGAGGACAGCGTCAAAGATTAGAAATTGCTCGTGCACTTGCTTGTAATCCATCAATCTTAGTGCTTGATGAGGCTACGAGCGCACTCGATCCGATAACTGAGCAAAAAGTATTGCAAAACATACGTCGAAGAGGTTGCTCGTGTTTCATAGTCGCTCACAGATTATCGACAATTCGAGATTGTGATGAAATTATTGTGCTTGATCGTGGCAAAGTTGTTGAACGCGGCACACATAGAAATATGATGCAACACGATGGTCCATATCGCCGTTTAATCGAAGATAGAGACAAAGAGGGTTAAAAATATGAAACTAGTAGCCGGACAGCGTTTTCAACTGACAGATGAAAATAAATTTGTATTTGTAAAATCTGGATTTGCCGAAGCATATGCAATGACAAGAGATAATAATTCATTTCGACAGCTATTTTTGATGGAACTTTTTGCAAATGATGCAGCGTATCCCTCTATGGACGAATTTGAACAAATAGATGTAGTGATTTATGCCGTTGAAGATACTGAAATAGAATTAGTTGACTTCAAGGAAGTTCTGCCTCTATACCAAGCAAACTTAATGCGAAGGTGGTTTTCAGAGTTAATAAAGCTGTCGTGGTTGAGATTAATGGCAGATCGTGGCGATGAAATGCTCATTCGTTGGCGAAACGGCAAAATATTTTCAGGTAAAGAAAACTCACAAGAGGAATTGTACAAAGAATTTTTAGCAAATGAGCAGATTTTTGCAATGATGTTGGGCGTGCAATTCGGAGCTGAAGATAAAAGATTAGAACAACGCCTTGAAACACGCCTAAAACATCAACGTCTATTAATCGATAACGCCATTAACAACTTAATGGACGAAGATGAAATACTTTACGAAAGCGACACTACAAGCAAAAAAGATTTACAAGAAGTCATATTTATCATCAGAGTTATCGCAAATGCACTTTCAATGCCGACGGAAAATATACAAATTGCTCCTGAATTTGTAAAACGTCTTGATCAAGTGGGATTGATTCGCCGATTGATACAAAAGGGCAATATGCAAATGCGTTTCATAACGCTTGAGCCAGACTGGCACAAAAAAGACAGCGGCACAATGATCGGTTTGTATGGAGAAAAAAAGGAATTAGCTGCCTTTGTACCTGTATCACCGACTCAATACAAATTATTTACAAGTGAAAATCCTCGTGGAATTGACGTTATCGATGAAGTTGCGGCAAGTATTCACAATAGAGCATTCATTTGTTACGCAGGTTTACCCGCAAAGCAGCTCAAAATCAAAGACTTGTTGATATTTATTGCTAAAAATATATGGAAAACAGATTATCGTGCAATTTTGGTCGCAAGTTTTATTGCCGGTCTTGTTGCTATGGTTTCGCCTATCGTTACGGAAACAATATTTAATGACATAATTCCGATTTTAGATAGAGAAGGTCTTGTAACGGTAACTCAAGTAGCAATCGTAGCAAGTTTTACGACAGCAATAGTCTCAATGGTCAGAGCCATATCAATGATGAGAATTATGACACATGTTGATATGGCGATTGAATCAGCCTTATTAGGTAGATTATTTGCCTTGCCGACAACATTCTTCAGAAAGTTTCAATCCGGCGAAATTGCACAAAGATTGATGGGAATAATGAATATCAAAGCCGTGTTTAGCGGTCAGATAATTTCGACAGTATTTAATTTTGTATTTTCATTCTGGAGTATATTTTTGATGTGTTACTACAGCCTTAAACTCACAGTAGCTGCCATCTTCCTCTGGGTGGTTTACTGTACATTTATGGCTTTTATTTATCGTCGCATAGTCAATTTTGAGCGTAATATGGTTAATGCTAAGAATAAAACCGCCGGTCTGATTCAGCAGATTTTTACTGGCTTGGCGAAATTTAGAATACAAGGTGCAGAGGAGCAAGCATTTAACCTTTGGAGTAAATTATTTGGTGAGGAATGGAAATGGAATTTGCAATTACGCTGGTTGTCTAATTACAGCAGCATAATGACGAGTATTCAGCCATTGATAATCACAATGAT
>CALFJB010000045.1 GCA_937877565.1 uncultured Selenomonadales bacterium | reverse complement strand
TTAAGCTAATTCGTCGCCGCCGCCTACATAATCTTGAATTGCCAAAGAATATACAAGGCGTCTGTCTCTCATAAAGCTTAACATTCTCAAAACTTCCCACGCCGTATCTAAACTGGTAAGGCAAGGGATAGCATGCTCAACTGTTGCACGGCGAATTTTAAAACCGTCGCGCATTACGTGTTGTCCCGGCGTGTGCGTATTTACTACCATATGAATTTTACCGCTTTTAATTCGTTCGATAATGTCAACGCTGCGCTGATGAACTTTGCCGACAACTTCCGCCTCAATTCCGACAGATTTTAACGCCTTCGCCGTTCCTTCAGTTGCCACAATTTTAAAATCTAAATCTGAAAAAGCCTTCGCCAATTCTTTCATTTCGTCTTTATCTTTGTCTGCAACCGTGAACAAAATGCAACCGTTTTTAGGGATGCTCATACCTGCGCCGACAATCGCCTTATAAAGGGCGCGGGAATAATGATAATCAATACCCATAACTTCGCCCGTAGATTTCATTTCCGGACCGAGTGAAATATCAACGTCTTGCATTTTGGCGAATGAAAACACGGGAGCTTTAACCGCCGTGTAAGGTTTCGGCTCAACAAGTCCGCTGTAATAGCCCATTTCTTTGAGCGTGTGACCTAACGCTACGCGGGTTGCAACATTTACCATTTTAATATTTGTGACTTTGCTTAAAAATGGCACGGTACGACTTGAGCGCGGATTTACTTCGATAACGTAAACTTTGCCGTCAACAACAACGTACTGAATATTTAACAAGCCTTTGACGTGCAAGGCAAGTGCAAGGCGTTTTGTATAATCTGTGATAGTGTAAACGACGCGGGCGGGCAAAGTTTGCGGCGGATAAACTGCAATGCTGTCGCCGCTGTGAACTCCTGCGCGTTCCACGTGTTCCATTATTCCAGGAATTACAACGTCAACATCGTCGCAAATTGCGTCAACTTCAACTTCAGTACCCTGCATATATCTATCGACCAAAACAGGGTGATCGGGCGTAACTTTAACCGCACGGCTCATATAATCGCGTAATTCGTTTTCATTGTAAACAATTTCCATTGCACGACCGCCCAAAACGTAACTTGGACGCACCATAACTGGATAACCAATTTCAGCCGCGCCGTTAATTGCATCTTCCAAATTTGTAACGCTGATACCGCGTGGACGTGGAATATTTACCTCTGCCAAAACTTCGTCAAAGCGTTCCCTATCTTCAGCGCGATCAATATCATCAACCGACGTACCGAAAATTTTAACGCCCGCCTTTGCCAAACTTGCCGCCAAATTTATCGCAGTTTGTCCGCCAAATTGCACAATGACGCCTTCAGGCTTTTCTTTGTCGATAATATTCAGCACGTCTTCAGTTGTCAGCGGCTCAAAATACA
>CALFJB010000044.1 GCA_937877565.1 uncultured Selenomonadales bacterium | reverse complement strand
AAAAGACAAAGGATTTTTTGCAGACTTTGAGGCTTGGCGGCGGTGATATAGGAGATTTCGAAGGTTATATTCGCGGAATCACAGATGCCTACGTCAAAGGTGACGTTGACGATCCAGAATTCATAGCACTATCCAAATATGGCGCAAAAATCACCGACGTGACAGGCAGGCTAAAGGACTTCAAGGACATTACTGAAGAGGTTTACAAAGCGTGGAAGAAGGCAGACGCCGCGGGTGAAGGAATTGAATTTTTGCAGCTTACTGGCGGCGAAAGTGGTATTCGTGACGCTATTCAGCTCTTCAAACGCTATGAAGAAGCTAAAGAAGATGCTGGCAGACTGTTCAAAGTCGATGTTGATTATGATTCGTTGCACACGGCTGATAGAGAATTTAGCATTCTTAGCGAACAAGCGGGAGAGCTTAAAAATGCCTTAGGGAATCTAATAATGCCGGCAGCGAGTGAAGCGGTAAGTGTTTGGACAGAAGCATTAGCGTGGGCAACTGAAAAAGTCGATAGTTTCAGCAATTCAGTTAAAGAGGATATGGGCGAAAATACCAAGTCTTGGGCTGATTTTCGAAAAGAAGTAGAAGAGCCTGTCAATCTTGACGATAACCCGCTTAGTCAATACGCCATCCAACGAATCAGGGATTTTCATACTCAAATTGATGATTTGCGGGCAGAGTTGGACAATTGGGACGATGATTTTGGGCAGGAACACGCAGCTAATGAGTTATGGCTACAGCGAGAATTAACCAACAAATTGCACGTCTCGGAAGAAGAACGACAAGCAATTTTGGAATTATACGCTGCCAAAGAAGAAAAATTAGAAAAGCAGCGTGCTGATGAAGCAATCAAGCAACATGAGGAAGTGGCGAATCGCATCAAGGAAATCACGCAAGAGGCGGAAGATACAGAATTTGCCTTGACACATTCCGCTTTTGAAAAGCAACTTCACGACATCGAACGCTGGAAAGAAGCTCAATTTGAAAAAGGCGACACCGCGGAGGAAGTTGCAGCAATAATCAGAGGCGCGGCGGCAAAAGAGGCAGAAGCATACGAGCGGGAAGTCGAGAGAATCAAGAGTGCTACGCAGAGCCTTGAAGATGAAATTTTCGCAATGGAAAATAGCCAATATGAAGTGGACAAACGCCGTGCAATGCAGAGAGCGCAACAAGCTCTTGATGAAGGTGTCGACGCTGAAACAGTGCAACGCTATCTGCAGGATAAATTTGCGGAACTTGACAAGAAAGCTGCCAAAGGCGGAGATTATGTAGAATCACCAAACGGTGGCGGCTCGGGTCCGAAATATATTGACTTCGACAAGCCCGCTCAGCCGTCAATAGGCTTGTTTGCTGATACTGACAAGATAATGGCAAGGTTGAAATCTTCGGCAACCCAACAAGTCAAAGATGTGCAATCACTTATGGCACAAACGGCAGAATCAGACGTAGAAATAATCCGCGGATTAAGAAGCAATCTGAAATCAGCAGGGAACTTTGCTCCTCAAGTCATTAGTCAAACGCAACTTCCTATGGAGCAATTCCAAAACGCTATAGCAACAACTCTTGCAAGGCAAATGCAGACACAATCGACACCGATAACTGTTTCTCCGACTATTAACATAAGCCTTGAAGGCAATGTCGTAGCAGACCAACGATGGATAGACGATGCGGCAGAAAAAATCAAAGATGAAGTCTGCAACGGTATCACAAGCGCGGTTGAGAGCGCAACAAAGAATAACTACAGCTATGCAAACTAATTTGAGGTGTTGGATATGGCAAAAATCAGAATCGGGGAAGTATGGTCAATGAGAAGCCCCGAAAGTTGGAGCGAGCAACCCGACGACAGGCAGGAACGGATAGACGTTGTCGGCGGTGTCGTCGTACAAGATCAAGGCGTCGTCGATGAAGGCAAAATCTTTTCTTGTCAAGTGGTATTCAAAACTACTGACTGGCTAAATACCATTAGGTCATATTGGCTAAATCGAACAAAAGTAACTATCACCGACGAATCGGGCAGAGAATATGAAAATGTGAGAGTAGTGTACAAAGGGCGGCAGTATCTGTCAAAATTCCCCAAGTACACTACTCTTAATTTAGAATTTTGGTTTTGTTAGGAGTGATAATAGCAATGGCGAGCGAATATATTAATCTTTATATGAATAACCCGACAGCAGACGGAACTGACGGTACAGCGATAAGCACAGACGGCACACAACTTAGCCCGCTTACGGTATCGCTTGACGCCTCGACGAATGAGACAAAGAAGGTCAAGTTGGCAGTCAGGACTGAAACAGGTTACGTTGCAACGGGAGATGTGACCCTGAGTGATTATGGGGACACTAATGACCGCTGGAAATTTTCTCTAACCGAAAACGGTACATATTCAGATACAGTCATTATTTCCTCCGGTGTAGGAAGTGTCAATTCAATTTTCTATGCCCAAGCGTCTAGTAGTAGCCTAGAAAATCCGGCAAGAGATACCAGCGTTTCAATTCAAGTGAAAGCCGTGATAGACCAAGCCTAAGGCGGTGAGGTAATTGAGCTTTAGATATGA
>CALFJB010000043.1 GCA_937877565.1 uncultured Selenomonadales bacterium | reverse complement strand
ATCTATAATATGTTCTTCCTTTTATATCAGTAACAACTATAGTTCTAGATTTTTCCGTATAATTACCTGCTTTATCAAATACAGTATAAACAACATTATATTCTCCTTCAACACTTGTATCAATTCTATCTGGAACAGTTACATAATTATTACTAAGTCCAGAACCAGTTCCATCTGTTACAATAACACCAGTTCTTACTGAAAAATTACTTCCTAACTGAACAGTAGTTGGATTTTCAAAATTTATTTGTGGTTGATCTTTATCAATATTTCTAACAGCAATAGGTACTACTTTACTAAGTCTACCATTTATATCTTTTACAACTATATTAAAATTACCATTTTTGATAATATCTTTGTTAAATATTTTGTTTATATCGTTAATTTGCTGTCCTTGAGAATCTTTGAAATGATGAAACATAGCGTAATAGGTAAAAGGCAATTCATCACCAATTTTACCATTACGATTTTTTAAAATAACAATTTCCATATCACGTTCCAATTTACCCTTCATCTCACGAATAGCTTTTTCTGATCTACCGGCAGATGAACCAACTTTGACCTGATCCATATTAGCAAGCTGCATACCAAGACAAACATCGGCAGTATATTCAATCGCTCCTGATTCTTTTAGAGCTGCCATGCTGATTATATCTGCATAACTCATTCTATTCATTGAAGATAGGATAACAACAGGAATTTTATAATCTCGCGATAGTTGTTTTAGTCGGAGTACGTTATAATCAACTGCTTGCTTATCTGTCATTCGTGGATCGTGTGCCTTGAGAATTTGCAAATAATCGACAAAGACGATCGGCAGAGAATTTAATTCATATTCGTAGATTTCAACAATGTGACGAATATCATCAGCGTCAATGGTTCCAACACTGCATTCCGTCCTCAAATATGGCGCGATACGTTTAAAAATTTCTCTAGCCTCATAAACCGTCGAACCTTCTTGAACCATAGAATGGACAGTTTTTGCTTTATGCTTTGTTTCTTCTCTCATTCCAAACAGTTGATAAGATATTCTGCTGATGTGTCGTTCGTAAAGTTCTTCTTCACTCATTTCCATGCTGATATAGAGTACATCTCGTTGTTGCTGTGCTATTTGAAACGCCATTTGCATAGCGAAAGCAGTTTTGCCTGTGCCTGGTGTTCCTGGTATGACGTATAAGCCCTCATATAAGCCACCATCGAGAGAATTATCCAAAGATTGCCAACCAGTAGAAACAGCTTTATGCCCAGTACGAATATTTTTTTCCCAAGAATCTATTTTAGCGAAGTCAGTGAGATTAAACCGCGCTTTCTGCTGTAATTGATTTATTTGATTAGGAATATCGGCAACCATTTTAAAGAAAGTCTCGCGAAATTTAACAAGGCTTTCATTCTGATCCTTGCAACCTTCAATAACTAAATTGACGTTATAGAAACGAATATGCAAATCTCGCAGAGCCTTAGACAACTTATCAGCAGCTTTCAATCCAGCTTCATCAGCGTCTAAATTTATAACTAAAGGCTGATGAGGTTGAATTTTGTTTTGCTTAATCCAATTAATCAGTTTATCTACATTACTTGTACTTCCAAGAGCAATAGCGTCATTTCCAGCTTCAATAACAGAAAGTGCGTCAAATTCCCCTTCCACTACTACCACATTTTTTTCCGATTCCCTTACCACTTCGACATTAAAAATATTACTTGCCCCTGCTTTCATTTTAGGTAGTCGATTTTCTTCATCAATCGCTCGTGCCACATATGATTCACTTCCTGTCGGTATAATCACTCGATCTGAAGGTACAACATTTGTATCATTTCGCTTTTTCGGATGTGTCCAATTTTTCATGAAACCACAATTATAACGAGTGGCAACCGCCTTTGATATTCCACGATTATCAAAATAATTTGTCTGATTTAAATTTTCTGCCGCCTTTTCTATGTCTTCTGCTATCACATTTGCCAACTGTAAATCTTCGGCAATTTTTTCAGAGGTTTGAGCGATTTTATTTTGCCCCTCAGACGCTCTCAGAGGCTCGTGGTGACGTTCTTCTACCCCGTATAGGGTAAATATACCTTGAAGGGCTTCTGCGTTGCTTATACGGCGTTCTGCGGCGTAAAAATTTATCACATCTCCACTCGTTCCACACTTAAAGCACTTGTATCTGAACGTCTGTCCCTTGATGAGTCTGACTCCTGTGCCATATCTTCCACTGCCATTTCCACACACCGGACAAATATATCCGCCATTTCTTGCCTTATGTGTGAAATAAACTTCTGGATGATTATGCACAACCGCCAATTTTTCTTCCACGTTCTCACACCTCCGACAAATTCACATTGAACACAATTTTATGAAATGTCTTGCCGACTTTCATAAACTCATAGGAAATCAGCAACTTGCTCTTCACCCAATAATCAAACATCAACTGGATATTATCTCGGATCGCTTTTTTCTTCTTCCGTGTGCTGACATCTAAATTCAATTCTTCATACAACGTGTCAAACAAAATACCCGTGTTCAAATAGTGATTCTTCGGATTTTTTATCAGCGAAATTTTTGTCAAAAGATAACTCGCAATAATTGCATTTTGAATACTTTTCCTACAAGGTAACGCCATATGAATTGCCGACCACGATGTTATCTGTTTCAAATTCTCTGCATAGACAAACAGCGGAGATTTTCTGTTCAACCTGTAAACTCCAAAATTTTTACCCGACGCATTCGATCTCAACTTGAGAACCGTCACATCGAGAAGATTTTCTCTGATGGAAACTGGATGATATTTTTCTCCATTCACCATTACATATGCATCATTGCCGAGATTATCTTTTAAATCCAACGTTAATTTCATATAACTCATATCTTCAATGCGTTGTTCAACGACATCCACAGTTTCCTTTTGAAAATGGTCAGCGACATTACCGAAAATATGTTGTAAAATCTTTCGACTTGTAAAAATCGGTTTCCACGCCCCGCGAAATTGTCCGCTACCGTCATCTTCGCAGACCGCCTCACGACCGAGCGAATAAATTGCGTTCAGGATTAACTCATCTACCGCATCAAATTTTCTGTCTAATGTTATTCCAAAGCGGTTATAGTCTAATCTTGCAAAGGTAAAAATGGTTTGGCTCTTATTGAATGCCGTCTTAAAATTCTGTCCTATGTCTGCTTGCTGTAATTTTTTCATCAATTTAGTCAAATTAACATCGTACTGCATAGGAAGTGGATTGGATTCGGAATAATCTTTGACATAAAATTGATTTCTAATTTCCAGTGATTCCAAATTTTTTGCACCTCCATAATATTGTAAATAAATATTGTGATAATGTAACATTATACTTTGAAAAAACCTTTTGTCAATGTTATAATTATCTTAAAAAATCTGAAGGGGTGATTTTTATGGCTAGGCTAGCCAATACTTCAAAAAGCCTCAAAAATAACGATCGTTATCAAATTTCAATTTTTCTTGAACCCAAAGACGTTGAAGAAGTTAAAGCTATTTCCGTAGCTAAAGATATTAACTTGGGAGCGGTCATTGTTAATTTGATGCGTGAAGGCTTACAAAAGGAAGAATATCAGAAAACTATCCGGGCTTACCGACAATTTAAAAACACGGTTGACTAACAACTTACAATTTACAACTTACAATTTTTTTCTTTCAAAGGAAGTTCCTTTCAAAAAGAAATTTTTGGGGAGCTTTTTTTTATTTTAAAGCTGACAGCGTGTCACCGCGATTTGATTTCGTTCCTTTTTTGAGCGTGTGCCCCCTTAAAATGGGCACACGCGCATATAAGACTTATATAGTCTTATAGAAATGAAATTTTTTGAAAAAATGGCGTAGTTACGCCAAAAATCACCTATTTTTTGAAAGTTATCGTTCCCTTTTCTCGGTACAATCGTTCCCTTTTCTCGGTACAATCGTTCCCTTTTCTCGGTACATTGTTATATGGCAAAACGTCAAATATAATAAAATGATATATGTTGCATAGTAGGAAAAAATTTTAAAGGTCACGCATAGCGAGTTTATGAAGGAGTTCGTCTTTGGCGATGTTGGTAAGTAAATCCCAGTTGACCATATCCCAGTTAATACCGTCAAAGTCTAAACTGACAAGTTTAGCGGAGACCATACCAGTTTCATCAGGCTGTTGGTAATTGGTTTGTTCAGGTTTGGGAGGTTTCCAAGAAGGCGGAGGCGGTTCTGGATGAGAACTGGTTTTAAGTTGTCGGTTGGCAGAGCGGATAGAATCGGCAATATGTTTTTCAACATTTTTAACACCAGTGTTTTTGATAATGTCGTGCATGATGTTATAAGTTTTATCAAAGTTGCCGTGAGTAGCGATAAAAACTTTGACAGTGGCACGATTGGCATCGTGGCAGTAGTTGGTAAAAGTTTTTTTCCAAAAGTCGATGGACTCGTCGATATGTTTACGCCAGAGTTTAGGAACAGCAGAATAATTGGCAGTATTTTTTTCCAATTTGTTAAGAACTTGTGTTCACAGCCGTTTTATCAATGTATAAATATGGGAAATTTTAATCATAGTTTCTTCAGAGCAAACGAGTATCTCATAGTCTTTGCTCAGACGTCTTGACCAATTAAGCCATGACAATGTTCTCTCTACTATCCACCGTTTTGCCATTAATTGCCATTTTGCAGGGTCTTTTCTCATTGATATTTCTACTTCTATTCCCAACACACTTTTTACATTCTCTTCAAATGTTCCTCTGTAGCCGCCATCTGCACTGATTTTTCTTATTGAAGGATACTTTTCAACTGCCCACATTGCGGGGAAGATACCGCTCATCGTATCGTGCTTGTTTGCTGCATGTACTGTAACCATTAGCAAATTTCCCATTATATCAACTATTATGATTCGTTTTCGTCCTTTCGTTTTTTTCCCCCGTCATATCCTCTCAATTCATTTCCTGTTGTGGTCTTCACACTTTGTGAGTCTATTATCGCATAGCTGGGACTGGGATTCCTTCCGGCATTCTCTCTCGTAAGTTCCACTAAATGCTCCAATATTCTATCCCACAAGCCGCTCAATCTGGCTCTGCGATAAAAACTGTGTACCGTAAAAGCAGGTGG
Organism: uncultured Selenomonadales bacterium; assembly: GCA_937877565.1. Classification (GTDB taxonomy): domain Bacteria; phylum Bacillota; class Negativicutes; order Selenomonadales; family Selenomonadaceae; genus Quinella. Next base: position 906 of record CALFJB010000043.1, on the reverse strand, counting down.
GAAATCGTGTGGCAAATTTCTCCATTGACACCCCGTTCTTACAAGGTAAAAAACTGCATTGACCAATTCCCGCTTTTCCCATTTGTATTTTCTCATATTGACGAACAATGGTTTTATTGCTTCCCATTGCTCATCTGTTAAATCTGTTTCATATTCTTTTCTCATAATATCTTCATTATACCATTTTCAATTTTATTTGTGAACACATATTCTAAGTTCATGGAGAAAAAAGGATAAATCGGAGCGAGCCTGAGCCTCGTCATGTTTGATTTTTTGAATGTCATCTTTTAAAAGCTCGATTTGAGCAACGGCTTTTAAACCTTGTTCAGCAGTCTGTTTGAGAAAGAGAAAATCTTTAGTGGGAAGTTGAACATTTTCTTTATCTTCGGAAGTAAAAATAAAGCCAGAGGTAGCGTAGTGAACAGTTCTATTTACTTGCTCAAGTTTATGTTGATTGAAGTCGGCAATCTGTAAACCATGAGAAAATTGTTCGGTTTTGATTTTTGCTTGCTGAGCCTTAAATTTTTGAATAGGAAGATATTTTTTTGCATGAGATTCGCCGCGTTCGAGTCCGTAGCGAGAAGAAACGTCGCGGTGAAAGTCAGTTTGTAATTGTTCGAGAGTTTTTGGTGAAAATAAAGATTTAGCGGAAAGTCGTCCATCGGGAGTGATGGGAACGATGCCGACGTGAATGTGAGGAGAAGATTCGTCAAGATGACATTGGCAGTACATCACATTTTCCTTGCCGTAACGATTTTGTAAGAAATGAAGAGCATCGGAAAAATAATTTTCTCGGGTTTCAAAGTCAAGATTGAGCATAAAATCCGGCGATGCTTTGATAACAATATCCTCAAGACCGACAGCGTCAGAACGTGGACGCTTTTTGAGATTGCGTTGTTTAATTCT
>CALFJB010000042.1 GCA_937877565.1 uncultured Selenomonadales bacterium | reverse complement strand
AATATTTAAAGTATTATCTGAACTGGTACCCTCTGGAGCATAACCGCCATATAAAGTTGCCAATTTTAAATCAGGACTGCCATAAATATTTACCACGTTGTTTGAGGCGTTGCCGGAACCTGCATAACCGCCGAAAACCTTTGCATTAATGACGCCGTCATTTATGGTTATCGTATTACCTGTGGCATCTCCATGATTAGAATTGCCGCCGTGAATATAAGCACCATTGAATGTAGCATTAGTGATTGTCACCGTGTTACCTGTAACATCTCCACTACCAGAATCACCACCGTAAATGCTAACATAACCACTATTACTATCAAAAATACTGCCATTTATATTTACCGTGTTATCCGTAACATTTCCAATATTAGAACAACCACCGTAAATACCATTACTCAAGTTATCTCTACCCAAAAATGTACCGCCATTTATATTTAACGTGTTATCTGTAGCATTTCCAGAATAAGATTCGCCGCCTACAATGTAAGTATTATAAGTGGATATACCATCAGTGATTGTAACCGTATTATTTATAGCATTTCCCTTACCAGAACAGCCACCATAAATATAATCCCCATTGAATGTACCAGCACTTATATTAACCGTGTTATCTGTAGCTCCATTATCAGAAATACCACCATAAATATTAGCATCATTGAATGTACTACCATTTATATTAACTGTGTTACCTGTAGTATTTCCATCAGAATCGCCGCCTATAATGTCAGTATTATAAGTGAATATGCCATCCGTGATTGTCACCGTATTATTTATAGCATTTCCATTATTAGAATGGCCACCATAAATATAAGCATTATCAAATGTACCGTCAGTAATTGTTGCCGTGTTACCTTTAGCATCTCCATCAACAGAATAGCCGCCGTAAATTTGATTACAATTGCTATCATCACTAAATGTACCGCCATTTATATTAACCGTGTTACCTGTAGCATCTCCATTAACAGAATAGCCGCCATACATATCAGTATTATTGAATGTACCATCAGTAATTGTCAACGTATTATTTGTAGCACCATCACCGGAACAGCCGCCGTAAATATCAGAGGTATAGCTTCCTATCCTACCAAATGTACCGCCATTTATATTTAGCTTGTTACCTATAGCACCTCCATTAACAGAATATCCGCCGTAAATATAAGCATAATTGAATGTATCACCATTTATATTAACCGTGTTACCTATAGCACCTCCATTAACAGAATAGCCGCCATAAATTGTATTACAATGGCTATAAAGGTTAAATGTACCACCATTAATATTTAACGTGTTACCAGTAGCATTTCCAAAATAAGAATAGCCGCCGTAAATTGTATTACGATGATAGAAAGAATCACCCAAAAATGTACCGCCATTTATAGTTACCGTGTTACCTTCAACATTCTTAGATTTAGATTGAGAATAAGCACCATAAATACTCCAATAAACGTCATCTTTGCCAATTTCTTTAGTTTCGCCGTTAATCTTATAGTTAGTTTCATTGACGTCAACTTCATTGTCAGAGAGATTTTCCGGCTGAACGGTAACTTCTTCAGCAGAAACTACCCCCCGTCACGAATGGCGTAATTACGCCAACCGCTACGCTTGCCAATAAAAGTTTCTTCGTTATTGCTTTCAAAATGAAAACCTCCTTAAAAATTTTTATAAACAATTCTATAAGCTGAAAGTTTTTCCTGCAGAATTTAAAAAGTTGCACACCTGCGCGGGAAATGCTAAAATTTCGCTTATTGAACCGGAGGGAAATTTTATGTACGATTATTGCATTGGAATAGATTTCGGCACGACAAATACTTTGGCTTGTTACTTTGTTGACGGCGCAAAAAAGTTTTTACCGACTTTGCCGAGTGTAATTTTTATTGACGAAGAAAAAAATATCAGCGTTGGACTTGCCGCACAAAATAAAGGCGCAGTTCAGCCGGAAAATATGATAACTTCTGCAAAAAAATTTATTGGCAACTTGGAGCTTAACCAAATTTGGAATTGCAACGGCTACAATTTCAATCCAACTGACGTTGCGGCTGAAATTTTGAAAGAAATTCGCCGCCGTTTCATTGAGCAGAATAATTTTGAGGAAAATATCGAAATTGGCGCGGTTATAACTGTACCGACGAATTTTAACGACAATCAGCGCGATGAAATTCGCAAGGCGGCTGAAATTGCAGGCTTTGAAATTCTTTGGATTCTGGAAGATTCGACGGCGGCGGCGGTTGAAATTTTCCACGATAAACCAACTGACAAAAAAATTTTGGTAATGGATATTGGTGGCGGAAATTTTGATTTAAGCATTTTAGAAACTGAAAATCAAACGTACCGCGCACTTGCGATTGACGGCGAAAATAATTTTGGCGGCGACGACTTCGACAGGCTCATTTTTGAAAAGCTGATTTACAAGATTGAGGACGACTTGAAATTAAATCTTTCTGACGCCTATACCGCGATGATTCCCGAAACTGAATATAACAAACTGATAAACCGCCTTAACATTGAGGCGCGGCGGCTCAAAGAAAATTTGAGTACCTCCGAACGTTGCGAAATTCATTTACAGGACTTGATGAAATTTGACGGTAAAAGTTACACGCTGAAATTTACAATCACTCGCGCAGATTTTGACGAATTGGCTTTTCCGCTGTACGAAAAAATTTTTGACAAGCTGAAAACTTTCATAAATGAAAACGTCGAAGTTGAAGAAATTGGACACGCAATTTTAATTGGCGGTACTTGCCAAATTCCCTACATTCGCCAAAGATTTTTGGAAGAATTTAAAATTACTCCCGAGCCGGTGGAAAATTTGCGGCTTGTAGCAAGCGGCGCGGCGCGTGTTGCTCAAATTAAAAACGCTGACGAAAATTTAAACCTTGAAAGTATTTTGCCGCACTCCTTAGGCGTGGCAATGATGAATTATGATAGAAAAATGATTTTCGATAAAATTTTGGCGAAGGGTACGCCCTACCCGTGCGAAATTATCAAAGAATATGAAACCGCCTTTGACAATCAAACGCGAATTGATATTAACATTTACGAAGCCGGCAACGAAAACGAAACTGATTTAAAATTTCATCGTTTCAGAGGCACTTTGACTTTGAAAAATATTCCGCCCGCGCCAAAGGGGCAAACTTTTATTGACGTGAAATTTGAGTACACCGAAGACCAATCTTTGCGCGTAACTGCGATTGACAAGCAACGCGCCAATCACTTTGAACGGCAAATTATTGAAAAGCATGTTCGCCCAAATTTTGAAATTTAGTTTTTAAATCTACTTTCTTTTTCCAAAGCAAAAAAGAAAGTAGCAAAGAAAAGTGCACTTCCGCCCGTCCGCCGCTAAAGTGTAGCACGCTCCTAGTATGTGTGCCGCCAGAGGCGGCGCGTAGTTTACCGCACGCTCCTAGATTACTGTTAATCAGCGGCACAGGACGGGCGGTTTAATTACAGTCATTTTTAATATTAAAAAATTTTTAATTTAACAAAGGAAATTTTATGACTAAAGAAATTGATATTATAACTTTGTTTCCCGAAATGTTCAAAGGCGTTTTCGGCGACAGCATCATTAAACGCGCCATTGACAATAAAATTTTGGAAATTCGCTTAACGCAACTTAGAGACTTTGCATTTGACAAGCATAAACAGGTTGACGATTCGCCATTTGGCGGCGGTAGCGGTATGGTTTTAAAGCCGGAGCCTATGTTTCGCGCCGTGCGTTCAGTCCTTCAAAATTCTACCGCCACTTCGCGCAGAATTATTATCGCAGACCCCGCCGGTAAAACTTTCAATCAAGCAAAGGCGAAGGAACTTTCAAACGTCGATTGGCTGATTATAATTTGCGGACATTATGAAGGCTTTGACGCAAGGATTTATACCTTAGCTGACGAATTAATTTCTATTGGCGACTACGTTTTGACCGGCGGCGAAATTCCCGCAATGGCGATAGTTGACGCAGTAGCTAGAATGTTGCCCGACGTTTTGGGCGCGGCTGATTCGGCTGAAACTGATTCTTTTTTTGATGGAATGTTGAGTTATCCGCAATACACACGCCCGCGCAATTTTGAAGGTATGGAAGTGCCGGAAGTTTTACTTAGCGGCAACCACGCCGAAATTGCAAAGTGGCGCAAATTAAAATCTCAAGAAATTACAATTCAACGTAGACCTGATTTAATTTTTGGGAGAGATTAAAACTTAATGAAAAAAATTTTAATAGTCGCCCTGCCGTTGGTTTTAATTGCAGTTACGGCAATGGGCGTTGGCAGTTGGCAGGCAATGCAAAAAGTTCAAACTTTACCCGCCTATTCAATAAAAGTTATTGCCGAATCTCTGGAAAGTCGCAACGCCGAAACTTTTTATAAACTTGTTGACGTGGACAAAATTTTGTCAATCGCCGCCGAAGAAATTATTACTGCTAAAATCAATGACGAATTAAATTCAATGACGTATTCAACGCTTGAAATTTCTGAAACCTATGAAAAGCTCAAGCAAGATTTTATTGCCGCGTCAAAAAATGCACTGGAAAATTATTTTTCTGTTAGCAAAGTAAAAATTTCTGATGATTCTACCGAAATGCAAAAATGGTTGATAAAATCCGGAGTTGAATCCTGCCACATAAAAAGTTATTCTGAACCAATCGTAATTGACGGCTTGGCGCATGTGAAAGTTTATATTCACAATTCAGAAATGAGTTTTAGTTTTGAAGTTGAAATTTCTATGGAGCGAATTTCTGAAAATGAATGGCGAATTGTCAACGCCAAAGGCTTTGACGGATATTTTTTGGGAGTTAAACGCGGCGTAGATATGAAATTGGCTAGCCTCAACGCGCCTATTCAAGATAAAATTGCTGAAACTTTTGACGTTAAAAAATTTTCCACAGAAATAACTGAAGGCGATGAATACGGCTTTTCAAAGACTTTGAAAATCTCTGTAGACGCAGATTTTTTTTCTGATAAGCCGATAGAAAAAATTATTGGGCGCGTGGTAATCGACGGGCGCGACGGAAATATAGGAATTACGCCGTTTGAAATTGACATTAACGATAAAGAAAATGGCTTGAATACTTTTGAAATTAATAAAGTTTTGAATCCTTTTGTTAAGCAGGATTCTGACATTATGAAACGCGGTTTGCGAAAATCTAAGTTGAGCATTGAAGTTACTGAAATTGATTATCTGGACGGCACGACTTTAAAAGAATATGACAGCTTGCCGGGATGGTAAAATATTTTTTGAGGAGGTAAAAATTATGGCGAACGATCCGTTAATTTCTGTTATAGTTCCAATGTACAATTCTGAAAAGTATGTCGCCATGTGTTTGGAAAGTCTGCTAATGCAGACACTCAAAGATTTTGAAGTAATAGTTATAGATGACTGTTCGACAGATAATAGTTTGGCGATAGTTGAAGATTATGTTCAAAAATTTGAGCATGGACTGAAAATTTTAAAACGCGCCGAAAATTCCGGATATGGCAGTATTCCGCGCAATGAAGGTTTAGAAATTGCACGCGGTAAATATATTTTTTTTATGGACAGCGACGATTTAATTTTAGAGGAAGCATTTGAAAATCTTTCTAATATTGCCGAAGAAAATCAAGCTGATATTGTTGTTTGCAAGAAAAGACTTTCGACCTTTGGGGAAGGCGAAGATTTTTTTAAAAATATGACTTTGGACGATGAAAGCGAAGATACGGAAATTGAAATACTTCCCGCTGATATTCCGTCAAGACTTCAATATTATTTGAATGATAAATTTCCAACGGCTCCTTGGAGAAAATTTATCAGACGTGATTTTTTAATTGAAAACAACATAAAGTTTTTGAATATAATGCAGGAAGACAGCGTTTGGAATTTTGAATTAATTTGTTTGGCAAAAAAAATTTTGCTTACTCCGCACATTTGCTATATTTACCGCAAGCATCCAAATTCTGTTTGTGACAAAGCTTACAATCAAACGCTTACTCCGGATTCAATTTACAAAAAATTTGATAGAGTTATGCACGGCTTGAAATATCTTGATGATTTTATGAGTAAGTTTGAATTTTTCAATCAAAATCCTGAAGTTAAATTTATAATTTTACATACCATCATAGATCAAAATTTAACGTGGATTTACACTTCATATAAAGACGCAAAACCTTTTCAAATTTACGAAAATCTTAAAAAAGCTATCAAAAATGAAACATCTGATTTTGACGTTTTAATTTCTCTGTTTACGGGATTTTCTTTCAGTTTGATTAAAATGATCAAGAAAGATTAAACCACGTTGATAAATTTTATTAATTGAAAAATTTTTGAGGAGGTAAAAATTATGGCGAATGAGCCGTTAATTTCGATTGTAGTTCCAATGTACAATTCTGAAAAATATATTTCCGAGTGTTTGGAAAGTATAATTGGGCAGACGTTCAAAGATTTTGAAGTAATAATTGTAGATGACTGTTCGACAGATAATAGTTTGGCGATAGTTGAAGATTATGTTCAAAAATTTGCAGACATAGGGCAGGAGTTGAAAATTTTAAAACGCACTGAAAATTCCGGTTATGGCAGTATTCCGCGCAATGAAGGTTTAGAAATTGCACGCGGCAAATATGTTTATTTTGTTGACAGCGACGATTTAATTTCAGAGGATGCACTTGAAAATTTGTATGACGTTGCCGAAAAATCTCAAGCGGAGGTTTTAATTTGCAAGAAACACCTTATATCTTTAGGTGAAGGTGAAGAGGCTTTTAAAAATCTGTCTTTGTCAGGGGATCGCAATGACAACAATATAGAATTGGTTCCAAATGATTTGCCTTTAAGACTTAAAGCCTGGATGAAAAATTATTTTCCGCAGTCTCCTTGGAAAAAATTTATCAGACGTGATTTTTTAATTGAAAACAACATAAAGTTTTTGAATATAATGCAGGAAGACAGCATTTGGACTTTTGAAATAATTTGCTTAGCAGAAAAAATTGTTATGACGCCGCATGTCTGCTATATTTACCGCAAGCATAAAAATTCTGTTTGCGACGACGCTTTCAGTACGTCAATTAATCCTGATATAATTTACAAAAAATTTGATAGAGTTATGCACGGCTTAAATTATCTTGATGAATTTATGGGCAGACTTGAATTTTTCAAACAAAGTTCTGAAATTCGCTACATGATTATTCAGCGTATCCTTGAACAAAATTTAATGTGGATTTACACTTCTTACAAAGACGCAGAACCTTTTCAAATTTATGAAAGTATAAGAAAAGCTATTGAAAATGAATCTGAAAAAACGGATATTGTAATTTCTTCGTTAGTTGGATTCAGTTTCAATTTAATTAAAATGTTGGAAAAAAATCAAAATAATTTAAACGCTGATAAATTTAAATTTTAAATATATGATTAAGAATATAAAAGTTTTTGGAATTGTACAAGGCGTCGGTTTTCGTCCGTTTATCAGCAGACTTGCCGACGAATTTTTTATTTTGGGAAGTGTGGCAAATAAAGGCTCCTACGTTGAAATTTTTGCAAGCGGCGCGGCTGAAAATCTTGAAAAATTTGTAACTGCGATAACTGAAAAAGCTCCGCCGCGCAGTGCAATTTTAAAAATTGACGTTACAGAAATTTCAGCTGAAAAAAATTTTACAAGTTTTGAAATTATCGAAAGTGAACACGAGGCGGGCGATATTTTTGTTTCGCCGGATATTGCCATTTGCGAAAACTGCGCGAGGGAACTTTTCAACCCTGCCGATAAAAGATATTTGCACCCGTTTATAAATTGCACGGCTTGTGGTCCGCGTTTAACAATTTTAGAAAATATGCCTTACGACCGTGAAAGAACTTCGATGAAAAATTTTCCAATGTGTGAAAGTTGCAAGGCTGAATATTTTAAACCAAATTCGCGCAGGTTTGACGCTCAACCAATTTGCTGTAATGATTGTGGACCGAAAGTTTATATTTTAAATTCGCAGGAAAAAAATCACGACGCAATTAAAAAAGTTAGAAAAATTTTGGCAAGCGGCGGAATTGCGGCAATAAAAGGGATTGGCGGCTTTCATTTGGCTTGCGACGCTAAAAATTTTGACGCCGTGCAAAAATTGCGTGAAAGTAAATTTCGCCCGTCTAAACCTTTTGCAATTATGTTTAAAGATATTGACGCCGCGCAAGCCGAATGTATTTTGACGGATAATCAGAAAATTTTTTTGGACAGCCCGCAAAAGCCAATTATTTTACTGCAAAAAAATAATTCCACAATCGCCGAAAATGTTGCACCGAACATAAATAAAATTGGCGCAATGTTGCCTTATACGCCCTTACATTTGCTGATTTTTAATTTTCCTGACGAAATAAAAAATTTTCCTGCTGCGCTTGTCATGACGAGCGGGAATCCTTCCGGCGTTCCAATTACGATTGACGACGAAGACGCGCTGAAAAATTTGGAATGTGATGCAATTCTTTCAAACAACCGAAAAATTTTAATGCGTGCTGATGATTCGGTTATGGATTTTATCGACAATGAACCCTCAATGATTCGCAGGAGTCGCGGCTATGCTCCACTTCCAATTTTTTTTGACGGCGCAGGAAATAATTCAGTGCTTGCCATTGGCGGGGAACTCAAAAATACTTTCTGCCTTGCGAAAAATAATTTGCTGTACCCTTCGCCTTACATTGGGGACGTTGAAGATTTACGCACGGTTGAAATTTTAAAAAATTCAATTCGCCGAATGATGGACTTGTTGGAAATTCGCCCTGAAATTGTAGCTTGCGATTTGCACCCGCGTTATCAAACTTCAAAAGTTGCCGCTGAAATTTCTCAAGAAATGCAAATTCCATTGGTAAAAATCCCGCACCATTACGCGCACATTTTAAGTTGTTTGGCTGAAAATAATTTTGGCGGCGAAGTAATAGGCGTGGCGTTTGACGGCACAGGCTACGGCGACGACGGCACAATTTGGGGCGGCGAAATTTTTATTTGCGATACGAAAAGTTATAGGCGCGTCAGTCACATTGCAAAATTTAAACAGGCGGGCGGCGATAAATCTCCAAAAGAAAGTTGGCGCAGTGCAGTTTCAATGCTGAAAGATTTTTCAGTTGCCAAAAATTTAAATTTGACTGATGAAAAAAATATTTCGGCGCAAATTTTAATGTTGGAAAAAAATTTAAACTGCGTAGAGTCTACGAGTTGCGGCAGACTTTTTGACGCGGTTAGCGCAATTTTGGGAATTTGCAAAATTTCAAGTTATGAAGGTGAAGCGGCTATGAAACTTCAAAGCGCGGCTGAAACTTCCAAAAAAAATTTTGACTGCGATTTTGAAGTTGAAAATTTAATTTTGCCTACTGACAAACTTTTTACAGAAATTTTATCGCGCAGATTGAACGGCGAAAACGTTGCAGACTTGGCAAAATATTTTCACGTACAACTGGCAGAAATTATCGCGCAGGCTTGCGAAATTATTTCATTTCAGACAAAAATAAAAACCGTCGCATTGAGCGGCGGCTGTTTCCAAAATTCTTTGCTAACTTCCTTGACGATTGAAAAATTAAAATTGCGCGGCTTAAAAGTTTTGCGCCATAGGTTAATTCCGCCAAATGACGGCGGAATTTGTTTAGGTCAAGCATTGGCGGCAATTTTAGGGGCTAGGAATTAGGAGCTAGGGGTTAGGGAAATGACAAAATTATAAAGTTTTAAATTCTTTAAGTCTGCCGAAATTGACATAACATTTTCGATTCGGTTTACTTGTAGGATCGTTAAGCGTCAACGCGGCTGAAGTTACGGCGGGACACTTGCCTTTATTCGCAACAAAATTCATATGTAATTCAACTTGCGGCGCGTCTTCGCCCAACGAATAGTAGACGCCCAAATTATTTTCTTCGTAGGGATTTATTTTATCAAAAAGCGTGTCCAGTAAAGTTGACACGTCAATTTTTTTTGGATTAAATTCAACTTCGACGCCGGAAATATTTTCTAAATTGCGCGGCTCGTGATTAACATAGCTGATAACATTTTGCGCTGAAATATTTCCTGCAGAAACTTTTAAAACGCCTTTCAAAACTCTGAACGTTTCTTGGATTCTATTTAAATCGCCGCTGAAATAAATTTTTTTTGTGTACAAAATTTCGCCTCCTTAATTTGGATAAGCTACAACGTAGGGCTGATTACGCTGACTTTTGGGCGTGTTTGAATGTGCAAACCACATTGAAAAGAAACGCCAGCCATTGCCAACTGCGTAACCGTCTTGCTTGTGATCGCTTGTATCGTATGAATCAGCAAAAATTAAAACGTCGTCTAAATCTGAATCAGTATTCATTGAGTCATAACCGATTATAACGCGCCAATGTCCGCCCCATTCGATATTATCAACTAAAATTGGTCTGCCGAGCCTCAAATTTCTTGTAACAAAATTTTGAAAATCTGCGTACTCTGTGAACGGCTTAGAATTTAAACTGCTTTTAACTTTCCAGCCAATTCCTTTGAAAAAATTAACCATATTTATAGGATTCGTGCCGACGGGATAGCCCAGAGTTTTCATTTCCTTAGCAATTTTCATTTCGTCATAATCGTTATTTTTGTAATATTGCAAGACGGTTAAAGCGGCGGCAGGTCCGCAGGTGTATTCGGTAGTTTGCTGATAAGTTGGATATTTCGGCAAAATAATCAAGCTGTCGTTTGAAGTCATATTGTAAAAATCCGGCTCTGTAAAATAAATTGAATTTTTGTGATTAATTTCAGCAGGTGCGGCGGCGGCTCCTTCGTCTTCGGCGTTTGCAAAATTTGCATTGAATAAAATCGACGCCGCTAAAATTGCCGTAATTTTTTTATTCAATAAAGTTTCCTCCAATTAATTTAAAATCAATTTTAAGCCGCCTGTAAAGCCCGTAGCGCGGCTTTTTGAGTGCAGTTAAGGAATTTATATTAACCTGCAACAGACAAGCTTATTTGAGGCATTTTTAACGCGCAGTGAATAAATCAACCTGACGCTCGGCGGCGCGTTTAACGTCGAACATTTTAATTAACTCGGCAACCGCTTGAGTCGGGGAAATGACGCCGCCTAAAACCGCCTCTCTAATTTCCGGCATACGTCCTGTAATTACCGCGTCGCCGAAAAATAAGTTGTGCAAATGTTCATCAATCATTGCGTGCATCCAGTCTAAAAGTTGCCCGTCACGGCGTTTTTGAAAGACGCCGCTTTCAGTTGTAACGCGCTTGAAAATTTGGATAACCTGCCATAAATCGTCAAGCCCGGTTTTTTCGACGGCACTTGCCAAATAGGCGTGAGTTTGCCAGCCTTCAGTGGCAGGGCGTATAAATTCAATCATTCTTTCATATTCGCCGCGTGCAACCTTCGCTTTAATTAAATTGTCGCCGTCAGCCTTGTTAATTACAATGGCGTCGGCAAGCTCCATAACGCCTTTTTTAATTCCTTGCAAGTCGTCGCCCGCGCCCGTCAAAACTACCAACATAAAAAAATCTACCATTGAACGCACTGTAGTTTCAGATTGCCCGACGCCAACTGTTTCAATTAAAATAACGTCGTAACCTGCCGCCTCACACATTAGCATAGTCTCGCGGCTTTTACGTGCCACGCCGCCCAATGTGCCGCCCGCAGGACTGGGACGAATAAACGCCTCTTCGCGGCGGCTTAATGTTCCCATTCGTGTTTTGTCGCCGAGAATTGAACCTTTTGTAACGGAGCTTGTAGGGTCGATTGTCAAAACTGCGATTTTGTGTCCGGCGTCGCAGAGCATATTTCCGAACGCCTCAATAATTGTAGATTTGCCCGCGCCGGGTACGCCCGTTATTCCAACTCTTAAAGCTTTGCCGGTGTGCGGTAAAAGTCTCTGTAAAACGCGCTGTGCCTTCGCAAAATGTTTTGGGCTGTTACTTTCAATCAAAGTTATTGCCCGCGATAAAATCATTCTGTCGCCTTTTAAAACGCCTTCAACAATTTCATCTTCGCTTAAATTTTTTCGCCGTGCAAAATTTAAATTGGGATTGATATTGCCAACTGTTGTATCTTTAATGCCTTCAATTCCGCTCATAACTGCAGATTGATTAGAAACTGCCCATTCCGGCGTTGTTGTTGTGTAATTCGCCACGCTCCCGACCTCCAAAATATTTTTTTTGATTATATCTGCAGAATTGAGAAATTGCAAATGAAATACCGCAACTTACTGAAGGAAAATTTATGGCTGCGGCGAATGTTTAAATTAAAATACAAAGGGGCTTCATACAAAGGGGCTGGGTTTTCTATGGCTTTTAATGCTACAAAATATTGGAACCTGTTTCATCAGTTGTCACAGAATCGCCAAAGACTTTTTGACGGTTTCAAAAAAACTCCTACATTTAATTTTCAGGCGATTATGTACAGCGCGTTTTCCGCAAAAACTCAATTTGTTTATGAACTTCTGCAAAATGCTGACGACGTTAAAGCCACTCGCGCAGAATTCATACTTGACGAAGACAAGTTAATTTTTAAGCACAACGGCAACCGTCATTTCAGCGTTTCTGATTCAAATACTGAAGACTTAGATTTAAAAAATGGAACGCTCGGCGATCTGAACGCCATAACTGGTTTTCTTGCTCCAAATAAATTGAATAATCCTGCAACCATAGGCAAATTTGGTTTAGGTTTTAAAGCCGTCTTCCAATACACGGACACGCCGGAAATTTACGACGATGAACTTTCATTCAGGTTGGAGCATTTCATTGTCCCGAAACGTTTAGATGAACATTCTCAAAGAAAGACGGGCGAAACGCTTTTTGTTTTTCCGTTTAACCGTGAAGAAATTCCTGCTACTCAAGCTTATCAAGAAATTTCCAACAAATTAAAAAGTCTTTCCTGCCCGTTACTTTTTTTGCAACACCTTAAGGAAATAAATTTTACAATCGGCACAACCGCAGGATTTTACAAAAAGGAAACTATTTCTACTTCTATAAACAATGGCATTACCGAAGAAATTATTCACCTTTCAGAATCTCAAACAAACAATTCGCAAGAGCAGAATTGGATTCTCTATTCACGCGGAGACAAAATTAGCGAAAAATATTCTGTCGGGTATTTCGTTGAAATGGAAGATTCAAAGCCGAAAAAATTACAACCGGCTACAGGTTATACCGCCTTTTGTTTCTTTCCAACTATGACAATAACACATTTAAATTTTATAATCCATGCGCCATTTTTATTGAATGCAAGCCGCGATAACATTAAACCGGACGAAGAGTACAATATAAATTTAATTCAAAATCTTGCAGAATTGGCGGCTGAAACTTTGCCGCTCCTGCGCGACAAAAATTTAATCGACGATGACATTTTAAAAATTATTCCAATACAAGAATTTGACTACGGGCAAAATATTTCTTTTCAATCTTTTTATGACGAAATTAAAAAAAAATTTCAAACTGAAGCTTTAATCCCTGCTCAAGGCGGCGGTTGCGTAAAATCTGCAAATGCTTATTGGGCGGAAGTTATAAAGCTTACCGAGTATTTTTTCAATAAACAACTTCAAGAAATTGTAAATAATCAAAATGCCGCGTGGGTTTTCACGAGCATTAAACGCGCAAATAATTATTCGCCGGAAAGAAATTATATTGATGAAATTGTTCCTCAACATTTGGACAACAACGACATTTTAAAAAGAATAGGTGCAGATTTTATCGAGAAACAGACAACCGCTTGGCTGAATGATTATTTTTATGTTTGGCTTAAAGATAAAACCGGCGACCTTAAATATAAAAAATTTTTCTTGGACAGTAACGGCAATGCTGTAAGCACTTTGGATTCATACGGCAAAAAGATTTTATTTTTTCCGAGCAACAAATTCAGCGGCTATACAACTGTACACCCGGATTTATTTAACAATGCAAATACCAAAAACATTCTTGAAAAAATTGAAGTTAGAGAACCTACTTGGGAAGATGAAATGAAGAAATCGGACTTCAGCTCCAAATTAAAGAATTATCCCGTTGATACCATTCGTGATTTTTATAATTGGCTGAAATCCAATATGTCTATTTACAATTACAGATATAAAAATTTCTTCCTTGACAATCAGGGCAATGTAGTTTGTGCATTTAAGAACGACGATACGCCAATTTTATTTTTGCCGAGTACTGATTATCCAAATTATTCTACAGTTCGCGCAGATTTACTTGATGATACGGATATTTATAATTTTTTTGTACATACGGTTAAAATTAGACAGCCGAATATTGGCGACGAAATTAAATTAAAAATTTTGCCGCAGTACCGCAATTTAAATAGTTACAATGTAAGCAATTTTGATGACAGCGAATATTTCAAGGTAATTTTTGAATGTTACACGAAAGAGCCGCAGATTTTTAATTCTTTAATTCGGGAGCTTAAAGATAATTTGTGGCTCCGCTGTTACGATATGTCAAATAACAAACGTAAAATTTATTCTAAAATCAGTTCAAATGTTTACAATACAAATCTTAATCCAAAGCTGAATGAATACCTTAAGGCGGCGGGATTCGGCGAAGTTGTTGATTTTAATTATTATCTGGAATTGGTCGGCAGTTCAAATGAAACGCAGTTAAATAAGTTCTTTGCAAAAATAGAATTAGCTACTAAAATTAAATATTTAGAATGTGAAATTGACAATAACACCGCGTGGCAACGCAATTTACCCAGAAAGTATAAATGGAGCGAATTTCAGCGGTGGTTTGAATATTCCATTGAAGGTTGCGAAGAATTACTGAATAAAATCGTTGCGTTGGGAAATTCGCCGGACGCTTACGAAAAATCTAAAATTCTTTGGGAAATGCTTGTTGCCATAGATAATTATAAAAGTTTGGAAGGTCATCTTATTGGAGTTTGCTTGTATAAAAGTGATGAATACACTCATTTTAATCCTAAACTTGCAAACGACTTACGCACAAAACGCTGGATTTTTGATAGAGTATCGCAAACTTTTGAAAGTGCGCAAAATACTTCAGTTTCAAATATTCCGCCAGAGTATGATACTTCTTTCAGAGCAAGCGGAGTTATTAAATTTTTGGGAATAAAATCTGATCCCGTTCTGATTCAATTTTCTACTCAAGCCAAAGATATTATAGATTATGCAAGAAAAAACGGGCTTACTCGTCAACAAGTCATAGATGAATTAAAAAAGATACTCAAGATAATTTATCCTTGAAAAATTTTTCAAACTAAAAAATCCGCCGAATTTTCGACGGTTAATTTTTTTGCAAAGTTTTTAAGCGGCTTTTAATCGAACAAACTAATTTCAGTTGCCGCCTCACTGTCAGCGGTTAATAAATTTTCTTGCGAAGGTTGAACGTGTTTCCAGACTTGATTATAAACAATATGTTCTATTGTAGACCTTGAAACGTCATATTCTTTTGCTAATGCTTTTATTCCATATTTTTTACTGTGAGGAATATATTTTTCTTTAATTTCACGAACTTTTTCTACAGTGAGTTTTGAGCGAGGGTGATTATCGCCAAATTTATAAACGCCGTTTTCAACTGCGTATTCTGCATTTTGCTTGCGGGTACACCAGCGCAAATTTGTAACGCGGTTATTTGCAGGATTATTATCACGATGATCAACTTCCGGCAAATTATCAGGATTCGGGATAAAAGCTTCTGCAACAAGACGATGAACAGAATAAGTTATAGTTTTGCCGTCTTTATATAAGCCAATATGAAGATGTCCGTCTTCGTTTGGATGCGGCTCTATAATTTTTACTTTGCCGCGTTGAAAACTTTTTATACGCCCTTCAGTGCTGATTTGATAAAATCCCAAAAACTTTTTAACGTCGTGCCAAATTTCGCCTTCCATATCTAAAACAATCAGCGCGGTAACGTCGTTATTTTTTTCATAATCTGCCAACAATCTTTTAATCATTGCGCTTGTACTGTCTGAAATCATTGGCGTTGCCGTCTTCAAAAAATTAATTTGTTCGTCCGTAAGTTCAATTTCAGGAATAAGTTTTGCAATTAAATCAAAAGTAAGTTTAGCGTTCGGCGCAATGTAATAACCGTATTTGCGAATTGACGGCAAAACTTCGCAAGTTATCCATTTACGAAAACGCCGAGCCTCCGGCTTGCGACTATCTAAAATTACGTCATACAAACCATCTTCATTTACAAAATTGGTCATTTGAATTCTGCCGAGATTATCAGCAATAGGATGAAGTGAGATGACCCCAGTAGTAATGGGGTCATCTTTGAGACGTGCTACAACGCCATCAACGCGCAAATCAAGGATTTTACAAACATCAGGTAAACAAAACAAAGGATTTTCCCAGTTACCTAAAATGCGGATACTTCCAAATTCGGGATTGCTAAAAATCTGAAGTTGATTTTCCATGTCATTGCCTCCTTAAACATTGACAAAAAATTTTCTACGGGATATAATTTCTACATAAAAACAGAAATTTCTTCCCGTTTGTGGTTATGGTATTTTTCTTAATGTAGACATTATACCACAGCGGGTTTAATAGTGCAACAAAGATTGTGCCATTTGGCAAATTTTTTTATTTTTGGGCATAAAAAAACCGCCGAGCCTTAAAAGCTTGGCGGTTAAATTTTTGGCAATGATTAAATATCAGCCGACTTGTTTTTCACGTTCAATAAGAATATCAATAAGTTTAATACCTGCTTCAGGAATGTTGGTACCGGGAGCAAAAATTGCAACTGCGCCGCTCTTGTACAAGTGATCATAATCTTGAACAGGAATAACGCCGCCAATGGCAACCAAAATATCATCACGACCGCGCTTTTTGAGTTCTTCAACAAGTTCCGGCAAAAGTGTATTATGACCTGCTGCAAGTGAGCTGAATCCTACTAAGTCAACGTCATTTTCTACGGCGTCTTGTGCAGTTTCTGCGGGAGTTTGGAACAAAGGTCCAACATCAACAGTCCAGCCCATATCTGCAAACGAAGTAGCAATAACTTTTTGTCCTCTGTCGTGTCCGTCTTGTCCAATTTTTGCGACGAAAATACGCGGGCGATGTCCTGTAAGTTTTTCAAATTCATCAGCTTTTGCAATGGCTTTTTCAAGTGCAGATTTATTGCCAAATTCTGAAGAATAAACGCCGCTGATTGTGTGAATCGTAGCTTGATAACGCCCTGAAACTTTTTCTACAGCGTCAGAAATTTCACCGAGTGAGGCACGAACTCTAGCCGCCTCAACAGCACATTCAAGCAAGTTGCCGTTATCTCTTGTTTCAGCCGCCTTAGTAATTGCCTCAAGTGCGGCGCGTACGTCGTCTTCATTGCGTTCTGCGCGAAGTTTATTAAGGCGTTCAACTTGTGCATTTCTAACGGCAGTATTATCAATAGCCAAAATTTCAAGTGGGTCTTCTTTGTCAAGGCGATATTTATTCAAGCCAACGATAGTTTCATTGTTTGAATCGATACGAGCTTGACGACGAGCCGCCGCCTCTTCAATACGCATTTTGGGAAGTCCCGTCATAATCGCTTTTGCCATTCCGCCGAGAGATTCTATTTCTTGAATGTGCGCCCATGCACGGCGAATAATTTCATTTGTCAACGCCTCAACATAATAGGAGCCGCCCCAAGGATCGATAATCTTACAAACTGAAGTTTCATCTTGAATATAAAGTTGTGTGTTGCGTGCAATACGTGCCGAGGCGTCCGAAGGTAGCGCGATTGCTTCGTCGAGCGCATTCGTGTGCAGAGATTGAGTATGACCGAGAGCCGCGCCCATAGCCTCCATAAGTGTACGGGCAATATTATTGTACGGGTCTTGAGCGGTAAGCGACCAGCCGGAAGTTTGGCAGTGAGTACGAAGAGCCATTGACTTAGCTTGAGTACCGCCCATTTGTTTAACGATTTTAGCCCAAAGTACACGCGCCGCACGCATTTTGGCAACTTCCATAAAGTAGTTTTTACCAATAGCCCAGAAGAAACTCAAACGCTTTGCAAAGGCGTCAACCGCCAATCCCGCGTTAATACCTGTGCGAATATATTCAAGACCATCTGCCAAAGTATAACCAAGTTCAATATCAGCAGGTGCACCCGCCTCTTGCATATGATAACCGGAAATTGAAATGGAGTTGAACTTAGGCATATATTTTGTAGTGTACTCAAATATATCGCCAATAATTCTCATACTCATATCTGGCGGATAAATATACGTATTGCGTACCATAAATTCTTTCAGAATATCATTTTGGATAGTGCCGTTTAAAATTGATTTATCCACTCCCTGTTCAACGCCACTTTGAATGAAGAACGCAAGAATCGGCAAAACTGCGCCGTTCATTGTCATTGAAACTGACATTTGATCCAACGGAATACCGCTGAAAAGAATATTCATATCAAGCATTGAACAAACTGAAACGCCCGCCTTGCCAACGTCACCGAAAACGCGGGGATTGTCTGCGTCGTAGCCGCGATGTGTCGGCAAGTCAAACGCTATTGACAAGCCTTTTTGTCCTGCCGCTAAATTTCTGCGATAAAAAGCATTTGATTCTTCGGCAGTGGAAAAGCCCGCGTATTGGCGAACTGTCCAAGGACGAAATACATACATTGTAGAATACGGCCCGCGCAAAAATGGTGGAATACCGCTTACAAAGTCCAAATGATTCATATGATCGTATTCGTCGTGGCTGTACAACGGTTTAACCGGCACATGTTCCATTGTTTTATATGACAAGCTGTCAAAATTAGCAGCAACTTCTTTTTCAAATTCCGCTTTCCACGTTGCCTCGTCAATCTGCGGAGCGTCGCCAAGATTTATCTGTGTAAAATCAGGATTTTTATATTCAGCCATAGAAATTTCTCCTTCGTCGAAATTAGGTATTAGGTTTTAGGTAAATTCCCTAACACCTAAAACCTAGCAGCTAATACCTTTTTTCTTCTGCATTGAAATTAAAGTCTGATAACAATTCGAGCGAATGTTAATGTAATCGTCAATACCGGCGTTTTTGTAAGTTTCGACAAGTTCAGCCGGAGCAGTTCCCGCCAAATAAACTGTTGCATTTGGCAAAACTTCATGAAGTTTTGGAGCAAGCGCGGGAACAATTTCAGGATAAGTTGCATCAGTTGAACAAATTACAACTGCATCTGCGCCGGATTCTTTAGCCGCCGCCGCCGCGTCGTCAACTGTTGCAAAGCCGTTATTGCCCAAAACTTCAAACGCGCCGACTTGTAAAAATCCTGTAGTAAAATCTGCGCGAGCTTTATGTTGCGGAATTGGTCCCATATTCGCAAGGAAAATTTTAACGTTGTCATTCTTTTCAGCTTTAAATTTTTCGGTTGCTTCGCGCAGAGCTTCAAATTTTTCACTCAAACGATGAGCGGTGATATATTGAACTTTATCAGATTCGCCCGTACCTAATGCACTGCGAATTTCGGCAATGGTTGCCCCTGCCGCCGCCGCGTCAATGACTGTATCAAAATTAGCCGCGTCAACTTTTGCAAGCGCGTCTTTAGCATTAACATTAGCCAAATATTTTTCAATAGTTTCAGTACGAGCCTTTTTATTTTCGTCGAAATTTTCTGCGCGGGCGTCAAGGCGTTCTTCAGTCATATTGGCGTACATATTATTTCCAACGATTCTATCTTTGCGGGATTCAACGGCTTTAAATCTTGCATCAAGTACCTTTTGAATTTCGGCTTGAGGATAACCTTCTTTAAGTGCGGCAACAATTCCGCCTTTGCCTTCGATAGCTTGAAATTCTGCCCAAATTTTTTCTTTAATCTGTTTGGTAAGATTTTCAACTGCCCAACTTCCACCGGCAGGATCAATCGGCTGTAAAAGTCCAAATTCTTCCTGTAAAATAATTTGCATATTTCTTGCAATACGGCGGCTAAATTCGTCGCCTTTTCTAATCGGTTCATCAAATGGCGCGTTTTCAAATGAATCAAGCCCGCCGACAACTGCCGAGAAAATTTCTGAAGTATTTCTAAGCATATTTACATAGGGATCGTAAACCGTTTTGAAGAAAAGCGCGGGGCGGGCGTGTACGTGGATATGTTGGACTTTTTCACTGCCGCCGAACGCTTTTATAATTTCTGCCCAAATTGGACGAATGGCGCGGAGTTTTGCAATTTGCATAAAGAAATTTGCACCGGCTGAAACGCCAAACATAATTTGCTCCGCCGCCTCTTCAATCGTCAAGCCGCGTTCCATAAGCGCACGAATATAAGCAACCGCCGCTGAAAGTGTGTAAGCAATTTCTTGAACGTCATTTGCGCCGCCATTGCTGAAAACGTCGCTTTTAACCATAAAAGTTTTTAATTCGGGAGCGTTTTTAATTGCCCATTTTGCAACTGCCGCCGCCTCGTCGTAGATTTTATCAAGCGATTGATTAAGCTCACCATTTGCCGCCAATTCGCCAATAGGATCAGCTCCAACAAAGCCGCGCAATTTTGAAACGTCTCCGCCGTTTTTCTTGACTGCCGCAACTATCAACGCAAGAATAGGCGCACTGCTTGCGCCCGCGTAAACGTACAGAGGATATTTATCAAGTTTCAAATCTTTCAACAAAGTTTGAACGTCTTCAAGCGTGGTAAGACTTACGCCGCCTTTGCCGGGATGTTTGCATTGGCGGGCGTCAACATTTTTCTTTGTTGCACAATCAATTTGAACGTTATAAATTGTTGAGCCTTTGTCAATTTCGTGTTTCAAAAGTTCGTTATTTTCGGCGGGAAAAGTTTCATCGCAAGCTTGAGCAATTCCCCACGCATTTTTTACATAGCCGCTTGCACTTGCGCCGCGTACAAAGTCGCCCATACCGGGATAAGAATTTTTCGGCTGAATGGGTTCTGTATCATTGTGGAAATACATAGGATCCAAAGTGATCCCTTCATAAGTACGCGTCAGCATCTTCTTATTGAAGTCCGCGCCCTTTAAAAGCTCAATACACGCTTCTTTCCATTCAGAATACGTGGGAACGGGAAATTCATCAAGCGAAACCTCTGGAAAATTTGTCTGCGCTTCAGCTTTTTTGATAATTGCCTGCAAATCTAATTCTGCAGAATTTTTTTCTTCGCTCATACATTTATACTCCTTTACAATTATTTAGAAAAATATACTGCAATTCAAATGCAAAGTCAACGCGCCTATTTGAAAAATATTTTTAAAATTTTATTCAACGTTTTTGTAATTACGGTGGTGAACAATATCCGCAATAGTGCTGATTGATACGTTGAAGCACCTAGCCATTGCACGTATTCCGTAAACTCTATCGTATGGTGTATATTCTTCACGAATACGCTTAACTTCATCTTCTGTTAATTTTGCGAGCGGACTTTCCGAGCCCATTTTATAGTTTCCATTTTGAATAGAGGCTTGTATATTTTCTTCTTGAGTCACCCAACGTAAATTTTCAATATTAGCGTTAGCTCTGTTTGCGTCGATATGGTCAATGTACTTTTTATTTTCAGGATTTGGAATAAAAGCTTCGGCAACAAGACGATGAACCGTGTGAGTTTTAGCTTTTCCATTTTTTCTTAAACTAACTGTAGGGTAACCATTCATATTAAAACCTTGCCTAAGAATTTTTACTTTGCCTTTATGAAAACTTTTAACACGTGCTTTGGTGCTAATTTGGTAAAGATTTTCATAGCCGGAAATCCAAGCCCAAATTTCGCCGGGCAAATCTTCAAGCTCCAAATTTGCAACAAAATTTTGCTTGTCATACTCAATCAAAAGCTTAATAATGACAGCTTTAACTTCAGTCGGCAATTTTGACAATTCCGAATTTAAAAGTTTTCTTTCTTCTGCAGTAACAACCATTTAAATCGCTCCTTTATTGACAAAGGCAAGCAAAAACCATATAATTAAAAAAAAACTTGCTTGATTTTCGTTCGTTTTGTCTTTGTTTGAAATCATTTAAATTGTAGACGACAAGCGATATTAAGTCAAGTTTTTTTTTTACGCAAAAATAGTTGATATTTACAAAAACGCACTGCAAAACAAAACTTTCACGCTCAAATATAAAATCATAGTATCAACAAAGATTTAAAATTTAAAAATAAATTTGGGAAAATTGATACTTCCAAAAATATCAAGCAGGACAAAGATTTGGGCGGGATTATCGTTTTCAACAAAAATGACAGTTATTTTGAAATAGCTTTTGATGTTCCGGTTATAAATGCTAAACAATTTGTTCCGTTTTTGGGTAGTAAAACGAAATTTAAACCCGGCGGAGGTGTCATTCTTTCTAAAGATGATGAAACTTTTTCATTTCTGTTTGAATTGAATGAAGACGGCACAAGAAAATATTTCGCTCAAACTATATGGGGCAAAAGTAGCAAAGTTAAAACTCAATCTGAAAAGGACGCTGAAATAATCGAAAAATATTCAAATCCCTATCAAAAACTTTTCAGAGATTATAATTTTGGCAATGCTGATCTTTATCAGGCATTGTTACCAATTTTGCCGCCAAGTCAAATTATCGCAACGCCGAATACTCCAATTTATAATTTTGTCGGCAGTGGCAATTTGGACGGTGGATTAACTTTTGAAGATTTTTACGGCGAAAAAAATAATTTTCATTCGGCGATACGCTACTATTTCAGCGGCGATAAAATGATAAAAATTGCCACGTTTAACTATTTGAAAGAAGAAAACCGCGTACAATTTTATGAAAAGCACGTTATTGACATTGAAGAATTTTTGACGACGGCGGACGAAAATTATTTGAAACTTCCGGCTAATCTTCAAGATGTTACAAAACGTTAGGAGGCGGCAGAAATGAAAAAATTTTTAGTGATTTTAACAGCGGCGTTGGTAAGTTTAATTTCGGCTACAGTTTCAGCCGCGCCAACTTGCGTACTGATGAAATTTACCAATGACACGCGCTATCAAAATATTGATTCAGCGTCCGTACTTTCAGATTTAGTTATGGAAAAACTTTTGGCGCGTACCAATTTAAATTTTATTGAAACGCCCGCTTGATGAAGATTTAGAAATGCAAATTTACGACGAAAAATCGCGGGATATTTTGGCAACTGAAACCGGCGCAAAACGCGGCAACTTTAATATTCTTTTTGAAAATGGCACGTTCGATAAAAATCACGCGCAGTCAATAACAACGGCTGAAGTTGGGCAAATTGTTTCGCCTGCAATTACTTCAGCGATTGGAAAGGCGCACGGCGCGGAGTATCTTATTCACGGTACAATTATTTCAATGGGAAATGTCCTCAATGATGAAGATTCAACCGGTTATGTTTATTTACGCGAAAGAAAATCTGTTATTGCGATTGTGGCTGATATTAAAATTATAAAAGCCTCAACCGGCGAAGTTATTTGGAGCAAAACTGTACTAGGTACAAAGTCAAATTCAAGAGTTGCAAATCTTGTCGGTTCTTCAAAATTAAATTCTGAAATGTATATGGGAGCTATTCAAAATTGCGTCGATGAAATTGTTAAAAGTTTTAAAGAAGATTTAACCGCCGGAAAACTTTTTGTAAAGTGATATGACTATAAAAAAAATTTTGATAATTACATTAGGAATTTTCTTATTGAACGTCGCGCAGGTTTCAGCGTGGACACGAATAGAAATAAATTCAACCGTTGCAGTAATGGACTTTGAACCGCACGAAGGCACTTCCGCAACTAATGTGGAGTTATTGAACGCGGAAAAAACTTCAAGCGAATATGTTACAAATAGGCTTGCAGAGACAAAAAAATTTACCGTGATTGACAGATATAATTTTGAAGACGATTTAAAAGACTTAGATACACTCGGCTTAATTTCGCCTGACGACGCTAAAAAAATTGGCGAAATTCTCGGCGTTAAATATATCGTCTATGGCAACGTTACAGATGTTTCAGTTACAACTGACAAGGCAGCGTTTGTGAATGTTAATCGCGTGCGGGCGCATTTGGTAATTAGGATTATGGACGTTGAAACGGGAAGAATTATAATGGCGGCGCGTGGGCAAGGCGATTCTGAAAGCAGTTTTATAGGAGATTCTGAAGAAAAATTTATAACCATTGGCGCGGTTAAAGTTTCTCAAACAAGCGTACATAATGCATTGAAAAAAGCGTCCTTTCAAGCCGTTGATATTTTGACTGAAAGATTATTCGGCAAGAAAAAATAAAATTTCCAAACTAAAAAAGCGGCGGGAGTTTTTCCCGTCGCCAATTTTTTTTATTTACCGT
>CALFJB010000041.1 GCA_937877565.1 uncultured Selenomonadales bacterium | reverse complement strand
TACGGTTATTTTGACGTTGTTTTAATGGATGTGCAAATGCCGGTTATGAACGGCTACGAGGCAACCGCCGCCATTCGTCAACTTTCAGATAAAAAACTTGCTGCAATTCCAATTTTGGCAATGACGGCAAACGCCTTTGACGAAGACAGAAAAGCCGCCTTTGCTGCCGGTATGAATGGACATATTTCAAAACCTATCGACGTTACAAAACTTATGGAAGAGCTAAAAAAAGTTTTAAGAAATTAGGTGTTAGGTACTAGGTTTTAGGTTTTAGGAGAAAATGTCTAACACCTAACCGCTAAAACCTAATCCCTAAAAAGGGAGTGATTTTTTTGGAAAACGAAGAGAAAATTTTTGCGGGCTTGAATCCGCAACAAGCGGAGGCGGTAAAATATTTGGAAGGTCCGCTTTTAGTAATGGCGGGCGCAGGTTCCGGCAAAACGAAAGTTTTAACCTGCCGAATTGCAAATTTATTGGCGCACGGCGTACAACCTTATAACATTTTGGCAATAACTTTTACAAATAAAGCCGCTAACGAAATGAAAAGCCGCGCCGAAAAAATGATTGGCGAACCTGCGCGAAAAGTTTGGTTAAGTACATTTCACGCACTTTGCGCCAAAATTCTTAGAATGGAAATTGAAATTACCGGAACTTACAAAAAAAATTATCTGATTTACGACACGTCCGACAGTCAAAAAATTCTTAGCGATTGTATTTCAAAACTCAACCTTGACGCCGAAAGATTTAAACACGCCGCCGCCACAATTTCCGGTTTGAAAGAAAAACTTATTGACGCAGCAAAGTACCGCGAAATAATTTTTAACAAGTTTGACAGTAGCGACTTTGAAAAAAATCTCGTCAATATTTATGAACTCTACGAAAAGAAAATGATTGAAATTAACGCGCTGGACTTCGACGATTTAATTTTTCTTATGGTAAAAATTTTCCGTGAACACGCCGAAATTTTGGAAAAGTATCAGGAGCGTTTCAAATACATTCTGATTGATGAATATCAGGATACAAATATGGCGCAGTACATTTTGACGAAATATCTTGCCGGTAAGTACAAAAATATTTGCGTGGTAGGCGATGCAGATCAATCTATTTACGGTTGGCGCGGTGCAGATATGCAAAACATTTTGAACTTTGAGCAAGATTATCCAAACGCCAAAGTTATTCTGCTTGAACAGAATTACCGCTCTACAAAATTAATTTTGCAGGCGGCTAACGGCGTCATTGCAAATAACGTCAACCGCAAGGAAAAAAATCTTTGGACGGAAAATGAAATAGGCGAAAAAATTAATTTTATTCATTGCCTGTCAGATAGGGCGGAGGCGGCGTTCATTGCGCGGGAAATTCGCCGCTTGATAACTTATGAAAATGTTAATTACAAGGACATTGCAATTTTGTACCGCACCAACGCGCAGTCCCGCGCCTTTGAAGAAAAATTTATGCAGACGAACATTCCCTATATTATTGTTGGCGGAATAAAATTTTACGAACGCAAGGAAATTAAAGATGTTTTGGCGTACTTGCGTTTGATTGAAAATCCGCGTGATGATATTAGTTTTTTGCGCGTGGTAAATGTGCCGCGTCGTGGAATTGGTCCCACATATTTGGAGCGGTTGAAAAATTTTGCAGCTGAAAGAAATATTTCAATTTTTGACGTGGTAAACTCAAATCAAATGTTGGAGCAAGTGCCGCAACTTTCGGCAAAGTGTAAACAAAAATTGCGAGAATTTGCTTTAATGTTGGTGTACTTTTCAAGTGCCAAAGACGGCTTGCCGGTTGCCGCACTCGTCAACGCGGTTTTAAAAGAATCAGGTTATCTTGCGTCCTTGACTGAAGGCGACGACGGCGACAAGCAGGAAAATATCGCACGCGCTGAAAATTTAAGCTCGTTCGTCAATGGTACAAAAGAATTTGACGAAGCTAACGAAGGCGCAACGTTGGAAGATTTTTTGAATCAAGTTGCATTGGTTGCGGATATTGATTCATTGACTGAAGACAATTCGCGCGTTTCGCTGATGACTATTCATTCTGCAAAAGGTTTGGAATTTCCAATAGTTTTTGTGGCAGGATTGGAAGAAGGACTTTTGCCGCACGCTAATTCAATGATCTCTTCAACTCAACTTGAGGAAGAACGCCGTGCCTGTTATGTTGCAATGACTCGCGCAGAAAGAAAACTTTATCTTACAGCCGCCGCCGAACGTCGAACTTTTGGGCGTTCCTATGAATCGCACATGTCAAGATTTATTGGCGAAGTTCCGCCTAATGTTATGTCAAGTTTTTCTGAAAAAAATACCAACAGTTCAAATTTCCGTCAATCTATGGAGGAAATTAAGAGCGGTACAAACAAAAATTTCTATACCGCGCCTCGCAAAGAATCCAAAATTTCTATTTTGACGACGCCCAAAAATACAAATTCTGTAAATTGGCAAGTTGGCGACAATGTGACGCACAAAAAATGGGGCGTGGGTACGGTTACGGCGATTGACGGCGATACTTTGACGATTAATTTTAAAAATCCAGAAATTGGCGTAAGAAAAATTAAATCCAGCATTGCGCCAATTAATAAGGTGTAAGCTATGGATATTTCAAAGATTAAGGCGGAATTGATTCAGCTCCGCAAAGAAATTAAACACCACAATAAAAAGTATTACGACGATGACGCGCCGGAAATTTCAGATTACGAATATGATAAATTGATGCGCCGCTTGAAAGAAATTGAGGCGGAATATCCCGAATTTATCACGGCAACTTCACCAACTCAAACAGTCGGCGGTACTGCCAAACGCACGGCAGGCAAACTCGTTCCGCATGATATACAAATGCTTTCACTGCAGGACGTTTTCAGCCGTGATGAAGTTGAAGATTTTATTAACGATACAATTTCAAAACTCGGCGAAGTTGAATTTGTCGTCGAAGAAAAAATTGACGGCTTGTCTTTGGCTTTAAGATACGAAAATGGCGAACTTGTACAGGCGATAACGCGCGGCGATGGAGTTGTTGGCGAAGACGTGACAGAAAACGCCCGCGTTATTTCTGACGTTGTACAGAAACTTATTGACGCGCCAAAATATTTTGAAATACGCGGTGAAGTTTATATGGCGAAAAAAACTTTTGACGCAGTAAACGCACGGCAAGAAAAATTGGGATTGAAAATTTTTGCCAATCCCAGAAATTGCGCGGCGGGTACACTTCGCCAACTGGATAGCAGAATTGTTGCCGAAAGAAATTTATCAATGTTCGTGTTCAATCTTCAGAAAATTGACGGCGTGGAAATTTCAAGCCATACCGACGCCTATAATTTTATGGCGCGTAACGGCGTTAAAATTATTCACAATTACAAAGTTTGCAAGACGTTTGAGGAAGTTTGGGCGGCGATTGAAAACATTGGCAGTTATCGCGCAGGTTTGCAATACGATATTGACGGCGCAGTTATTAAGGTAAATGATTTTGCACAACGTGAAACTTTAGGCGCAACTTCAAAATTTCCGCGTTGGGCAGTGGCTTATAAATATCCGCCGGACGAAAAAGAAACTATCCTGCGAAAAATTGAGTTAAGCGTTGGACGTACCGGCAGAATTACGCCAACTGCAGTTTTTGACGCCGTCATTTTGAACGGTACGCGGGTTGAACGCGCTACTTTGCACAATCAAGATTTTATCAGCGATTTGGATATTAGAATTGGCGATACTATCAAAGTTTACAAGAGCGGCGAAATTATTCCGAAAGTTAGCGGCGTAAATTTAGACAAACGCCCTGAAAATACCGTGCCATATAAAATCTCGAAAATTTGCCCGGCTTGCAGTCACAAACTCGAACGCGAAGAAAACGCGGCTGATTTTCGTTGTATAAATCCAAATTGCCCTGCGCAGTTGGAAAATCATTTGATAAATTTTGCGGGACGTTCGGCAATGGATATTAAAGGACTCGGCGAAAGTGCAATTTCCGCGCTGATTGACGCCGGTTTTATAAAAAATATTTCCGATATTTACAAGCTGAAAAATTTCCGCGCTGAACTGATTCAACAAAAAATTTTGGGACTTGCGAAAAATACCGACAAAGTTTTAGCCGCCATTGAGGACAGCAAAAAAAATTCTCCCGCCAAACTTTTAACTGGGCTTGGAATTTTCGGCGTAGGAAGTGCCGCCGCCCGTGATTTGATAAATTATTTTGGCAGTATCGAAAAAATTTCTAAGGCGACGCTTGACGAATTGCAAAACGTCCCTGACATTGGCGAAGTTACGGCTAAAAATATTTTCAGCTTTTTCCGTGACGAAGAAAATTTAAAAATTTTGAACGAACTGAAAGGAGACGGCTTGACTATGGAAAATGAAAAACTCGCGCAGGATAAAAATTCAAAAATTGCCGGAAAATCTTTTGTGCTTACCGGAACACTTTCAAAATATAAACGCGCAGAGGCAACCAAACTGATTGAGGAACGCGGCGGGCTTGTCAAAGGAAGTGTCAGCAAAGTTACAGATTATGTAATTGCGGGCGAAGAGGCAGGCTCAAAACTTACGAAGGCTCAACAACTCGGAATTAAAATTTTAACCGAAGACGAATTTGAAAAATTACTCGGCTTGTAAAATATTTTATAAAAAATTTACCCGTTGCAGAAAAATCTGTGACGGGCTTTTTTATTTGTAAAAAAATTTTAAATAAAACTTGACAAACATAAATGGGGGGGGGGTATAATATATTGGAATAGTTTAACAGGAACGATTTTTTGAAGGAGGTTGAGTCTTATGGAAAAAACTTTGACAGATGAAGGCTATGACCAAGGTTGTTATTTTCATTGGCAACTTTATTCTGATGGCAGTATTGAGATAACTAATAATGAAACCAATTATGTTATGAAACAATATTTAGAGGATGAAATCCTAAACAAATGGATTTGGGATAGGGAAAGAGAGTATTATACCGGAGAAGATGGAAAAGTTCGCTGGAAACATACTGGAGCTACAGTTTCTGGTAATGGTATACAACTTATCGGTAGAACTGGAAAAAATAATATCGCCAACAGCGGTAAAAACGTAAATATTTATGGCGGTGCAGGTAATGATTCAATTAGCAACGGTGGAATGTACGCAAATATTGACGGCGGTGCTGGTAATGATTTAATTAGAAATAGTGGAATGTACGCAAGTATTGACGGCGGCGAAGATAATGACCATATAGTCAATTACACTAATGAAGTTACAATCAATGGCGGCAATGGAGATGATTACATCTATAACTCCTCTAGCATATGCAACGTAACGATTTATGGTGGATTAGGTAATGATTCTATCCGTAGTGCCGCTTCTAAAAACATAACAATTTATGGCGGCGACGGTGATGATTATATTTCCAACGAATGGAAGGCGTCATGCTTCATGATTGATGGTGGAGTAGGCAACGATACAATTATTAACTTCGCTAACACAGTAACAATTTATGGAGGCGAAGGCGATGATGAAATAACTAATCACAATTACGGTGTAAAGATTTATGGCGACGAAGGCGATGATACGATTTATAGTCATTCTAACGCTGTAACGATTGAAGGTGGCAGCGGTAATGATTCCATTCGTAATAATGCTCATTATGTTAGTATTAACGCAGGAGATGGGCAAAATACCGTTGAGAGTGATGGGAACAAAGTTAAAATAAAAAGTTCAGGTAATAATTCTTCAATTAACTCCAATGCTTCAATTAACTCCAACAATTCTTCATTTATCGCATTTGCTGAATGTAGCATAGACAATGGCGAAATTTTGGGCAAAAAGATTCTTGGTTCAGGTACTACAATTCAAGCCGGTATCGCTGAAGATTTTATAAACAACGTAGCAAACGCAGTTTCAATCAATGCAGGGGGCGGCAAAAATACTATTACCAATGGTTTTTATGATAACAGCCTTGAAAATATGGTCAAATTTTTTGCTGAAGGTCAAGATAATTTCGTAGACTTGATTATGGAATTTACCGGAAATTCTACACAGTATACACGAGGTGGAGAGAGTGTAACTGTAATTTCCGGCGGTGGTGAAGACGTTATAATGAATTTTGGAAGTTATTCTTCTATTCATTCCGGCAAAGGTGAAGATCGTATTTTTAGTGCTGACGGCGAATACAATATTATCAACGGCGGCGATGATAACGATCAAATTTCAGTGTATCACGATAACAAATCGCTGATAATTGGCGGCGAAGGTAACGATGAAATTATTGTATCCAGACTTGGCGCAAAAGAATATATTGAGGCTACAAAATTTGTTGCTACTACAACTGCAAATGAATTGATTTTAAATAATGCAAAGAAATATATAGGCGATGTCATTTTAGGTACTATATCCAAGAGACTAATAGGAAAGCTTATTCCCTTTGCCGGAAACATTCTTACAGTTGTAGATTTTTTTAGAACTCGTCAAAATTTAATTGATGAATTTTCATTGGAAAGCGAAATTGTAGGCGGTAAAGGTAATGACTTTGTAGCTTGCGACGCACTTGCTCCGAGAATTTACTATTATAGTAATGGAGACGGTAACGATACTATTTCAGGTTTTTCCAACGCGCAATTAGCTGAATATCTTAGCGAAAATTTAGTTGCAGATATGCCAATTTCGACTTTGTATATTGAATCCGGCAATATTGAATCTGTAACAGTTAATGATTCAGATGTAATTTTAAAAATGGGCGAAGGCTCTATAACACTTGAAGACGGCGTAAATCAAAAATTCAATCTCAAAGAATCTGACGGCACTTTAACAACCCGCGCTTACGGTAAAGATGGAACTACAGGCGAATTGATTTGTTCAATTTGGGGCGCGGCGGCTGACGAAGTTATAAAAGATACGATAAACGCCGAGAATACCCATTACGTTTTGTACGGCTACAGAATAGCCAATGAAAATAGCGAAGTTGAATTTGGCAAAGATGAACTTCACGGCAACGCCAAAAGCGATATAATCTACGGCGAAATGGAAGATAGTTTGTACGGTTACGGCGGAAACGATTTGCTTTACGGCAAGAATAAATGTTTGATGGACGGCGGCGACGGCAACGATATAATTTACTCCGGTAAAGAAACAGAGTTCAATCAACTGCATCCTACCGTTCCAGCTTATGGAAATAAAAATAAAGTTTATGGCGGTAAAGGTAACGATATTATTTACAATTACGGCAGTGAAACTTTTATCGACGGTGGCGCAGATGACGACCAAATTTACAATTACGGCGCAAATTTTATGGCGGAAGGCGGTCATTTTGTAGGCGGCAACAAAGTTACAATCAATGGCGGCGCAGGTAATGATGTAATAAATCTTTATCTTGATAAAAATTCAACTGCAATAGAAACTTTTATAACTTACAGCAACGGCGACGACAATGATACTATTTATGGATTTAACAAAACTTCAACATTAAAAGTCATCGGCGCGAAATATTCAACTGTTAAAAGCGGTAACGACGTGATTGTTAAAGTTGGCGACGGCTCAATAACTTTAAAAGATGCCGCACTTCTTAACACGATAAACATTGACGGGCAGAAAATTGGGGAAACTACTCCGGCGTATCCTGCGGGACTTTCCATTGAAGGAAACAAATTGCTTTTATCCAAAGAATTTGAAGAAACAACGCTTAATGTCAACGATTTTTCAGAACCAATAAGTATTGTTGACGCTACAGAAATGTTGTACGGGATTAAAATTTTTGGCAACTCGTCAATCAATTTGTTTAACGGAAGTAATTATGGCGACGTTTATTATTGCGAATATCCGACTGCATCTAATGCTAAAGTTTCAGGGCGTGTGCTTGAAAGTTCGGCGGCAGACAATGTAACTGCAAATTCAACAATCAATGCTGCCGGTGGCGATGATACACTTTACGGCAACGGCAATAAAATCCTTTACCAATACGCGGCGGGCGACGGCAACGATATTATTTACGGCTTTACTTATAAAGACACGTTGCAAATTAGCGGCGGCGACTTTACCAGTATTGAAAGTGGCGACGACGTTATTTTAACAGTTGGCGACGGTTCAATTACTTTGAAAGACGCCAAAAATATTTCTCTCCATATTGACGGCAACTATTCAGGTGTAACAAATCTTTCTGTAGTTGGTACAAAACAAGCTGATACACTTATTGACGGCGCAGGCGATGATATTTTTACCGGTGGAAGTGGTAAAGATGTTTTTGTGTATAGCGGCGGCAACGATACAATCACAGACTACGCGGCAGGGCAGGATAAAATTTCTTTGAGTGGCGGCAAAGTAAATAATTCTAAGCTTGAAAATAAAGATGTTATTCTTTACACAGATGAAGGCTCAATAACAGTCAAAAATGGCAAAAATAAAAAAATCACAGTTACAGACGGCGACGGCAATACTACTATAGAAACTTTTGGACGTATTACCTACAACGAAGATAAAACTGAAATTGCGTTGTCCTCAATTTTCACAGGGAATTTAAACGCGGCTGATTATGATTCAAGTATTGTAAAAATCGACGCTACAGAAGTTGCAAAGGCAGTAAAAATTTTCGGCAATGATAATGACAACACAATTACCGGCGGTAAAGGTAACGACACATTGAGCGGCGGTGCAGGTTCTGATACTTTCATTTACACAGCGGGCAATGACGTTATAGCAGATTTTGAAGTTGGCAAAGATACGCTTAAATTGGCAAACGGTACGGTTTCCAATTATTCAATAAGCGGCAAAGACGCGGTTTTAAAAGTCGGCAGTAAAAAAATTACTCTCAAAAATGTTGGTACTGAAAAATTTACAGTCATTGATGTAGATAATATCGAAACAGTTTACGGCTTAGACGCGGGATTAAAATTCAACAAAGGCGATTTTTCAGCGGCAACTGCAGTAACAATTTCAGCAGATTATGAATCAGAAAGTTTTGACGCTACAGCATATTCAAAAGTTGTAACAATAGACGCGGCGAATAATAATAAAGCTATTGGAATTACAGGCAACGCCAAAAATAATAAGATAATTGGAACGGCGGGCGACGATACACTTTCCGGCGGTAATGGTAACGACACTTTGATAGGCGGCGCAGGTTCAGATACTTTCATTTATACGGCGGGAAATGACGTTATCACAGATTTTGAAATTGGCAAAGATACGCTAAAACTTTCAAGCGGTACAGTTTCCAATTATTCAATAAGCGGCAAAGATGCAGTTTTAAAAGTTGGCAGTAAAAAAATTACTCTCAAAAATATTGGCACTGAAAAATTTACAGTCATTGGCGCAGATAATACCGAAACGGTTTATGGCTTAGACGCGGGATTAAAATTTAACAAAGGCGATTTCAAAGCGGCAACTGCAGTAACAATTTATTCAGATTATGAATCAGAAAGTTTTGACGCTACAGCATATTCAAAAGTTGTAACGATAAATGCGGCGAACAATAATAAAGCTATTGGAATTACAGGCAACGCCAAAAATAATAAAATAATTGGAACGACTGGAGATGATACACTTTTTGGCGATACAGGTAACGACACATTAACGGGCGGCAACGGCGCAGATACTTTCATTTACACGGCAGGTAAAGACGTTATCACGGACTACACGGCGGGCGAAGACGTTATAAAACTCAAAGGCAACTTAACAGTTAATTATTCGACAAAGAAAAATGATACTGTCTTAAAAATTGGAAGTGGCACTTTAACTCTAAAAAATGCTGCCAATGCTGAAATTACTGTTGTTGATTCAAGCGGTTATACAAGTATTTTCGGCGCGGCTACTGATAAATTTTTAACCTCAAATAATTTTATCAGCCAAAATACTATTGACGAAATTATGGAAAGCAATTATACAATTACCAATTTTACGCAAGAAGATAAGGATTTTATTTTGCAGGATGAAACTCAAACTTATATTTCCGAAAATTAAAAAATCCTCGTTGCAGGTAAAACTGTAGCGGGGACTTTTAATTTGTGATATAATCTGCAAAACTTTTTGAAAGGAAACTTTTATGAAGAAAATTTTTCCAATAAAAAATCTGCGCGAAGAAATTACAATACCGGGCGATAAATCAATTTCACATCGTGCGATAATGCTTTCAAGTTTGTCTGATACACCGGTGGAAATTGAAAATTTTTTGGCGGGCGCAGATTGTCTTTCAACAATTTCTTGTATGCAAAAAATGGGTGTCGAAATTCAAATTCACGGCGATAAAGTTTTTGTAAAAGGCAATGGACTTTTTGGACTTCGTGAACCTGAAAATATTTTGGACGCGGGAAATTCCGGCACAACTTTACGGCTTTTACTCGGATTAACTGCGCCACAAAATTTTTTGGCAACTTTTACAGGCGATTCATCACTTAGAAAACGTCCAATGGCTAGAGTTATAAAACCGCTTACAGAAATGGGTGCGTCGATTTTTGGGCGCAATGACAATAAAAATTTGCCAATAACCGTTTTAAAACCTGAAAAAAAATTGCGCGGTACAACGTACAAAATGCCCGTCGCAAGTGCGCAGGTTAAATCTTCAATAATTTTAGCCGCGCTTTACGCTGACAGCCCAACAACGATTATTGAGCCGTATCCTTCAAGAAACCATACCGAAAAAATGTTACAGGCGTTCGGCGCAAAAATTGAAACTTTTGGTAACGAAATAAAAATTTTCCCTGCCGAAAAATTAACCGCGCCCGAAAAAATTATTGTACCGGGCGATATTAGCTCTGCCGCTTATTGGCTCGTACTTGCCACGATTTTAAAAAATTCTTCCGTCACAATCAAAAACGTTGGAATTAATGAAACGCGCACGGGAATTTTGGACGTACTGAAAAATATGGGCGCACAGATTGAAATTTTAAATCGTAAGGAAAGCGGCGGCGAATTGTCGGCAGATTTAAAAGTTACAAGTTCAAAATTACACGGCGTAGAATTTGGCGGCGAATTTATCCCGCGCCTTATTGATGAAATTCCCGCACTTGCAGTGGCGGCGGCGTTTGCTGAAGGCGATACAATTATTAGAGACGTTGGCGAATTGCGCGTAAAAGAAACTGACAGATTGGCGGCGATTGTTGAAGAGTTTAACAAAATTTCGCCAAACAGTTTTGAGGCTGACGAAAATACATTAAAAATTCGCGGCGGCAACAAAAAAGTTTTCGCCGAATGTAAAACTTTTGCAGATCACAGAATGGCAATGGCGTTATCAATATTTGGCGCGGCGGCTGACGGCGTTGAAATTGATGATGCTGATTGTGTGAAAATTTCTTATCCAAATTTTTTTGAGACTTTGGAAAATTAAACCACGAAGTAAAAAATTTTAATAGCGACAATTAAAAATTTTCGGCAGTGTAAAAATTTCATATCCGATTTTTTAATATTGTTCGACTTCAAAAAATTTTATGAAAATGCACTCCACAAATCATAACACTTAAAAAGGAGATTGAAAGATGAAAAAAATTATTGCAGTAGACGGACCGGCGGGCGCGGGAAAAAGTACCGTTTCAAAAATCGTGGCGGCAAAACTCGGCTACACCTACATTGATACCGGTGCAATGTATCGCGCAGTTGCTTTAAAATCTTCTCAAACTTGCGAAGATTTAATTATGATTATTGACAAAATTAACATTGAACTTGACGACAAGGCGCAAGTATTTTTAGACGGCGTGAACGTTACAAAAGAAATTCGCACGCCTGAAATTAGCAAACTTGCTTCTGACGTTTCAAAGTTTGGATTCGTGAGAAAAAGATTAACCGAGCTGCAACGCCAAATGGCTGAACGCGGCGCAGTAATTATGGACGGCAGAGATATTGGCACACAGGTTTTGCCGAATGCAGATTTAAAAATATTTTTAACCGCGTCATTAGACGAAAGGGCGCGGCGGCGTTTTGAAGAATTAAAAGCCAAAGGACAATCTGTAGACTTCGACGCAATAAAAACTGAAATAGCCCTGCGCGACAAACAAGATTCAGAAAGAGAAATTGCGCCGCTGAAACAGGCGGAAGACGCAATTTTAATAGACTCAACCAATTTACAAGTTGAAGAAGTTGTGGAGAAAATTTTAACGCTATGTTCTACAGATTAACACGATTTATTTTTAAAATTCTGTTTGGGATTTTTTTCCGTCCAAAAATTATTGGACTTGAAAATATTCCCAAAGACGGCGCGTTTATTTTGGCGGCGAATCATATGAGCAATTTGGATCCTCCGTTAATTGGAACGTTCGCAGGGCGCGTAGTTTGTTACATGGCGAAGGAGGAACTTTTTAAAAATCCTGTCTTAGGCGCGGCTATTCGTGCGTTGCATGCCTTTCCTGTTCAACGTGAAAAAGCAGATAGAAACGCCATTAAAAACGCAATAAAAGTTTTGAAGGGCGGAGAATGTTTGGGAATTTTCCCTGAAGGTACGCGCAGTAAGACCGGCAAAATTGGCAAAGCAGAATCCGGCGTAAGTTTAATTGCGGCAATGACGAAGGCTCCAATTATTCCGGCGGCGATTGTCAATACTGACAAAGTTTTTTCTGCTGAAGTGAAATTTCCGCGCCTTGTCTTGATTTTCGGCAAACCGATGAATTTTAGCGGCAGTACAAAAGATAAAGATGAAATGGCGAATTTTGCACAAAATATTATGGCTGAAGTTGCGAAATTGAAAACTGTCGGTGAAAATTCTTTATAGTTAAAAACTAAAAGCTTCCAATTTATGTTGGGAGTTTTTTTAGTTGTAAAAACTTGACAAACGCAAGACGGGGGGGGGTATAATAGCAGTTAATCATATAAAAACTTTATCAATTTTAAATCAAAGGAGCGTTTGATTATGGATGGACTTCGAGAAAAATTAAATAACGCTGATATAGAATTAAAAATTGCAGCATTTTGCGCTGTTATAATGGTCTTGTCGATAATCTATAAAATGGTTGATCCAATTTTAGGCGATATTGTAAATGATATAGCTATTGCAACCTTTTGTATGAGTTTAGCTATTTTCATTTATAAATTTATTTTTGGAAATATAAATTTTGGAATAATTTTAATGTTTTCAAGTTGGTATGTTTCAGCTTTGGGAAAAATATTTCAAGAAAATCCAATTTTTTATGGCGGAATAGTTTTTTCATTGTTAATAGTTGCTGTATCAGCGTTTAAGTGGATTTTCTTTAAGAAAAAAACTA
Organism: uncultured Selenomonadales bacterium; assembly: GCA_937877565.1. Lineage (GTDB taxonomy): Bacteria > Bacillota > Negativicutes > Selenomonadales > Selenomonadaceae > Quinella. Next base: position 21,922 of record CALFJB010000041.1, on the reverse strand, counting down.
CCGGTGAAACAGAGGAATCAAATAATTCTTCGGAAGATGTTTAGCTGAATTTTTTAATTATGGTTGAAGTTGCAAAATTGAAAACTGTCGGTGAAAATAGTTTGACAAAATAAAATTAAGCCGCTATAATATAAAAGTCTTTAAAAAGCGTCCGTGGCTCAGTTGGATAGAGCAACGGCCTTCTAAGCCGTGGGTCGCGTGTTCGAGTCACGCCGGACGCACCATATTTGAAATTAACAAGCTCCGTCGAAAGGCGGGGCTTTTTGGCGTTTATAAAAAGTTTTTCAGTGTTCCAACGTAACACCAAAACCAAAAATATTTTTGATATACTGGAAAAAAATTTTTGAGGAGCGTTGCAAATGGGACTTATAAAAAAAATTGCCGTCGGTGCAGGTAAAAAAGCCGCCGAAATTGCCAAAGATAAAGCTAAAAAAATTTTGACAGATGAAAAAAATATCGAACGTGCAACAGAAATTATCAGCAAAGCCACTTCACAAAATGAAAAAATTAAACCTGAAAAAGTTGTCAACGTTGCAAAAAAATCTGTAGCCGCCGTAAAAGAAACGGTTGATATTTTTAAATCGCAAAAAGTTTTGGCGAAACTTCAGCAAGAAGGAAAAATTACGCAGGATATTTTAGACGCACTTGTTTGCGACAACAAAGAAAAATTGGAAATTGCCTGCCGTGAGGCGATTAAAGCAGAGGCTGAAGGAAATCCTTTGCCGTATTTGTCAGATGAAGAAGTTAAAGCCGCGTTAAGTTTCAGAAAAGCCCTTACAAAGTCAGCCGCTCATAAAATCGTTACAAAAATTTAGGTGGTTGTATGGAAAATCTTATTAAACAATAAAATTTCTGAAAGTGCGTCGAAAATCGCAAATAACGCCATTGAAAATATCGCCCGCCGTCTTCCTGATGACGCCGCCAAAAAAAATTTTATCGCACGAATAAAAAATATTTTGGCGGAAGGAATTGACGGCACAATTAACGGGCAGGAATATCAAAAATATTTGGAGCGCGGCGCGTATGAATTTACAGGCAAATTAAATTCAGCGGGCGCGGCAGTCGTGCAAAAAATAAAAATCTGCGCGAAGATACAAATTTGCTTGCAGATGAATTGGCTTTTCAAATTACAGATAATTTTAGTGCGGTACTTGACGGCAAAAAAAGTTTGAGTGACGCGGCTAAAGATATTGCCGTAAACACTGCCAAAAATTCTGCCATTAAGTACACCGAAAAGAAAGGCAAGGAAATTATTACCGAAGGTTTGAACAATGTTATTAAACTTGCTGAAAAAGAAATTGAAAATAAAATTTTACGTGAAGTCACAACAAAATTTCTTAATTCCATAAAAACCGCCACGCCTTTAATCAATCTTACTGCTGATATTTATGATATGGGTGTTTTGATTAAGCGATTATGGGACGGCGAAATTACGCCTACAGAATTTTTGCAAATTATTGGCGAAAAAGGTACAGGCGTTATAGTTTCCGGCGTTTTTGCAAGCGGTGGTGTAATTTTGGGCGGAATGATTGATGGGGCTTTTGGCGCAGAAATTGGCGGAGTTATCGGCTCAATGGTCGGTTATATCGCCAACAGTTTTTTTTATAATGCAATAATGCAAGTTTTTAATGACGATGATATTTTACAAAAACGTTATGAGGCAATGCACGATTACTGCGAAAATTTAAAAACGAATGTTCACTGATGAACGCAATAAACTCCCGCGCCAATCAAATTCAAGATTTACTTGTAAAACTCAATAACGATAAATTTACTCCCGCTATTGCGAAAATGACTAATATTATTGAAAAGCACGGCACGGATTGGAAAAATTATTCATACGCCGAAAAAGAAAAAATCGGCGAGGCTATTCAACTTGCGAAGACGATTAAAATTGTTTTGGATACAATTATTTTGTGCAAAAAAAATTAATCCCCAACTTCAACGGTCGGGGATTTTTTATTGAAAAATTTTTATTCTTCGTTGCTGACATTTCCCAAGCCTTCAACAAATTCATCAATGCGGGCGTTACCTTTAATCATTGGCTCAACGAAACTGCGCCAAACATTTAAAACGATAACGCGGGGATTTTCTGTATCTTCAAGAGCCTGTGAAAGTGCGTGTGCAAATTCTTCCTGCGTCGAAACAGATTCAGCTTTAATTCCAAAACTTTGAGCATACGCCACATAATCCGGCTGATAGTCAAATTCACAGGCGATATATCTTTCTTTGTAGTTGACTTTTTGAAGTTGGCGAATCATTCCCAAACTTGAATTATTGACAATCAGCGAAATAATTGGAAGTTTCAATCTTGCAATGGTGTAATATTCGTTACCCGTCATTTTAATTCCGCCGTCGCCGCTGACGCAAATAACGCGGCGATTTTTGCCAAATGCAACTTGTGCGCCCATTGCCGCCGGTAAACCGAAACCCATTGTACCGAGTCCGCCGCTTGTAAACCACGTGCGCGGGTCTTCAACTTGCAAATGCAACGCCGCCCACATTTGATGTTGTCCAACGTCCGTTGCATAGGCGTAATTTTTACCTGCAGTTTTTTTCGCTATTTGATGCATTGCCCAAGGAACGGTTAAGCGATTAACTTGATAATCGTATTCAAATTCTTCCTGCCACTTTTCAATTTGTTGCCACCAATCTGCGCGATTGTTATTAAAATCGTGACGCATCAGCAAATTTAAAATAACTTTCATATCGCCGGCAAGTCCCAAACTGCCTTCAATATTTTTATCAATTTCGGCGGGATCAATATCAATATGAATAAACTTTTTAGACTGTGTGTATTTGTTGACGTTGCCGGTCTGTCTGTCTCCAAAACGACTGCCAATAGCAATAACCAAATCAGCCGCCGCAATGGTACTGTTAGCGGCTTTTTTACCGTGCATACCGGCAAAGCCTAAATTTTGTTTGTGACTGCGAGGCACTGCGCCAATTCCCATTAAAGTATTGACGACGGGCAATTTATATTTTTCGATAAACTGAATAATTTCTTTGGACGCTTCAGCCGCAACCGCGCCGCCGCCAACTATAACTGCAGGGCGTTCAGCCTTTGCAATTTCTTCAGCCGCCTCCGCTGCACAAATTACAAAATCTGCGTCAGGTTTACCTGCAACCTTTTCTTCAACAGGTTTAAATTTATATTCCACTTCAGCAACAAAAATATCACGGGGAATATCAACCAAGACGGGACCGCGCCGCCCGCTCCTTGCAATGTCAAACGCCTGCCGAATTGTTTCAACCAATTTTCGTGCGTCCTTAACTTTGAAATTGTGTTTTGTAATTGGCATTGTAATATCCAAAATGTCAATTTCTTGGAAAGAATCACGACCGAGCAAAGTTGTATCAACCTGCGCGGTAATTGCAACCATTGGCACTGAATCCATAAAAGCCGTAGCAATTCCCGTAACTAAATTTGTTGCGCCGGGTCCGGAAGTTGCCATACATACGCCAACTTTTCCTGTTGCACGTGCGTAACCGTCCGCCGCGTGGGCGCAATTTTGTTCGTGCGTTACCAAAATATTTTTTATCTGCTTTTCGTCGTAAAGCGCGTCATAAAGCGGCAGTAAAACTCCGCCGGGATAACCAAAAATTGTATCTACGCCCTGTTCGCGTAAACATTCTAAAACCGCTTGCGCTCCTGTTATTTTCATTTAATCACTTCCAAAAATTTTTTCATATGATACTACAACGGCGACAAAAATAAAAGTCTGTTAAATTCATACGTCAGCAAATTTACAATTCATTACAAATTTTCTAAAAATAAATTAGACAATCAGCCGCAAATTTGATAATATTTACAAAAATTTTAGTGAAGGAGTGACAGTTGATGAATACGCAAACTGTAAAAGGTAAAATTTTAATCTTAGTAATTCCAATCGTTGTAATTGGGCTAATCGTAATGTCCGGAGTCATTTTCAACTATACCAAGTCTGTCTTTGAAGAAGAGATATTGACAACCAGTTCAACCAACACCAACGAAGTTGCAGACAGCGTTTCAGATTGGCTTGATAAGCGAATGATGGAAACGCACGAAACAGCCTCAACGCCAATGGCAAAAACCGTAAACGCTGAAATGTTAAATCAAAATAATATTTATCGTTATGAACTTATGAAACAGCGTTATCCCGGCGTTTATGACAGTGTAAGCTGGGGACCATTTGACGGCAGCGGCGTTTTGTATGGTTGGACTTCAAGCGGCTTTAAAGAAATGTTTAACGCCGAAAAAGTTTGGTACAAAGAAACAATGCGTGCCGAAAAAGATTCTTTCATGTCAAGCCCTGTTATTTCGCAAGCAACGGGAAAAATTATCGTCAATTCAATCGCAGTTGGCAGAAACGACGCGGGACAACCTACAGTAATGGTTTTGGCGGCTATTTACGTTCAATCTGTTATGGATAAAGTTCACGAATTGAAACTTGGCGAAAAAGGCTACAGCTTGCTTGTTTCAAAAGAAGGCGTTTATATCGTCAATCCCGATGAAGAATCTATTATGAAGAAAAAAATTACCGAAGAGGCAGATAAAAATTTTGTTGAACTCGGACAAAAAATGTTGAGCGGCGAAAGTGGCGTTTATCATTTTACTTCCGGCGGACAAAAAATGCTTGCTTTTTATACGCCAATAAAATCAACCGGCTGGGGAATGGCAACGCTTGCTTATGAAGACGAACTTTTTCAACCCGTTACAAATATGATGATGATCATGGTTGTAATTTCGGTTATACTTTTGGTTTTAATCTCCGGCGCAATTTGGGTAACAGTCAACCGCGTCATGAGTCCTTTGGGCGATATGATGGAAGAAATGAAACTTTTATCTAATAGTGATTTTCGTGAAAGACCTTCAAATATTAACTCTAAAGACGAACTTGGACTTTTGGCAGAGGCAGTTATTGAAATGCGTCGCGGCGTTGCAAAAGTTATGAAGGCGGTCAGCCATTCAGCCGAAGATTTATCAGGAACTGCGGAAGAATTAAACGCCACAACGGAACAATCATCTTTGGCGGCTAATCAAGTTGCGCAGTCGATAGTTAAAGTTGCTGAAGGCACAAATCAACAACTTGACGCGGTAAATTACACTACAAACATTTTTGAAAATCTTAATGAATCAATTCAAGAAATGGCGAAGGACGCCGAAAAAGCGGCAGATAAAAGCCGTGAGGCGTCTGATATTGCCCGTGAAGGCGAAGTTACACTTAAAACCGCCATTGAACAAATTAAAACGATTGAAAACACTTCAAAACAAACTGCAGCATCTGTTACAACTTTGGGCGAAAATTCCAAACAGATCGGCGAAATTGTCAGCACTATTTCCGCCATTGCAGATCAAACGAATTTGCTTGCATTGAATGCGGCGATTGAGGCGGCTCGCGCAGGTGAACAAGGGCGCGGTTTTGCGGTTGTTGCAGATGAAGTTAGAAAACTTGCTGAAAGTTCGCAAGAGGCGGCGCAGAAAATTTCAGATTTAATCAAAATTACACAAGCTGACACTGAAAAAGCTATTACTGATATGCAGTCCGGCACTGAATCTTTAAAAATTGGCGTTGAAAATATTATGTCAATGGGCGAAGCGTTCAGAAAAATTATTGGTATTGTTGAGCAGGTTAGTTCGCAAATGGAAGATATTTCTATATCGTCAAAGAGTATGGCTAGCAGCGGCGAAGAAATTGTTGAAAACGTCCGCACAATCGGCGAAACAAGCAAACTTGCCGCTGAAGAGGCTGAAACTGTCAGCGCGGCTACTGAGGAGCAGAGCGCATCGGTTCACGAAATATCAAACGAGGCTAATAATCTTAGTCAAATGGCTAACGAATTACAGTTGGAAGTTAGAAAATTCAAAGTCTAAAATAAAAAAATCCCCGCAATTTTACGGGGTGGAAGTCGTCCCAATGTGGGCGGCTTTTTTTATTTAACGAACTCCCAATGATAACCGCCGGTTGTATGTTTTATTCCGCGACAAACATTAGCGATAAGCGATTTATTTATTCCAGTTTGTATGGAAGCTTCTTTAATACTGGGATAAATTATGCCGGTCTCGACACAAATAACCTTTTTGCATTTTTCTTTCGCTTCTCTAAGTCTATTTTCTTCTGAAAGTGGCTGGTCAAGATACTCAAATTTCATTTCGCCGCTACGGATAACTTTGCCTCTACAAACGCCACAAATTGTTGAAGCTAAAATATTAAAATGCCTTGCCGCTTCGGCGGCAGATTCAAAAATTTCGCCTGTATCCAAACAAATAATTGGTCTTTTGCTTAAATTCTTTTTTTGTTTTTTTCTTAATTCGGCTTTTTCGCGCAGTTCTTTATTTACGAACTCAAAATGTAATTTAAGAGCGTGTGTCCTTGCGCCGGTACAATTACGGCTGATGTATTTAATTCCAATTCCTGTTGCGCGGGCGGCAGCTGCAAGACTTTCATAAATGATACCGCTTTCAAGGCAACGCACTAAGCGTTTTCTTGGATTATTTGCAGAAATTTTGGCGCGTGTTTCTTCATCATATTCAAAACCGTGTAATCCTTCGCCGCCATCTGTTAAATTATAACCATTTGGGGCTTTGGTATTTAATTTGGCGATCCAGTAAATTTCACGCTCGTTAAGTTGTTCCGGCGTTTCACATTCTTCAAGTATTTCAACTTTGAAATTTTCTAAACCATATTTTGTAATTGCCCTGCCAATGTAACCTGATGGGTTATTTTTGTGAGCGCAAAGCCTAACTCTCAATTTTCGATTCGTTTGACCGACATACTGCATTAAATCAAATTTATTTGTCAGTAAATAAATTACGCAGGACTTTTCTAAAATATCTTCGTCCATAAAAAATCGCCTCTCTTCTGAATAATTGACAATCAAAAGAAAGGCTGATAGAATTACCAACATAAAAAATGCCTTCCTCGTGTTGTCGTTCTTTTCAAAAAAGATTTTACACGAAGACAGGCATTTTTTCAATAGAAAATTTTTTTTGCAGATTTTTAAATTCTGTCAATAATAGCGTTCGTCATTTCGACGGTGTTCACTCGATTTAATCCGTCTTTATAAATATCAGCAGTGCGGTAGCCGTCTGCCAAAGTTTTATCAACTGCCGACTCAATAGCTTGAGCGGCGTCTTCATTTTTTAAACTATATCTTAAAAGAAGTGCTGCGCTAAGAATTTCGCCTATGGGATTTGCAATTCCCCTACCGGCAATATCAGGAGCCGAGCCGCTCGAACTTTCTGCGAAATTAGTTATTCCTCCAATAGAAATACTGGGAAGTAAACCAAGCGAAGAGGATAAGCAAGCTGCTTCGTCAGACAAAATGTCGCCGTAGCCATTATTTGCCAAAAGAATCGAAAATCTTGTTGGATGAATTGTAAGTTGAGCAGCTGCATTGTCAATATAAAGATGCTCTAAAATTACGTCGTCATAGTCTTTAGCTACTTCATTAACTACGCGCCGCCAAAGTCTGGAGCTTGCCAAAACATTTGCCTTGTCAACTGAAGTAACCTTTTTGTAGCGACGAGTGCGGGCAGATTCAAATGCAAGCCTTGCAATTCTTTCAATTTCAGGTACGGAGTATACCTCTGTATCAAACGCACGTTCTACGCCGTCAACAATTTCAGATTCGCAACGCGGACCGAAATAAATACCGCCGACTAATTCGCGCACAATTAAAATATCTGAACCTGCAACAATTTCAGGACGAAGCGGCGAGCCGTCAATTAAAGCATCGTAAATTTTGACGGGACGCAAATTGCCATATAAGCCCAAGCCTTTTCTCAAGCCGAATAAAGCTTTTTCAGGGCGTTTGGAAACTTCGATATTGTCCCATTTTGGACCGCCGACCGCGCCGAATAAAACCGCGTCAGCCGCCTTGCAAGCCTCCAAAGTTTCAGCCGTCAAAGGTTCGCCGTATTTGTCATAACTTGCGCCGCCCGCGTCGCGGTAGTCAAATTCCAAGCCAATTTTAAATTTTTCGTCAACCTTTTTCAAAACTGCAACGGCAGAATCAGTAATTTCTTTGCCAATTCCGTCGCCGGGAATAACAATAATTTTCTTCACAGCGTTTGCTCCTTTACCAATAAAAAAATTTTTGTTAAGATTATAGCACATATTGCAAGGAAGGGCGATTTAAAAATGAAAAAAATCACGGTTCAACACGTTGCCGAAGTAATGAATAAAATTGCGCCGCGTCAATTTGCCGAAGAATGGGACAATCCCGGCTTATTGGTAGGCAGTTTTAACGCGCCGGTTGAAAAAATTTTTGTAAGTTTGGACGTGACGGACGAAGTTATAAACGCGGCGGTTGAATTTGGCGCAAATTTAATTATTGCACATCATCCAATTATTTTTAGAGCGGTTAAAAATTTCCGCACGGATTTACCGCTCGGCAAAAAGTTAGAAACGTTAATCAAAAATGATATTGCAGTTTTTGCGGCTCATACAAATTTGGACAGCGTACAAGGCGGCGTTAATGACGTACTTGCAGAAAAATTGGGACTTATTGACGTTAAAACTTTTGACGACGAAATTTCACTTGGGCGAATTGGTAAACTTCCTGAAAAAATGACTGCGAAAGATTTTGCAATGCACGTTAAAAAAAGTTTAAACGCCGAATTTGTAAGACTTGTTGACGCGGGCGATTTTCTGATTGAAAAAGTTGGAATTTGCGGCGGCGCAGGCAGTGAATTTATTTCAAAGGCAAAATTTCACGGCGCACAGGCGTTTGTTACAGGCGATTTAAAATATCACGAGGCGCAATCAGCAGTTGAAAATAAAATTCACGTGGTAGACGCGGGACACTTTTATACAGAATTTCCGATTGTTCACGTGTTGGCAGAAATGTTGGCGGCGGAATTTGAAAAACTTTCCTACAGAATAAAAATTGCTGAAGATAAAATTTCTCACGATGTTTTTACCATAATTTAATTTATGGCAAAAAAGAATGAAAATGCTGGTGGGCGCACAGGACGTGCGCCCTTAGATAATAGCCGCGCCCCGAAATTGCGTGATGCAATTTCAAATCATGGCGCGGCTGCGTTTTCTTTGATACTTTCTTTGTCGCGCACAAAGAAAGTATATTCTAAAAACAAAAAAGAGCCGGAAAAAAATTCCAGCCCCATAAAATTAAAATTATCCTTTTTTATAGCGTTTGTTAAATTTCTCGATACGACCGCCGGCTTTAACGTCACGTTGACGACCGGTAAAGAAAGGATGACATTTGGAGCAAACATCAACGCGCAATTCTTTTTTGGTTGAGCCGGTTTTAAAAGTGTTGCCGCAACCGCAAATTACAGTTGCCTCAAAATATTGTGGATGAATTTTATCTTTCAAAGTAAACACCTCTGTTGCAAAATTTCAAAAAAGTTGACGCACAAATAGTGCAAGGTGTATTATACACGCTGTCAAAAATATTGGCAAGATTTTTTATTGGAAAATTTAAAGGAGACAAATATAAATGAATTTAGATAGTTTTCGTTGCAGTTTATGTGGGCGAATTGTAAAAATAAAAGACCGTTCGGACGCGCCAATTTTGGATCCAAATATGGGATTCGGCGTCTGCAAAAATTGTATAAAAGAGCTTTACGGCTACATTATGGAAGATGAACACGCCAAAAATCATTCGCACAAACATTCTTTTGCAGATACTTTGGGCGATTTGTTGGAGAAAAACAAGCCGCACGTTATAAAAGCTTACCTTGACGAATTTATTATAAAGCAGGAACGCGCAAAAAAAATTTTGTCAGTTGCAGTGTACAATCACTATAAGCGTATGAAATACGGCATCGACCACGCGGGAACTGATGATGAAATTGACAAGTCGAACGTAATAATTTTAGGCCCTACAGGTTGCGGCAAAACTGCGCTGTTGAGTCATCTTTCAAAACTTTTGGATATTCCGTTTGCAGTAACTGACGCCTCATCTTTGACGGAGGCAGGATTTGTCGGCGCAGATGTTGAAGTTGCAGTTAGAAATTTGTACTACGCGGCAGGACAAAATATTGAAAAAACTGAACACGGTATAATTTACCTTGACGAGTTCGATAAAATCGCCCGTAAATCCGGCGAAAATAATTCCATTACGGCAGATCCCGGGCATGAAGGCGTACAGCAAGGACTTTTGAAAATGCTTGAAGGTAGCGTGGTAGAATTTACTGCACGCGGACAACGCAAGCATCCTGAAGCTCCAACTATTAAAGTTGACACGCGCAATATTTTATTCATAGTTGGCGGCGCGTTCGTTGGAATTGATAAAATTGTTGCTAAACGTGTTCGCAAAGGTGAAAGCAGTTTGGGATTCGGCGCAGAAATTCCGCCCAAAGAAGATTCAGACGCAAAATTTAATGAACTGATTCATCAAGTGCGCCCTGAAGATTTAATGAAGTATGGAATTATTCCTGAAATTATTGGACGCTTGCCGGTAATTTGTACGCTTGAAACTTTGGACGAACATTCACTTTTGAGAATTTTAACCGAGCCGAAAAACGCGCCTGTAAAACAGTATCAAAAACTTTTGGAAATGGATAACGTACAACTTGAATTTGAAGAGGCGGCACTTTTAGCCGTTGCCAAAAAAGCCATTGAACGTAAAACCGGCGCACGTTCCCTCAAAGGTATTATCGAAGATAAAATGTTAGACGTTATGTTTGACATTCCGAAATCTGACAAGCCGCGCAAAGTTATTGTTACTGAAGCTTGTATAAATGAAGGCGTGGAGCCGAAAATTATTTACCTTGACGAAGAAAATCAAGATAACGCTGAAGTTGCCGATTGAGTTAATTTAAAACAAGTTAAAATCTTCCTTCAAATTTAATTTCTACAGAAAAAATTTGTGATCATCAGTATGAGTGCAGGAACGTAATTGATCTTGCAGGAGCGGCAGGCATTGATAGTAAGTCCCAACAGAATAGCTCCACGAAAATTGAACTGCTCACCGTAATAAGCGGCGGAGGTTCAATTTTTTTTGCAAGAAAATCTTTAGAAAAATTTTCATTGAATTTCACCGAAATTTTTTCATTAAGTTTCATTTATTCAGTTATGAAATTTTCACAAAATTACCCTATAAAAATGATAATTAATTTTTTTTAAGATTTTATAATGGAGGTGTCGAATGAAACAATTTATTTTTACTCTACCTGATTGATACGCGTAAAAAATTTTTACTTCACAAAATTTAATAAAGGCGTCAAACGCCGGAGACCTTGAAGCAATCTTTGAACTTGGCAAACTGATTATCTCAAAAAAGTTATTGAAAACGAAAGTAACAAGGGGCAAGCCGGTAACCTTTTAGGTGAGGCGCACTTTCAAATTGGTACACGGGAGACGGCGGCGAACAAAGCGACGAAAAAACTTTTCAAGAATACGAAAAAGCAGATAAAGCCGATTACAAAAAGGTTCTCTGCATTTGGAGAAAATGTATTATTACGGTGGGCGTACCGTTAGATTTTCAAAGAGCAATATGTTTATTCCACGATGTTGCAGCTATTTTTCAATCGAACTTCAAACAGTGTCGCGCAGGAATATATGGACAGAATGTTTGAGAGAGGCAAATATATGCCAAAGGATTTAAATCAAGCGTTTCTTTGGTACAGGAAAGCGGCAAAAGATACACGCAATTATTCGGCACTTTTCAAAGTTGCAAAAATGTTGTACTTCAGAATTGGAACTGAACAAAATTTTGAAGAAAGTTTTAGATACTACGAAGAATTGACACATTTTGAACGCTACAAAAATTATTCTGACGCCGTACAAATTAGCCGTCGAATGTGCGGGCGAAACATACTATATCAGCAACGATTGGTTTGATCAAAATAAATCGCGTCAAACTAAAAATACTTTTTACTTTTGGCTGGCAATGACTACTTACACCGCTTGCGAAAAATATTGGCTACAACACAATTTGGAAATTATGAAGGAAAAAAATGATGCTGACAGAAAAATTATAATTTCGGCGGAAGACTTAAATTTTATAATGGATACTCTTAAAAATTTGAACGCCAAAGTTGACAATTTAACGGCGAAAATTGACGAACTCAAAAATTTATGGAAGTAAAAAAATTGCACGGAAATTATCTTTCGTGCGTCAATATTTTAAGCGACGAATTTTGGCAAAGTTAGGAGGCTGCCAAAAAGGCTGAAATAAATTGATTATCGAATTTTTTTAGGGATTGTGAAAATCTTAAATGTGTCTACACAAAAAAATCTTGGAGAGACGAAGAAATTAAAAATATTTTTGGCGATAATCCAACTTTGAAAATTTCGATGCATCTATAGTTATTTAATTAATTTTTTTTGCAGATTTTATAATTTGATAAACGCGCCGCCGCACACTCGTGACTTTAATCGTGAGTTAGGCGGCGCAATATAGACAAATTTTTTCTACTATGCTAAAATATTTTTGCAACTAAAGAAATACTGAAGAAAGGGGAAGCTTGCGAATATAAAAACCGAAATGACTGACAGGTTTTTTAGCAAGAATCAAGTTGGTGTGTCAACTTCTGCTCGTATAGCATCGGAGGAGTAAAAGTACTAGTGTACGAACACACTAAACCGTAGGAACTACGGGGATAGCTCGGTAATGAAGTAAAATTATTTACTAGTCCCGAGAACCCCGCGATTTTAATCGTGGGAGGTTCAGATATCGTTTCAAATATCAAATACAAAAAATTGAATAAACTATCACGGTCCGCAACGTTAGAAAAAAATCTTTACGTCCATTTTTTTAACGGTGCGGTTTTTTTGGTTCTTTGACAATAAAATATTGGAGGTAAAAAGTATAGCAGAGAAACCTTTTAATTCCAAAAGATTAGACAAAATTTTAAATCTGACGAAGAAAAATCAGTTGCCCTTAACAAAATTTATACTGTGTCGCCGTACTTTCTAACCTTCGACAATGATGAATGTTATCTTGTCGTTTACTGCCAAAACCCTGAAGATAAAGACAGCTTTAACAATTACCGGCGACCATCGCATTTTAAACTTTCGCTTATCGCTAATCAACGAGCGTTAGAAATGTTAAAATCTTTTAATGCCGCCTAAAAAATTTCTTAATAATAACGCAAAAAAACCGTCCGAAATTGGACGGCTTTTCAGTTTCAAAAATAAATTATTTCTTCGCAGTTTTAGTAGCGGGCTTTTCAGCTTTTTCAATCTTTTCAGCAGTTTTTTCAATCTTTTCAGCAGTTTTTTCAGGTTTTTCTGCAGGTTTTTCAGCTGTTTTTGTATGAACTTCAGCAATAATATCGACAAGCGCAGTTTTCATAACGCTTAAAACTTCAGACAGAACGGCGTTATATAAATCGCCGCCGTCAACTACGCCGCGCCCGTTTTCAGTGATGAAAAATTTTTTCGGCGTATCATTTGCTTTTAAAGCCGCGTCAACTTTTTCTGATACAAGCTTTTCAATTTGTTTTTTATCCAAACTTTTCACGCTCCCAAATTTTTTTGAAATTCTATCAAAATTAGTGTCAATCGTCAAATGCTAAAAAAGCCCCGTCAAATTGCGGGACTTGTAAATTTCTAAAATGGCGGAGGGGGTGGGATTCGAACCCACGGTAGTTATTAGCTACACTTGATTTCGAGTCAAGCACCTTCAACCGCTCGGACACTCCTCCATAACGCGCTAAAGATTATCATAATTTTTTTTCGCTGTCAACTTTTTTAGTAACTAAAATTTTATCAATGCGTGCGCCGTCCATTTTCTCAACGCGGAATTTAAAATTATTCCATTCGCGGTATTCGCCAACTTTTGGAATGTAGCCGAAAAGCGAAGTTAGAAAACCGCCCATAGTTTGAAAGTGGTCGCGTTCTTCGTCCGGCAAACTTTCAAAATTAAATCGCCGTTTAAAATCTTCAATATTATAAAGTCCGTCAACAAGCCAGTTGTTATCTTTCTTCAGCGAAAATTGCGGCTCCTCCGGCTCTTCCAATCCAACTATCTCCTGCGCGATGTCGTCCAACGTTATAAAACCTACAACGCCGCCGTATTCGTCGTTGACAATCGCCACAGAATCGCCAGACGTTTTAAATTTTTCGACGAGGCGGAAAGTTTCCATTGTACGCGGAACGAAAATTGCTTTTTTGATAATCGCCGACAAATTAATTTCTGCAGATTTTTTATCAAGGACGGCGTCAAGTAAATCTTTTGCATAGATAACGCCGCGACATTCATCCAAACTGCCTTCACCTACGGGAAAAATATTTTGATTGTGCGAACGAATAATTTTCAAATTCTGTTCGATGCTGTCAGAAATATCAAGCCAAATCATTTGAGTGCGCGGCGTCATTAATGAATAGGCGGTTAAATCGCTAAGTTGAAAAATTTTATCCACCATTGCGCGTTCAGATTGTTCAAATGTTCCGTCCTCCGTGCCTTGTTCAATTAAATCTTTAACTTCGTCTTCGGTAACAATGTCGGAAGTTTCGGCGTTAATTCCCAAAATCATCATTACGCCTTCGCTAATTTTTGAAATTAAAATTATTGGCGGGCTGAAAATTTTTACGATTAGCCGGAAGCTTTTCAAATGTTCAAGCAAAACTTTTTCAGGCGTCTGTTGAGCCGTGCGGACAGGCAAAATTTTACCGAATAAAATCATAAAAAAAATTACAATGGCAATGGCAACGGCTACTGAAAAAATTTGAGCGTGTTCAAAAAAATTTATTCGTTGGAAGATGAAATTTGAAAGCGGTATTGCACAGAAACCGGATAAAATTCCTGCAACGGTTGCTCCGGCTTTTGTTATCAGTATTGGAGTTGAGGGCGATTCTAAAATTGGCAGCGCGGCTTGAGCGTTAGCATTACCTTCATTTGAAAGTTTTTCAATTCGTCCGTGCAAACTTTCTAAAATTGCAGTTTCCATTAAAGTGAAATAGCCGCTCACCAGTGCAAAAATTATTACGACGGCTAGCGGCAAAATTAACGAGTCCAAAATTTCACAGTCCTTTCAAATTTAGGGATTAGGTTTTAGTTGTTAGGGATTAGGGAATTTTAAAATTTAAGTGCCGTTCAATTTTCCTATTTCCTAAAATTGAAGAAATTTTAGCAATTAAAATTTTGAAAGTCAACGCAAAACAAAAACAGAGCCGAGCAAATTTTGCCCGACTCTGCAAAGTTTTCGATTAGAAATTCACAGCCTCTTTGAGACCTTTACCGGCTTTGAAAGACGGGAGTTTTGAAGCCGGAATGTCAATTTCTGCACCGGTACGAGGATTGCGACCTTTGCGCGCGCTACGGGTACGATTTTCAAAAGTGCCGAAACCGATAATTTGAACTTTGTCGCCTTCGATTAAGGCTTTTTTGATTGAGTCGAAAATTGCCGCAACAGCTTTATCAGCCTGTTTGCGATCGAGACCGGATTTGTCTGCAACGGTTGCAATTAATTCTGATTTTGTCATATAAAAAAACCTCCTAAAATCAATACCGCCAAACTTTATCAGAAAGTAATAAAAAAATCAAGTGTTTCAAGCAGTTATATCAATATTATTTCCCAAATTTGGATCCAAACTGCCAATTTCTTGCAAAACTTCCTCCATTTGTTCGGCAGAATCAGACATTGCCATTTTGAGAACGGCAACGCCAAAATTTTGTTGCGTTTGCGCCAAATGCATATCAACGGACAACGCCGCAATACTCATATCCATAGCTGCCACCCCTTCCTTGTTGCGCGTATATTAACATACGCCGCGCCGTTATGCAATATTTTCTATAAATTTTTCTGATAAATTTCTAACTTTTTTATCTTCGTCAAGCAAAATTTCCAGCGTTGGATTTTTTATAACTGCGCGAATGTTCATAGCATTTTCAATCACGTCATAAATTTGCAGAAATTTTATTTTGCCGTTCAAAAACGCCGCTACAGCAACTTCATTAGCCGCGTTGAATACGCAAGGCATAGTTCCGCCAATTTTGCCCGCCTCGTACGCAAATTTCAAGCCTTTAAAAGTTTCAATGTCAGGTTGCTCAAATGTCAGATTTTTTATCTGCCAAAAGTCTAACTTTTTAATTGGAGAAATTTTTCTGTCAGGATAAGTTAAGGCGTACTGGATAGGCAGGCGCATATCCGGCGCGGCAAGTTGTGCGATTATTGAGCCGTCGCAAAATTCAACCATTGAATGAACGATACTTTGAGAGTGTACCACAACTTGAATTTGATCGTATTCGACGCCGTACAAAAATTTCGCCTCAATAACTTCAAGCCCTTTGTTGACGAGTGACGCAGAATCGACAGTAATTTTTTTGCCCATATTCCACGTTGGATGCGCCAAAACTTCGTTGACGGTTGCATTTTGTAGATCTGCGCGAGTTTTTCCTCTGAAAGGTCCGCCGCTTGCAGTAAGCAAAAGTTTTTCGATACTTTTATAATTTTCGCCTTGCAAGCATTGAAAAAAAGCCCCGTGTTCACTGTCTACCGGCAAAATTTTAACGCCGTATTCTTTTGCAAGTTTGGTAACAATTTCGCCCGCAACTACAAGCGTTTCTTTGTTGGCAAGGGCGATATTTTTTTTACATTTTATCGCCTTAATCGTCGGCTCAAGTCCTGCAAAGCCGCTCATTGATGTTAAAACTATTTCAACACCGTCAAATCCTGCCGCGTCTATAAATGCTTGACGCCCGCCCGCTATTTCTACGCCGTCAAAATTTTTCTGTTTTAAAACTTTGTACGCCGTTTCATCTGCAAGCACTGCCAATTCCGGCTGAAATTCTTCAATCTGTTTTGAAAATAATTCGACGTTGGAATTTGCCGCCAATACCGAAATTTTAAATTCGCCCGGCAATTTTCGCACTACGTCCAATGCTTGCGTTCCTATTGAACCCGTTGAGCCGAGCACCGCAATTTTTTTCATTTCCATATCACCGCACAAATAATTTTATTATTAAAATCTGCCACGCCAAAATTTATTTTATCGCCGCTGTGAACTCCAAAATCCTGCTGTAAATCGTGCAATAAAATTCCAGTCAGCAAATTTCCTTCAACTTCAGTACAACGTACCCAGCCAATTTCAGGTTGCAAATTTTCGCCGTGAAAATAAACTGCCACATCGTCAGGGAAATTTGGATGGCGCAATGTGTCAAGCGTTTTAATGTAGCGCGTCTTTTCTTTGGCGGCGTCAAAGGCGAAAGTATCTTCAATAACTTTGATTCTGTCAGTGAAGGCGGAAGAATATTTTTCGGCAAGAATTTTAATTTCAACGTCTTCAATATCTGCACGACGCACGGCAACGCCTTTCTTGTAGCTTGCAGGAAAAACTTTTATTTTATCGCCGTCAATTTGTGCGCCCGCCAAAACTTTAAAATTAAATCCCGTGTTTTCGTCAATGTAGCCGTAAGTTATAAATCCGTTCATTTCGTCTTCAACAGGATAATCGAAAATGTCGCGCAGTTTTATTTTTTCAAGAATTTCTGCGCCTGTCAAAAGGCAAATTTGTTTGTATGTTTCACGAAAATTTTTTTCATAGACTTTCAAAATTTTAACCTCCAAAAATTTTTTAACATTCTACCACAACGCCGCAAAAAATGTTATAATCGCCGCACTATGGAAAATAAAATTATTAAAGCTGATTATATTGCATCAGCAGTAAAACTTTCGCAATATCCCGAAGAAATTTTGCCGGAAATTGCTTTTATTGGGCGTTCAAACGTCGGCAAGTCGTCTTTGATAAATTCACTTTGCAACAGGAAAAATCTTGCGCGTATTTCGCAGACGCCGGGCAAAACTCAAACTATCAATTTTTACAAGGCAACTTTAAAAATCGCCGAACCGCAGGAGTTGAAAAATTTTTACCTTGTCGATTTACCCGGTTACGGCTACGCCAAAACTTCCAAAACTAACCGCACTGTTTGGGCAAAGTTTATCGACGAATATTTTACAAAAAGCCCAAATATTAAATTTATCTGTCAGCTTGTCGATATGCGCCACGCGCCAATGGATTCAGATTTGCAAATGTTTAACAATATCCTTGAAAAAAATTTGCCCGTGCTAATCGTTGCAACAAAATCTGATAAACTTTCAAAAAATGAACGCGCAAAAAATTTAGCCGTCATTAAAAAAACTTTTGGAATTGAGGAACTTCCAATACTTCCTTACAGCTCCAAAAATACTGAAGGTCATTCAGATTTGCTTGACGTTATCGCCGATTCTTTGTAAAATACAAAAAGTGAATACGTTTCATTTTTTAATAAAGGAGAGTTTAACATTGGAGCTTTCACTTTTCGACAAAGAATTACTGAACCGCTTGCAAGGGAACATTCCAATTTGCAGCAGACCTTTTGCAAAGTTGGCTGAAGAAATTGGCACGGACGAAGAAACAATTATTTCAAGGATACGCGCACTTAAAGACGCGGGATATTTGCGCCGTATTGGAACTTTTTTTAATTCAAACAATTTAGGTTACGTTGGAACGTTGGTAGCGTTGAAAGTTTCGCCAACAAAAATTGCGCCGGTTGCAGAGGCGGTTAATAAATATCCCGAAGCAACGCACAATTACGAACGCGAAGGCAAATATAATCTTTGGTTTACACTTTTGACGCGGGATAAAAATCACGAATCAAATATTTTGGACGAAATTAGAAATTTGCCCGGCGTTGAAGATATGCTCAAATTGAAATCTAACAAGAAGTACAAAGTAAATGTGCAATTCAACCTTAACTAAGCAAGACGAAGAAATTATAAAAGTTTTGCAGGAAGATTTTCCCCTTTGCGAAGAGCCGTATAAAGTTTTGGCGGCGCGGGCGGGCGTAACCGAAGAAGAATTTTTAAATTGCGTTCAAAAGTTTGTTGACGAGAAAAAAATTCGCAAAATGGGCGCGGTATTGCGTCATCGTGAAGTTGGATTTAAATTCAACGCGCTTTGTGCGTGGGAAGTGCCGCCGGAAAATCTTGACGAAGTTGCAAAAATTTTTTCAGCGCATCCCGCCGTTTCGCACTGTTACGACAGGAACACCGCGCCAAATTGGAATTATAATTTATATACAATGATTCACGCAAAAACCCGCGAAGAGTGCGACAATATTATTTTGGAATTGGCGAAAATGGCGGGCGTTGAAAATTATCAGGTGCTTTACTCTAAAAAAGAGTGGAAAAAAACTTCAATGAAATATTTTAGGGATTAGGGGCTAGGGACTAGGGATTGAAAAAATTTAAAATAAAAAATTCTAATTCAGAAAGGTTTGAAATTATTTGATTAAAAAATTTCCGTTTCATTACGGCTACGTTGTGGCGGCGTGTTGCACGCTCGTTACAATGTTTAATATCGGGCTGGTGCTTAGTTGCGCCGGTATTTTTTTTGTGCCAATAAGCGAAGAGTTGGGCGTACCCGTCGCCAAAGTCGCAATGTATTTATCTTTCAATTTAATTGCGTCGTCGATAATGCTTTCATTTTCCGGCAAACTTATGGAAAAATTCGGGGCGCGGCTGATGATGACGCTTTCCTCAATCGTAATGGGAATAACTTTAATAACAATGTCCAGATTCAACGAACTTTGGCAATTTTACGCGGCGGGTACAATTTTGGGAATAACTTTTACTTTTTTAATGTATTTAAGTTTTCCAACGATAATCCCGCGCTGGTTTAATAAAAAAGTCGGCTTGATGATAGGAATTGCGGCGGCGGGCAGTAGTATTGGCGGAGCTATTTTCAATCCAATTTGCGGAATGTTAATTCAAAATTACGGCTGGCGAATGACTTACTTAATTTTGGGCGCGGTGATTTTAATTGTAGTTTCGCCAATTATTGGAATTTTTTTGAGAAATAAACCTGCAGACGTAGGATTAAAACCTTACGGCGAATCAAGCGTTTCTGCGCGACAAAATAAAAATGACGGCTACGAATACCGCGCAGTTTTGAAAATGCCTATGTTTTACGGCTTGTTTATGTTTGGCTTTTTGATGAGTACAATCGCAAGCGTTTTTCACTTTGTGCCGAAATACGCGGCAACTTTAAATTTTTCATTGGAAGAGGCGGCAATGGCAGCAAGTGCGGCAATGATAGGCTCCACCATTGGCAAAGTTGGACTCGGCTGGATTAACGATAAAAGCATTAAACTCGGTGTAATTGCAACCATTGGACTTGGAATTTTTGGACTTGCTTTAATGTTTTTTGGAAATTCCGGCTTAACGTTTTTGATTGGCGGCGGCTTTTTATTCGGCTGGGCTTATGCAGGCGTCTTCGTTCAAACGCCGTTACTTGTTCGCGCAGTTTTCGGCAATAAAAGTTATTCGCAAATTTATTCCAATATTTCAATCGGCTTGACAGTTTCGGCGGCAATAGCTATGGCGGTCTGGGGTTATTTGGCGGAATTTGGCGGCTACAGCGCAGTTTTCAGCGTGGCGATAGTTTTACTTGCAATTTGCGGCGTCATTGGTTTTAGAGCTTTAAAAGTTTCAAGATTTTAGTTGCAGTTTTGCCATAATTCGTGCATTTTTTTAATCGGTAGGATTATGCATTCAGAAATAGAAATTTAATACTCAAAGGATAACTTTAAAATCTGAAAAAATTCTGGGATACTGGGGGGGGGTAAAATTTGGAAATTTTATTGGGCGGACTTTCAGTAGCCATTCAAGTTTCAAATTCTTATCTTCGTTACCTTCCATTTACTGGAAAAATAACTGACGAAGAAATTACAAAATTACGGCGTGGATTTTTAATTTGCGCCGTTGCAAGCTGTACTTTTTACAGCTTTCTTTTTTTGCGCTATGGAATAACCGCGCCGCTGTACAAAAATATTTTGATATTCGGCAATTTTCAATGGGTGATAATTTCTGTTTGGGCAATTCGCAGGAGCATTTATCAGCATATTTTCGTTTTTGGAATGGCAGGAATTTGGACGCTGATTTTGCATAATTTTGACGCAATAATTATTGTTTCAATTTTTGAAACTGAACGGGAAATACTTTTTTCAAACGCTGTATTGTATATGATTTTATTTGCGTTATCCTTGCCGCTGTCTAGAAAATTCTTTTTGAAAATATTGCCGCCTAAAAAATTTTTCGACGAATACGGAAAAATTTCTGCGTTTTTGCCGTTCATTATGACAGTTGGAGTAATTTTACTTTGGGCGCAGGAGCCGTTAATTCATACGTGGCAGGAAAGATTTTCAAGATTTTATTTGCCGTTCGCGTTTTTGATGTTTTATCAGCACATTTATAAAACTACGGAGCAACTTCAGGAGCGGCGGCGAATGGCTCAAAATTTGCGGCTGATGCAGGAACAACTTTCAACGCTAAGTGAATACAATTTGCTGATACAAGAAAATAATGAAAAAGTTTTTGTAATGCGGCACGATTTGCGCCATACTTTCCGCCTGCTTTATATGATGATTCAAGAAAAAAAATTTGACGACGCCAAAGAATATCTGCGAAAACAAGAAAAATTGCTCGGCGAAACGGCTGTAAAAAGTTTTTGCAAGCAACCGCTGATAAATGCCGCGCTGTCTATTTATGTTGCTCGTGCAAAAAAGGCAGGTATTAAAATCAATCACAGAATAAATTTGCCGGTAGAAATTTCGACTGATGAAAATGATTTGGCGTTGCTGATTTGTAACCTGCTTGAAAATGCTTTAAATGCCGCGTCTAAACAAGCGCAGGACAAAAAGCAAATTTCGGTTATCGTTCAGAATTTCGACGGGCAATTTGTACTTGAAATTTCAAATTTCTGCAAAGAAAAAATTATTTTCGACGAAAAAAATTACCCGTACACTTCGCAGGAAGGACACGGGCTGGGTATGGCGTCTTTGAAAATTTTTCAGGAAAAATATAACGCCTATGTAGATTTTTCGCAGTTTGAAGATACTTTCAAAGTTACAATGTATTGGCAGGATTGAAATTCGACGGCAATTTTTAATTGGTTTTTTAGTTTGCTTGCGGAATATAAACTTTAAATTTAAATGTACTTTCTTTTTCCAAAGCAAAAAAGTACTAAAGAGCACGCTCGCTACGCGA
>CALFJB010000040.1 GCA_937877565.1 uncultured Selenomonadales bacterium | reverse complement strand
ACGTTGTCGGTGAATATTTTGACGGATCTAGTGGACAATGCGAGAGAAGTAGCAACATCGAGCGATTTTATGGGCAATATCAGCTATTTTTTACAAGTGCTATTGTATGCGTTGATTTTGTTTTACATGACAAAAAAAATTCCCGAGTTGGTGTCGGGACTTCTGTCAGGTAATCCTTCACTGAGCGGTGGAAATATGAAAGAGATGGCGATGAGTGCGGCGAGAGGAGCTACGAATGCAGTCGCGAAAGGTGGGGGAATGACAGGAGCAGTAGTCGGTGGAATGAAAGCATTGTCGGAATCAGCCGGAGCAATGTCGCAGTGGGGAGGAAAAGGAAGTTTCGGTGCAAATGCTTTGAGTCTAGCGAATGCAGCAGGAGGAAAAGCAATGTCGATGATGGGACAAGTAGCAAGTGCTGGAGTCAATGCGGCAATGTATAGGAATCCTATGTATCAAGGTTATCAAAGCGCAATTTCACTGTTGGGAAATAAATCGAACGGACTTTTGACAAAAGACGCTGAAGGCAAGACGCGAGCCAATGCAAACGGCGGAGGAGTTACGCCTTCGGAGATGTTGGAAAGTTTGGGCGAAAAAAAATTACCTACAACGACTGCGACAGAAAAAATTTCGAATGCGGCAGTGAGAATAGCGAACACGGCAAGCGATACCAAAAACACGATTCAAAAAATGATTAAGAAACCAAAAAAGTGAGGGGGATTTTTCGGCGATGAAATGTGTCATAGCGATAGTAGCATTGATAATAAATTTGTTATCGGGACACGCATTAGCCGCTTATGACCCCGAATTTGGCGACGCATATACAACCTTGCCGACAGTGAACGTGTTGAATCCGCTGGAAGGTTCATTGATGATAACGTCGGAATTTTCGTTGATAGGGCGAACTCACCCCGTTTTCGGAAGCGTTAGACCGCATAAAGGCACAGACTTAGGCGCGAGTATGGGCGACAATATTTATGCATCATTAGAAGGTATAGTGACTTATTCAGGCTGGGCGGAAGGTTATGGCAATGTGATTTATATTTTGTCACAAGTGGGCGGTTACAATATTGAAACTCGATACGCACATTGTTCTAGACTTTTTGTTGCTACAAACACTCAAGTTGCGGCGGGAACGGTGATCGCAAAAGTCGGACAGACAGGCTGGGCGACTGGACCACATTTACATTTTGAAATCAGAGTTAATGGCGAGCCTGTAAATCCACGAAGATATTTGAAAGGTCTGCCACCGTCGAGCGGAACAGGCTATGGAACTTTGCCTGATTCAATCAAAAACACATTTGACGCGGCGTATGACTTTGGAAAACCGTTGTGCAAAGTGATAGAAAAAGTCGGCGAGCAATGTCAAAACGCACTGCAAAATTTAATCGGTATCGGTAAGTGGCTGATAATTTTGCTGATAACGATAGACTTGGCGATAAGCGCGACACTGTACGTCGCGGACAGCGAAAACGGTACAGATTTTTTCTCGCGCATAGTTTGTAAATTGATGTTTTACGTCGTGCTGATGTATTTTCTGCTGAATTGGGGAAACGCAATAGCAAATTTTGCCAAAGATATGTTCACAGGATTCGGAGGATTGATGATGGGGGCGAGTAGTAAGGAGGCAATGGACGCCATTTCCAATCCGATGGACATAGTTTCAAAAGGTGTTCACATAATCGCACCGATTTACAACGAACTTTTTAAAATTCATACCGTAATAGACATAATTTCAAAAATTGCGTTATGGTTGCCGTCGTTATTCTTCGCAGTGATATTGACAATTTGTTTCTTCGCGATAGCCTTGCAAATAACGTTGGCATATTTGGAATTTTATATTGCAATGGTGTCAAGTTTTGCAACATTTTTCTTGTCGGGATTGAAACAAACGCGAAAATACGCGGCGAATGGAATTAACGGAATATTTGCAATGTCGATCAAACTAATGTTTTTTTTGTATGTTCTCGTTGATGATGCAGATGATGATGAAAAATATTGTGGTCGACGATTTTTACATAATCGGAGGACAGACGACGATAGCTGAAAGTTCTTCAATTGGTGCGATAACATCAATTGACCAATTAATGGCGCGTATTCGCGTTGTAGAATCAAGCAATAGATATTATGTAGACAATGGTCTCGGTTATTTTGGCGCATATCAGATTGATTACGCAAATTACGACAACTGGAGTCACTGGACGGCGGATTATGTGGCAAATGGTGGAATATTAGAAATCGCGCCGGTGACAACAAACGAGCCTCACGCTCCAGCTTGGACACCGAATAATCAAGACAATATTGCGAGATATATTTTGACTGGTTACTACAATAAATACGGTTCGTATGAAATGGCGGCAAGATGTTGGAATCAAGGCGAAGGCGGCAGAAATAATTCAGATGCAGATATTTATTGGGCAAAAGTTTCTGGAGTGGATGCGACAACAGGAGTATTTACCGCACTGCAAGCCACAATCAATATGATATTGTTATTTAAAATCACTTTCGTTGCGATGATGTTTGTCTACATGGGCAGTCGCGTATCAAAGTTGGTGTTGAAACAATTCGGCGGCGAAGGTTTTAAATTTACAAGCGAAAGAGTATAGAAAATGAAGAAAAATTTTTGGATGATGTTGAGTGTGTTGAGCTTGGGATTTATAGGCAGTTACGGTTTGGTGGCATATGCTCACACAGTGCCGGGCTGGGATGAGCCGTACAATATAGACGCATATTATAGTTTGACGGAAATCTCATGGGCGGATAGTCCGTCGCCGTTCGCAATGCAAGATTTAGCGAGAAATGTCGGAACGGTTTATGACTATACTCGACACATGAAATCAATAATTTTGGGAGATAAGTTTGAAAAAACAGCAGATACAGACGCAAGCCAAACGGAAAATGAAGAAATAAATTCTGCGTCGTTTTCTAAGGAAATTTTTACAGAAACATCAGCAGTGTTAGAAGTTATCGGGGGTGGGACAGAAAAAGTTTCAAAAACGGTTTCGTCAATTGCAGTAGAAAAATATTTGCGTCAAGGAAATGACGATGACTGGGAAAGTTACAATCAAGATTCCTACGATCACAGCGATAAATATAAATTTTTAGATACGACGTATAAAAATTTTGCGAATGGAGCAAAAAGTGAAATTGACGAGTCGGAAAAAGTTTTGAACGCGGCGAAGAAAATTTTCAACCATGCAAACATTGCGGAAGGAAATTTACAAATGTATCAGGCGCAAAATGAACTGAAAACCTTGCTGGCATATGAATTGGCGAGGCAAAATGCGTTGGACATGAATTTTGAGCAAATACAAGCAGTTTATCAAGCGTCAGAGTATGATGAAAAAGTTGAGTCAGCGTATATTGATTCAATCACAAAATTTGACGTGGTAGATCCTTACGACGAAGTGAACTATAAATTGCTGAACGATGAGTACAACTATGAAAAGCCGAAGTCGGCAGGAATGCCTAATTTCAAGTGAGGTCGAAAAATGAAATAGCATTGGTATATGCGGACAATTACATTCGATCCGTATGTAAATACGCAAATAGAATAAATTTTTGGAAGTGGGAGAATGATATCAAGAGTAACGGTCAACGCAACAAATAGATCTTTTAGGAAGTGATTATGAGCAATGGATAAAGAAAAAAATTTTGTGCAGTGTAGTTTATTTGACGATTTTTCAAATATTGACGAAAACAACGTTGTGGTTGGAGCAGTCAAGCAAGCGGTTGAAAAAATACAAAACAATGAACCGGTTAAAAAATCGAAAAAGATTGAGGATTTCGGTGAGAAAATTGGCGGAGCGCGAAAAGATTTGTACGCAGCGTATTTTGAACTGATGAAAGTCGCGAAAGAGACTGAGATAGAAAAAGTTCCGTTGTCGAAGTCGTTCCCTGCACCGAATTACAAGAAACTTTTGGAAAGTGGCGTTGAACGTTGGAAAGTAGACGCAGTGAGAGCGTTGCGCGACGCGATACCGATGAAACCGAGAAAAAAATATTCTTGGACGATGAGAGAATGGACGGAGCAAGCGACGATTTTTCGTGATATGTCAACAGATGTATTGGAGGACAAGTGGACGCAAGAAGAGTTTGCTGAGGAATTGGAGAAATTCAAAAAGAACGAGTCAAAATACAGCTTTGCCCTTTCAAATAGCCGAAGTTTTGCAGAAAAAATTGAGGATAAAATGTTGATTTATAAGATAATGGGACACGATCAGGATTGTTCGGCATTGGCATTCAATGAACAACATTACCGCTATAGAGAGGACGACGAATTTTCGACAGAGTTAATTGAAATGCACGGCGCGGATAGGTACAAAATTTTGTGTTATGGTTTCTCAAAGGTAGATGCAGTTGAGCGATATAAAAATCAAGACAGACATGAGGACAAAAAGTCTCTCAAAAAGAAAAATCCGTTCAAAATCTACAGTTGGAAGCATAAAAATTATTATTTCATAGGCTGCAAGGTTGGCAAGGAATATGTAGAAATTCAGTCACCTTTTGAAAAGGTTGAGGAAGCCTCCGCGTATATAAACTCGCACTTGGAAGAATTGAAGGAGAAATTAGAAAAGTATCGTGACATACCATACGAACGCGAGTCGGAAAATACACCGCGAACAGGAAATTTGAAGCGGTCGGGAAATATCACGCCAGAACTTTTTCAAGAAACATTTGGCTTTCGTGGTGTTGAGTTTGGCGAGTGGGTGGAAAATAAAAATCGGCAGGAAGATTTGAACAAAGCTTATGACGCACTTATGGATATGGCGGAAGTATTGAAATTGCCGCCAAGAGCGTTGTCGCTGAACGGTTCGCTTGGTTTGGCATTTGGAGCAAGAGGACGCGGCGGGAAAAATGCACCATTAGCACACTATGAGCCGGTGAAAATTGTTATCAATTTAACAAAGAAAAATGGCGCAGGAAGTCTCGGACACGAATGGTTTCACAGCTTAGATAATTATTTTGGCAAGAAAGAAAAAAATTTTGCAACATCGATGTTGACGCACAGTGAGGGAAATACTCAAAATATAAGTGCGGAAGTTATGGAAGGGTTCAAGCTAGTTCAGAAAGTCATAAATGAAAGTGGTCTGGTGAATCGCTGTAAAAATTTAGACAAGCGTAGAAATCAAGACTATTGGACTTTGCCAGAGGAAATGGCGGCAAGAGCCTTCGAAGTTTACTTGAAGTCAAAGTTGGAGGAGAATGGAATTCGTAACGATTATCTCGTAAATTATCGAAGTGAGGAATCATGGGCGCAAACAACGGAAGGTAACTTTAAGATGGAAAATACGTACCCATACCCGATGGCAACAGAAATCGAAGACATCAAAATGGCGTATGAGTATTTATTTGACTCTCTAAGGTACAAAATGCACGATAAAAACTACGAACTTTATTCCGCACGAGGTAAAAATATTGGCGAAATGTTGAAAGAGTCAAGACTTTTGTTTGAAAGAGAATTGACGACGGATCAAGTAGCAATGAAGAAAATGAGCGAAGAAGTCTTTGACATTGACCTGAAATTTTTTGATGGCGATGAAAAATTGCATGGCAGATTCGACGAGGATACAGATACCATTTATTTGAACAGTGCTGCAGAAACGTCGTTAGATTGGACGTTCTGGCACGAGGCGTTTCACATTATGAAAAGTCACGAGCCGGAGTTGTACGAGGATATTTTAGAGCACGTTGAGAAAGAAGCATTTTTTACAAGTCAGCAAATTTCGGATTATCGTAAGGCGATTGAGCAACCGAACTTGATCGAATCAAAAGTCGTGGAGGAAATGCTCGCTGATGCGTTTGCAGATATGAAAACAGGACGTAGGATTGTTGAACAAATTTCTAAGAAAAATCAAAGTTTGGTGAACAGACTGGTAGATTTCACGAAAAAATTACTAAACGGCGTAAAGAAGTTTTTCAAAGCTAAGGAAGTACAAGAAAAATATCCTGAGGTTGCTTTGACGTACAAACAATTTAAAAATTTTGTGTCGCGAGTTGAAGAAAATATTTGTAGCATGAAAGAAGGCAATTTGGATAAAACTTCGACAGGATATAAAATTTTGCAAGCAGATTCACCTTTCAAATATTCGCATAGGAAACAGAAAAAATTTGATATGGAAGTTGCATCGAAGTTGACGCAAAAATATTCGGCAGAGTCGGTGCGGCAGGTAATAGATGAGTTGAGTCCACTCGGACAGCAAAATAAAAATTATGGCAGAGAAATTTTGCAAGAAGTCAGGTCGTACGGGAGGTGAGAAGTTGTACGAAAAATTTTGCGGAGTGTGGGGGCAAATTCGAGAAGAATTTTTGAAAACGCACAAACCTGAACTTTACAATTCGCTAATTGAGAAAGGTGAACTGGAAAATTACTTGCAGGGTTATCAAACAGCGTATTCTAATCGCGCTGAAGAAATGGCAGAAGAATTGTCTGCAAAGCGTGGCATAAACTCCGAACTTTTGAAAATGGACTCGCTGGAATGGATTTTAGAATCAGAAAAAGTTCAAGAGGAAGTCAGAGCAAAGTTAGCAGAAGAAATTTGCATATAAAAAGCACAGTGTTCGGATTTATTCTGGACACTGTTTTATATTTCCGTAAGAAACTTTTTATGTTTTGTTGCTTTTAAAGTAGCTGAAATAACTCCTTTGAAATCGAAAGTCTTTGAGCAGTCTCTAGGCAACGAATTCTATTAAAATTGCACAGTAGCCAGCTACTTTGAGAATATTTCTGATATCGTAAAACCACGAAGGAAATTTTCTAAAATCGCGCGCTAATCTGCAGTAACTATCAACAGAGACAGTGAATCGCGCGATTGTTTGCGACACTCACTAGCATCGTTAATTCAATTCCATAGATATTATGACGGACATGATCATGCACAAGTAGCTGGATCTGATTCAACGTCGACTCCGTTCAATTTGAAAAATGTTGATTTTCTTTTTGAAGGCAAATCATATTTGGCATGAATGAACAATATTTCGTAGCTTTATGGAGCTACTTATGACAGCTCAAACGCGCCGCAATTGGCTCTCAATTTATATTGATAACACTGAACGGAATTTTTAATCTGTAGCAAATAGCAAATTTCTCACCTATAACAAAAATAATAATCGCGGACGCTGAAAACTTTTAAATCGCTCTGGTCGTGAAAAATTTTGCAAAAAAAAAACTGACAACTTGGCAGTAAATTATCGCGATCTCAATTGCAGGTATATGAAAACATTTGATGCGATTTTGCTTGCTGATAAGAAGATTATACTTGATCAAAATTCTTGATTATATGAAATTATCAATGGATGTTAATCTTTTGCAAAAAGCGCATGCGGCAGATGGCAAAGCTGGTATTACAAAATCTCGGGAATCATCTTCTCCGAACTAAAAATCTAAATTCATATTGAATATTTATAATGAATGAGCCAAACATCAACGTAGTTTCGGATTTTAATCGGATATGAAAAACTTTATCAAATTGGTATTTGACTAATTTTAAATTCCAGATCACAATCCCCTCAATAACTTAAATCGAGAGGCACAAGAGGAGGAAATCTCCATAACAACAAACGAAATTTCAGTTTTGAATATCGCAGTTCAGATCGCAAATTCCAATTCCAAAATGAGCCCTCCACCATTTAATGCATATGAATGGGTAGCAGAATAGCTTGAAACTCGAAATCTCACGTCGCGATCAATCACGGTATATCGTTCAAATCTCCATCGATTCTTCGACTATTTGAAAGATCGTAAAATTCTCGATGAGAATGGATTATCGGCACAGGTAATTGATGCTCGAGTTATCGCCGATTTCATCAAAGTGCTTAAAGATTCTAAAACGTACAAGTCGACAGCAATTCAAAATTATATTGCGGCGTTGAAATCATTCTTTCACTATCTGGATAATCATAAGAAATATCCGAACGCAACACTGGATCTTAAGAATGAAAAGATCAATCGGCAGCGTTTTAGCGTTTTAAGAAGAAGGAGCTAAAAATCGATAAATCGCGGAAATTGCTAGCGTCGATTGATACAAGCTCGACGATCGGCAATCGTGATATCGCTATGATCGCTCTGATGTTGTTTTGTGGACTGAGAACAATCGAAGTAAGTCGAGCGAATGTAGGATCGATCGAGAAAAATGGCGATGTATATATTCTGAGAGTACAATCTAAAGGATCTGACGAGGATTCCGATATTGTTCGAATGCCGTTTTTAGTATTGAATTTGATCAATAACATGTTCGTCGTGCAGTTAAGTCAGTAACACTCGCCACCTGCGCAAAGGAGAAAATGGTCTTCATAAAATCAAAAATCGGTAGCGGTGTTAGCTCGTCTTTTTTTTGTTTTGAGATAGAATCATTCGGGAGTGCTCATAACGAGATTGAATGTTTGTTATAGAAGATCTGGCATAATATAATTTACGCCAATCGATTTTGTGGAGTCTTGCGGCGATATTTTATTTTTTTCGATTGGTTTGAGAATAAGCTGACGAATACTAGCATCTCTGATGAGTCTCAGAATTTTATCTGCTTCGATTAAAGTCTGTAGATCTGTTGAAATTAAGTGGATATAGGATGTGCGAAAATGAATTTTTATTCCATTCGTGATTTGTGTAGCGAGACGAAAAATATCTGCGAAAAAGTTCGTCATAATAGAGAGGTTGTCATAACCAATAACGGTAAGCCCTCTGTACTCATGCTTGATATTTCTGAAGACAATTTTGAAGAGATTATTCGATCAATAAGATAAGCAAAGGCTATGATTGCTTTTAACAGCATGAAAGCTGTCGCCGCTACCAATGGTTATATGACCGATTCGGAAATTGAAGAAGCGATCAAAGCAACTCGCTCCGAAGGGCGGGAGCAATTTTGATCGCTGTTTTAGATACGAATGTCCTTGTATCGGCATTATGGACACCGAATGGTAGAGCGGCTTATATCGTCAATCAAGCTATTACTGGAAAATTGAAACTTTGTCACGATTATCGAATATTGGCGAGTATAAGGAAGTGTTATCTCGTCCAAATTTCAAGTTTTATGATTTGCAAATAAATTTTTTGCTGGACAGGTTGGAGAAAGATGGTATCTCAGTCATTCCTACTTCACTACCTCAAGTGCCATTTCCCGACGAATCTGACCGAGTGTTTTACGAGGTAGCAAAATTTTGTAATACACCGCTCGTTACCGGCAATCTGAAGCATTATCCAAAAGAAGATTGCATAGTAACTGTGTCAGATTTCTATGGGAATTTTTATGTCAGACTCTTAACTTCAACTGTCGGAAGGAGGAAATATTGGAACTTAATTTTCGATGTGATGAGGTAACTTTGAAACAACATTCTCCAAGAGCTAGAATACAAAATCGACGCTATCTTGGAAATAAATTCAAACTGTTGAATTTCATAAAAGAGACCGTTCAATCGCACTGTTCTGAACTGGAAATAGTTGCAGATATATTTTCTGGGACTGGTTCAGTAGCATCTGCATTTGCCGACAAGATCATCATTACCAATGATTTGCTCTATAGCAATTATCTTTGCAATGTTGCATGGTTCGGCAATGAACATGTTCGATTGGATTTTTTGGCGAAACTGATCAGCAAGTATAATCAGCATGAGACATTCGAAGAAAATTATATGACGGAAAATTTTTCAGATACATATTTCAGTGAGATTGATTGCTCAAAGATTGGTTTCATTCGCGAAGATATTGAGCAAAAATTTTTTGCAGGAATAATCACGGAGCGAGAGCGAGCAATTTTAATTGCGTCGCTTATTTACGCTATGGATAAAATCGCAAATACCTGTGGACATTATGATGCTTGGCGACATGGAGTAAATTTCGATCGTCATCTCGTGTTGCCTATGTTGAATATTCCTGAGGAGAATAACAAACATAATCGTTGCTTTAATGAGAATGCTAACGATATTGTAAAACATATTGAGGCAGATCTGATTTACATCGATCCCCCGTATAATTCTCGACAGTACTCGGACACATATCATCTTCTAGAAAATGTTGCACGGTGGGAAAAACCACCAGTCTATGGTGTCGCACTGAAACTAGACAGAAAAAATTTGAAGAGTGATTATTGCACGATAAATGCTACCATCGCGTTTGAAGATCTGATTCAATATTGCAATGCGCGATATATCTTGTTTTCTTATAACAATATGACGCAAAAAGGTAATCCGAGGTCGAATGCTAGGATTTCAGATGAGGATATTTTTAGAGTTCTGGAATCCAAAGGCGACGTTAAAATTTTTTCTGAGAGATATAAAGCATTTTCAACTGGCAAATCAAATATTTGCGGAAATGAGGAACGATTGTTCTTATGTGAAGTGAGGAGTTGAAATGATTCAATCGCCACTAAATTACACCGGCGGAAAATATAAATTGCTTGAACAGATATTGCCGTTGTTTCCACGAAAAATAGATCGCTTTTTCGATTTCTTTTGTGGAGGATGCAACGTCGGAATAAACTCTGACTGTAAAGAAGTCTTTTTTATAGATCATAATGAGCATCTGATCGCCCTATATCAAACTTTTCAAAACATGGATAAGAGCGAATTGCTGTCTTGGATCTACGAAATCATTTCACATTATGGACTCTCCTTGGTTAGTCGGAACGGTTATGAATTCTATGGTTGCGAAAGTAATACCGGACTTGGAATTTATAATCGTGAATCTTTTAATCAGCTCCGTGATGACTTCAATAGAAGCAAAAATTTCGATTATCGCCATTATGTGATGCTGTATGTTATAATCGTCTATGCATTCAACAACCAAATTCGATTCAATTCTGCTGGCAAGTTTAATTTGCCTGTTGGAAAGAGAGATTTCAATTCGCGGATGCATGAAAAGCTAGTCACGTTTGTTGACAGAATAAAGTCGAAAAACTATAAATTCATTTGTCAAGATTTTAGGGATTTTCCCGTTGAAAAATTTTCTCCGAATGATTTCGTTTATGCAGATCCACCGTATTTGATAACCTGTGCAACTTATAATGAAAACGGTGGTTGGAGCGATATTGATGAAAGAGGACTGCTGTTTTTTTTAGATAGGATCAACGCAGGTGGAATAAGATTTGCTCTTTCAAACGTCCTGAATAGCAAAGGAAAAACAAATGAAATTTTAGCAAATTGGCTGGAGAAAAATTCCGATCGGTATACTGCGATTCATTTGAATTACAACTACTCAAATTCGAATTATCACCGGTCGAATAAAAATTCTGAAAGCGATGAAGTCTTGGTAGTGAATTACAAAATTGAAAAAAGGCAGGAATGCTTAATTGAACTTGACATATAAAAGCTTTTATTGGAGTTTAGGCACAACGAGTTTTCGTACAAAAAATTTTAACAAGCGAATCGAACAACAGATGTCGTTTCTTCGTGATTTTTGGAATTCGAAAGAAAATCTGGGCAGAAGTTGGAACGAGACAGTTCAATCTGAGTATTATGATTTTCTTCACGACACTGGATTTCTTTATGGTGATGCAAAAAACAAAGCAAAAGATGCTCGAGAAAAAACATCTGGACTAGTTTCACTCGGTTTTATCGACGAGCAACGTAGGCTCACGCCAGTTGGTCTTGAACTTTTAAGCTTGAGTGAACAGAACGTTTTTCCTGCCGACAATGTTTTTGGAATTCCGGCGGATAGTTTTATTTATTTCAAGCAGTTGTTGAAAACGTCAGTGCCGATCGAGGATAAGGAGATTCGTCCATTTGTTGTTACGGTGTATCTGATAACGAAACTTGGTGAGCTGTCTTTTGATGAGTTTACTTATGTTTTGCCGTTGAGTATCAATCGCGAAAGTACATTGGAAGCGGTCGAAGATATAAAATCTTTTCGCAAAAAAGAAATTGACATCGATGAAATCATTTTTGCGCGTCTGATGGATAGAGAAAATTATCAAATTGCGCTGGATTATTTTTTGAATGTTGAATCGGTGACCGAGGAAGTAATTGCTGAAATTGGCATAAATAGAAAAAGTCGAAATTACGATCTCGTATATTTTCCACTTTACAAGTCACTATTTAAATTTTACATGGAGAAGGATAAAGATTCAGTCCCAGAAATTCTGGTAGCATTGAAAAAATTGTCAAACACTGGAACGTTGTGGCAACAATATCTTTTTGGCAAATCGAGCTTCAGCAAAGTGAAAAAATCTCCCATGCAATTTATTCAGCCTAACAAATTTGACGCTACAACAACCGAGCTTGAATTTCGTCGAATTTTCTTTGCTGTCATGCATATTATTAAAGCGAAACGTAGTCTATCAGACTATTTTGATCTCAATCGTAGATATATGAAAACGTCCGATGCGATTCTATTTAACGACGGCAATGTCACACTTGATATAGTTCCGCGACATTATTTCGCGCCGATTGCAGATAAACTGCTAGATATTGCTTTTACAACATCCGAATTTCTACAAGAGAATTGTCCGCTCGAAAAAATTGCTAATTTTCTTGCGACGAATGAATCTGTCATTCTGAACGGAATCAATCGCGAATTTTCATTGAATCTAACTTCTTTGCAAGATGCTACGGAGATTTTGGAGAATCAACGATACATCAGACTGACGCACTTGATAGATTCAAAATTTACAGATGAACAGATTTTAAAATTGTTAGAACTAATCTCTAATCGTGAGGATGCTGAGATTCAAAGATTGGTAACGGATAATGCTGATGTTCCAACGATTTTCGAATATGTTCTTGGGATTCTTTGGTATAAGGTCAGCAAGCGGCAAGGAAAAATTCTCGATTATATGAAATTATCGTTGGACGTTGATTTGCTACCAAAAACACATGCAGCTGGCGGTGAAGCTGACATTGTCTACGAATATAAGTCAACGAAATTTTATCCCGCTCATTCGCTTCTATTGGAAGCAACGTTAGCAGATAAAACCAATCAGCGGCGCATGGAGATGGAGCCGGTATCGCGTCATCTTGGGAATCATATGCTTCGAACCAAAAATTTCAACTCTTATTGTGTATTTGCGACAAATAATCTAAATTTAAATGTCGTTTCAGATTTCAGAGGCAGGAAGAATCAACGGTATTATGATCCTTCTGACGACGATAATTTTGTTGATGGTATGAAGATAATTCCGATCCAGATTGAGGACTTAAAAAGCATCATCGTGAATCGAATCAGTTATGAAAGTCTTTATCGTATTTTTGATGCCGCGTTTCATTCAGATCTTGCTCCACGAGAATGGAGAGATATTTGCATTGTTGATCCCTTGTCTTAGAACGATTGTTCCGAGCTATCGATTTTCGGCTTTTAACTCTTACATTGGTTCAAGCCAGGTTATCTCTTTTTCTACGTCATAAAACTTTTTTCCATTTCATAAGTGCGCGTTTAAAAAGTTCTTTACACATTTGGAGGAATCCTTGGAATAATATTTCCAAACATAACCGTTTGATTTTGTTGCATAATCTAAAACAATTGTCATACCAGCTCTGAATAAAATATCTTTTCCCATCAAATTCGAAAAACATTTCCGCGTCGTAGTAGAGATTATCTAAAAAAATCTTGAATATTGCCATTTATCATTTCAGTACTTCCTTCAAAAATTTGCGAAAATGTTTACGCATGGCTTGGGCATTTTTATGGCAGGTGAACGTTTAAAGTTTCTGTCGTAAGTGTGATAATGGAGGCGATCGCATCGGGATCTATTTTCTCGATCATTTCTTTGTAACCTCTCATAGATCTCCGGTGTTTACATGTTTTACTTCCAATCACACCAATCGAAACAATGTTGATGCTAAGAATGAAAGCTAGATAACTTGCGTTGTTTTCTTTATCGCCAGTTGACGAATATGAAGATGTCATGGAAAAACCGCACGAACTGTTATTGTTGTGTAAAATCATAAATTTATGATGTAACAGAGGCGAAGAAAGTGACGATAGTCCATGAACTACAGAAAAAAGCACTTATAGAGAACATTGCCATCAGTGACCTTTTAAGAAACGCTTACGCTGTCGCCGTCAAGTTGAATCTCATAGACTTTGAACAGTGGCTCAAAAATGAACTGAACGGATATAGAAATGAACATGAATTACCCGAATACAGATTTGTTCAAGGTATTATGCGTTCCTACAATCCTGTGTACGGCTGGATGGACGTTACAGTAAGTGATAAGCGACTGATTTACGCTTTAGAGAATTTGCCTATTATTGACAAGATCTCGGAAATAGAAAATCTTGCCAAATCGGGACAAGAGCTTTACAAACAGTTCCCACCCGAAATGACTCGATCCTTCGCTCAAAACAATTTGGGCATGCAAGCCGTGATCTTTTTCAGTAAACAACAATTTCACGGTATTGTTGACAGTGTCCGCACCAAAGTACTAGATTGGTCTTTAGTTTTGGAACAAAAAGGAATTGTAGGCGAAGAGATGACATTCAATGAAAAAGAACATGTTACTGCCCGAAATATTACGATAAATAATTTGGTGAGCAGTGTTACAAACGCACCGATACAACAAGGCACAGGCAACACAATGAACATTGAACGTTGTGAAAACGATCTCAGTAACATGAAATTTTTAGTTTCTGAAATAAAAAAACTTATAGATGCTATGCCACAAGGTGAAGAAAAGGAAACTCTTCAAGCCGATATCGCGTCCGTAGAATGTCAGCTTAAGTCACCCAATCCTAAAATGGAAATAATCAAAGAGCTATTTAGTTCCACAAGAAATATTCTTGAAGGAACATGCGGCAGTTTAATAGCATCTCATCCTGCCATTGTAAATGCATTTAAAGAATTATTTGGATGACGTACATTGCTCGTCAAGAGATAACTTTATTATCCGATCACCAATCATCTAAAAAAGCACCGACCGATTCGGTCGGTGCTTTTAAATTTTGGGAGATACATTGTTGTTAGCAACTCAATTACTTGTCCCGCGCTACGAACAATTGCAAAAGCTCTTGATCGTAAAATTTTCGAACAAACTGTCACCAAACTCATAGCCAGAACACGCGAAACCTTTCTTAAAAGTGCCATTGGTACGCGTGAATGAAGGAATACATGCATGATGGGATCATTATTATAAATATCAAATTTATGGCGAGTTTAAGTAAGCCCTATCAAAAAAATTTTTATCGAGAATAATCTACCATTCAAAAAATTTCGACAAAAAAATTTTTCTTCAGAGCCAATATAATCTCAATATGAAATTTTGAAAGAGCATTATCATTAACTAACGTTAGGTGGGGGGGGCGTCGTCAAAGACGAGCCTACCTCGTAAGTCAAGAATAAGCGAACGTCCGCAGGTGTCTTTAACCCATTGACAAAACGCTTCTACGCCATTTTTAGCCATGTTTAGAACATCTTGAACCAGATGTTCTCTGTAAAAAAACTTGTAAACAGCTTGATCAAGCTTGAATAAAGTTTTTTCTTCAGCTGATTTCTGCTCCGAAGATTTCTTGCTTGCAGGATCTAAATCAGGATGAGCTTCAAAAAATTCATCGACTTTTTTCTGAAGTCCTATCGAAAATCTGAAGCAAGAGAGTCCTTTCGTTGCGAGTGCATATTCACACCAAAGATCAATATTCGTCGAAGTAACTTTAAGCAAAAGATCAAAAGGAACTTTGCTATCTTTCAAAGATGAAGAAGTTAATTCCGAATCTCCCCCATACACGTGAAATGGGTCATAACCCATGATTTTCGCAAGATAATTGCTGTCTTTAACTGGGCGCAAATCGCCAGCATATCCCTCTTTACCATCTTCGGAAAGGCGACTAAAAACGAGCCCATGCTTGGTAAGCGCATCGTTATAAGAATCCGGTATTTCTTTACCTGTTTCTTCGTGGTAATACTTTTTTATCCATTTCAACCACTGTTCACGTAGCGAAACTTCTGAATCAGATAAAGTTTGAACAAGCTCGCGTGGAACAAACAAGATTACGTGATAATGAGGATGCCAACCGGAATTATTCTCCTCCGTATCATTTATAGTTTCTTCTTGCCGGCAGATAAAACCTTGAAGATCGACCGATTTTCTCCAACGTCTACCCCAATGACTACCCATCAAAGACTGCCACGACTTACGCAAGACGTTGCACAATTCTTTAAGATTGTCCCATCGATGAAACGTAGTAAGTGTCATCATAGTTGGAACAAGACCATTCGCGTATGCCCACGCAATAATTCGCTGAATGCGTTTACGATATTTAAAAAGTTCTTTCGGCGCATCAACCGGATCGAGACGAATCGAATGCGAACGAGCGATATCCTTAAGATGAGCTCTCGAATCGTCATCTTCATACTGAACAACATTAACGGAATCAGAATTACCCGAACGATCATAAAATTTCGGACGATCCTTCGCATGTAATCTACAATGAGAAGGAAGCAATGAACTGTAAGAATGCTTCAACGAAGAAAAAACATCTGCAACAGTTTTAATCGGACTCCATATTCTGTTCCACTCACGACGAGAGTCCCAAATAGCCCATTCTTCTTCAACAAAAGAACGTGCCGAGAGATAGAACTTTGAACGACCAAGCATTGCAAAACGTTGTTCTCGAGTAAGAACCGTTTCATGATCAACCCAAAAATCCCAAAAATCAAATTCAGGAGACAGTGACAGAGAAGTTTCTATAATACCAAGGTGAGCACGTCGTTTACTTTCACGTTTGCTTTTACCTTCAATCCCAAATTCTTTCTCAACTTCAACAACCATGCTCTCACCTTCTATAATAAAAATTACAAACAATAAATAAAAAATAGCAGTGCCCACCTTTTCGTTCAAGTGAACACTGCTATTTTTATTCAATTGAACCATTGTCTTTTTTGAGTTGTGATAGCACAAATTCTGTGCGTTGTCTGTCTTCTTCCAGTCTTTTGAGTAGGGTTTCATCTTTTATTTCGGGTAGGACACCGCCATATCTTTGTTCTTCTTTCAAGCCGTCAATTATAAGATACGCGTAGGTCGCCAGATTCACCCAGTAGCATACTTCTTCTATGCTATGTGCTTTGAGTTTCATTCCATTGCGTTCCATTTTATCTATCGTTCTGTTGGCAATTTTTGACGCGGTAGCAAATTCTTTTGGAAATTGCACCTCTAATGATCTGAGAACATATAAGCTCATTTCAACATCGACTGATACATCCTCAAGCATAATTTACCTCCTTCTTAGTTCCCTTATATGTCAGCAAATTTCGTTCGAATACTTTTTTTATGTATTCGATAAGCTTAAATAAATTACCTGCTTTTATTATTAAAATTATTACAATTCGTGCAGAATTTTTTTGTTTTTGAGTTCGTCTTTATCAAGTTCACTCATAAGTTCCCACGTTTTATCCATTTCTAGAGCATTATCAGAAGAACGAGCAACAAGTTGGACGGCGTTAGGTTCATGCAAAATAGCTTCAGCAATGATAGAAGCGGCAGATTGGTTACTCAAATTTTCTTGATCGACTTTATAGAAAGTGTAATGACGTTCAGAATTGAGTTGTTCCTTCAAAACTTCCATTTGTTGTTTAGAGTGAGCGAGCTGCAGGGAAAGATTTTTGCAATTAGATTCGATTTCTTCTAGTCGTCGAACAAATTTAAAATTTTTGCGGAGAATACTGATAGCAATAAGTTCAATCTTCTTTTTCGAGTCAGGAAGTTGGCAAAAATTTTCCAATTTAGATTGTCGAGAATGCAAAGAAATTCTAAGACCATCAAGACGCAATTTTTCAAGTTCAAGTAAAGTTTTTTGTTTAATGAGAAAGTATTTTTCCTGCAAGAATAAACTTTTTTCATCGGCAGACCAATCTCTGTTGGTGAAATTTTTTTTGCGTTGATTGAAGTCAGCAAGATTTTTAATAAATTTTTGCTCGTCCTTATGAAGTTTGAGAAGTTCGGAACGCAACTTTTTGAAATCACCGTGAACGAAAATATTTTGAGCCATGGAGATAGCACGTTGAGGAGAAATAATCTTTTGCTGGAGTTGAATTTTTAAATCGAGATTTTTTTCGTATTCCTTTTTTAGATCGAGAAATTGGCGACGAATAATATCGTAAACTTCTCGAGTTTGGAAAATATTTTTATGTTCGCTGGATTGCTCAAACATCAGATTTTGAAATTTATCCATAGTCTTTTCAAGATTGTCATTGGCAAGTTTTAACATTTTTCTGGCGTGGAGATTGGATTGCAAAATTTGATGAATGACGAGTTGAATATTTTTCTTGTAATCGGGCGAATCGAGTTTAGCTTGAATATCATCGACAGATCTTTTG
Organism: uncultured Selenomonadales bacterium; assembly: GCA_937877565.1. Taxonomy (GTDB): domain Bacteria; phylum Bacillota; class Negativicutes; order Selenomonadales; family Selenomonadaceae; genus Quinella. Next base: position 4,409 of record CALFJB010000040.1, on the reverse strand, counting down.
AGAAGAGTTGCGGAAGAAAAGAGTGCAAAAATTTTTTTCTTAACACAAGAGTGAATATCATTGAAAGTGTCGAGAGTGGCTTTTGGAGAATTTTGGGGAATTTTAATATTTGTTAAAAACTCTTCAAGTTGTTTCTTTTGAGCAAGAGTTTCAAAGTAAATATGCCAAAGTTCGCGTTCAGAAGGAGTCATATATTCGAGTTTAGCCTGTTGCTCAGCGTCACGGTAAGAAATAATAATGCGTTTCCACTTGTTGACATCAGCGATGGCAGATAGAATTTTTTCTTGTAAGTCGCGAAGAGTTTGAGAATTGAAATTTTGGGTAAGAATTTTCTTGGCGTTTAGGGAAGATTTCTGAACAGAATCTTTAAGATCAAGTTCATCAGCTTGCTTAGTCATTGCGTCAATTTTGGAAAGTAAATCGAAATTACGTTGGCGGAGGTCACGAAATTTTTTCAAGCGTTCAATTTTTTCATCGTCTTGGCAAGAAATTAAACCAACATATTTTTCAGGAATTTTATCAAGAAGTCGAGCAAGGAAGGTATCACCGTTGCGCTCGGCTTCTTCTTTTTGTGCCTTCAACGTTCTGTGATCAACGCGAATGGAAAAGCCATTTTTCTCCAGTACATCATTTTGAATTTGAGCGCAATCAGCGCGAAGAACGACGAGAAAATTTTTATTAGCCCAGTTGCGATTTTTGGGTGCTCCACGATTAAATTTTTCTTCAAAAGAAGGTTCGCTACCATCTTTTTTCTTGCGAGCGGGATATTTGAAAAAATTTTTAGGAGAGCGTTCTTTGCTTTTTTCCACGTCGTCAATCATTCGTTCAGAAAACATAATGTGAACGTGAGGATGATGTTGCCCGTTGGACATTACGCCGATTTTGTCGTGAATGGCGTAAGCGTAATAGTGATTGCTGAGATGTTTTTCAATGAAAGCGTCAATAATTTGCCTGTACTGTGCAACGGTTTTGAGTTCGTTGGGCAGAGCAAATTCAATTTCCATGTATCTGCGATTACCTTTAGCTTCGTATTTGTCGGCAGCTTTGAAAAATTCTTTTGGATCATTTTTCGCCCACTTCGGGAGTTTATAAGAATGAAAAATACAACCGCCTCGTCGCGCAAATGCTTTTTCGCGGTTGATATATTCTACGTGAGAAGATGCAGAAACATAATCCATCGCATCCTCGACGCGTTGTAAAATAGTTTTAGCGGTATCGACAGCTAATTTTTTTCGTTCTGAAGAAAAGTTCCATCGCAGAGCGCGATAAGATTTTTTTGCGAATTGTTCCAGCTGACAAGATTCATCATTCGGCAAAAACAAGTCAGTTCCGCTTGATTCTGAATGAACCAAAAGGAGTTGGGACAGTGAAGGCAAGCAAAATCCGATTTTGGTAGCAGTTTCGATTGTTTTAAACTGAGTTGCTGAAGGATAGGACTTGGAAATAGATCGATTTGAGACAATAGTTCCTCCTGAGTTGGAGAAGATTTTTCTATCATAAATTATTTGCTCCTTTAATTTTAAAAATTGATTTTGCAAAAGTTTATCGGCAAAAGAAATGTCGAGGTCGAAAAGCAAGGCGGCATTGAGTACAGAAGTTTGAAAATTGGACGATCCGGAAAGAGTGAGCGGTTGATGATTCGAGGTTTCATTGGCGAGCATGAGAGCAATAGCAAGAGTGGTAGGCGAGGAATTTTCAGTGACTTCAATGCCGTGTTCAGAATTTCTAATAGAGCCAAAATTATCGGTTTTGTAAAGGAGAATATTTTTCCCGGCTAGAGTATTTTTGATCTGATCGGAGGAAATGAAATTGCCGATAAATTTGTTATTTTGTAGCCAGAGTTCGTTGTCAGCAAATTTGCCTTCGTGGCGAATATAATCAACATGTTTGACAGCCGAAATTTTCGTACCGTCAGGTTTTTTATCAGATTTGAGTCTGAAATGAAACATTGCCATAAATTTTTCCTCCTCTCCATATTTTTTACGATTCAAACGCAGGCTCAATAAACGGTAGCAAATTGCAGAATATTACCGCCGCGAAATGGCGTAAGAATCAGCTAAAAATAGCGTTTCACGAAGTGAAATGCGGAAGTGAACATTGTCGCTAAAAATCACCGTACAGATATGATAGCACAGAACAGAAATCGACGATGCACTAATTTTGCACAAATTTTTGTGCATTTCGGGACGAGCTAAAAAAGTTGTGATATAGTTTGAATCGGTGAGGAAAAAAATGCGAAAAGAGAAAGCGGAGCAGTTGAGGGCAGAGTGTAAAAATTTAATGAAATCGCTGGAAAAGGTTGAGCGGCAAATTGATGATATTGGTGGCGAAATAGAAAACGAAAAAGAAATGAGACATCTGGCGAGATTGATATACGCAGGAAAAATCATCGAACAGAGCGGCTTGCTTTACAGTTTCAATGAGCAAAGTTTCTTGGAAGTGTTGACAGCGAACAAAGGTAAATTGGAAAAGCCGCCAGATTAAAAAAATTGGAGGAAAAAATTTATGAGACAAATTTCATTCAAGGCGATAGAGAAAAAATTGGAACGCAAAAATGCAGAGCTGGTTGAGGTTCGCGAATTTCGCAAAAAATTGGACGACAAGGAAAAAGAAATTTGTGCGGCAATCGACAAACTGCAGAATCGCAAACTCGAGGCAATTTTTGAGCAGGTGAAGAAAGAAATCAAAAACAAAAATTTGGATATTACGTCAGCGTCGGTGTTGACGATAGTGGACGCATTGAAAGGTAATCAACAAATTTTGAGCGAGGAAGAAACTTCGGCAGAATTTGTAGAAACGGCAGAAATTGAATCTATCGACAATGATTTGAAAATTGGATCAGAAAAATCTTTGTCGGAAGAAAAATTTTCAAGTGAAATGGTTGACGAAGATTTTGAAGAATCATTGTCGGCAAAAGTGAGTGAAGAAAAATGACGCGAGCAGAAATTTTTGAAAATCGGCGCGAGGTCGGGAGAAAAATTTGCAAGCAGATTCGTGACAATGGCGGACGATTGCTGAACGCAAAATATTTTGTCGAGAGACCACATTGCGACGGCGAGAAAAATTACAAATTCAGTATGGCGAATAATTTGCGGCTGATGTCGTCGAACAACAAAAATATTTGTGAAGGTGACCCGCGCTGGATTCCGGCAGATGAGATTACAAAAAACAGTTGGAAGTTGAAAGAAAATGCAAAGCCAGAATTGCTCGAAGTGTGGGCGAAAAGTTCAGACGGTGAACAGGAATGTTTTTTGACTGAATTTTATAATGCGTCGGAGGTAGATGAAAAAGAAAAGTTCAAAGTGGAAAATCGGACGCTGAATGAAACGATAGAATTTTTTCAAGTGCGCGGCTTGCTCTATGAAAGTGATGAGATTATTTCATTCCAAGATTGCGTTGACGTAGTAAAAAAATACGCCGCCGAAAAAGGTGCAGATGAATTGACAGCAATTTTCGCGACGCAGATTTTTGTAGCTGAAAGTAAGTTGCACACAAAAATTGAAACATACCTGCCAACTTACTCCGAGAAAATTTTGTTCGAGATTGAGGAAAATCCTGACAAGTTGTTTGAAGCGGCAAGTAAGGCAAGGTCGATTCTGAAAAATTTGAGACAGGAAAAAATAAAGCCGCTTGCAGAAGAAATTACAAGCGACAGAAATTTTGGTGAGTTGAAAATAATTTATCACGGCAGTGAAGGCGAACTGAAAAATAAAATTGGCTTAATATATTTGCCAGAGACAATCCTGACAGGCGGTGCGGCGTATGAATTTTTGTTTGCACTGAAGTCGGCGGAAAAGCAAAGAATTTGGCTGGAATTTTTTTACGAATATTATGAACACGGAAAATTTTTGATTTCAGCTGAAGATTTAGAGATGTTGAAAGATTCAACAGTAACAGATTTTTTGAAAAATCGGTTGGATAGAAGTCGGCGAGAAATTTTGGGCGATGTGCAGGAGTGGAAAAAATATCTGTCTGAAAGGAAAAAGATTCGCGACGAAGAAATTTTAAATCAAGTGAAGATTGAAACGCGAAATTTTCAGTCTGCAATGACAGACTTTGAGAAAGAGGAAATAAAATATATCGAAGGTCACCCAGAATTGTTGAGGTGAGTCCTGTTTGGGAAAGAGGAAATTTTTGTGAACAAGTCCGACTATGTTTTGATTTTATTTTATCGCTTGATGAACGGAGAACGAATCAAGAAAAATTTGTTTATGAAAGAATTTGAAGTAGGTCGGCGTTCATTTGACAGATATATTCAAACAGTCAGGTTGATGTTGTCGGACGTATATGCACCGAATGAAGTCTGTTACGATACGAAAAACAATGAATATTATTTGAGCGGTTTGGCGCAAGGGAAATTGCACGGAATAAAAATTTTGCCGCCGATACTTTTGATGTTGGAAAGTGGT
>CALFJB010000039.1 GCA_937877565.1 uncultured Selenomonadales bacterium | reverse complement strand
TAGCGACAGCGATTCCGATAGCGACAGCGATTCCGATAGCGACAGCGATTCCGATAGCGATAGCGATTCCGATAGCGACAGCGATTCCGATAGCGATAGCGATTCCGATAGCGACGCAGATTCCGATAGCGACGCAGATTCCGATGGTGACGATACCACCACAAGCTCCGGCGGTGACGATACTACTACAAGCTCCGGCGGTGACGATACTACAAGCTCCGGCGGTGATGATACCACCACAAGCGATACTGATGCAGATGCCGATACTGATGCTGACAGTGACAGCGATGCTGACAGCGATAGCGATTCCGACAGCGACAGCGATGCTGACAGTGATAGTGATGCTGACAGTGATAGTGATGCTGACAGTGACAGCGATGCTGACAGCGATAGTGATGCTGACAGTGATGCAGATGCTGACAGTGATGCTGATGCTGATAGCGATGCTGATGCAGATGCTGATAGCGATGCCGATGCAGACACAGATGCGGATGCAGATGCCGATGCTGATAGCGATGCAGACGCTGATGCAGATGCAGACGCAGATGCTGATGCGGATGCCGATGCTGATGCAGACGCAGATGCTGATGCCGATGCAGACGCAGACGCAGACGCTGACGCGGATGCCGATGCAGACGCAGACGCAGACGCTGATGCTGATGATACAACATCTGAAACGCCGATTCCGGATGATACGACGACCAGCTCCAAGGGTGCCGAGGATATCCTGAACGAAGACGACAACACTTATGAAGATATTACCGTCAGCACCGATGTTGCGGTCAATGAAGACGGCTCGGTAACAAAGACTGTCGATACGTCCAACATTATCGACGGCTCGTCATTTGAAGTGAGCGATGATGATACCAACGCTACCACAACAGTCGACCTCTCCGGCACCAACGCCAGAACGAAAGTCACTGTCGGCGATGGCAATCAAGATGTCAAACTCTCCGACAAGGGCGGATCTACGGCGGCAATCGAACCGGGTGCAACCGGCTACAAGCAAATTACGGCAGGCTCCGGCGGCGATAAACTCGTCAATCAATCGACTGATGCAAACATCATCATGACCGGCGGCGAAGGCGCAGATACGATTGTTGCAGCCGGCGGCGAGAACGAAACGATCGATGTCGTCGAAGGCGGCGCGGATCAAATCTACGCTCCGAACGGCGCAAATATTGAAGGCTATGATGTCGATACCGGCGCGGAGATCATGACCGGCGTTGATAATGTCTGTGATGCAATCTATGACGGCAACATCACCTTCGGCAACGGTGCCATGAGTGTTGCAGGCTCCGGCGGCTCAATCAGCTTCGATCGCAACGCGGGCAATATCGGCTCGATGACGACCAACATCACCGATCGCCATGGCAGACAAATGCAGGTTATGAATACCTACACCGCAGGCGGCATGGCAGACGGCTCGAATGCAACACGTCCGAGAGTCTTCGTCGGCAATATCGATGGTCTTAAGGACGGCTCCTCCTACATGATCGGCTCGTCTCACGACGATACGTTCATCGGCGGCGCATCCGACGTGATTAACCCGGGCAACGGCGGTACCAAGTCGCTCAATTTGAAGAACAGCGAACGCGGCGGCGCGACGCTCGATATGACGGTTGCCTCCACGCGCAGAACCATCAACAACATCAGCGGCTACGATCCGCTTCTCAACTTCATTCGTCAAACCGCAGAAGCACTTGCAAATGTGACGGCACGCTTCGTCAACGGCATCCTCGTCACCAAGTCCGGCAGAACCACAAGCAACTTCCTGTCCGGCTCCGCAAGAGACTTGGCGGCATTGGCGGCAGTCGATCAAACAGATGTATTTGCAGAGGCAAATGCAACCGTCAAAGTCGACAGCACCGAGTCGAAGGTTGATGTGACGCTGGTTGACAGCGAGCACGTTGTACTCGACGCACGCGGCTTCGAAGGCGACGCGGTCTTGATCGGCAACGAGAATGACAACGTCATCTACGGCGGCACGGGCAACAACAGTCTGTGGGGCGGCGATTCCGGCGATGATACTCTCTTCGGCGGCGAAGGCAAGAACGAGTACTACTACTTGCAAGGCAACGGCGACGATGTCATCGAGAATGCGAAGGACGGCGATGTAGTCAAACTCCTGAACATCTCGGTCGGCGATCTCGAGGCGAAGTACTCCTCGGTTGACGACGACAAAGTTGTTCTGTCGATGCAGGATGGCGGCTCGCTTACCATCAACGGCAAAGCGGATGTAACCATCGAACTCAACGACGGTTCGCAATGGCAAGTCAATCGCAAAAACAAAGGCTTCGATAAGAAGTAAGATACATGAACGAATTGAAGTGACGAATTGACGGTAACCGATATTCGACACTCCGAATAATTTGCGGGGAGCATCAATCGATGCTCCTCTTTTTTTGTTGTTTGATTGTTGACAAAAAAAACTTTTTGTTTAACAATTTACAACGTACGATCGATTTACTGTATTATCGAAACGACGGTTAGCCTTTCGCGTAATAGCGAATAAGGACTAACCCGAGTTCAAACTTCTCAAGGATCCGTCGCCTTTAGGCGTGGAGAGTGTCAAAAAGGAGAGATGTATATGGCACAAAATACAACCGATAATACTTTGTTCAGCGGAACAAGTGACGCCGATACGCTTCAAAATTGGGGCGTGAATGTAACGATCAATGCGGGTGACGGCGACGACAATATTTACAATGACAGTCAAGCCTTCGGCGCATTCATCAATGCCGACGGCGGCAACGATTCCGTTAACAACAACGCCGACAATGTTACTATTGACGGCGGCGAAGGCAACGATCGCATTCGAGTATTTGCGTCTTACGCGTCAATCAACGGCGGCGCGGGTGATGATTCCATCTACGTCGACGACGATGCACTTAAGACAACCGTTGCGACCGGTTCCGGCAATGATACTCTGACGTTGTGGGCAACCGATACGACACGCATTGAGGCGGGCGCGGGTTCCAATCTGATTCGATTGTCTGCAACAAATGACGGCGTTGATCTCATTATCCGCGCGGAAGGCGATTCGTCCGATGCGGCGAATATCTCTTTCGAGTACTATAACGGAGCGTCCGTCGACAATATGACATTGATCGGCGGCGGCAATGCCGTTTTCAACGGCACCGAGAGTTCGGAAGTTTTCGTTCAGGAAAACGGCGACAACACCATCGTCGGCTACGGCGGCGAAGATGTCATCAGTTTGACCGGTGCACTCACGCAATCGACGATCGAAGGCAATGATGTAATTTTGACCACGAATGACGGCAATCTCACGGTCAAAAATGCAAAAGGGCATTATCTCAAGGTTGTCGACAGCACGGAGCCGAATCGCGCGGCGGCGATTTACGGCGGTTCGGATGCGAAAACTCCGCAAGATGTCATCAAACGCTTTATGAATTCGATGGCAAATTCGACAAGTACGGTCGCTTCTGACATTCTCAACAATGCAATAAACGCAGTGACCGGCGGGCAGTACTCCAATTCCGATACGTTGATCGCAAAAATCATTTCCGATGCCGCCGATCCCGATTTTCTCGCAAAATATTGCGGCATCGTGCTTGACAATTCCGATACGGGCGCGATAACAGGTTCAGACGCAGGCGGCGAAACTACGAAAACTGCTGAAAAGATTGTTCCCGAATCCAGCTCGGTAATTTATCCTACGTCAAATACTTTTTCAATTCGCGGACTCAACGTCAAAGTTCCCGAACTTTCGACGCTTACTGACAGTCAAAATTTCGACGCTTACTGACAGTCAAAAATTTATCGTCGGTGCGCTTTATACTTGGTGGATTGAAAAAAGTTTGGAGTTGATAGAAGAATCTTTCGGCTATTCTTTCAATGACAGCGATGTTTCGCTGAATGAATTGGACGTAGTTTTCTATGAGGATTCAACGACACAAGAACTTGCGGCGGTAAGGAGAGGTTATAAAACTGATACCGCAATTCCATATACTGAATTGGGTTCTCTTTTGCTTCGCATAAATTGTCACTATTATGAAAATCTTTCTGCGGACAATTTAAACGGCGTAGGTCAAAATGCAACTGCTTACTTGGACAGGACGATTGCGCACGAAATGGTACACGCGGTTATGGCGGCGAAGATTAAATATTTTAATTATTTGCCGCTTTTTATACAAGAAGGCGCGGCGGAACTGGTTCACGGCATTGATGACCATCGCCGAAGTCAAATTGCAGAACTTGCGGGAAATTCTTCAAAGTTGCAAACATATTTGAATTTGAACAGTACATTGAATGATGTATATGTTTATGCGGCAGGGTTTATGTTTTTGCGTTATCTTGCCAAACAAGCCGTGTCAACTTAGCGAAAGGAAGTGAAGATAATGACACCAATTAAAGAAGTTGTACGAAAAATTAGGATAGCGATTCACGACGAAGACTGTATAAATTATGATGACAGAGATATTTTGAACGTGATAAACGCGGGCTACAGGGTAATTCGCAGGACAATCGCAGAAATACAGCCGGAACTGATTATGGATACAACGGCAGGAATTTTGCAAGCGGGTGAAGATACAATCACGTTGAGACATATCCCAATGAAAATAATTGAACTAACGGCTGGCGACAAAATTATTTCATCGACGACAAATTTTGCAAGTAAAAATATACGCTCAAACTTTGATAAAGTTTTCGGCAATGCAACGCATATTTATTCGCAGTACGACACGAAAATTTTTGATGAAAGACAGTTGGAAGAAACAACATTTCATCACATACGACACAGAACGGCGGAAGGTAAACCGCGTTGTTTTTATCGAGTTGGTTTGAAAGAGTTGAAAATTTATCCAAAGCCGAAAAAAGAAACTGCATACACCTTGCGGATGATTGATGACATTGAAGAATTGAAATTATACGATTCGTTGCCGCTTATGAAAGAGTTTGAAGATTTTCTGATAGAGTATGCGTCAATGCGGCTTGCACTTTCAAACGAATATGATATTCAAATGGAGCAACAAATTTTGGCGAACATACACGCGCAGATTTCTCAAATTTTAATGCCACCGCCTGCAGGTACGGTTGTGAAAGGTTATTGGTGATTGAAATGGAAGTACCAAATAAATATCGCGGGAAGATAATTTATACTGATGAAATTGTTTCAGGAGATTTACTCGACGCCGGAAGGTATACAGGCTTTGCTGAAATCCGTGCAGGAAAAGAAATTTTCAGTTTTGTAGATCCGTTTTCTTTGCAAAAATTAGCAGGCTACGACAAAGACGGCAATGAAGTTTGGAGAAAAATAAAATGATGACGGCTTATTACATTGTCACAACGACTAATTCCAAAATTTTTTCAAGCCATTTATTCCTAAGTGCGTCATCATCTTTGATAAGCCGGACGATCTCCATTAACATTGAATATTTTTCGCGTATCGGCAATTTGTTTTCAGGCGCAGGAGGATTTTTCAAAAGTTGTTCCATATGATTAAACGCGGCGATATATTTTAATTTGAACTTCAACGCCTTTGTGCCGGTGAAACTCATCGCCAACAAAGTAAAGCCGTCACGATTAAGATAATACATCGGGCGTACTTCGCCTTTGCCGTCGATGTATTCGGACTTCGTGAACATTTGGGCTATCGCAACGTCCTTATTTTGCAGGTTATCCAAATATTCGATTGCGTTAATCAATTCTTCAATAGCTTGCAAAACATTATCGTGACGTTTCTCAAAATATTGTGCAACGATAAGGCTTGTCGTTACGGCTTGATTGTTCTGAACAAAAACCAAATTCAAGTCAACTTTTTCTTCGGAGTCGATAAATTCGCCGCGCTTATTAGCACGATACCGACGCATATTTTCCGAATGCGTGACCCATTCCAAGCCGTCAACGTGATTATTAAATCTCATTCCGTTTTTATGATCTACTTCCGGCAGTCGATTAGGATTAGGGATAAATGTTTCGGCAACAAGGCGATGAATCAAACTAAGCTTTCTATTTCCTTTGTGATGAAGATTCACTGCCAAATAATTTCCCATAGCTATCGGCGTCAAAATTTTAGCATTACCATTCTTCAAAGTTTTCACACGTCCGTAATTTGAAACTTCGTACTCGGAATAATTTTTTATGGGCTTGAAAATTTCGTCAAGCAAAGGTTCAATGTCGAAAGGATAAACCTTCAACAATTCGGAAACAATTTCGCGATTCTTATTCTTCACAAAAAAAACCTCCTTGACTTATTCCGCAGGAAAGTTTAAAATAAGCAAACAGAAATTCCTACGGAATTAATCCGTTGATATATTTATTTTTCAGAACGTATTTTAACAAACGGTACCGCTAACGTCAAGCGGTATTTTTATTGGCTAAATCTATTCGGGGGCGATAAAATGACAATAAAATTTTGCGGAGAATCAGCAATCGGCGCGGTGTACGGTTTTTACGTGGAACGTGAAGGTAGATCGTATATTGTCAATGACGTTGGGACTTGGGTAAGTGTTGACAAAGAAAGTGTCCGGCAACTTATAGGATACACAAAAACCGGCGATGAGGTTTATACTGGTTTTAGGAACATTTCTGATTTTATGGGTGAAACACAATGAAGCTAATCAGCAAACACGGTGAGCAACAAAATATAGTTGCACGCGCAGATTTTACCGACGGTTTAAACACTTCCGCGCAAGTTGACGCCATTGCAGAAAATCAGCTTGCAGAGTGTGTGAATATGGACGTTGACACCGCTACAGGTAAATTGCGTACCGTCGAAGGAACTGTGGACATTTTATCAGACACTGAAATTTTTGCCGTCGTCTACGATTCAATAAATTCTTTAATACTCGTCGTTGATAACGATAAAAAAATACGCCTTGCAGATTTCAAAGGTAATATAAAGTCTGATTCAATCGGAAAACTTAGCGGTGAACTTTATCCTAAATATTTTCCATTTGAAGACGGCGTTTTAATAGCAAGCGGCGGTCATTTACAATATTTCAACGGCGCGGAACTTGTCACGTTAAATTCTCCAAAAGCTGATGATGTTTTTGTACGTGCAGGACGTGTCATTATTTATTCCAACTCAAAAGTTTTTTACAGTGGTGTCGGTGATGAAAAAGATTGGCATTTTGACAGCAACCGCGAAAGTAGCGCAAAGTTCGTTGAAGTTGGTTACAAAGACGGCGGAAAATTTATTGGGCTTGCGTCTTTGTCGAATAATATTTTGGCGATAAAAGATAATCGGCGTTGTTACAGATTGGCAGG
>CALFJB010000038.1 GCA_937877565.1 uncultured Selenomonadales bacterium | reverse complement strand
AAAGCGTTTCTTTGGTACTTTCTTTTCGCGACTGAAAAGAAAGTACATATAAAAACTAAAATAAATATCTGGTAAATTTAAAATTTCTGATGTTTAATATGATAAAAACTGTGTAGATATTGCAGGTAAATTTTGAAAATTTATCAATTTTGGAGTAAAAATTTAACTCAAAATTCTTGTCGCTAGACAGCTTGTAAAAAAAATTGGCGTTCTGACGCCATTTGACGCTAAAATTTTTAAATGCTAAAATTCGCCACGTTTTGAAGGAATTTTTTCTTAAGTTGTGAAAGGAGGTGGGATGTGTGCCAACCATTAATCAGTTAGTTAGAAAAAGTCGTCAAAGCGTTACTGAAAAATCTACTGCACCGGCTTTGAAAGAGTGTCCGCAAAAACGTGGAGTTTGCACACGTGTTTATACTACAACGCCTAAAAAACCAAATTCAGCGTTGCGCAAGGTTGCGCGTGTCCGCTTAACTAACTCAATCGAGGTTACTGCATACATTCCCGGTATTGGTCATAATTTACAAGAACACAGCGTCGTTTTAATTCGCGGCGGTCGTGTTAAGGATTTACCGGGTGTGCGTTATCATATTATTCGCGGTTCACTCGATACCGCAGGCGTTCAAGACAGGAATCAATCCCGTTCAAAATACGGCGCAAAGAAAGCTAAACCTAAGAAGAAATAGGGGTTAGGGGCTAGGGATTAGGGATTAGTTAAAATTCCTGAAAACTGCGATTAATCCTGATTAAAGGAGATTTAAACATGCCAAGAAAAGGTTCTGTGCCGAAACGCGATGTTCTTCCTGATCCGGTTTATCATTCAAAGACAGTAACCAAATTCATCAATAAAGTTATGCTTAGCGGCAAAAAATCCGTCGCACAGCGCGTAGTTTATGATGCATTTGAGGCTATCAGAGAAAAAACCGGCAAAGATCCGCTTGAAATTTTTGAAACGGCACTGAAAAACGTTATGCCTGTATTGGAAGTTCGCGCCCGCCGTGTTGGTGGTGCTAACTATCAAGTACCGGTTGAAGTTCGCCCCGAAAGAAGACAAACTTTAGGTATTCGTTGGCTTGTAAATTATGCAAGACTTCGCGGCGAAAAAACTATGGATGCCCGCCTTTCAGCCGAGTTAATGGATGCGGCTAACAATACCGGCGCATCTATCAAGAAAAAAGAAGATACTCACAAAATGGCAGAGGCTAACAAAGCATTTGCTCATTATCGTTGGTAATTTTGACACGTTGAATTTTTCTGTAAAAATTTTTTAGAAGGAGCGAAATTCAAAGTGTCTACTAGAGAGTTTTCATTAGAAAAAACTCGCAACATTGGAATTATGGCGCACATTGACGCCGGAAAAACGACGACAACGGAGCGTATACTATTTTACACGGGCAAAAATCATAAAATCGGCGAAGTTCACGACGGCGCGGCTACAATGGACTGGATGGTACAGGAACAGGAACGCGGAATTACAATCACTTCAGCGGCTACAACTTGTTTCTGGAAAAATCACAGAATAAATATCATTGATACGCCCGGTCACGTAGATTTCACGGTTGAAGTTGAAAGGTCTTTGAGAGTTTTAGACGGCGCACTTGCGATTTTAACCGCACGCGGCGGCGTTGAGCCACAAACTGAAACAGTTTGGCGACAGGCTGAAAGGTACAATGTACCGCGTATGGCTTACGTCAACAAAATGGATATTACTGGCGCAGATTTTTACAACGTTATCCAAATGATGCGCGACAGACTTCATACAAATGCTATTGCGATTCAACTGCCAATAGGAGCTGAAGATAAATTTCAAGGAATTATTGACTTAGTCAAAATGGAGGCTATTGTTTACGAAGACGATTTAGGCAAAGTTGCAGACGAAATTGATATTCCTGATGATATGCTCGATATGGCAAAAGACTACCGCGATAAACTTTTGGAGGCTTGCGCTGAACAAGATGACGACTTCATGGAAAAATATCTCGGCGGCGAAGAAGTTACAGTTGACGAAATTAAAGCGGTAATTCGTAAAGCTACGATTGATTGTAAAATGACGCCTGTTACTTGCGGCACTTCATATAAAAACCGTGGCGTTCAACCTCTGCTTGATGCTATTGTTGATTATATGCCCGCGCCGACTGACATTAAACCAATTCAAGGTGTAACACCGGACGGCGAAGAAGATTCAAGACCTTCAAGCGATGAAGAACCATTTGCAGCGTTGGCTTTTAAAATTATGACTGATCCCTACGTTGGCAAGCTTGCATTTTTCAGAGTTTACAGTGGCGTTTTAAAATCCGGCTCATATGTTTACAATTCAACTAAAGGCAAAAAAGAACGTATCGGCAGAATTTTACAAATGCACGCCAATAACCGCACTGAAATTGATACAGTTTACAGCGGCGATATTGCGGCGGCAGTCGGTTTAAAAGACACGACAACAGGCGATACACTTTGCGACGAAGGCAAACAAATTATTCTTGAATCAATGGAATTTCCAGACCCCGTTATTTCAGTGGCGGTTGAACCTTCCACTAAAAACGATCAGGATAAAATGGGAATTGCCCTGCAAAAGTTGGCTGAAGAAGACCCGACTTTCAAAGTACGTACTGACGCAGAAACCGGACAGACGATTATTTCAGGAATGGGCGAATTGCATTTACAAATTATCGTTGACAGAATGTTACGCGAGTTTAAAGTCGATTGCAAAGTTGGCGAACCTCAAGTTGCATACCGTGAAACAATTCGTAAAAGCGCAAAAGCCGAAGGCAAATTTATTCGTCAAAGCGGCGGACATGGACAATACGGACATTGCTGGATTGAAATTTTCCCCAACGAAGTCGGCAAAGGATTTGAATTTGAAAGTAAAATCGTCGGCGGCGTCATTCCAAAAGAATATATCAATCCTATTGAGGCGGGCGTCAAACAGGCAATGGAAAACGGCGTTTTGGCAGGTTATCCAATGGTTGACGTTAAAGCGGTTGTTTATGACGGCAGTTTTCATGAGGTTGACTCTTCAGAGGCGGCGTTCAAAATTGCAGGCTCAATCGCTTTCAAGGCGGCGGCTGAAAAGGCTAAGCCCGTTTTACTTGAACCTTACGTAAAAGTTGAAGTTACAGTCCCTGAAAGTTACATGGGCGATGTTATCGGCGATTTGAATGCAAGACGCGGCAGAATTGACGGTATGGAACCTCGCGCAGGTGTGCAAGTCATTCATGGATTTGTACCGCTTTCAGAAATGTTCGGCTATTCGACTGATCTGAGGTCTAAGACGCAGGGACGCGGCAACTATTCAATGGAAGTTGCCTACTATGATGAAGTTCCCAAAACTATTGCTGATGCTATTGTTGCGAGAAACAAAGGCGAGTGATTAGGGGTTAGGGACTAGGAGTTAGGGGTTAGGGAAAATTTCCTAATCGCTAACGGCTAACCGCTAAAACCTAAAACCGCTTGAGTTTATAAATAAAATTGATAAATTTTTTCCTAATAAGGAGTGTTTAATTTGGCAAAACAGAAATTTGACCGTAGTAAACCACACGTAAACATTGGTACTATCGGACATATCGATCACGGCAAAACTACTTTGACTGCGGCTATTACAAAAGTTCTCTCTCAAAAAGGTTATGCAAAATACGAATCCTATGAAAACATTGATAAAGCACCTGAAGAACGTGAACGCGGTATCACAATCAACACTGCACACGTTGAATACGAAACTGACAAACGTCACTATGCACACGTTGACTGCCCCGGTCACGCTGACTATATCAAAAACATGATCACCGGCGCGGCTCAAATGGACGGCGCAATTCTCGTTGTTGCAGCGTCTGATGGTCCTATGCCTCAAACTCGTGAGCATATCCTTTTGGCTCGTCAAGTTGGCGTTCCTGCTATCGTTGTTTTCCTTAACAAAGTTGACCAAGTAGACGATCCTGAACTTTTGGAACTCGTTGAAATGGAAGTACGCGAACTTCTTAGCAAATATGAATTCCCGGGCGATGATATTCCGATTGTTGCAGGTTCTGCACTTTTGGCACTTCAAGGCGACAAGGAACAAGAAGCTAACATTATGAAATTGCTTGATGAAGTTGATGCTTACATTCCTACACCTGAACGCGACAAAGATAAACCTTTCTTAATGCCTGTTGAAGACGTTTTCACAATTACCGGACGTGGCACAGTTGCTACAGGTCGTGTTGAACGTGGCGAATTGAAACTTAATGATCCTGTTGAAATTGTTGGACTTCGTGAAGAACCCAGAAAAACCGTTGCTACAGGTATTGAAATGTTCCGCAAATTGCTTGATAGCGCAGTTGCAGGCGATAACGTCGGCGTTCTCCTTCGTGGCGTTGACAGAAAAGAAATTGAACGCGGTCAAGTTTTGGCAAAACCCGGCACAATTCATCCTCATACAAAATTCAAGGCTCAAGTTTACGTCCTTACTAAAGAAGAAGGCGGACGTCATACCCCGTTCTTTGCAAACTATCGCCCGCAATTCTATTTCCGTACAACTGACGTTACAGGCGTAGTTGGCAACTTGAAAGATACTAACGGCGATGCTGCTGAAATGTGCATGCCCGGCGATCACATTGAAATGGACGTTGAACTTATTACACCTATTGCTATTGAAAAAGGCTTGCTCTTCGCTATTCGTGAAGGCGGTCACACAGTCGGTTCAGGTCGCGTTATCGAAATTAACGAATAATAATTTAGGGATTAGGGGTTAGGAATTAGGGACTAGGGTTTCTGGTTTCTATTTCAAAAACTCTCCCGAAGTTTTGGGGTTAGGTTTTTTGGAGGATTAGTTGTTAGGGAAATTTTCCTTAATCCCTAATCCCCAGTCCCTAGCCCCTATTATTTGCAATAACCGGCAGATGGCTTGGCTGATTAAGGCAATTTCTGCAGTCAAGGGAACTGTCGCGAATTTAGGAGGATTTAAATTGCCACAACAAAAACAAAAAAAGTTGCGGATTCGTTTAAAGGCTTATGATCATAAGTCTTTAGATCAAAGCGCGGCTAAAATCGTTGAAACTGCCAAGAAAAACGGTGCAATGGTTTCAGGTCCCGTTCCGCTTCCAACTGAAAAAAATATTTATACCATTCTTCGTTCGCCGCACGTCAACAAAGATTCACGCGAACAATTTGAAATGCGTACCCATAAGCGTTTAATTGATATTCTTCAACCGACGCAAAAGGCTATTGATGCACTCGTGCGCTTAGACCTTCCTGCCGGTGTTGACATCGAAATTAAGCTGTAAGGCGGAGGTGTGAACATTGGCTAAAACAATTTTAGGAATTAAACTCGGTATGACTCAAATTTTTACTGAAGACGGCAAAGTTATTCCTGTAACAGTCGTTGAAAGTGGAAATAATATCGTCATTCGTAACAAAACTGTTGACACTGACGGTTATAACAGTGTGCAACTCGGTTTTGGCGAAATTAAAGAAAAGAAAGTCAATAAACCTATGGCGGGACAGTTCAAAAAGTTTGGCGTCAAGGCTGTAAAATATATTCGTGAAGTTCGTTTAACGGCTGAATCTGAATATAAAATTGGCGACGTTATCGGCGTAGATATTTTCGCTGAAGGCGATCTTGTAGACGTAGTTGGAACTTCAAAAGGTAAAGGCTTTGCAGGCGGAATTAAACGCCACCATTTTGCACGCGGTCCAATGGGACACGGCTCCAAGTCACATCGTGAACCCGGATCAACCGGCGCAATGCTTTCAGGTCCCGGCGGTCGTGTTATCAAAGGTAAAAAATTGCCCGGACATATGGGCGGCGTTCGTACAACCGTACAACGTTTAACTGTCGTAAAAGTTGACACTAACAGAAACCTTTTGCTGATTAAGGGCGCAATTCCCGGACCTAAAAAAGGTTTTGTTATCATCAAAGAAACTGTTAAATCTAACAGAAAGCACAGATAAGAAAGGAGGACGAATTAAATGCCAACATTAGCAGTTTACAATATGAAAAATTCAAAAGTCGGCGATATTGAACTTAGCGCAGATATTTTTGAAGTTGAAATGAACGCGGGGCTTGTTCATCAAGCTGTTGTAATGCAAATGGCGTCGTGGAGACTCGGCACACATGCTACAAAAACTCGCGGAATGGTTCGCGGCGGCGGTCGTAAACCTTGGAGACAAAAAGGCACGGGACGCGCTCGCGCAGGTTCTCGCAGAAGTCCTCTTTGGCGCGGTGGCGGTACTATTTTTGGACCGCATCCACGTTCCTACGCTTTCACTATGCCGCGTAGACAACGCCGCCTTGCTTTGAAGTGCGTACTTAGCGATAAAGTTAAATCTGAAAATTTGATTGTCCTTGACGATTTAAATTTTGAAGTTCCAAAAACCAAAAACTTTGTAGCGTTCCAAAAAACTTTCGGCGTTGACAACTGCAAGGCTCTTTTCATTACCGAAGAATTGATTGAAAATGTTATGCGTTCGTCAAACAATCTTCAAAATGCAAATGTTATCAGCGCGTTGCAAATTAACGTTTACGATATTTTGAATGCTGAAAAAGTTTTCATTACAAAATCTGCCGTTGCAAAAATTGAGGAGGTGTACATTTGATGGAAGCAAGAGATATTTTAATTCGCCCGCTTATTACCGAACGTACAACCGACTTAATGGCTGACGGTAAATATGTTTTCGTAGTCGATAAACGCGCAAATAAAATTCAAATTGCGGACGCCGTTAAAGAAATTTTCAATGTTAAAGTTGAAAAAGTTAATACAATGAACGTTCGCGCAAAAACTAAACGCGTTGGTCGTAGCGTCGGCAAAACTTCCAGCTACAAAAAAGCTATTGTGAAACTTGCCGCCGGTGAAACTATCGAATTCTTCAGCGCGTAAAAAAAATTTTGAGGAAATTTTAAATTATGATAAAATCGCTGATAAGTTTTGTACTCGGTAACGCGGCGTGGGATATGATTGTTGGCTATTTCGGCTCACCTGAAGCCGTAATTGGTGCATTGTTTGCCGCTGTCGCCGTTGCCTTAGTAGCGTACATTATCAAAAAAATTGTCGAAATTCTTATTGGACTTTCGATTATATTTTTTA
Source organism: uncultured Selenomonadales bacterium (assembly GCA_937877565.1). Classification (GTDB taxonomy): domain Bacteria; phylum Bacillota; class Negativicutes; order Selenomonadales; family Selenomonadaceae; genus Quinella. The sequence continues at coordinate 52,128 of CALFJB010000038.1, read as the reverse complement.
TCCTAGCAGTGATTTTTGGTTAAAATTTCAATCTCACTAAAAAAAATTTTTAAATAGGTATTGTTAGAAATTTGGCGTTATGGTAAAATCCCTAAATGGCGGTTTTAGTTGACGCCAAAATTTCTGATATACAAAAAATAAATCAAGGAGGTACACAAGTGGGAATAAAATCATTTAAGCCGTATTCTGCCGGACGCCGTTTCATGACGGTTTCAACTTTTGAAGAAATTACGACAGACAAGCCGGAAAAATCCTTGCTTGCGCCGCTCAAAAGTCATGGCGGACGTAACCAACAAGGAAAATTAACGGTACGGCATCAAGGCGGCGGACACAAACGCCGTTACAGAATTATCGATTTCAAACGCAACAAAGACGGTATCCCCGCAACTGTTGCAACGATTGAATACGATCCGAACCGTAGCGCACGTATCGCACTTTTAAACTATGCAGACGGCGAAAAACGCTACATTCTTGCTCCAAACGGTTTAAAGGTCGGTGACAAAGTCGAATCCGGTCCTGAATCTGATATTAAAGTTGGTAATGCACTCCCGCTGAAAAATATTCCGGTCGGTACTTTGATTCACAATATTGAAATTAAAATCGGTAAAGGCGGACAAATGGTACGCAGTGCAGGAGCGGCGGCGCAACTTATGGCTAAAGAAGGCGATTATGCAACAATCAGAATGCCTTCCGGCGAAGTTCGCAAAGTTCATATCAACTGCCGCGCCTCAATCGGACAAGTTGGCAATTTGGATCACGAAAATATTACAATCGGTAAAGCCGGTCGCTCGCGCTGGATGGGTATTCGTCCTGCTAACCGCGGCGTTGTAATGAATCCTGTTGATCATCCGCATGGCGGTGGTGAAGGTCGCAGTCCTGTCGGTCGCAAACATCCTGTTACCAAATGGGGTAAATGCGCTATGGGTGCTAAGACTCGCCGTAAAAAAGCGTCTGATAAACTTATTGTTCGTCGTCGTAAGTAATAGCGAAGGGAGGAATTTAATTTGTCACGTTCTGTAAAAAAAGGACCGTTTGTCGAAGAAAAACTTTTGAAAAAGATTGAGGCACTCAACGCCGCCAATGATAAAAAAGTTATTCGCACGTGGTCGCGCAGTTCAACAATTCTTCCTGCGTTCATTACTCATACAATCGCCGTTCATGACGGAAGAAAACATGTGCCGGTTTACATTACTGAAGATATGGTTGGTCATAAACTCGGTGAATTTGCGCCAACTCGTACTTTCAAAGGTCACGCCGGCGAAGAACGCAAAACTAAGCTTAAATAGGGGCTAGTGGTTAGGTTATAGGGGTTAGGATTTACCTGACAGCTAACGGCTAACCGCTAACACCTAAAAAGAAAGGAGGTTGCATTGTGGCTGATTCTAAAGAAGTTAAATCCGTTGCAAAATATGTTCGTATTGCTCCGCGCAAAGTTCGTATCGTCGCTGATTTAATTCGTGGTAAAAGTGTTGCAGACGCGTTGGCAATTTTGAAATTTACACCCAAACGCGGTGCAGTTTTGCTGAATAAAGTTTTGCGCTCTGCTATTGCAAACGCGGAAAATAATTTTGATATGGATTCTGATAATTTGGTTGTATCGAAATGCTTTGTTGATGAAGGACCAACACTCAAGCGCATTCATCCACGTTCACGCGGGCAGGCGTTCAGCATTTTCAAACGCACTTCACATATTACCGTTATAGTTTCCAATAAAGAAGAATCTGAAAAATAGAGTAGAGGTTTTTACTCATCACATTGAGTAAATTCTCCTACTCGTCGAATTTACAAGGAGGGAAATAGTTTGGGTCAAAAGGTACATCCGCACGGAATACGCTTGGGCATCATCAAAACTTGGGACGCCAAATGGTATGCTGACAGAGATTTTGCCAAAAACCTTCACGAAGATATTAAAATTCGCAAAGTATTAAAAAACCTTAAAATTATGCGTAGCACTCGTAAAGATGCTAAAGATGCTAAAGATGCTAACGAAGGTAATGCTAAAAAGCAGTTGGTGCCTATTCAAGCCAGTATCTCTCGTATTGAAACCGAACGTTCCAAAGATAGAATTAAAATTACAATTCATACTGCAAAACCCGGTGTACTTATTGGACACGGCGGTTCTGGTATTGAAGAAATTAAAGCTGAACTTAGAAAAATTACTGCTAAGCGTCTCGATATTAACATTATGGAAATTAAAAACGCAGATCTTGATGCAACTTTGGTTGCTGAAAATATCGCTGCTCAACTTGAAAGACGTATCGCCTTTAGACGCGCTATGAAACAATCTGTTCAACGTACAATGAGACTCGGCGCAAAAGGTATTAAAATTATGTGCAGTGGTCGTCTCGGCGGCGCAGAAATTGCTCGTAGTGAATCTTACCGCGAAGGTTCTATTCCACTTCATACTCTCCGCGCTGATATTGATTATGGTTTTGCTGAAGCGAATACAACTTACGGCAGAATCGGCGTCAAAGTTTGGATTTTTAAAGGCGAAATTCTTCCTGAAAAGAAAGTTGCAAATAATGTGCAACCTGCTGAAGGGAGCGTCGATGAATAATGTTAATGCCTAAACGTACCAAATACCGTAAACAATTTCGCGGTAAAATGAAAGGTAAAGCTAATAAAGGCAACCAAATTGCTCACGGTCAATATGGCTTAGTCGCTCTTGAACCGGCGTGGATTACTAACCGTCAAATTGAGGCAGCGCGTATTGCGATGACGAGATATATCAGACGTGGCGGACAAGTTTGGATTAAGATTTTCCCGGACAAGCCGGTTACTGCTAAGCCGGCTGAAACTCGTATGGGGTCGGGTAAAGGATCGCCGGAATATTGGGTAGCCGTTGTTAAGCCGGGACGCGTACTCTTTGAAATGGCGGGCGTTCCTAAGGAAGTTGCTGCTGAGGCTATGCGTCTTGCTGGGCACAAATTGCCTATTAAAACTAAATTCGTTGTTTCCGATCATCAGGGCGATGTATTTGTTCCAGTCGTTGAAGAATCCGTTGCTGACGCTAAACGCGCTGCTCACACTGCTTTTGAAGAAGAAAAGGCTGCTGAAGCCGCTCAATCTGAGAATGGCGGTGATTCTAAATGAAACCTAATGAAATTCGTGATCTCTCTGCTGACGAACGCGACGATAAACTTAAATCGCTTAAAGAGGAACTTTTTAACCTCCGTTTCCAACATGCTACCGGACAACTTGATAATCCTATGAAAATCCGCGACATTAAAAAGGATATTGCTCGTATTAAAACGATTCAAAGTCAAGTTAATTAAGGAGTTCGGCGAAAACTAGAAATTTTTAACTTCGCTTAACTGGACTACTTGTCAAAACTTTTCAAAGTCAATTAATGAAAATCATCAAATTTGAAAGGAGGCTACATTTTGAGCGATTCTGTTAAACGTAACGAACGTAAAACCCGTATCGGCAAGGTCGTTAGCGATAAAATGAACAAGACTATTACCGTTGCCATTGAGGAGCTCGTTCAGCATAAACTTTACAAAAAGTCCGTCAAACGTACTATTAAATTCCTCGTTCACGACGAAAACGAAGAGGCTCACATTGGCGATCGCGTTCAAATTATGGAAACTCGTCCGCTTTCTAAGCATAAGCGTTGGCGGCTTGTCCAAATCGTCGAAAAAGCTAAGTAATTCGCTAAAACCTAAATTCGATTGAAAGGAGAAATTTGCTTGATTCAACAACAAACTATGCTTAACGTTGCTGACAATACCGGCGCGAAAGATTTAATGTGCATTCGCGTTTTAGGCGGCTCCTTCCGCCGTTACGCCAATATCGGCGATATTATTGTTGCCAGCGTTAAGTCCGCTACTCCAGGCGGCCAAGTTAAAAAAGGCGACGTTGTTAAAGCCGTCGTCGTTCGCAGTAAAAAAGGGCTGCGTCGTCCGGACGGTTCCTATATTCGTTTCGATGAAAACGCCGCTGTCCTTATCAAAGAGGATAAAACTCCGCGCGGTACTCGTATTTTCGGTCCCGTTGCTCGTGAACTTCGTGATAATGACTTCATGAAAATTATTTCCCTCGCTCCGGAGGTGCTTTAATTGTTCAAACTCAACCTTAAAAAAGGCGATACTGTCGTTGTGCTTTCCGGCAAAGACAAGGGCAAGCAGGGCAAGATTATTCAAGCTCTTCCAAAAAAGGCTCAAGTCGTTGTTGAAGATGTCAACAAAGTTAAACGCCACACCAAGCCCAGTTTAAAGGCTCCTCAAGGCGGTATCATTCAAAAAGAAATGCCTCTCAACGTTTGTAAGGTTCAGCTTATTTGCCCCGCCTGCAATAAACCTACTCGCGTTGCTCACAAACTTGTTGACGGCAAAAATCTTCGTGCCTGCAAGCATTGCGGCGAAGTTATTCAATAGAAAGGAGGTTTCACTTTGAGCAGACTTTCTGACAAATATAAATCTGAAGTTGTTCCTGCGCTTATTCAAAAATTCAACTACAAGAATGTTATGCAAGTTCCCAAACTTGAAAAGGTTATCATCAACATTGCCTGCGGTGATGCCGTTGGTAACAGCAAGGCTCTTGACGCTGCCGTTAATGATCTTTCCATTATTGCCGGTCAAAAACCTGTCATCACTCGCGCCAAAAAGTCTCTTGCTGCTTGGAAACTTCGTAAAGGTATGCCCATCGGTTGCAAAGTTACCTTGCGTGGCAACCGTATGTATTATTTCCTTGACAAATTTATGAATATTGCCTTGCCGCGCGTTCGTGACTTCCGCGGCGTTTCTCGTAATTCTTTCGACGGCAGAGGCAACTACGCTATTGGTATCAAGGAGCAGCTTATTTTCCCTGAAATTGAATATGACAAAATCGACAAAATCCGCGGTATGGATATTATCATTGTCACTACCGCTAACTCTGATGAAGAGGCTAGAGAATTTCTTGCACTTCTCGGTTTGCCCTTCGCTAATGCTTGAGGTGGTGTTTATCAAATGGCTAAAAAAGCTTTAGTTGAAAAATGGTCTAAAGAACCTAAATTTAAAACTCGTCGTTACAACCGTTGCAAAATCTGCGGTCGTCCTCATGCTTATATGAGAAAATTCGATATGTGCAGAATTTGTTTCCGTGAACAATCTTACGCTGGCGCAATTCCCGGCGTCACTAAATCCAGTTGGTAATTGAAAGGAGGATATCGGTTACTTATGGCAATGACTGATCCTATTGCAGATATGCTTACTCGCATTCGCAATGCTAATTCTGTCTATCATGACAAAGTTGAAATTCCGGGTTCCAAAATTAAAACCGCTATTGCGGAAGTTTTGAAACAGGAAGGTTTCATTAAAGACTACACCTTCACGCAGGATAACAAACAAGGTATTCTTACCGTGTTTCTTAAATACGGCGCAGAACGTGAAAAAGTCATCACCGGCATCCAGCGCATTTCCAAACCTGGCTTGCGTCAATATTCCCGTAAAAAGGAACTCCCACGCGTTCTCGGCGGCTTAGGTATCGCTATTATTTCCACCTCTAAAGGAATTATGAGCGATAAACAAGCTCGCAATGTAGGTCTCGGCGGCGAAGTTTTGGCTTACGTTTGGTAATTTGGAGGTGCAAAGATGTCACGTATTGGAAGAGCACCAATTACAATTCCCGCCGGCGTTACCGTTAAAGTCGACGAAAATAATTTGGTGCAAGTTAAAGGTCCCAAAGGCGAACTCGCCCGCAAGATCGCTCAAGATATGAAAATTACCATCGACGGCAACATTTTAACGGTTAGTCGTCCGTCTGATGATAAAACGCACAGAAGTTTACATGGTCTTTCCCGCACTTTGATTCATAATATGGTAGTCGGCGTTACTGACGGTTTCACTAAGAATCTTGAAATTGTTGGCGTCGGCTATCGTGCGGCTAAACAAGGTAAAAACTTGCAACTCAATCTCGGTTATTCTCATCCCGTTATTATTGAGGCTCCCGCAGGTATTACCTTAGACGCTCCCACTGCCACTTCCATTACCGTTCACGGTATCGACAAAGAATTAGTCGGCGCAGTTGCCGCCAATATTCGTAAGTGGCGTGAACCTGAACCTTACAAAGGCAAAGGTATTAAATACGTCGGCGAACACATCATCCGTAAGGAAGGTAAAGCCGGCGGCAAGAAATAGGAGCTAGGGATTAGGAGTTAGGGATTAGGGAGTTGAAATTTTTACCTAAAACCTAGCCGCTAAAACCTAATACCTAAAATGAATGAAAGGAGTTCCCTTGTATGCTTCTTAAGGCTGATAAAAATAAAATTCGCCAAAAGCGTCATTTGCGTATCCGCAGTCACATTCACGGCACTGCTGATCGTCCGCGTTTGAATGTTTTCCGCAGTCTTGCTCATATCTACGTACAGATTATTGACGATGACAAGCAAATTACACTTACGGCGGCTAGTTCAATGGATAAAGACTTCAAAGGCAATGGCGGCAATATTGAAGGCGCAAAGTTAGTTGGCGCGGCTATCGCTAAAAAGGCGTTGGCTGCCGGTATTACTGAAGTTGTTTTTGATCGCGGCGGTTATATTTATCACGGCAGAATTAAAGCATTGGCAGAGGCTGCTCGTGAAGGCGGTTTAAAATTCTAAGTAAAGGAGGTTAATAACTTGCCAAGAAATAATGACAGAGACGATAGAAGAAATGACAGAATCGACAACGAAACTCCCGAATTTGAGGAGAAAGTTGTTTTTATAAATCGTGTAGCAAAAGTTGTTAAAGGCGGTCGCCGTTTTTCATTCAGCGCGTTGGTAGTTGTTGGAAATAAAAATGGCAAAGTCGGTGTAGGTCTCGGCAAAGCGGCTGAAGTACCTGAAGCAATTCGCAAAGGCGTTGACGACGCTAAAAAGAATTTGGTTGAAGTTGCTTTAAAAGATCGTTCCATTCCGCATGGAGTAGTTGGAGTTTTTGGCGCAGGTCGTGTAATGTTGCGTCCGGCGTCCAAAGGTACAGGCGTTATCGCCGGTGGTCCTGCGCGTGCGGTATTGGAATTGGCGGGCGTTCATGACATTTTAACAAAGTCTTTAGGTTCATCAAATCCAAATAATATGGTGCGTGCAACTTTGGAAGGCTTGAAAACATTGAAACGCGCTGAAAATGTAGCGCAGTTGCGCGGCAAGACTGTTAAAGAATTGTTTGTATAGGAGGCTGAATTATGGCTAAATTGAAAGTTACTTTAACCAGAAGCCTTATCGGTTATCCTGAAACGCAACGTAAAACTGTAAAAGCGTTGGGACTTCGCAAGCTCAATTCTTTTAAGATTTTACCTGATGCGCCGACAATTCGCGGACAGATTTTCAAGGTTAAACACTTGGTTAAAGTTGAAGAAATTGCTGAATAACTAGGGAATAGTGGCTAGGGGTTAGGGACTAGTAAAGAATCCCTAATCCCTAGTTTCCTTTAGAAATAAGGAAGGTATCAAAATGAAATTAAATGAACTTCAACCAGCCGAAGGTTCACGCAAAAAAGAAGTACGCGTTGGACGCGGTACAGGTTCCGGCAGAGGCAAGACTTCTTGTCGCGGACATAAAGGACAAAATGCACGTTCCGGCGGCGGCGTTCGTCCGGGCTTTGAAGGCGGTCAAATGCCAATTTATCGCCGTTTGCCTAAACGCGGTTTTAAAAATATTTGGGCTAAAGAATTTGCTGAAGTCAATGTTGAAACTTTAAACCGTTTTGACGACGGCGCAGAAGTTGACGCAGTTGCACTCGTTGAATCCGGAATTTTGAAAAACGTTTATGACGGAATCAGAATTCTCGGCAACGGCGAACTCAAAAAGAAATTGACTGTTAGAGCGCAGGGATTTACCAAAACTGCTGTGCAAAAGATTGAGGCGGCGGGCGGTAAAACTGAGGTGATTTGAAGTGCTTGACGCACTCTCAAATATAGTAAAAATCCCCGAATTACGCCAAAGAATTATCTTTACTTTGATAATGTTTGGAGTATTCAGAATGGGCACGCACATACCGGTACCTGGAGTTGATCCGACTGCGATAGAAAGATTGTTTCAAAATGGCAGTTTGTTTGGGCTATTGGATTTATTTAGCGGCGGGGCGTTCAGTAAGTTTTCGATATTTGCGATGAGCATCACGCCGTACATCAACGCGGCGATAATCATCCAGTTGCTAACGGTAGTATCGCCGACGCTGGAGCAATGGAGCAAGGAAGGCGCGGAAGGACACAAAAAGACAACGAAAGTCACGCGGTATCTAACGGTAGTACTAGCATTCTTCCAAGCGTTGGGAATGTCAATCGGCTTAAAAGCGGCGATACTCAATCCAAGTCCAGTAAACATACTGATAATAGCAATCACGTTGACGGCGGGAACAACTTTGTTAATGTGGATAGGCGAACAAATCACGGCTCAAGGTGTAGGCAATGGAATATCGCTGATAATCTTCGCCGGAATAGTAGCGGCACTGCCAAAAAATATAGGAATGATCTACAGCTACCTGCAAGCCGGTACAATCAGCTACTTCAGCGCGGTATTCTTCGCAATAATCGCAGTGGCAATGATAGTGTTCGTAATATACGTTGAGGCGGGCTATAGACGAGTCCCAATCACATATGCAAAACGCGTGGTAGGTTCCAGAGCATACGGCGGACATACTTCACATATACCGCTGAAAGTGAATCAAGCCGGCGTCATCCCCATAATATTTGCGTCAAGTGTGCTGATGTTCCCACTCACCGTCGTACAATTCGTTGACAATACGACGCTGAAACAAATAGCGGCGTACTTTGAATGGGGAACGCCGCTACAATCCACAATCTACGTACTGCTGATAATCTTTTTTACATATTTTTATACGGCGGTAACAGTGAAAATCCCAGATATAGCGGAGAATTTGAAAAAGTACGGTGGATTTGTACCGGGAATAAGACCGGGGCAACCGACGGCGGATTATATAGACTACGTATTAACGCGGTTGACATTGGCAGGAAGTATCTTTTTATCATTTATAGCAATATTGCCAAATTTAATAGCAGGAGCAACGCACATACAAGGCGTGTACTTCGGCGGGACAGCGTTACTAATCGTAGTAAGTGTAGCGATGCACACGATGAAACAAATAGAGGCAATGGTCGTTATGCGCCATTACGAAGGCTTTATGAAGTAATTTTAGGAGGAACTAAAAATGCAGTTAATCTTAATGGGACCTCCTGGTGCCGGTAAAGGTACGCAGGCGGCTGAATTAGTAAAAAAATTTGGTATACCGCAAATATCAACGGGCGATATGTTCCGCGCGGCAGTCAAAGAAGGCACTGAATTAGGCAAAAAAGCTAAGGCGTGTATGGATACAGGCGCGTTAGTCCCCGATGAAGTAACAGTTGGAATAGTCAAGGAACGTTTGAGCAAGGCGGATTGTGCGAACGGCTTTATTTTAGATGGTTTCCCGCGCACGGTAGATCAAGCAGATGCCCTTGAAAAGATTTTATCTGATTTGAATATGAAATTGGACAGAGTGTTGAACATTCACGTACCGGCGGAAGAATTAATTGAACGCGCAGTAGGTCGCAGAATCTGCAAAAGTTGCGGCGCAACCTACCACGTCAAATTTAATCCTTCAAAGGCAGAAAATGTTTGCGATAATTGCGGCGGCGAACTTTATCAACGCGCCGATGACAACGCCGAGACAATGAAAAACCGCTTGAGCGTCTACGAAGCGTCAACGCGCCCTCTGATTGAATACTACAAAAAAGCCGGCAAGTACACCGAAATCGACGGACGCCAACCAATATCAAAGGTAACAGCCGACCTTGAAGCGGCATTGAGGTAAAAAATATGTCAAAACAAGACGTAATCGAAGTAGAAGGCAAAGTCCTAGAGGCTTTACCAAATGCAATGTTTCAAGTTGAACTGGAAAACGGGCATACAGTTTTGGCGCACGTTTCCGGCAAAATCAGAATGAATTTCATCAGAATTTTGCCCGGCGATAAAGTTACAATCGAATTGACGCCCTATGATTTATCCAGAGGCAGAATTACTTATCGTTTCAAATAATTTGGAAGTTGCCGAAAATTTTTTTAGAATTTTGTTCAGAAATAAAAAATTTTAAGTCGTAAATCTTTAATTTTTGTTGGTAGTTAGCCGCTAGTTTCAGTCTAACGACTAACTACTAATTTTTAGCCGAAAAAAAGACTAGACAAATTAAGAAATTTATGCTACATTACCAATTTGTTAAGGAGGCGGTAATTTTGAAAGTTAAGCCGTCAGTAAAACGTCTTTGCGACAAATGCAAAATTATCAAACGCAAAGGGCGCGTAATGGTTATTTGTGAAAATCCCAAGCACAAACAGCGTCAGGGATAATTTTTTTGAGGAGGTGAAAAATTTATGGCACGTATAGCCGGTGTAGATTTGCCACGTGATAAGCGTATTGAATACGCCTTGACTTACATTTTTGGAATTGGTCTTCCAACATCACAAAAAATTTTAGAAATGACAGGAGTTAATCCTGATACCCGCACAAAAGATCTCACGGATGATGAAGTTGTAAAACTTCGTGATGCCATCGATCACAATTTCGTCGTTGAAGGCGATCTTCGTCGTGATATTCAGATGGACATCAAGCGACTCATTGATATTGGCTGCTATCGCGGACGCCGCCACCGTCTTGGTCTTCCTGTTCGTGGACAAAACACCAAAAATAATGCTCGTACCCGCAAAGGTCCGAAGAAACTCGTTCAAGGCAAGAAGAAAGACTAGGGATTAGGGGCTAGTGGGAGTAAATGCTCCTATTCGTCGCATTTACAGGGATTAGGGATTAGTTAAAATTCCCTAACCGCTAACCGCTAACACCTAACAACTAATTAAGGAGGCAAATTCTGTGGCAACTAAAAAAACTGTTCGCAAACAGAAAAAAGTTCGCAAGAATATAGAATACGGCGTGGCGCATATCAGTTCCACGTTTAATAATACAATCGTAACAATCACTGATAAAAGCGGCAACGCCCTTTCATGGGCAAGTGCAGGCGGTCTCGGTTTTCGTGGCTCGCGTAAAAGCACACCATTTGCGGCTCAACAAGCGGCTGAAGTTGCGGCAAAGGCTGCAATGGAACATGGCTTGAAACAGGTTGAAGTTTTTGTTAAAGGTCCCGGCGCAGGTCGTGAGGCGGCTATTCGTTCGTTGCAGGCAACCGGTCTTGAAGTCAACATGATTAAAGACGTTACGCCAATTCCGCACAATGGCTGCCGTCCGCCAAAACGCAGAAGAGTTTAATGGAGGTATTTTTATATGGCTATTGATAGAGTACCTGATTTAAAGCGTTGCCGTTCGCTCGGGATTGAACCCGCTGTAATTGGGCGTGCGCGTCAATCTAAGCGCAAAGCTCAACGCACTCAACGTAAAGTTAGCGAATACGGCTTACAGCTCAAAGAAAAACAAAAGGCTAAATTTATTTATGGCGTCCTTGAACGTCAATTTCGCGGCTACTACGAAAAAGCTAAAACAATGCAAGGCGTTACCGGCGAAAATCTTTTGATTTTACTCGAACGCCGCATTGATAACGTTGTTTTCCGTCTTGGCTTTGCAAATACCCGCCGTCAAGCGCGTCAAATTGTCAGTCACGGACATATTACGGTTAATGGCAAACGCCTTGATATTCCGTCAGCACTTGTTAAAGCAGGCGACGTTATCGAAGTTTGCGAAAAAAGCCAGAGCAACGAACTTTTTAAAGCAATTAAAGAAACTAACAACGCTTTGAGTGCGCCTGCGTGGCTTGAATCAGATCAAACTGCTTTAAAAGGCAATGTTGTCAGATTCCCGAGCCGTGATGAAATTGACGTTCCAATTAATGAACAGTCCATCATTGAACTTTATTCCAGATAATATCTGCCGGTTTGTAATTTGGTTATATCAAAGATTAGCTGTTAAGATTGTGGACGACAGGAAAAATTTAAAAATCCTAATCCCTAACGCTTGACGGCTAATCCCTGAATCAAACAGGCAGGAGGGTTATTGTTAGATGATAGACATCGAAACAAAAATTGAAATTGAGGAACTTAGCCCTAACGGCAAATACGGACGTTTCATTTGTGAGCCGTTGCATCCCGGTTACGGTCATACGATTGGAAATGCTCTGCGCCGTATGCTTTTATCTTCACTTGAAGGCGCGGCTGTCACGTCAATTAAAATTGATGGTATTTTGCACGAATTTTCAACCGTTCCCGGCGTTATTGAAGACGTTACAAACATTGTGCTGAACATTAAGCAACTTTGTTTGAAAATGGAAGGCGACGAACAGCATACAATCAGAATTGAAGCCGACGGCGAAAAAGGTAAGGTTAAAAATATTACCGGTGCTGATATTATCTGCGATCTTGATGTTGAAGTTGTAAACAAAGATTTACACATTGCAACGCTTAACGAAAACGCCAGCTTAAATATCGAAATGACTGTTGAGCACGGTTACGGCTACGTTTCGGCGGAAAAAAATAAAGGCAACGAGGATATTATAGGAACAATTCCAATCGACTCAATTTTTTCGCCAATTCAACGCGTTAAATATGAAGTTAAAGATACGCGCGTTGGAAACGTCATGGACTACGATAAATTAATTTTGGAAGTCTGGACGAATGGCACAATTAAGCCGGAAGAAGCCATTGCAAAGGCGTCTGAACTTTTAATTGGCAATTTGAAACTTTTCCAAGCGATTGAAGGGCTTGTACCTGAAGAAGTCGTTGAAGAAGAGGAAGAAATTGACTTCCCACCACAGCCAAGTTTGGTTGCGCCGCCGCCGCCGGAAAATGACGAACAGCGCATACTTAACACCACGATTGAAGATTTAGACTTGTCCGTTAGATCTTTCAACTGTTTAAAACGCGCCGGTATCAGCGTAGTTGGCGATTTGGTTGCACGCACTGAAGAAGATATGATGAAAGTTCGCAATTTGGGGCGTAAATCTTTGGAAGAAGTTAAGAAAAAGCTCGAAGAATACGGCTTGTCATTCAAGACTGATGAAAATACTTATATGAACGAAGAATAATTTTGAAGAGAGGATAATAACATGAGTTATAGAAAACTCGGCAAGAACACCGGCGCAAGAAAAGCGTTGTTTAAAAGTCTTCTCGCCGCATTTTTTACTCACGGAAGAATTGAAACGACCGAAGCACGCGCTAAGGAACTTCGCAAATTTGCCGAAAAAGTTATAACGCTTGCAAAACGCGGCGATCTTGCGGCAAGACGTTTAGCAATTCAAGCCGTTGCAGATGTTGAAGTTGTTCACAAAGTTTTTGAAGAAATTCCCGCAAAGTACGGCGATCGTAACGGCGGCTACACAAGAATTTTAAAACTTGGTCCACGTCGTGGCGATTCTGCACCTATGGTTTTAATTGAGCTTGTTTAATAAAATTTTTTGAGATTGTTGGTAAATTCGTAGTTTCTTTTATCTAATACGGCATTTCTTTTCATTTTTGAAAAAAAAGAAAAGAAACGCCTAGCAAAGAAAAGAAAAAACAGCCGCACATAACGCCATCACGGCGTTAAGCGCGGCGCGGCGGTCATCCTTGACCGCCGACGGGATTTCATGAATTTTGGAAATGTAATTTACCAAGTCATCTGAAAAAGTTTCTGATTAATAAATTTATGAAACATTCTGCGGGAGGTTACGTTCAATGGTTGAGATTTTTGGAAAATATTTAACAGGCAAAGTCGCCCTTGTAACGGGAGCATCACGCGGAATTGGTCGCGCCATTGCTTTAAAACTTGCAGACGCGGGCGCAAAAGTTGCCATAAATTTTGCAGGTAACGTAGAAAAAGCCGAAGAAGTCAAAGCCGAAATTGAATCACGCGGCGGCGAAGCTATTTTAGTTCAAGGCAAGGTTGATAATTTTGAAGTAGCAGCTGACATTGTTAAAAAAATCGTCGAAACGTGGGGAACGGTTGATATTTTAATTAACAACGCCGGTATTACTCGTGATAACCTTTTGCTTAAAATGAGCGAATCTGATTTTGATGAAGTAATTGCAACGAATTTGAAGGGCGTTTTCAACTGCACAAAGGCTGTAACAAAAATTATGATGAAGAAACGCAGCGGAAAAATCGTTAATATGACTTCAGTTGTCGGCTTAACAGGAAATATCAGCCAAGCGAATTACGCGGCGGCAAAGGCAGGCGTTATTGGTTTTACGAAGTCTACAGCAAAAGAATTGGCAGCGCGTGGCGTCAATGTAAACGCAATCGCGCCGGGTTTTATCACAACCGACATGACAGACAAATTATCAGATAAAATCAAGGAAGAAACGCTAAAACAAATTCCACTCGGAAAATTTGGAACAACTGAAGACGTTGCAAATTTGGCGGCGTTTTTAGTATCAGAACAGGCAAATTACATTACCGGACAAATCATCAATGTTGATGGCGGAATGGCAATGTAGTTGGATAGTTTGTTAGTGTGATAGTTGGATAGTAAATTTTGTAAAAAAAGTTTTAATATCGACTACTTACGAAAGGAGGTGCGATTATGTCAACCTTTGACAAAGTAAAAGAGATTGTCGTTGAACAACTTGGAGTTGAAGCTGATGAAGTTCAAATGAATTCAACTTTTGTTGACGATCTCGGCGCAGATTCGCTTGATATAGTCGAATTGATTATGGCGTTTGAGGACAAATTTGGTATCGAAATTCCGGACGAAAAAGCCGAAAAAATTAAAACTGTTGAAGATGTTGTAAAATACATTGACGAAGCTTGAAAAAATAAATTTCTGAAAATCAAATCCCGTGAATGAACTTCGCGGGATTTTTTAAACTATTTGACAGGTAAAATTGTCAATATTATAATTAATTGAATAAAAGTACTTACAAAGCAAAGAAATTGGAGGTCTATCTGTGAAACTTCCGGAGCTGAAAATAGGAAACAAAACGGCAAGAATACCGATAGTGCAGGGCGGCATGGCAATTAGACTTTCCACAGCAAGGCTTGCGGCGGCGGTTGCCAATGAAGGTGGAATTGGTTTAATTGCGGCGTCTGGAATGACGCACCCTGAATTGCGTTACGAAATAAATTTGGCGCGTTCGCTTACAAATGGAATTATCGGTATAAATATCATGGTGGCGGCGTCTGATTTTGCAGGAATAGTACGAACGGCAATAGACGCCGGAATAGATTTAATTGTGGCGGGCGCGGGATTTTCACGAGATATTTTTGGTATTGGAAGAGAATCGAATACCCCAATAGTTCCAATAGTTTCATCAGTCAAGCTTGCGAAAATTTCGGAAAGATTGGGCGCAACGGCTATTGTTGTTGAAGGCAAAGAAGCCGGCGGACATTTAGGCACTGATATTTCTGCGCGAGAATTAATTCCGCCAATACGCGAAGCAGTCAAAATACCTGTAATTGCGGCGGGTGGAGTTTTAACCGGCAAAGATATTGCTGATATGCTGAAAATGGGCGCAAACGGCGTGCAAATGGGCTCAAGATTTGCCGCCAGTCTTGAATCGAACGGCGCACCAACTCTCAAAGAATATTATTTAAAATCTCAACCTGATGACATTGTAGTTATCAGCAGTCCTGTAGGATTGCCGGGACGCGCAGTACGTACACCATTTTCAAAACGCGTTATGGCAGGTAAAGTTCCGCCTAAAACTTGCGATTCTTGCCTTAAAGCTTGCAAACATAATTTTTGTATTGTTCGAGCATTGACGCGGGCGCAACAAGGCGACGTTGAAACCGGTTTAGTTTTTACCGGTGAATATTTACCGCGAATCAAAGAAATTTTACCTGTAAAAGAAATTATTCGGCAACTTGTTACAGAGGCAGAGGCTAATTTTTAGAGAGAATTTAAATTACTAGTCCCTAAAAAGAAAGGAGCGTTTTAATTGAAAAATCGAGTAGTCATTACAGGGCTTGGTCCCGTAACGCCTATTGGTATCGGTAAAGAAAATTTTTTTGAGGCTTTAAAGTCCGGCAAAAACGGAATTTCAAATATTGAACAGTTTGACACAACCGAACACACTTGCAAAATTGGCGGCGAAGTCAAAGATTTTAACGCTGAAGATTTCATTGACAAAAAAGAAATAAAGAAAATGGACAAATACACGCAGTTTGCATTTGCCGCCGCTAAACTTGCGCTTGCTGATTCTAAATTGGATTTATCTGCAATTAACAGAGATCGCGCAGGCGTTTTTGTCGGCAATGGTATTGGCGGTATGCAAACTTTGCACAATCAATACGAAAAACTTTTTGATAAAGGACCTTCGAGGATCAGCCCGTTTTTTATTCCAATGACTATTGCGAATATGGCAGCGGGACAAATTGCCATTGAGTTTGGTATTCACGGTCCTGCAGAATCGATTGTAACAGCCTGCGCGAGCGGTACAAATTGCATTGGGGACGCTTTTTTTGCAATTCAAAACGGCGAAGTAGATTTAATGTTTGCCGGTGGTACAGAGGCGGCAATTACGCCCGCAGGTGTTGCCGGTTTTGCCTCAATGAAGGCACTTTGCATTGACCATAATGACGATCCCGCGCACGCCTCCCGCCCGTTTGATAAAAATCGTAGCGGCTTTATAATGGGCGAAGGCGCAGGAATTGTTTTGCTTGAAAGTTTGGAAAGTGCGAAAAAACGCAACGCCCACATTTACGCAGAAGTTATCGGCTACGGCAGAAATAACGACGCGTACCACATTACCACGCCCGCGCCTAACGGCGAATATCAAGCCAAATGTATGCAACTGGCGATTGAAAACGCGGGAATTGCTCCGGCTGATGTTGACTACATTAACGCGCACGGAACGTCAACACATTTCAACGATATGTGCGAAACTCAAGCGATTAAAACTGTTTTTGGCGAACACGCGTACAAGTTGGCTATATCCTCTACAAAGTCAATGACAGGGCATATGCTCGGCGCGGCGGGCGGTATGGAAGCCATTGCAACGGCTCTGACGATTGACGAAGGAATTATTCCGCCAACAATCAATTATGAAACTCCTGATGACGGCTTAGATTTAGATTACGTGCCGAATAAAGCCCGCGCCGCTGAAATTAATATTGCAATGTCAAATTCTTTTGGATTCGGCGGTCACAACGCCTGTATCATTTTGAAAAAGTACAAGGATTAAACTATGGCGAAAAAAAATTACGAAATTGCGCCAATAACTGCCGCACGGCGTCGCCAACTTCATAAACTGGAAAAAGTTTTGGAAGTGAAATTCAACAACATTGAAATTTTGCACGTAGCTTTAACGCATAAATCCTACGCAAAAACGCTTGAGGCGAATGAAGAATTAAATGCAAGTCCAAATACCGAATTAACAAAATTTGCTCACAATGAACGGCTGGAATTTTTGGGCGACGCGGTTTTAGAATTGGCGTCCAGTATCTACCTTTTCACGAAATTTGAAAATTTATCTGAAGGCGAATTGACGAAAACCCGCGCAACTATTGTTTGCGGTTCCACGCTTACGAAATTGGCGAACAAATTGGGATTCGGACAAATATTGCTGATGAATTTCGGCGAATTTCAACAAGGCGGACGCAAGCGGGATTCAAATTTGGAAGATGCATTTGAGGCTGTTATCGGCGCAATTTATCTGGATCAAGGTTGGGAAGTTGCCAAAGATTATGTTTGGCGGCAACTTGCTGACGAATTTAAAAACGTTAAACTTGGAAAAACTGCCGTTGATGCAAAGTCTGTCTTGCAGGAATATTCCCAAAGACTTTACGAAGGCGCACTTCCCGAATACATTGAAATTAGCGAAAGTGGACCTCCGCACGACAGGACTTTTGAGGCGGCTGTAAAAGTTAATGGCGAACTTATGGGCGAAGGTACCGGCAGAAGTAAACAACTTGCCGAAAAAGCCGCCGCCGAAGTTGCACTTAGAAAATTGAAAGTTATCGAGTAAAAAAATTAAGGCTCGGATTAATTTCCGAGTCTTTTTTGATACAAAATATATTTAGAAGGTGATATTATGCGTTGGAATTGGGAAGACGCAAAACTTTGGATTAAGCGTCAATTTTCTAGAGAACCGTTTGAAGGGGATTATCCGACTACCGGGAAATATAATTTCCCGCAACTTGCACAAGTAAATTATTTGCCGGAATTGCTAGTTTTTCCGTTTAATCATTTGAAAACTAAAGTTAATGAAGGGTATTATTGGTATCACTGTTTCACGGCGGAGAGAAATTTTCACAGACTCTATAAAAATTTCAGAGAATATGAAGAATTTTTCCCGAAAATCAAAGGTTTAATTTCTGCAGATTTTAATATGTACCGAGATTATGAAGAAAAAATTTTGATTTATAATTGTCTGAAAAATAGAATGGTTGATTATGCACTACAGCAAGCAGGCATTCCAATGATACCGACTGCAGGTTTTGCAGGAGAATCTACTTGGGAATGGTGCTTTGACGGCTTGCCGACAAATTCAACTGTAGCAGTTACTACAAATACGCTTTATGACAAAGAATCTAACAGACTTTTTATCGGCGGAATAAATGCAATGGTTGAAAAACTTCAGCCAACTGCCATTGTTGTTTGCGGCAAATGTCCTGAATGGATTGCTAAAAAATTTCCAAATATCAATGTTGTACAAATTTTAAATTATAGTCAAATGTGGCGGAGGAAAAATTAATGGGCGGATACGGTGGTGCAAGCGGTAGAAACAAAGATAAAGATGGTTGCTATTACGATAGCGGCAATAATAAAGTTATTGACAAAAATGCAATCGCAGTTGCCGAATACTATATGGATTTAGGAATGTACGTTGTATTCTTACAAGAAAAACTTGGAGAAGGAGGGCGTCCTGATTTACTCGTCGATTATGAATTTTTTGTTGAAGTAAAAGGAATTGAATCCTTGAGAGCAGGAAATATATCAAAGCAAATTAAACACGCATCAAAACAAATTTCTGATGAACGAGCAAGACTTTCCGAAGTGAATCGACTTCCGGGTAAAATTATTATATTATCGTTACATGCAGATTTTGAAGTTGGTTTTAAAGCTGTCAATGACGGTTATCAAGAGGCAAAGCGAAAAAATCAGGTTCATTTTCAAACAGAATTTTGGTTTAATGGAGAAATTCATATTTTGGAGTAGGAGGAATTTTTATGGCTGTTCGTGGATGTATTTTTTGTGGTTTTCAAATTCGTTATCATGGTGAGCCTGAAGGAACAACACCGATTGAGCATGTTTTTTGCCATTTAGACAGTTGGCGTAAATTTGAAATTGAAAATTTGACTGCTGATTGGTTAGAATGTGAACATGAGGAAAATTTTTCTTATGCTTGGCGATGTCCCCGTTGCGGAACATTTATTTTCTTCGACTATCTTTTAAAAAATATTGGAAGTTACACGCCGATTGAAAATTTTTCAATCGAACCAATGCAAGAGCCGCTTGAATTTGGACCTTTTTGGAATGATTTCCAATGGTTTGATATTACAGAATCAGCAGTTACGGCGGCTGAAGTTTTGACCAAATTTCCCGGCAATTATTGGCTTGAGAAAAATGAAGATGAAATGCGAATTTACGAAGACGTGGAAAAAACTAAATGTATTCAGCAGTTTAGAAGGTTTCAACGCCCCGAAAAAGTTACCGTTGCAACAATGTCGATTGATTCTTTCAGAAAAATGTTGTTAAACTATGATGACGAAGTAGACTTTGCGTACAATAAAAAATGCTACGAGTTTATCAAAGAGAAGCTCACAGATTCGCAAATTAAAATTATCGTCAATGAAGATTACGATTTACACATATTGAAATATTCCAAAGTTGTAAATATTGGCGAAGATTTTACAGAGGACTTAATCAACGCCCCAATTTTTCCTGACGGTAAATCAATCGCCGAAGCTCAAACTGAAGTTAAATTATAATTTTTGCAAGCATTGACGAAATTTTCAGCGGCACTTTGGCAACCTGCAAAATGTATGTGCAAGTACGACGCCACAATATTTTTAGTGAAAAAACCTGCGCGATAAATTTTGCCCGTCCTCATACGCTTGCAATTAAAAATATTTTTGTCGGTAGAAATTTCAGCCGTCGAAAAATGAAACTCGTGCGCGTGTAACTTATCGCCCGCCTTGCCAATTATACAATCGCTTAAAATTTCGGCGTCAATGTATCCTACAGTTTGTAATTTGTCAGTCATAACCGCACAAGCCGGAATTACGCCGCACATTTCAAAATTTTTCCCGTCAAAATTTGTGATAGAGTTCATCAGATACATAAAACCGCCACATTCTGCGAAAATCGGAAAATTTTTTTCAGCCGCCTCACGAATTGCGCGGCGAATTTTTTTATTTGCTTGAAGTTTTTCTGCGAACATTTCAGGAAAACCGCCGCCAATTATCAAGCCGCTAATATTTTCAGGAAGTTTTTCATCGTCAAGCGGGCTGAAATAAATTAATTCTGCGCCGCGTTTTTTAAGTTCGTGTAAACTTTCTTCGTAGTAAAAATTAAAAGCCGAGTCCTTCGCCACAGCTATTTTAGGGGTTAGGTTATAGCGGTTAGCGGTTAGGGATTTTTTTATTGGAGTTGTAACAGAATTTGCAACTTCAATAATTTTATCAGTGTCAACTTCACTTTCAACCGTCGCGCAGTTTGAATCTTTATCAACTGAATTTTGGCACGTTGGAAAAATTTTTTTGTCAGTTGGAATTGCAACATTGGACGCGGCGTTTGCAATTTTTATAAGTGCGTCAATGTCAACTTCACTTTCAACCGTCGCGCAGATTTTTTCAATCACTTCAGCAAAATTATTTTCAGCCGTCGGTACAAGCCCCAAATGTCTTTCAGGTAACACAAATTCTGCATCGCGCTTAATCGCTCCAAAACATTTAATATTTAATTTGTCCAGCGCGTCCACAATTATTTTTTTGTGAGAATCTGAACCAACACGATTTAAAATCACTCCCGCCAAATTTATATTTTTGTCAAATTCACGAAAACCCAACGCCACCGCCGCCGCCGAAGTTCCCATACTTTTAACGTCGATAACCAACACCACCGGAATTTGCAAAATTTGGGCGATTTGAGCCGTTGAAGACACTCCGGCAACTCCACCATCATAAAGACCCATTACGCCCTCAATTAGGGCTATTTCTGCGCGTCTGGAGCCGTGAAAAAATATCTCACGCAGTTTATTTTCTCCAACTAACCAACTGTCCAAATTATGTGACGGTTTACCGCTTGCAATTTCGTGAAAACCCGTATCAATATAATCTGGTCCAACTTTGTAAGCTTGAACATTTAAGCCGCGCTTAACCAACGCCGCCAAAATTCCTGAAGTAATTGTAGTTTTACCCGCGCCGCTTTGAGTTGCCGCTATTATTATTCTGGGATATTGCATTTGAAAACCTCCAATAAAAAAAGCGGCAATTTTCGCCGCTAAAATTTAATTCCTCGAATTGTCCAAAAGATACAAAATTGCATTGACGGCGGCAACTGCAATGGGACTGCCGCCTTTCGTGCCTTCAACGGTTATGAACGGTACTTTGTCCTGCGCGAAAAGTTCAGCCTTAGAATCAGCCGCGCCGACAAATCCAACGGGTACACCAATTACAACCGCCGGTAAAATATTTTCTTCGTGAATCAGCCGCAAAACTTCAAAAAGCGCAGTTGGCGCGTTACCAATCGCAACTATTGCGCCGTTTAAATCTTTGCCAAACATTCGCATTGCCGCCATTGAACGAGTAATTTTTTCAGCCGCCGCAATTTCTTTAACTTCATCATCAGCAACCTTGCAAAAAACTTCGCCGCCAAATTTTTTTAAAGTGCGCTTGTTAATTCCCGTGCGTACCATTTCAACGTCAGTGAAAATATTTGCGCCGCGTAAAATCGCCGCCTTCGCAGAGTCAATCGCCGTTGCAGAAATTTTTATAATTGGCGCGTAGTCAACATCGCCCGCCGCGTGGATTATCCTTGAATAAATTTTAATTTCGTCGTCGCGCAGATTTAAATTTTTAATGTACGGGTAAATAATTTCAAAACTGCGCATTTCAATTTCCATAGGTTGAGTTATCATTTTCTAACCTCAAATAATTTTCGATACGAGAATAAAATAGTAAAACACGGGCGCGGTATATAAAATGCTGTCAAATCTGTCCAAAACGCCGCCATGTCCCGGAATTAAAATGCCTGAATCTTTAACGCCGGTAAATCTTTTAATCGACGACTCAACCAAATCGCCCAAAGTTGCCACAATCGCCAAAATTGCGCCGATAGTCGCCATTTGCATAAGCGGATAACCAAATAAAAATGTACCGACGACAACCGCAGTTAAAGTTGTTCCGACGATTGAACCTAAAAAGCCCTCAACAGATTTATTGGGACTGATTGACGGGGCTAACCTGTGCGAACCAATCGCCGTCCCGATGAAATATGCAAAAGTGTCGCTTGCCCACGTACAGGCAAAAAGTATCCAGACTAATTCGCAGCCGCCGTCAAAATTCAAATTCGACAACGTTTCAAAGAAATTTATATTGCCAAGATTTTCACTTACAAAGTTATGAAAATCTACCAACGAGCGCACTTGATGAGGCTCATCTGCAAAAAATCTAAGCATTATCAAATGTGCGAACGGCAAGCCTAAATAACATAAGCCGCCAACTGATACAAATGCTTCGTGCGGGCGCATTGAAAATAAAACTGTAAGCAAAAATATCGCCAACGAGCCTAATGTTAAAACTGCAAGCAATTCTTCAATGTTGCCGAGCCACGCACAACATAACATTAATATAAGGGCGAACGCGCCCAAAAAAAATGACGTGTCGATATTCGCACGAGTGAACGCGCTGTAATATTCGTACCATCCAATTAACGCCAACAATATTGCAAATCCTGCGAACGGTGCGCCGCCTAGTTGTATTACAATCGCTGAAATAATTATTCCAATTATTCCAGTTATAATTCTTAAAGCCAAAAAGCCACTTCCTTTAATCTTTATCGTCTAATCCGCCAAAACGTCTGTCACGTTTGCTGAAATCTATCAGCGCGGTAATAAATTCTTCCGGCGTAAATTCCGGAAAATTAGTTTTTGTAAACCAAAATTCAGCATACGCCGCTTGCCATAACAAAAAATTACTAATACGAAAATCTCCGCCGGTACGAATTAATAAATCTACCGGCGGCTGTCCAACTGTGTCAAGCTCATCTTCAAAAACATTTGCCGTTATTTGTTCAGCCGAAATTTCGCCATTTGAAACTTTACGCGCCAATTTCTGCGCCGCTCTAACAATTTCATCTTGTCCGCCATAATCCGCCGCAATGTTGAATTTAACGCCGGTATTATTTTTCATAAGTTCAACCGCACTTTGAATTTGACTTTGAATCAGCGGCGAAAAATCTTCAGTGCGTCCCAAAAATCTGATTCTTACGTTATTTTGGTGCATTTCAAGTTTTTCTTTTTCCAGATATTCAGAAAATAAATGCATTAAAAAATCAACCTCTGCAAGAGGTCGTTTCCAATTTTCTGTGGAAAAAGCGTAAACCGTCAACGCTTCAAGTTTCAGATTTACCGCAGTTGTAAGAATTTTTTTCAGCGTTTTAACTCCGGCAGTATGTCCGGCACTTCGCAAAAGTCCCAGTGCATTTGCCCAACGCCCGTTGCCATCCATAATAATTGCAACGTGGCGCGGCAATTTATTTTTATCGACTTTATTTAGTAAATCGTCGTTAGTCATTTTTTAAACTTCCATAACTTCCTTTTCTTTGGTAGCCTTCGTGCTGTCAACGAGTTTAATATATTTGTCCAAAAGTTTTTGAACTTTATCTTGACCTTCCTTGCGGTCGTCTTCGGTAATTTTTTTGTCTTTTTCAAGTTTTTTAATTGCCTCGTTGGCATCGCGGCGAATGTTACGCATTGCAACTTTGCATTCTTCAGCCTTTTTGTTGACGACTTTAACTAATTCTTTACGGCGTTCCTGCGTAGGTTGCGGAATTGTCAAACGAATTGCCACGCCGTCAGAATTTGGATTCAAGCCCAAATCTGATTTTTGAATTGCTTTTTCAATTTCTTTGAGTGAGCCTTTGTCGTAAGGTTTAATCATAATGATACGCGGCTCGGGAATTGTAACATTTGCCATTTGATTAACCGGCGTTGGCGTGCCGTAATAGTCAACCATAACTTTATCCAGCAAACTTGGCGTGGCGCGTCCTGCGCGAAGTGTGCCGTAATCTTTTTTCAGCGCGTCCAAACTTTTTTTGAGTTTGTCTTCAGAAGAATTGATAACTTCGGTAGTCATTAAAATTTCCCCCTTAATTTTCTATCGAGTAACGGTTGTACCGATTTGTTCGCCGAGTGCGGCTTTCAAAATATTTTCGTGATTGTCGATATTGAAGACAACCAACGGAATATTATTATCCATGCAAAGACTTGTGGCGGTTGCGTCCATAACGTGCAATTCACGATTCAAAATTTCCATATATGTCAACGTGTCAAACTTTTTGGCGTCAGGATTTTTATTCGGGTCGCTGTCGTAAATTCCGTCAGTGCCTTTTTTCGCCATTAAAATAACGTCCGCTTCAACTTCAGCCGCACGTAATGCAGCGGTTGTATCTGTGGAAAAATACGGGTTGCCTGTACCGCCGCCGAAAATTACCACGCGTCCTTTTTCAAGATGACGAACTGCACGGCGTCTGATATACGGTTCAGCAACTTCCCGCATTTCAATAGCAGTTTGAACACGGGTAAACACGTGCATTTTTTCCAGCGCGTCTTGTAAAGCAAGCGCATTCATAATCGTTGCCAACATTCCCATATAATCAGCCTGCGCACGATCCATACCTTTTGCAGAACCGCTTAAACCGCGCCAAATGTTCCCGCCGCCGACAACTATTGCAACTTCCAATTTTGCGTCGTGAATCGCCTTAACCTGCTTTGCAATACTTTCAACAACAGGCGTATTAATTCCAAAATCATTTTCACCGGCTAAAGATTCGCCGCTTAATTTTAATACGACACGTTTATATTTCAACAAAAAAACCGCCTCCATTTTTGGCAATTTTACAAGTTGCAACACTTTATGTCAAGAATTAGGATTTACAATAAAAATTTTCCTCACTGACATTAATACCGTATAACCTGCAAAATTTGAGAATATACTTTTGCTTTACAATCGAAATTCTAACTGCTAAAATCTTTTCAAATTGAAAGGAGAAATGAAAATGAGCAGTTGGGAACAAAGCAAGCAAGATTTTATTGATAAACTTTCAAACGCCGACCGCACTTTCAGCGAAATTTTTGAAGTTGACAAAGAAGGCTTAGTTGTACAAGGCAACGAACGCGAGGAATTGCAAAAACTTCAAGCGGCTAACAAAGTTGTTTTGAAAAAGTTAAGCAGCCGTGAATTTACGGTTGCGATTGTTGGACTTGAAAAAGCCGGTAAAAGTACTTTAGGTAACGCGCTGATTAAAGCAATGGTGTTGCCGGAATATTCCGAGCGTTGCACTTACACAACTACCGAAATTCGCAGCGGCGATACTGACGTTGCCGAAGTTTATTTTTACAGCCGTGAAGAATTTAACAAAAATTTCAAGCGAATGTTAAACGACGTGAAATATCCTGACGCGGCGGACTTTTTCACAATGACGCTTGACGCCTTCAAAAATTATTGGCAGGCAGTCGAAACAGATCCCGAACGCCAAAATATTTTTATGGTACACAACGGCACAACCGCCGAAGATATTAAAGCAATTCTTGAAGGCAAACAAAAACTTTTGCCGCTTTTAGGACATGCTCCAATGCAATTTGGCGCGGAATATTGGACGGGCGGCGAAGAATTTAACGAATTTAAAACTTATATTACAGGAATGAGCGGCAAAAATCCCGACGGATCCGTAATTCGTCAACCGCATCCTTACGCCGTCAAAAGTGTTACAATTCGCTCCACGCAACTTGCAGAAATGAGCCACCTTGTTTTATATGACGTGCCGGGCTTCGATTCTCCAACAGAATTGCACAAACGCCAGACCGAAGAAATGTTAAAATCTGCCGACGCAATTATTTTAGTAACAAATGTTGGCGACAGACCAAATTTAACGGGTACTCAACTTGATATGTTGCGTAAAGGACAAGACGCCGACGGTATTAAACTTAGCGCAAAATGTTTTGTCTTCGGAAATAAAATCGACCGCGCCGCAGATGCTCAAACTGCAAAAAATAATTTTGCCGCGCTGAAAAATGAATCTGTCAACAAATATCAAATTGCCCTTGATAATCATGTTATTGGCGGTTCAGCACGTGCATTTTTGGAAAAACAAGGTTTAATGGCGGGCGATATTGCAAGCCGCGTTATTGACGAATGGCAACTTACAGACGGCGACGGCGTTTCAGTTTTACATAAAAAAATGCAAAATTATTATGACAACGCCCGCTTTGAAGTTATCAAACGTCGCGCAGAATCCACGCTTACAAAAACGCAGGAAGTTTTAAATAATCTGCTTGAACGTTACGACAGCGGCGAATTAAATTATACCGACGTCAGCGCGGAAATTTTAATGGATATTCAAAGTAAGTTGCCGAAATTTATAAACGAATCCAACAGAATTACCAAAATGCACACGGGCGAAATTGTTAAATCTGCGCCATTTACAAACGCGCTCAAAGTCGAAATTGAAAATATTTATCCGCTGTCTGACGCCGAATACACGCAGAATTTAATTCAAGATATTGAGTACAGTTTGGCGATTGATCCTGACGGAATTTATCCCGCCACAACGATTAACGGCAATGTTCGTGATAAACTCGGCAAAAAATTTGTCGAAAATATTGTAACGAACGCCTCAAAATTGACAATCCAGAAACAAGACGATTTAAGAATTGAGCTTGTTGAATCTTTCCTTAAAATTATGGGAATGGAAGACAGCACGCCGCACAAAGCCGCGCTTGAAAAATCTGTCAACAAACTTTTCGACGGTATGTTAATTCAAGACGGCTCCATTTGTAATTTTAATTCGCTCGTCGAAAGATTTGTTACAACGCTGATTCAAACTTTAATTTCTACGCCGTTTGCAGAAGATGAACGCCTCAACAAAGTTAAAGCTACTTTCCCTGAATTGGTTTCTTTGGCGGTTTATTACAATATGCCAATGACGAATTTGGAAAAAGTCAGCAACGCGGGCTTGAGTTTCTTTTCAAAAATTTTAGTTCATGAAAGTTTGGACGCCGCGCCGGAAGTTGTCAGCAAGCCGCAAAATCCAAAAACTTTAAAAGACAACGAAAACTTTTTACGCGGAATTTTTGAAGACAATCAAGACGCCGTGCAAATGGATATAAATTCATTGCCGCTGAAAAAGTGGGCTGAATCTGTAACCGCCGCCGGAATAAATTTAGTTGACGTACAAGCAGACGCACGAATTAAAGGCAAAGACAAACTCGGCAACAAGTTGGAAAATCTTTTCTATGATGACAGCTGGAAAACTTTTATACCTGCCAAACGCACTCAAGCCATAGAAAATTTAATCAACACCTACGCGCCGAATAAAACCGCCGCCGCTGAAGTTCACACAGATTTTAATCTTGAGGGACTTCACGAAATGGCGCGGAAAATTAAACGTATGCAGAGCAAGGAAGATATGGTTGCAACGCTTGACGCTGATATAGAAATTCTGCGCGATATTACCGCAAAGGCGGTTATCAACGCCATTGGATTGGAACGCGCTTTTATTTCCGTCGTTACAAAAAATGTTGAGCTTATTCGTGAACATTTGCAAGCGGGCGAAGGCGCAAAAGAATTCCGCGCGTGGATTCGCAACAACGCAACCAATTTAATGCCGTCGCACTTTGAGCATATCATTGAACAACGCGCCATTAATGAAAATCGAAAAGCTATTGTCAACGCAATTAAAGTTATGAGAAATAAAATCGACTTTTAAAATCCGAAAATTAATAAATTTGGTCGTGTCAAAAAAATTGACGCGGCTTTTTTATTTTGGAATAAAAAAACTTTGGTTTAAAATTTATTTAAAGTACAAACAGTACGTGACTTTGAAATTGGAGACGCCATGATTCGCCTTTGTAATGCGAATAGAGAAGATTTAAACATTGTAAATAAAATTGCGGTGTTGTTTCTTGCCTACAAGTATTCTGAATTTGAAAGTTTCGTTGAAACTGAAAACTACATCAATAAAAATATCAATGAATCGACACAAGAAAAACTCCTGCAGACGCTTGAAAAATTTCATAAGGCAGTAGATGAGTTGAGCAGAATTTACAGGCGCAAAGAATTAGTAAAGGCGTTGTTTGAATTGGAATGCAGAAGAATTGAGGAACACGGAGAATTTCAAGATTTGCCTGATGGCGTAATTGAACTGATATTAGCTTTACTTGATATTAAGGAAGGCGAAAAATTTTTGCATGTAAACGCGGGTACTTTCAAAATTCCTATGCATGTCGCTGACAATGAAAAAATTTCAGTCTGCGGCAGTTGTGAATCGCAAAATTCGCTTTATATGGGAAATATTCGTTCAGCCGTTGTAGATAATCGAATTGAAGTAAAATTTGGCGAAATTTTAGAATCAGAGCTTTTTGATATTCAGGCTGATAAAGTTTTGGTATATCCAAAATATGGCAGATTAAATTCAAGCGATATTGTCAACAACGAATTGAATAATTTTTGCGAACGTATTTGTTGCAGAGAATGGGCTTATACTTTAGCCGGTATTCTGAATCAAAAACGCGGCGGCGTTACTTTAGCAATTTTGCCTGAAAATGTTTTAGTCAATGAGGCTGATAAAGATATTCGCAAAAAATTAATAGAATCCGGCAAAGTTGCAGGAATTATTTCTTTGCGTAAATATGACGGCTTGCAAAGAAATTTAGTTATATTCACTGAAAATAATACCTGCGTAAAAATGTTTGATGCGAAAGATTTTTTTCAAAATATCAATGATAATGACACGGAAGAAATTTTAAAACAATATAATTCCGGCTCCGAAAATTGCATTGAAGTTTCAAACGATAGAATTGCAGCTAATAATTACGTTATATATCCTGCGCGTTACTTGATAGAAACTAAAATTGATTTTGAAGGCGAAAATCTTTCAAACTTTATTAAAACTATTCAACGCGGTGCACAACAAATAAATCCGCAGGAACTTAACCGAATAAAAAGCGATGTTCCTACAGATTATCAATTTTTAAACATTCAAGATATTACTGAAACCGGAATAAATCAAAATTTGACGTATCTTAAGGAAGAAGCCTATTCAAAGTATAAAAACAACTTTGTAAGTGCAGGCGATATAGTAATTTCTAAAATTTCGCCGTTTAAATCTGCGATAATTCCCGATAACAACAAAAAAATTCTCATATCCGGCAATTTATACGCGCTGAAAGTTGCTGATGCTGTAAATCCAAATTGGCTGTTACTTTGCCTTAAAAATTCCAAAATTATTATGCAGTTAAACGCAATGGCAAGCGGAGGCGTTTCAAAAATTATCAATCCCAGAAATTTGAATCAAATAAAAATTCCAAAAGTCTCCTTTGATACTCAAAATGAAATTGCCAAAAAATATACCGCGCTGATTGGCGAAATGGAAACGCTTAATTTAAAAGCTGAAGAAATTCGCAACAAAATTAAAAATTTAATTGATGTTTGAAAATTTTTCTTGAAATAAAAAAGCGGCGAGCCGTTAAAGGTTCGTCGCTATTTTTTTAATGTGACTTAGTTTTGAAACGTCCGCCGACAATGTCATAAACCGAATTGATTGTAACAAAGGCGTTTTCGTCCATTGACAGCACAATTTCTTTAACTTTTGTAACTTCAAGGCGATTGACAACGCAATACAAAATTTCTTTCGGCAATTTAGTATAACCGCCCTGCCCGTGTAAAAGCGTTACGCCGCGTCCAAGTTGCCTGTTAAGTTCGTCCGTAACTTCGATTGGGTCTTTTGTAACAATCATAACCGCGTAAGTTTCATCAAAGCCTTTGGTTACAACGTCAATCATTTTCGCAATTACAAAGTACGCTACAAGCGAATACATAGCCTTATCCCAGCCGAAAAGCAAGCCTGCGCCGCTCAAAATGAAAAGATTTATAAACATAACAACTTCACCGACTGAAAAGGGCGTGTGCTTATCTGCAATAATTGCTACAATTTCCGTGCCGTCCAGTGAACCACCTGCACGCATAATAATTCCAACTCCAATACCATCAATAATTCCGCCGAATATCGCCGCCAAAAATGGATCGTTCGTAACTTTTTCAAAAGTTGCCGCGTACTCCGAGCAAAAACTCAACATTATAACCGCTACAACCGTTGCAATGGCGAAATTTTTTCCAATGTGCTTGTAGCCAATGTACAGAAACGGAATGTTCAGCACGACGAGAAAAACGCCAAAGGGTATTCCGGTAAACATAAAATGCCCCATAATCGACAAGCCGACAACTCCGCCGTCAATAACTTGATTCGGTATTAAAAAAAGCTCCAACCCTATTGAGGCGATTATTGCGCCAATTAAAAGTTGCAGACCTTGCAATATATAATTTTTAATCTGCCGCCCGTGCTTTATTCGCACAGCGCGTTTTGTAACTTTTTCAGTATTTGAAATTTCACTTTCCAAAAAAATCACTCCTTAAAAATTTTTTTTATTATAATTGAAGTTAAAATCGCTTGCAATATTGACGTTCAGAAAATTTTCAGTTAAAATTCATATAAAAAGGAGTGATTGAGGTGTATCGATTTTTAGCAATTATATTTTCATTTTTACTAATTTTAAGTCCGTCGGTACAAGCGCGGCAAAGAAATTTGGAAATTTCGGCAGATTCGGCAATTTTAATTGAGGCGACAACGGGGCGCGTGATTTACGAAAAAAATGCAGATGTACGCCGTCCGCCTGCAAGTATGACGAAAATGATGACTTGTATTTTGGGCTTAGAATATCTTGTGCCTGAAGACAGAATCAGAATTTCGCAAACTGCCGCCTATACCGAAGATTCAGAATTGATGTTGCAAGAAAATGACGTAATTTCGGCGGATGAACTTTTGCGCGGGATGATGCTTGTTTCAGATAATGGCGGCGCGGTTGCCATTGCGGAGGCAGTTTCAGGAAATGTTTCAAATTTTTCTCTGTTGATGAATGAAAAGGCGCGGGAAATTGGCTGCACTGATACAAATTTTGAAAATCCAAATGGCTTGCCGAATGAAAGACATTTATCAACGGCGCGGGATATGGCGAAAATTTCTGCGTACTGCTTGGATAATTGGGATTTTCGGGATATTGTAGCGACGCAACGCGAAACTATTCATTGGCTTCAACCTTCGGATCATTCAGTGAGAGTTGAAAATACGAACAAACTTTTGGGAACGTACAAAGGCGCGACCGGTTTAAAAACCGGCTGGACTTTTGCGGCGGGCGGTTGTTTAGCGGCGTCTGCAAAACGTGGCGACATTGAATTAATTGCAATAGTTATGCACTCTGAAGACGCCGTAACGCGTTTTCAGGACGCTACAGCACTTTTAGATTATGGATTTGAGCGCGTTACTTCGATTTACGGAATTGACAAAAACAACGTCGAGAAAAAAGTTTTCGTAAGCGGCGGCGAACAGGCAACGCTTGAAGTCGGACTTGAAGACGATTTAAATTATGTACTTTTGCGCGATGAATACAGACAAAATTTAAAAGTTGAATACGATTTGCCAAAAGTCGTTGAAGGCGGCATTAAAGTTGGCGACGCGGTAGGAATGGCAACTTTAAAATATAACGGCAAAACTGTTGCAAGTGTGCCGTTCGTGGCTAAAGAAAATGTTGAAGCCGGTTTCAGTGTGGCGTCTTTGATTGTTTCATTAACTGAACCTTTCATTGAAGTAGCTCAAGATTTTTTACTATTATTGGCTTGATTGCCGAGCCACTACCAAAAAAAATTTCCCGCACTTGAGGCGGGATTTTTTTATTTTAGCGAATTTGCTAAATTTACAAAGTCTTCGATTGATAAAGTTTCTGCGCGGCGTTCAGGTAAAATTTTTGCAACTTCCAACGCAGATAAAATTTTTTCACGTAAAAAGCCCGCGCCTAACAATGAATTTACTAAAGTTTTTCTACGTTGTCCGAAGGCGGCGCGTACCACTTTTATAAAAAATTCTTCGTCGGCAACTTTGAAAGGCGATTCTCTAACGTCACAAACTACAACCGCGCTTGTAACTTCAGGGCGCGGCAAAAATGCACTCGGCGGCACTTCAAACGCAATTTTGACATCTGCGCGAAATTGTACCGCCACCGTCATTGCGCCATAGATTTTTGAATTTGGCGCGGCTGTCATTCGATCGGCAACTTCTTTTTGTACCATTGTTACAATTTTTGTTACCGGCAATTTTTTTTCAAGGAGCGTCAACAAAATTTGCGTCGTAATGTAATACGGCAAATTTGCTACTACTTTGAAATTCGGCGGCATTATTTTTTCTATGTCAACTTTTAAAATATCGCCCTGTACCAATTTAAAATTTTCGTAGCCTTCCAAAGTTTTTTCTAACACGGCAGGCAATTTTTTATCAATTTCAACCGCCGTAACTTTTGCGCCCGCCTCTAATAATCCTTGCGTCAATGTTCCAATTCCGGGTCCAATTTCCAAAATTTCGTCGTCGGCTGAAATTTCTGCCGCGTCTACGATTTTTTGTACCACGCTTGAATCTATTAAAAAATTCTGTCCGAGTTTTTTCGACGCCCGCAAGTCGAAAGTTTTTAAAATGTGACGTGTTGCCGAAATGTCAGCTATTTTGGGGTGTAACATTTTCCAGAGCCTCCATAAATTCTGCGCGAGTTATTCCGTAACTGTTCAGCCGCTTTACAAAAGTTTTAACATTGCCGTAACCGATACCCAACGCCGCGCCGATTTTATCACGAAGTTTTGAACTTTCTGCGCCGCCGCTTAAACCGAATTGCAACATTTCAGCCGCCGTAAATTCTGCGCGTGGATTTAAATTCAAGGTGTGAACTTTGGCAAGTGCTTTTCTGATTGATTCAGGTTTAGCTTGCTCCACGCCAATATCATCGTTAGCGGTTGCCTCGTCTTTTGGAATATAAGCATGCTTAGCGTTGGGAAATCTTTTTGTAAGAAATGCTCTGATGTTTTCTCCTGCGCTGTCAGGATCAGTTAAAATAATAATCCCGCGCTTTTTGTACGCCGCCGCAATGTTCGCCAAAGTTTTTTTGTTAAAATGAAAGCCGTTTGTAATGATACAATCCGCCTCAACTGCGCGATTTATCGCCATAACGTCCATTTTGCCTTCGACGATTAAAACTTCTTTCAGCAATTAAACGCCTCCTATTTAACATTTTTGTAAGATTTGCCGTTGATAATAAATCTTATGCAAGCCTCACTGACATTGAATTTTCTTGACAATGGTTTTGCACCATAAACAGAATCGCCTTTTTTATGAACATTTCTGATATAACGAACTTGTTCATCTGTTAATTTATTTTTTGGGTTACGTAAACCTTCACTATAAGAATGTTTCATATTTTCTGAATGTGTTGACCAAACTAAATTATCGACGTAGCAATTAAATTTCACGCCATCCAGATGATTTACT
The DNA here is from genome assembly GCA_937877565.1 of uncultured Selenomonadales bacterium. Classification (GTDB taxonomy): domain Bacteria; phylum Bacillota; class Negativicutes; order Selenomonadales; family Selenomonadaceae; genus Quinella. The sequence continues at coordinate 18,673 of CALFJB010000038.1, read as the reverse complement.
TCATTTTTATTTTCAGGATTTGGAATAAAGGCTTTTGCAACTAATACATGAACATAGTAATTTTTAGTTTTATTATTATTTCCGCGTAATGCAATAGTCAAGTATCCTTTTTTGTTAATGAACGGTCTCAAAATTCTAGGAGAAATTCCCTTAAAGCTTTTAACTCTACCAAAATTGCTAATTTGGTATAAATCTTCATATCCAGAAATCCATTTCCAAATTTCACCTTGTAAATCGTCATCGATTAAAGGATAACAAATCATAAAAGCATGAAAAGCAGGCAAATATTTTTCATAGTAAATTTTATTGGTACGCGCTCTTGTCTTATCGTCCATTTAAATCACTCCTTTAGCTTGTGCTTGACATAAGCCAAAATTGTGATTAAAATTTACAAAGACACTTTGGCTTGTGTCGTGCTAGTTTTACTAACGAAATTAATTTTAGCACTAGACAAGATAAAGTGTCAATTTTTTTGCAATAAATTAACTAAGGAGCATTTCTTCAACAAGTCTGAAAACGTCCTGTTCGATGTCAATAGCACTTCTAGCGAAATTATTTTCAGCGCATTTAATAGTTTTCCAGCCGTATCTCTGCGCCAATTCAACATAAGTTTTATAAGACTTCAGCATATAATTCATATCAGATTCATGCAAGTCAACTCTACCGCGTTTTTGGCGGAGCATTGCCGAAATTTCCGGCGGCATTTCCAAAAAAATTGTAAGCGTGGGGCGCGGCAGTTGAAATTTTTTGTACTCTAAATCTTCAAGCCAATTCCAAAATTTTTCTCTGTCAGCTTTACGGCTAAACTTCGCAGCTTGATGAGCGGCATTTGACGCGCTGTATCTGTCAGCAAGTACAATTCCGCCTTCATTGTAAAAATCTTTCCACGTCGTAAAACTTGCGAAACGATCAACTGCGTAAAACATAGCGGAGGCGTAGGGATTCACGTCTTCAGGTCTGCCGCCAAAATCGCCGCGCAAATACATTCTGATTAGCGCAGATGATTCACTTTCATAATTTGGGAAGGAAACGCGCATAACATTAACGCGCAAATTGCGAAGACGTTCATAAAGCCTTGTAGTCTGCGTGGCTTTACCCGAGCCGTCACTTCCCTCTATAACAATAAGTTTACCGCTCATCTCGTACACCTCACACTTTAAATTTTTCGGTAACAAACGTGCGTAACATTTCCTGCATTACCGTCACATTTAGCAATAACGCCTCTGATTGCGGGCGAAATTTCGTATAATGTAGATGTGGCTCACGCGGCACTAAAAAATCACTTGGGCAGGGAATTACTTCAAAGCCTTGTTGTTGAAAATTTAGTACGGCGCGGCGCATATGAAACGCCGATGTTACTAGTATTGGTTTATGAAAATTTTTCTCGCGCAGAATTTCGGCGGAAAAAATTGCATTTTGCGTGGTGTTTACGCTTTTAGTTTCAAGCAAAATTTTTTCGGTCGGTACTTCAAGCGTCTGTAAAATTCTTAGCGCAATAATTGCCTCCGCGCCGCTGTCGCTGTACACTTGCCCGCCGCTTAAAAGTATTGGCAAGTTTAACATTTTCTGAAGTCTTACGGCGGTTAAAAGTCTGTTCGCAGGGCTTGCACAAAGTGTACCTTCGCCGTCTACGTCTTGCGAATCACGAATTGCGCCGCCGCCTAACATTATTATAACGTCCGCTTTTTCCAATTCAGGTTGCGTTGGCGAAAAATATTTTTGCTCTAACCAGCCCATTGTTTTATCCGCTATGAAACTTGTACACATCAAATAAAAAATCAGCGTAAAAAATCCTACAATCAGCGAAAGTTTAAAATTGAGCCGTGACAAATAAAAAGTTAAAATCACCAACAATATAATAAAAAGTCCGGGCGGCAGTATCCAACTTGCGCCGAATTTTAGCAAATATACCAAAAAAATCTGCCTTCCTAAGTCTAAAAAAATATTCTAGGCTTATTCGGCAGATTGTAAAAAAAATCCTGCAAATTTGATAATTTCGCTATTTTGTTCGTGTTTCCAACTGCGTGTTAAGTTCCTTAATTTTTTGCAAACTCAATTCTACGCCGCACAATTTCAAAACTTCGGTAATATCATCAATCAAAATTAAAATTCCAAGTTTTTCAGTTTTATTGCGAAGATACGAAGTCTTCATGTGCAAATACTTAAAATTTTTGCCGTCGAAATACTGAACGATATTTTCGTGCGTTCGAGAATAATCTTCAATAACGTCAATAATAATTTGGTTGAAGTCGTCATTTTCGGCATAATCGACAAAAATTTTTGCAAACGGCTGATTTAACATTTCAGCGGCAGTTTTATTGAAAATTTTTTCTGCCGCAGGATTAGCATAATTGATTTTTCCGCTTGCAACGTAAAGCGTTCCGCCGGAAACGTCATTTAAAATATTTTGGTGTAGTATATCTGACATTTTTATAACCTTTCAGCAACGCGCAAAATAATTTTTTCGGCAAGTTCAGTTTTTGACATTTTAGGGCAATTTTCAATTTCGCCATCACGTGTAATAATCGACGCAATATTTGTATCGACTGAAAAGCCCGCGCCTTCCTGCGTTACGTCATTTGCCACAATAAAATCTAAATTCTTTTCGTCTATTTTATCTTTGGCGTATGAGATAATATTTGCAGTTTCGGCGGCGAATCCTACAAGCAACTGATTTTTTTTGAGTTGTCCCAATTCTTTTAAAATGTCAGGATTTTTCACAAGTTCAATCGTCAGATTTTCATTGCTTTTCTTGATTTTTTGGGGATAAATAGTTTTTGGGCGATAATCTGAAACAGCGGCAGACATTATAACCGCGTCTACTGAATCAAATTCTTTCAAAACTTCAGTACGCATTTGTTCAGCCGTTTCAACTTTGATAAATTTTACGTTGGCGGGCGGCTCAACGGTTGCATTTCCGGAAATTAAAATAACTTCCGCGCCGTGAAATTGCGCCGCCTTTGCAATTTCATATCCCATTTTGCCGCTTGAACGGTTGCCGATAAATCGCACGGGATCTATTGGCTCAACTGTACCGCCGGCAGTTACCAAAATTTTTTTACCGGCAAGATTTTTTGGAGCAAAGAATTTTACAATTTCCGCGCAGATATTTTCCGGCTCGGCTAATCTGCCTTTGCCGCTTGTACCGCAAGCAAGCAAGCCTGTTTCGGCGTCGATAATTTTTGCGCCACGTTGTTTTAGAATTTCGATATTATTTTTAGTGGCGGGATGCTCCAACATTAAAGTATTCATTGCAGGCGCGATCATCAAAGGCGCGGGCGTTGCCAAAATTATTGTCGTCAAAAGATCGTCGGCTATACCGTGCGCCGCCTTCGCCAAAAAGTTTGCAGTTGCCGGAGCAATTAAAACCAAGTCCGCAAAATTCGCCAGTGCAATGTGTTCAACGTGATAATTTACCGTTTCAGAAAACATTTCGACGGACACGGGATTTTTTGTAATTTCTTGAAAAGTGCGCGGGGCGATAAATTCTGTGGCTGAACGCGTCATTACAACTTTTACTTCTGCGCCCAATTTTTTAAGGCGGCTGACAACTTCAACAACTTTGTAAGCCGCAATTCCGCCCGTTACTCCAATTAAAATTTTTTTGTCTTTCAATTCATTCATCTGTAGCTTCCCCGTTCATTGAGTAGGAAATTTTACCTTCGTAAATTTCTTCCATTGCGTTTGTAACGAATTTATTTGCCGGATTTTCGACGTGGCAAGGTTCACCCGCCAAAAGTTGCCGCGCACGTTTCGATGCCAATACAACAAGCGTATAGCGGCTGTGCGTGCGTTTTACCATTTCATCTGTTGAAGGATTTACCATGCTCGGAATAAATGTGCTCAATTTAAATTACATCTCCTAACAATTTTTCAAAAAGATTTTCGTTGCGATTAACTTTGCAACGTTCGGCGGCAAGTATCGATTTAATTTTTTCTACAGCCGCGTCAACCGTGTCATTAACTACAACGTACTGATATTTTTTGCCCGTTGCAATTTCATTCGTTGCAGATTGAAAACGACGTTCAAAAGTTTCAGGCGATTCACTGCCGCGCCCTTTAATTCGGTTTTTTAATTCCTCCAATGACGGCGGCAACAGAAAAATATAAACGCCGTCGGGACGTTTTTTCATTACGTTCAACGCGCCTTGAATGTCAATTTCAAGTAAAACGTCTTCGCCGCGATTTAATCTTTCTTCGATTTTATGAATTGGTGTACCGTAAAAATTGCCGTAAACTTCGGCGTATTCCAAAAATTTATCTTCAGCTATCCAATTTTTAAATTCTTCCACCGTCACAAAAAAATATTCTACGCCGTCAGTTTCACCTGCGCGAGGTTGCCGCGTCGTAGCCGAAATGGAATAAAATATTTTTTCAGATTCTGCCAACAATTTTTTGCAAACAGTACCTTTGCCCGTGCCGCTTGCACCGGAAATTACAACCAATAAACCTTTTTGCATTTCATAACCTGCCTTAAATAATTCCGTCAAAAACTTTTTCAGCCGCGCCCGTCATATAAACGTGATTATCTGCGCCCCATTCAATTTTTAAATCGCCGCCGTCAAGGTGGACAGTTGCCGACCTGTCAGCCAAATTATTTAAATTCGCCGCTACAACCGTTGCACAAGTACCCGTGCCGCAAGCCAAAGTTATACCGCTGCCACGTTCCCAAACGCGCATTTTTAATTCATTCCGGCTGATAACTTCCACAAATTCAGTATTTGTACGGCGCGGGAAAATTTTATGATTTTCAAATTGCGATCCAATTTTTTCAAGATTGATTTTAGATAAATCGTCAACGAAAACGACGCAATGAGGATTTCCCATTGAAACGCAGGTAATTTTAAAATTTTCGCCGTCAACTTGCAACGGTTCAGCGATAACTTTTTCTTTGTCGAAAGTTACTGGAATTTTTTCAGCCGTCAAAATTGGTTCGCCCATATCAACCGTAACCAAATTATTTTTAAGTTGCACGGTTAAAACGCCCGCGCCCGTTTCAACTGTCAAACTGTCAGACTTGTTGCCGAGTAAAAATTTTGTGAAACAACGAATACCATTGCCGCACATTTCCGGCTCTGAACCGTCAGCATTGAAAATTCTCATACGAGCGTCCGCAACTTCAGACGGCAAAACATAAATCACGCCGTCCGCGCCAATTCCAAAATGTCTGTCACAAAGTTTTATAATTTTTTCGGCGTCGTCAATTTTTCCGGTATGGATGCTGTTAATTATTATAAAATCGTTGCCGCAACCTTGCCATTTTTCAAATTTCTTCAAATTATCAGCTCCTAGCAAGACAATTTATTTTCCCGCAATTCGCGCAGGATTTTTTGTGTTTTTGATTTTTATCGTTAGAAATAATTTTTTCCAGTCCAATAATCGCCGTAACAGATTTACGCGGTACAAGCATTAACGATTCTGTCAGATTCATTCCAATTTCAGGCGCACCTGTAACATAAAAAAATTTTTTCTGATTTTCAAGTTGCCAATCGCCGTAACCGGGACTGAATCGCCAACGCATTTTTAAACTTTCTTTGGCAACAACGCGGTTAATGGCTTTTTCCAATTCGTCAGCAGCTTGTTCAACGGCGGCAGTGGCGGCGGCGTCCAAAAGTACCGACGATACATAATTTCCTGCGTCGAATTTTTTTGTAACTTCCCGCTCAATGTTTTCGCCAACTGTTACCGCAATGCACGCAACTTTTTCACAGCCCGCCAAATGTTTGATAATCGAATTGCCCAAAATTTCAAATTCCGGCGCAGATTTTACAATGTGCTTTTCGCAGTCATAATCGTAAATTTTATAAATCCCGCGCACTTCCAAAAGTAAAAGTGCCTCTTCGCAGGCGTCCAAAATATTTTTTTCGTCGAAGTTGGCGGCTTTTTTTAAACCGGCGTAACGGCGAGTTTCTGCCGCATCTATTTCTAAAATCTGCGCGTTATAAATAGGCAAGTCATTCGCTCCCTTCGGTCGCTCATTCTAGGGACTAGGGATTAGGAGTTAGGGATTAGGGAAAAATCCCTAGCCATTAGTCCCTATATCAAAGGTCGGCGGCTGCGTTGTAAAGCTTGTGCCGCGTTAGCGCGTCCTTTTTCTTTGTCCATTTGGTAAACATACGCCATAACTTCAGCAATAGCTTTATAAAGCTCCGGCGGAATTTCTCTGTCAATTTCCAAAGCCATCAACATATTGACAAGCGTTTTATTTTGGTACACGGGAATTGAATTTTGTTGAGCCGTTGCCAAAATATGTTCCGCCACATGTCCTTTACCTTTGGCAATGACGCGCGGCGCAGTGTCTTTTTGCATATCGTACTTTAACGCAACGGCTTTTTGTTCGGCTATTCGTTCCTCTTCAGTTTTTTGATAATCTTCGTCCATTACAATTCCCACCTCCAAAATTCTGCATTATTATATTTCCTGCAAAGTTTCACGTCAAGAAAAGAAAAATGTTAATATCTTATTGACGATTGGCAATTTCTTTGGCTTTTTTTAAATCTTCGGCAGCTTTTTCGTTTTCGTTAAATTTTAAATAAATTTCAGCTCTATTACCATATGCAAGCGTATTATTAGGATTTAATTCAATAGCTTTTGAATAATCTTGCAAAGCCTCATCATATTTTTCTAAAGTGGCGTAACAAAGACCGCGATTATTGTAGGCAATATCATAGTTTGGGTTAAATTCAATAATTTTACTGTAACTTTCGATAGCTTGAGAATACTTTCCTAAATAATAATAGGAATTGCCTAAACATCTGTAAAGATATTCATCTTTGTTTTTGCCAAGCGCAATGGCATTTTCAAAATTTATAATTGCTTGTTCATAATTTTTTAAATGAAAATATGATAATCCAAGAAAATTATAAATTATATCGTCCTTCCATCCCAAAGAAATTGTAGCGTTAAAATCTTCGACAGCTTGTTCATAATTACCTAGTTGATAGCAAGCGATACCGCGTGAAGTATAGGTAACAGAATCATTGGAACCCAATTTCATTGCTTGAGTAAAATCTTCAACAGCTTTATCATAATTATTTAAAAAAGCATGGCAATCGCCCCGATTATTATAGGCGGACGCTTCGTGCAAACCCAACTTTATTGCTTGATTATAATCTGAAATAGCCGATTCATAACTTTTTAAATTGAAATTACTTTCTGCACGTTTCCAATATGCCTCCATATATTTAGGATTTAACTGAATTGCGGATGTATAATCTAAAATAGCATCTTCATAATTTTGGGCGTCCATTTTTTCATTTCCGCTTATAAAATATTCTTCGGCTGTTTTATGCGGAGAATCTAAATATCCCTGCGCGAAATATAAAATTACTCCCGCAACCACAGCAGCACACAATTCCGGAAAAAATCTTGATAAAAAGCCTTTCATCTGTCAATCTCCATTAAAATAAAATCTTCATTATTATAATTTATGCTTCGTTAGTTTACAATATTTTTTGCCGAATCTGAAAATAAAAAGGAAATTCCTGCCGAATACGAATAAATTTTTTCCAAAACAATAATAATTGCCGGTTGACGTAAATATGAAAAAAAGTTAAAATTTAACCGTCACAGGGAAGTGGCGGCGGTAAATCCTCTGAAAGGAGTTTTTAAAATGAAATCTAATTTGAAAACTAAAACGAAAGTTAAAAATATAAATACAATTACCACCAACAAGGAGGCGATGTCTTTGGCTAAAAAAACTAAGAAAACTGTTGAAAAAGCGGCTGAAAAAATTCCGGCTGTCGTTTCATTCATTCTTGTATCGAAAATTAAACTTTGCTTCCGTGAGTGCGCTCAAATTGTCAAAGTTGCCGAAGATACCGGCTGCCTTATCGAAATTGCATCTGGTACAAAGTCCGGCACGTCTGACAGCATCCTTTCGCTTGTAAATTTGGCGATAACGGCGGATAAATCTTTGGTGCTTACGATTCACGGTGAAAATAACCGCGAGGCTTTTAATAGAATTTCAAAAATTATCAGCGGTAAAGAATCTGACAGCTGATTAAATTTAAATATTGAAACCTTTTACGGTCGGGAGTTTGATAACTTCCGGCTTTTTTTGTGAAGGAAAATTTTTCAACGCGCAGAAAAAAAACTTTTTGAAAGGAGAAATTTATGTCAGATTTAAACATTTCAAAAAAAAGTATTCACGACATTTTTTCAGAACGCGGGGTAAATTTTCTTATTCCTGATTATCAGCGTCCTTATTCTTGGGAGCAAGATGAATGTGAAACTCTTTGGGAAGATTTATATACATTCGCTTTTCCGGCGGACAGAAATTTTAATCCCGATAAAGATGAATATTTTTTGGGTACGATTGTAACTTTTAAAAATGATTGTGAGCAAAATGAAGTTATCGACGGGCAACAACGCTTAGTTACCTTGATACTTTTGTTGCGGGCTTTTTATGCCGCCATGTCAGACAATAAATCTAAAATAAAAGATTTAATCGCTGAATGTATTTGGTACATTGATGAAGATGATAACCCTGATGAAAACCGCCTCAAAATTGAATCCGAAGTTGCAACCGACGAAAATATTACCGAATTAAAATCAATCATTAAAAATGGAACGGCAACGAAGGGCAATAAAAGTCTTTATTCAAAAAATTATCGTTATTTCCAGAAAAAAATCGACGGTTTTAAAAATGATCAACCTGATGATTTTTCCTATTTTCCGAAAAGAATTTTAAAAAATTGCATAATCCTTCCAATTGAAGCCAATTCGCAAAATACGGCGTTGAGAATTTTTACAACGCTGAATGACAGAGGCAGACCGCTTTCAGATTCTGATATTTTCAAGGCGCAATTTTATAAATTTTTTAAAACGCAAGGTAAACCGGCGAAAGATGATTTTGTAAGACGTTGGAAAAAGTTGGAAAAAATTTGCAATGATAATTTCCACCCGCGCAGAGGTACTCCGGCAGATGATTTATTTATGAAGTACACGTACTATTTGCGGGCAATGTCAGGAACTAAAAGCGATACTTTTTCCGGCTTGCGTGTCTATTACGAAAAAAATAATTACGAAATTTTAAAATCCGAAAAAACTTTTGAAGACTTGATGGAGCTTGCCGATTTTTGGAATGATGTTTTCAATCGCAATGAAGAAAGATTTTCTCAAAGAATTTTGAAAAGATTTTATGTATTGAATTATTCGCCGTATTCACTTTGGGAAAATATTGTTTCGATTTATTTTATTGGCAACCGTGATGAAAAAAACAGATTGGACGAAGAAAATTTTTATAAATTTTTGGATAAAATAACGGCAATGCTTTTAATGCAGGCAATAGCTCAACCCGGCGTCCAGTCAATTCGCCGCCCGTTTTTCTTAGAATTTCAAAATATTTTAAACGGCAACGAGTTAAATTTTAAATTTTATAGACAAAATCGAACGTACTTTGAATATCAACTTGATTCAACAAAATTTTCAAATACAAAGCCAATTACCCGCGCAATGTTGGTATGGTGGCTTTTTCAAAATGAAAATCAAGAATTGCCGCCGCTTGATACAAAATTGGAAATTGAACACATTTACGCCAAAAAGCGCAATGAAGATGAGCCGCTTAAAGACGAAGAAAAAATTGAACTTTTGGGGAACAAAATTTTACTTGAAAAGCGTATAAATATTCGCGCGTCAGATTATCGTTTTGGCGATAAGAAAAAATATTATCTCGGTAAAACCGGCAAAAAAAATGATTTGCCCAGTTTCAATTTGGAAATTTTAAAACTTGCAGAGACTTACAAAGATTTTAATGAATCTGAAATTCAGGAACGCAACAAAAAGATTTTCAGCAGCTTTATAAATTATTTGATAGAAAATAATTTGATTAGATGAGCGGGAGCGGAAGCTCTCAATTTTTTTGCAGGAAGAAAATTAATTTTCGCCGAATATACCTGCATTATTTTTTGTCAAGGGGAGTTATTATTGGATAGAAAATTAAAATTGGGCATTGTTTCCGGAATTGCCGCGTTAGCTATTGCCTGTGGCGGCTACAACCTTTTAATTTCCGGCAAAGATACGCCAAATTACGCGATTAAAACTGTTGAAAAAGCCGTTGAAAATCACAACAAGGCGGATTTTTATAAAGTCGTCAATCTGGAAAGTATTTTGGATGACAGCTATAGTAGCATTGTTGAAGGCGTGACGGACGCGGATCAAACTGAAGATGAAAAGGCAGCAGTTAGAAATTTTGCTGAAATGCTACGCGAGCCGCTACTTTTAAGTTTGAAGGCGGCGATTGATTCATATATTGAAACCGGCAATTTTAATAAAGAAGAAAACGCCAGTATTAAAACACTTTTGGAACGGACGGGGCTTGACAAATTTAAATATCGTGGCGTTGAAGTTGTGGCGATTAATCCCAAAAATTCAAACGAAGCCGCCGCAAAAGTTATAGTTTATCAAGAGGAACTTGCACAGGACTTTATTTTCAATGTAATTTTGCGCCGCAATTCAAATGACGAATGGCAAATTGTCAGCATTCAAAATTTTCAAGAATTCGTCATCAAGTTAAAAGCCGTGCGCCGCGTTCAACTTGATAAATATCTTGAACAGTCCGCAGAAATTATTTCCCGCCACGACGAAATTATTTTAGACGCCGAAGAAAAATATAGAGAAATTTTGGAAAGTGGAACTTTAGGGCAAGATAATATTCGTGAAGAATTGAAAACGCTGATGCTTGACGTTGTTAAAAAAGATTGGGAAGAACGCAAGCAGGAGCTTTCAAAGTTGGAAGTTCCTCCAAGTGCAAGGACGCTTCAAAATTTGCGAATGAAAATTTGCGATCTGGAAATTGGCTCTGCTGAAGACTTTGCACAGTGGATGACTGATAAAGACGCGGCAACTTCAAAATCTGCCGAAATTAAAAAAACTCAAGCTAATACTTTGCGAACAGAAGAAGATGCACTTTCTAACAGAATGATTAACAAGGGGGCTGATTATGAATATTAATTTTGTATGTATGGGAAATATTTGCCGCTCGCCAATGGCAGAATACGTTATGAAAGATTTAATCGAAAAAGCCGGATTGTCAGATAAAATTTTTGTTGAATCGCGCGGCACTTTTGCTGATCAGTTTTCGCCTATTCACAGCAGTACTTGTTACGAACTCAAAAAGCACGGAATACCTTTCGACAATCGCAGAATTTCAAAAAAGTTTACTCGCGCAGATTATAAAAATTGCGATATGATTATTGGAATGGACAGCGAAAACATTTGGGATATAAAAAATATTGCCGGAGGCGACCCCGACAATAAAATTTTTCTGATGATGAGTTTTTGCGGCGAAAATAGGGACGTTGACGACCCGTATTATACCGACAAATACGATATTACTTACAAAGATATTTCCCGCGCTTGCGACGCGTTGCTTAAAAAAATTTCTCAATCGTAAGCCAACATTTCAGCCATATTTTCATTTAATTCAGCCAAATATTTTTTCAAGTCTTCAGCCGTTTCAGGGTTCCTCAATGCAAATTCAATGTTTGCTTGCAGGAATCCTATTTTTGTTCCAACGTCGTAGCGATGCCCTTTGAAAATGTAGGCGTACATTGCCTCATCTTTCGACAATCTTTTTAAAGCGTCGGTAAGTTGAATTTCGCCGCCCGCGCCCGGCGTTTGAGTTTCCAAATATTTAAAAATTATTGGCGTTAAAATGTACCGCCCCAAAATTGCGATATTGCTTGGCGCGTCTTCTTTTTTCGGCTTTTCGATTAAATCACGAACTTTATAAACGTCGTTATCAACGTGGCGACAGTCAACAATTCCGTAACGGCTAACCGCGTCCGGCGAAACTTCCTGTACGCCGAGAATTGAAGTTTTGTATTCGCTGAAAACCTCAACCATTTGCTGAAGTACCGGCTTTTTTGAAACTACAACATCATCGCCCAATAAAACTGCAAAAGGTTCATCGCCAATAAAATGACTTGCCGTCAATACCGCGTGTCCCAATCCCAGCGGTTGTTTCTGCCGTATAAAATGAATGTTCGCAATTTCTGAAATGGATTTAACCATTTCCAGCCAGTCGGATTTACCGGCTTTTTCCAATTCCATTTCCAATTCTATTGAGCGGTCAAAATGATCTTCGATTGAACGCTTACTGCGTCCCGTAACAATTATAATATCTTCGACGCCCGCGCTTGCCGCCTCTTCGATTATGTATTGAATGGTCGGCTTATCAACTATTGGCAACATTTCTTTTGGTTGCGCCTTAGTTGCCGGTAAAAATCTTGTGCCGAGTCCTGCTGCCGGTATTACTGCTTTTCGTAACTTCATAAAAAATTCTCCTTCCAACATAAAAAAATTTTACAAAATTAATCAATAGTGAAAATTAAAAATCTGTAGAATGGGCGCACAAGGACGTGCGCCCGCTGCGCTTATCGCCGTGATGGCGATATGTGCAGCTGTTTCTTTCTTTGGTACTTTCCTTTCTTTGCACCAAAGAAAGAAAGTACATTCAAAATAACGAAAAAGTAAAAATTAAATTGAGAAATTTTATTTAGATAAAAAAAATTTCGCCCAAAAATTAAATTCTTCAGGCGAAAAAATATTTTTATAAAATTTCATTGAAATTAAAACATTCTGCGCGCGCCAATGTAACGGGCGTTATAATAACTTTCATGGAGTGAAGAAATTGTAACGCCGCGACTTGAGCTTGCATGAATGAAATTGCCGTCTCCAAGATAAATCCCGCAATGTGACGCGCCGTAAGTGTAAGTTGTAAAGAAAACTTCATCGCCCGGCAAAAGTTCATTGCGTGAAATTGGAGTACCAACTTCATATTGATAATCTGCAGTGCGCGGCAAATTAATTCCTATCTGCGCGTAAATTTGTTGAGTATAAGCCGAGCAGTCAATACCGTAGTACAAAGAATTTCCGCCGAAAACATAGGGCGTACCCATATACTGCATTGCAATACTTATAAGGCGGCGTGCCATTGAAGACGTACCGCGACTCACTTCAGGCATTTCACGTCCAACCAATACGCGATAGGTATTTTCGTCAACCATACCATTTTCTTTAAGACCTTGAGATTTCTGAAAATCTTTTACTGCATCCACAGTTGAAGGACCAAAATCGCCGTCAGCCATGACATCATAGCCGAGCCGGATAAGGTAACCTTGTATTTCTGCGACTTCCGCGCCTTGATCTCCCATCCTAAATGCGCCCGACGCAAACGTCACGGAATTAACGGCAAAAATCATCATCACCATTACCAGAGTCCTCAACAACTTCAATTAAACCACACCTTTCTATTATTTAAAAACATTTGTTATTATAGCTGATTAAACTGATTTATATATGAATTTAGAAAATTTTTCAAAATTCGTCAGCGTGTGCCGCCATTCCTTTAATACAAATTTCCATAACTTCATCAAGCGTCATTCCCAAATCTTCAACGCCTTTTGAAATAATTTCACGGTTGCACTTTGCGGCAAATCGTTTATCTTTGAATTTTTTTTTCAAACTTTTAACGCTCATACCGTCGAATTTTTCAGGACGCATTAAAGAATACGCATGTACAATTCCCGTTAATTCGTCAACCGCGTACAAAGATTTTTGACAATTCGTCGAAGGTTTAATTGCAACGTTACGTAAGCCGTAACCGTGCGAAATTATTGTATCAATATCTTCATTTGAAACGCCTTCCGGCTCCAAAAGTTCCCGCACGTGTTCGCAATGTTCTTCGGGAAATTTTTCAAAGTCTACGTCGTGCAAGTAGCCAATAGCCGCCCAATGCTCTTTATCTTCGCCGAAATGTTCAGCCATTGCCTCCATTGCCGCGCTAACTGCCGCCGCGTGTGTGAATAAGTGCGTTTCGGTTGTATGCTTTTTCAAAATTTCTTTCGATTTTTCCAAAGTTAAATCGCTCAATAAAATCACTCCTCAAAATGCTCGTTCCATTTGTCAATTATCAAATTCTTATTGGCAGAAAGCCATTGCATAATTTTATTTAAATCTTTCGCAGGAATTTTACTTTTGTTGTGTTCCAAACGCGGCTCATCTTCAATCCAAATTTTGGTTGCGTCTTTGGACGGCTTGCCTTTGCAAACGTGAACGTGTATAGGTTCGCCCGTTTCACGTGACCAGAAAAAAATTAAATATCCAAGAAATTTACATATTTGCGGCAAAATTTTCTGCTCCTTTTTCATTTTCGCGGGCAATTTCCCAAATTAAAAAAGCGTTATTCCGTGCGTATTCCAAAAGATTCTTTATTTCTTCGTCATTAAAACCGAAAGATTTTTTAATTTCCAACGCGGGCAAATTCGATTCCAGAAAATCAAAGCCGCTGTCATTCGGTCTTTCAAAATAAATTCTGATATATTCCATACCGTAAGAATTAAAATGAATATCGCCGAAAGTCAAAGTAATTTCGTCAATCTCTGAATAAAAATATTTCATCGCGTCACACTTTCAAAAAATTTTTTATTGATCAGTTTTCAAAGTTACGGTTGCAAGCGCAGCAATTTTATCATCGTCTTTTGTGCGCATTAAAATAACGCCCTGCGCGTTTCTGCCGACAACCGAAATATCAGAAATATCTGTGCGAATTACAAGCCCTTCAGTAGTTATCAATAAAAGTTCCTGTTCAGGATTGACGATTTTTATACCGACAACTTTGCCGGTTTTTTCAGTTACTTTCATATTGATAATACCTAAGCCGCCGCGACCTTGCGGGCGAAATTCTGAAGTTGGAGTGCGTTTGCCGAATCCATTTTCACTTACAGTTAAAACGTCCGTGCCTTTGCTAAGTTTGTCCATTCCAACAACATAATCGCCTTTTTTGAGTTTAATACCAATGACGCCTTGCCCAGCTCTTCCAATGGCGCGGACTTCCTCTTCAGCAAAAATAATCGCCTTGCCTTCAGCCGTGCCGAGCATTATATTTTGTTCGCCTTCGGTAAATTTTACGCCAATAAGTTCATCGTCTTTGGTAAGTTTAATGGCGATAATTCCGCGTTTAGGCATGGAGCTAAATTCTGAAAGTTGAGTTTTCTTGACAATACCTTTTTTAGTTGCCATGAAAAAATATTTAGTTGGGTCGTAGTCACGAACTTTAATCAGCGCGGTAATTCTTTCGTCGCCTTCCATTGGAATTAAATTATTGATATGAACGCCCTTAGCCGTGCGGCTAGTTTCAACAACGTGATGAGCTTTCAGCGGGTAAACTCTTCCGCGATTCGTGAAAAATAAAACTGTCTGATGATTTGTCGTTATTAAAATATGTTCAACAACATCTTCAGCCTTCGTACCCATTCCGGTAATTCCAACGCCGCCGCGCCGTTGGTTTTTGTACGTATCCAAGCCAATTCTTTTAACGTAGCCGCCGCGCGTCAAAGTTATTACAACGTTTTCATCGTGAATTAAATCTTCTTCAGAAAATTTTTTCAAAGGTTTATCGACAACAATTTCAGTGCGTCTTTTATCGCCGAATTTTTCTTTAACGGCGGTAAGTTCGTTTTTAATAATTTCCAGAATTTTATTTTCATCGCCCAAAATTTCAGTAAGGCGTTCAATCTGCGCGAGAATTTCTTTATATTCAGTTTCGATTTTCTCACGTTCAAGCCCTGTTAATTTTTGAAGGCGTAAATCTAAAATTGCCTGCGCTTGAATTTCGGTAAACTCAAATTTTTCAATTAAATCAGTTTTTGCAGAATTTGTACTTTCACTTTGGCGAATTGTTGAAATAACCGCGTCAAGATTTTCAATCGCCTTTGTTAAACCTTCCAAAATATGAGCGCGTGCCTTCGCTTTATCCAACTCAAATTTTGTGCGGCGTGTGATAATTTCTTTCTGATGTTTAATGTACAGATTCAGAATTTGTTTCAGGTTTAAAACTTGCGGCGAACCGTCAACAAGTGCAAGCATTATAACGCCGAAAGTATCTTGCATTTGCGTATGTTTGAAAAGCAGATTCAAAACTATTTGCGGGTTTACGTCTTTTCGCAAATCCATAACAATTCGCATACCGTCTCTATCTGATTCATCGCGCAGGTCTGTAATACCTTCGATAGTTTTTTCTCTTACAAGTTCGGCGATTTTTTCAATCAGCCGCGCCTTGTTCACTTGATACGGCAATTCAGTAACAACTATTCTGGGCTTGCCGTTGGCGCGTGTTTCAATTTCAGTTTTAGCCCGCATTAAAATTGAGCCGCGCCCTGAAGTGTACGCCTCGTAAATTCCATTTTCGCCGATAATTTGTGCGGCAGTTGGAAAATCCGGACCTTTGATAACTGCCATCAATTCTTCAAATTCAGCGTCAGGATTATCAATCATCATCAAAGTTGCGTCGATAACTTCGCTCAAATTGTGCGGCGGAATATTCGTAGCCATACCTACTGCAATTCCCGAAGTGCCATTAACTAAAAGCTGTGGAAATTTCGCCGGTAAAACTGACGGCTCTTTTAAAGATTCGTCGTAATTCGGTACAAAGTCAACGGTTTCTTTTTCTATATCGTCAAGCATCAGCTCGGAAATTTTCGACATACGAACTTCAGTATAACGCATAGCGGCGGCAGGGTCTCCATCAACAGATCCAAAGTTGCCGTGTCCGTCTGCAAGTTGATAACGCATTGAAAAATCTTGCGCCATTCTTACAATCGCATCATAAACTGAAGAATCGCCGTGCGGATGGTATTTACCCAAAACTTCACCGACGATACGCGCAGACTTTTTATAAGGTTTAGTTGAAGTCATTCCGGCTTCCTGCATTGCGTACAAAATTCGGCGGTGTACCGGCTTTAAACCGTCCCTAACGTCAGGAATTGCGCGGGAAACTATAACAGACATAGCATAATCTATGTAAGAAAATTTCATTTCGTGTTCAAGTTTTACGGGAACTATATTCCCGTGCATGTATTCAAATTCTTCCAAAGTCTCACCTCATTTATTTCTGAAAACGTTGATATTATAGCATTTGCCAAAATAAAAGTCTACCGCCACTAAAAAAGACGCCGACTAAAAGCCAACGCCAGTAATTTATATCAAGAATTAGAAAATTTCTAGGCTGTGTTTAATAATTATTTTTTACAGATAATTTATAACTTTATCTAATACGGCATTTCTTTTCATTTTTGAAAAAAAGAAAAGAAACGCCTAGCAAAGAAAAGAAAAAACTGCCGCACATAACGCCATCACGGCGTTAAGCGCGGCGCGGCGGTCATCCGTGACCGCCGTTCTTCCCTTTCCCCGTAGCTTTTCCATAACCGATAACACCTATAACCTGATTAAGCGTAGCGATATTTTTTTCTGTTTTTGTACAGAATTATAACCGCCAAAATACACGCCGCAACTTCCGCAACAATGATTGAGTACCAAATACCATCTACGCCGAAAATCAGCGGCAGTAACATTACGCAACCAATTTCAAATATAAACGTTCGTACAAACGAAATTACCGCAGATAAAACGCCATTATTTAACGCCGTGAAAAACGCCGATGCAAAACTTGCGAATCCCAAAAATAAAAATGAAACTGCTTGAATTTTAAAGGCGTGTACAGTCAAATTAAAAAGTTCCTCATCGTAACCGACAAAAATATTTGCAAAGGGCGCGGCTAAAATCTGCGCGAGGGTAAACATTACAATGCCCGCCACTCCTACAAGTACAAAACTTTTTCGCAATAAATTTTTTAATTCGGCGTAACCTTTCGCCCCAAATTGATAACTTACTGCCGGTGAAACGCCTAACTCATAGCCAAAAAATATTGCCGCAAAAATGAAAGCAACGTACTCAATCACGCAGTAAGCCGCCACGCCGTTTTCGCCCAAATATTTTATCAGCTGATAGTTATACAGCATCGCCACGATTGACATTGCCGAAGTATTCACAATTTCTGAAGAACCATTCGCGCAGGACTTTAAAAATATTTTGCCATAAAACTTTGTCTTTAGAGTTAATTTAAGCAGACTGTCATTTTGTCGCGCAAAGTAAAAAATTTCTACTGCGATACAAGCCGCTTGACCTGCAACCGTTGCAACCGCCGCGCCTGTCAAGCCCCAGCCAAATGCAACTATGAAAAGCGCGTCCAATAAAATATTTGTTACGCCGCCAAAAACTGTTACGTACAAGCCAAGTTGCGGCTTTTCCGCCGTCACGAAAAAACTTTGAAATGCAAATTCTGTTATAAAAAACGGCAACGCCACTAAAAGTATTCGCCCGTAAAGCACGGAATAATTTAATAAATCGCCCTCCGCTCCGAGCAATTTTATTATTTCCGGCAACAGGAAAAATCCTGCCACTGTAAAAATTACGCCAATAGTTAAAATCGTGTAAATCAGCATTGAGAAAATTTCGTTGGCTTTATCGTTATCGCCTTCGCCCAAAGTTTTTCCGACAATCGCCGCGCCGCCCGTGCCTATCATCGAGCCAAACGCGCCCAATATCATCAAAATTGGATAAACTATACCTATTGCCGCAAATGAAACTTTGCCAACGAATCTTGAAACAAATAGCCCGTCAACAACGCTGTAAACCGAAGTAAAAATTACCATTGCGATTGACGGCATCACAAATCTTAAAAGTTTTCTGTATGTAAAATGTTCGCTTAAATGTATTCTCACTGTATCACTTCCAAATATTTTTTAAAACCTTGTAAGCCTCATAAAAAAATAACGCCTTTACAGCGTGAAAACATTCTGATATAATCTGCGCCATAAAGGATTGTCGATGT
>CALFJB010000037.1 GCA_937877565.1 uncultured Selenomonadales bacterium | reverse complement strand
TTCAAATCGAGTATTAAACTGAAACTAATTTACAGATACTGAGTAAATATTTAACTTGGCGTTTAATCTGAAAATAGTTACAGATATTGAGTAAATATTAAAATCGGCATTTAAGCTGAAAATAATTTACAGATACTGAGTAAATTCAAATCGAGTATTAAACTGAAACTAATTTACAGATACTGAGTAAATATTTAACCCGGCGTTTAATCTGAAAATTAGTTACAGATACTGAGTACGTATTTAACCCGGAGTTTAAACTGAAGATTAATTACAGATATTGAGTAAATATCTAAATCTGCGTTTAAGCTGAAGATTGAATTGCTAAAAAAAAATGTTACGTAGAATATTTTTAGTTATTTAATCGCGCAATCAGATTTAAAATTCAGCGGTTAAAAAAAATAGCCGTTGATTATCAGCAGCAACAACCGCCAACAATCAACGACTCACCACTAAAAATTAAAATCTATGTTCATGCCCTTTTCTCAAACGTTCGAGGTTATCCCTATGTTTAGCGATGATGAAAGCCATAGCGATAACAGAGAAAGCGATATAATAGCAATCATAATCTAAGAAGGCAGCGAAAATAGGAGTTAAGATAGCAGCGGTAATGGAACCGAGAGAAACATAACGAGTAGCGAAAACGACAGCCCCCCAAACGATAACAACAGCCAAGGCGATTTTCGGCATCAAAATGGAAAGCACGCCAAGCGTAGTAGAAACGCCTTTTCCACCTTTGAGTTGCATGAAAATGCTGAAAATGTTCCCGATAATGGCAAACATACCGCAAAGCATCATTGCAGCAGGTGTACCAATTACTGACATACCGAGAAGAACTGCAATTTCACCTTTGAAGAAGTCAATCAGAAAGACAGCCGCGCCGCCTTTCTTGCCAAGCACGCGAAAAGCATTTGTAGCACCAATGTTTCCGCTACCGAGTCTGCGTAAGTCTCGGCGGTAAGCTAACTTACCTAAAATTAAACCTGTGGGGATTGAGCCAATTATATAGCTCAAAAACAAAGTACCAATTAATAACAAGAAAAACACCTCCAATAAAATTAATTATTTAAAAAATCAACCGCAAAAGTAAAATATGTATTGGGATACGGTTCATCTTTCAAGGTAAAGTGCCACCATTCAGTTTCAAGCGGCTTAAAACCATGCTTAATCATAACATTGCGCAGATATTGACGATTTTTAATTTGTTCTTCGGTAAGGTTGCCTCTGTAGTCCGGGTGTGAAAGTTCGCCGAAATAATCGAACGTTCCGCCCATGTCAACTTCCTTGCCGGTTGCCATATCAAAAAGCGTTAAATCTATAGTGGAGCCGCGACTGTGTCCTGATTTTTCATCAATGTAGCCTTCGATAAACAATCTGGACTTGTCAACGTTAGGATAAAAATAATATTTCATACGATAATCATTAAGATTTTTTCCCCATCTTACAAAGTGATCAACCGCAGATTGCGGGCGGTAGGCGTCAAAAACTTTCAAGCGATAACCGTGCGCTTTAACTTCGTCTGAAACTGCCTTTAAAGCGTTCGCCGCCTCAATCGTCATAATTGCCATTGGTTGTTCGTAGCCTTCGATTCTTTCACCAACAAAATTGTAAGTTGAAAAATACCGAATTTCTTGAATAATATCCGGCACAACTTCAGATAAAATTACAAAGCCCGTTGAATCGTCCGGCGTGGTTGAACGTGCGGCAGACACCGGCGAAATTGTCAGCATTGCTGCAACTAACAAGCCAATAAATAATTTTGATATTTTCAAATTTATTCCTCCTCATTGCGCTTACGAATTACAAATTTTAGCGGCGTACCTTCAAAGCCGTAAGTATCACGCAATTTATTTTCAATAAATCGCAAATATGAAAAGTGCATAAGTTCAGGATCGTTTACAAAAATTACAAAACGCGGCGGGCAAATATCGGCTTGCGTCATAAATAAAATTTTCAACTGCTTGCCTTTTTTGGTAGGCGGCGGATTGACTGCAACGGCGTCTCGAATCAATTCATTTAATACGCTTGTTTGAATCCTCATTGTCTGTTGTTCAACGACAAATTTAACAAGCTCGGTAACTCTATCGACGCGCTGTCCAGTCAACGCACTAAGATATAAAACCGGCGCGTATTGCAAAAATCCAATTTCGGCGCGTAATTCGTCTGTAAATCTGTTTGTAGATCGGTCGTGCTTGTTTGGGAAAATATCCCACTTGTTGACGATTATAACGCAACCTTTGCCGCTGTCGTGCGCGTAGCCTGCAATTTTTTTATCTTGTTCGGTAATTCCTGCAGGCGCGTCAATCAGCATTAAAACAACGTCCGCCCTGTCAATCGCACGAAGTGAACGCATAACGCTATAATATTCAACCGCGTCTTCAACTTTGGATTTGCGGCGCATTCCTGCCGTATCAATCAAAGTAAATTTTGTGCCGTCTTTAAAAAAGTGCGTATCTATGGCATCCCGCGTTGTACCTGCAATATCTGAAACTATAACGCGCTCTTCGCCCAAAAGTTTATTAACCAGTGATGACTTGCCAACATTCGGACGCCCAATCACTGCAATTTTTATTTCGTCGTCGTCAGCCGTTTCGCCTTCATTGTCAGGAAAATTTTTTATAACTTCATCCAAAAGATCGCCCAAATTCAGCGCGTTACTTGCCGAAATTCCAATGGGCGTACCCAATCCCAAATTGTAAAATTCGTAAATATCCGGCTCCAGATTTACGCTGTCAACTTTATTAACCGCAATTACAATCGGCTTTTTGGAAGTGCGAAGAATTTTTGAAATATCTTCGTCGGCTGAAGTTAAACCTGCGCGACCGTCCACCACAAAAATTATAACGTCCGCTTCAGTAATTGCAATTTGCGCCTGCGTTTTAATTTCGTCCAGAATTTTGTTGCCGTTGGAATAAATTTCAATTCCGCCCGTGTCAATCAGCGTAAATTCTTTTTCAAGCCACGTTGCATCCATATAAATTCTATCACGAGTGACGCCGGGCATATCGTCAACAATCGACACGCGCTTTTTGCCAATCTGATTGAAAAGCGTTGACTTGCCGACGTTTGGACGCCCAACAATCGCCACAATAGGTTTGCTCATTAAATCACCTCCAAATTTAGGTGTTAGGTATTAGCGGTTAGGTTTTAGGGATTTTCTGCAACTAATACAATTTTCATTCTTGCAAATATTTTTTCGATTATTTAAATTAACTGATAAAGTTTTACGTGCAAGATTTTTGCCGCCGGTTTTTTATATTTTTAATTATTTCTGCCAACAATTCAAATGTTTTACAACCTCAACGCCTGTAAAAATTCGCCGCCGTTTGAAATTGCTTGAAATTTCGCAGGAAAAATTTTTCTCATATCGTCAACAGTAACATCATCAAGAAAAGTTTCAGTACCTGAACGCAACGCAGTTTTCGGAATTAAAATTTTGTCGCAAGGACGAGAATTTTTTTTCAGCGTGTTAATAATATCTCCGCCCGTCAAAAGCCCCGAAACATTTATTCTGTTGCCAAAAAATTCATTGACAACCGGCAAAATTCTAACGTCCAAATTTTTATTGCGGCGCATTTCCTCTTCAGCCAAACTTTTTAAAACAACGGCTATTGAAGTACCGCTAACCACGTCTATTGAAATTTTTTTATTGGAATTTGAAACTTTTTCGGCGTAAAATTCGTCAATAAAATTCCGAGTCAGCCCAATACCGTTTTCAATTTGCGGGAAGTCGTCATAATATTCGGCAGGAGGTATTTTCTTACCTGCTAAAAAATAAAATTCGTCGCCCAAATAAATAAAAGTTTTTCCGAAATCTGCGCGAGCCTGTTTCTGAAATTTTTCAACCTGTTCAATGACTTTAGCCGCGCCATCTTTATCAAACTGCGTTAAGGAAAATTTATCCTTGCGATGCTTAGTTACACCAACTGGAACAATCGCCAAACTTTGGGCAAATGGACGCCGCTTTAAAATTTCTGAAATTGTATAATCCAATTCTGCGCCGTCGTTTAAGTTTGGACAAAGTACAATCTGCGTATGATATTCGACGCCGCAACTTTGCAATTTGTCTAAGTGCGTTTGAATATTTGCGGCTAAAGGTGTACGCAACATTTTAGCTCTAACTTTGCCGTTCATTGAATGAACTGAAACATACAGCGGCGACAGATGAAAATTTTTTATTCGTTTAAAATCAGCGTCAGTTAAATTCGTCAACGTGATGAAATTGCCGTACAAAAACGAAAGGCGGTAATCGTCGTCTTTGATATTTAAAGTTTTTCGCATATTCGGCGCGATCATATCGACGAAACAAAAAACGCAATGATTTTTACAGGTTTTAATTTTGTCAACCGCAGATTCAAATTCCGCGCCAATTTCCTCATCAATATCTTTTTCAAAGGCGATAATTTCCCGTTCGCCGTCAGAATGTTCAATCAGCATTTCAATTTCTTCATCTGCCAAAAGAAAACTTAAATCAATTAAATCTTTTGGCGGTTGATTGTTAATTTTTAAAATTTTATCGCCAACTTGCAGTTCCAATTCTTCAGCAAGTGAATCTTTGTAAATTTTTGTAATTGTCATAATTAAAAAATAAGCGGCGCAAATTTTTTCACGCCGTCACAAATTCAAAATAAAAAATATTTATTCGGCGGCAACCTGCGCCGGTTCGTCAGACGCCTCTATAACTTCGTTCAGCGCGTCAACAAGTGCATCAACGTCAATACCATGAGCCATTGCGCCCTGTTCAACCGTTTCATATTGTGCGACGTGGCAACCAAAACAGCCCATTCCCGCATACATAAAAACGCCGATTGTATCAGGATATTTTTGTACAACTTCAATTATATTCATATCTTTGGTAATTTTCATAGAAAGACCTCCTAGACTTTTGAATTATATCACGTCTCAAAAAATCGTCAATGAAAATTTACTGAAATATTTTTCTTGCGTTTGAAGGAAATTTTTGATATAAATTGAATTAGATTTTAAAAGTTAGTTGTTATTTTTCAAAAGTTTTTTTAGTTTAAAGAAAGGGTGTAGCCGGTGAAGTTTGAACATATCAGCGTAATGTTAAATGAAACTGTTGACGCCCTCAACATTCAGCCGCACGGAATTTATTTAGATTGTACACTTGGCGGCGGCGGACATTCTTTGAAAATTGGTGAAAGTTTGGAAAAGGATGGAATTTTAATTGGAATTGACAGGGACGAAGACGCCATTAACGCGGCACGTGAAAAACTTTCCAACTTGACTTGCAAAATTGAAATTATTCACGGCAATTTTTCTGAACTTGATAAAATTCTGGACGATTTACAAATTGAAAAAATTGACGGCGCAATTTTTGACTTGGGCGTTTCTTCACATCAAATTGACACTGCCGAGCGCGGCTTTTCATATATGCACGACGCGCCACTTGATATGAGAATGGACAGGACTAAAAATTTTTCTGCCTTTGACGTGATTAACAATTATTCTGAAGAAAATCTTGTAAAAATTTTCAGCGAATACGGCGAAGAAAGATTTTCCAAACGAATTGCAAAAAATATCGTCGGGGCGCGGAAAAATTCCGCCATTGAAACGACCGGCGCACTTGTCAAAATTATTGAAAAAGCTGTACCGAAAATTTCTGACGGCGGGCATCCTGCCAAAAGAGTTTTTCAAGCCGTGCGAATTGAAGTTAATCACGAACTGGAAATTTTGAGCGGCGCAGTTACGGCGGCGGTTAAACGTCTGAAAATTGGCGGGCGAATTGCGGTTATAACTTTTCATTCGTTGGAAGATAGAATTGTTAAACAAACTTTTAAAACTCTCGCGCAGGATTGTATTTGCCCAAAAAATTTTCCCGTTTGTACCTGCGGACACAAAGCCGAAATAAAAATTCTCGGTAAAGCTAAAATCGCAACTGCCGACGAACTAAATAAAAATTCCCGTGCAAAATCTGCCAAACTTCGCACGGCTGAAAAAATTTAAGGGGGAATATTATGATTTCACGGCGTACACCACAAGCCAACACTCTTGAAAATCAAAATCAAAATGCAAGTAAACCTTCGCAACTTCGCTTGATTAAGTATCGTCCGCAGTTAAATTATTTGTTGCGTTCACGTTGCAGATTAGCTTTTATTATCATTTCAATTTTAGCAATGCTGGTTGTAATTCGTAGCGGAATTAGTGCAAGTCGCGGTTACGCACTTGTTGCAACGCAAAATCAAACTCAACAACTGGAGCATGAAAACGAACGCTTAAAAATTGAAATTGCAAAGTTGAAATCGCCCGGACGTATCAAACAAATTGCGCGTGATGAGTTGGGAATGGACGTACCTAACAAATTGTATTTTTCTCACGAACGTTAAAAAAACCGTACCTAAATTGGTACGGTTCTTTTTATTTTTTGTTAAACTATAAATGTTATTGCTCTTTGAGGAATTTTTCTGCGCCGCCGTTCATTTTAATAAATCCCATACCGGCAAGCGCGGTTTTCTTTTCAATGGACTTGGCAGCAGAGTGAGCCGCAACAAGTTTATCAGTATTTGTGAAAATCGACTTCGTTACATCGTATCCGGTTTTATCGTCCATTTTGTCGGTTGCAATGAGGATCGCCATAACGCTAACTGCGGGAACTTCCTGATCAAAACCTTGATAGACGCCCGCCGGAATAACTGTACGCGTATAGAAAGGATAGTCGATTGTTAAGGCAGTAATTTTTTGTTCGTCAAGCGGAATGAGGCGAATATTTTTTTGCGAGGCAACGTCTTGAATTGAGGCGGTAGGATAACCGGCAGTTACGCAAGCAACATCAACCGTACCATCTTTAAGGGCGTTTGCGCCTTCAGCAAATGATAAAAATTGTTCATCAATGTCATCATAGGTTAAACCGTAAGCCTGAAGAATTTGTTTAACGTTAGCCTCAACGCCGCTGCCTGCCGCGCCGACTGCAACGCGTTTACCTTTCAAATCGCCGATTGACATAATGCCACTGTCAGCCATTGTAACGAATTGGCAAGTTTCAGGATACAAAGCGGCAATTCCGCGCAGAGTCTCAAA
Organism: uncultured Selenomonadales bacterium; assembly: GCA_937877565.1. Lineage (GTDB taxonomy): Bacteria > Bacillota > Negativicutes > Selenomonadales > Selenomonadaceae > Quinella. The sequence goes on along the minus strand of CALFJB010000037.1, from coordinate 52,003 downwards.
TTTTTTGTCAAACATATTTTGCCCGTTGACGGCGTAATAAGTTATATCATTTTGCACAATCGCCATTTCAACTTGACCATCAGCAAGCATATTGATATTTGCGACAGATGCGCCGGTACTTTGTGCGCTTGCGTTGACGCCGTAAACGTCTTTGTTGATAATTTCCGCCATTGCGCCGCCTATTGGGTAATAGGTTCCCGCTGTGCCGCCGGTTGCAATGTTCAAAAAAGTTTCATTCTTTGCACCATCGCCGCCGCAACCTGCAACGCCCAGAGCCATTGCCACTGCAAGCCCCGCAGTCAATACACGTTTTAAAATTTTCGGTAGTTTCATCTGTAACACTCCTTAAAAAAATTTTTAGAAAATTCCTGCGCGAATTATACCACAGTTAAATATTTACAACAACAATTTTAATCTTCAAAGTCATTTAATCCGGCGTCAAAAACCGTCGTCAAATTTTCGTTAAGCATTGTTTTCAGATTCAACTTTTCTTTCAGCGAAAGTTTTTTAGGTTCTTTGGCGTAGATTGGTAAACGCTTATTAATAAATTGCGTGTCAATGTTGCCGGTACGAAAATAATTATCTGCCAAAATTTTTTGGTGGAGCGAAATTGTAGTTTTAATATCGTCGCCTTCAATGATAAATTCATTCAAAGCGCGTTGCATAATTTTTATCGCGTCGCCGCGTGTCCTTCCGTGTACGATAACTTTTGCAATAAGTGAATCGTAATAAGGTTCAATAGCAAGTCCCGCCGCAACTCCGCTATCAAATCTTACACGCGGACCGGACGGCTCATGCATAAAATTAATTTTGCCGGGCGCGGGTAAAAAATTATGTTCCGGGTCTTCAGCGTTTATTCTACATTCTATGGCGTGTCCTCTGAATTTAACGTCTTTTTGCGAAAAGTCCAGCGGTTCACCAGCGGCAATTTTTATTTGAGTCCGTACTAAATCAATTCCGGTTATCGCCTCTGTAATTCCGTGCTCAACTTGTACACGGGGATTTATTTCCATAAAATAAAATTCGTGCGTTGCCAAGTCTAACAAAAATTCAACCGTACCAATGCTTGAATAGTGAACGCTTTTAGCGGCGGCAACTGCCAACTTTCCGACGTGTTCGCGCATTTCCTCACTTAAAGCGATTGAGGGCGATTCTTCCAAAAGTTTTTGGTTGCGGCGTTGAATTGAACATTCACGTTCGCCCAAATGTACAACTTCGCCGAAATTATCTGCAACAATTTGGACTTCGATATGGCGGGAACGTTCAATATAATGTTCAAAGTAATAGCGAATTTTTGTAACGTCGATAACTTGCAAAACTTTTTTGAGTTCGTTGTCGTCGTGGACAATAAACATACCTTTACCGCCGCCGCCGCTGACAGGTTTTAAAATTGCGGGATATTCCACAAAGTGCGCCAATTCAAACGCTACGTTATTATTATAAATTGGCGGGCTACCTTTAGCCATTGGAATACCTGAAGGAGCAACGGCATCACGCGCCGCATCTTTGTCGCCGACAAGTTTAATTGTTTCAGGCAATGGTCCAATCCACGTTAAGCCGACTTGAGTAACCATTTCTGCAAATTCGGCGTCTTCAGATAAAAAGCCGTAACCCGGATGAACTGCATCAGCCTTCGATTCTTTGGCGGCTTTAATCAGCGCGTCTTTATTCAAGTAACTTTCCATTGCGTCCGCCGCTCCAATGTGGCAACGAATATCCGCCATTTGCGTATGCAGTGCATTTTTGTCCGCGTCAGAATATACTGCAACCGTTTCAATCCCCAATTCTTGACAGGCGCGAATAACTCTAACTGCAATTTCGCCGCGATTCGCTATCAAAACTCTTTTGAACACTTTGAACACCTCCAAATTTCTTTGCTAAATTTTATCAAAAAGCGCAAAGGTTTTTCAATAAGCTGTACAAATTTTATCAGTGGCGTTAGATTGTTTACGAAAAATTTTTTGATAAATGTTTTACAAAATCGATTTAAATTTACACATTCAAAACTTTTTTGAAACTTTCATTAAAAATTACAAACTTTTTAACAAGCTATACAAATTTTGTTGGCAGTGATAGAATGTGCCGTAAAAATTTTTAGGAGGAAATTTTTTAATGAACGATTGGAACGAAGGTTATTTTACAGAATCGACTTATACTTACGGCTATTATCCTGAATTGAATCCTACCTTTCAAAGATTCTGTTTGCTCACAAATGGCGTACTGACGCCCCCCCCATTGAGAATGAAAATCACTGCGAGCTTGGCTACGGGCAGGGCGTTTCTATAAATATTCACGCCGCCGCAAATCCGGGAAATTATTTTGGTACAGATTTTAATCCTTCGCACGCGGAGCACGCAAATATTTTGTGTCAAGCGTCGGGAAGTGGCGCAAAACTTTTTGAAAACAGTTTTGAGGAAATGTTGCATCGTGACGACTTGCCGCAATTTGATTCAATCAGCTTGCACGGTATTTGGTCGTGGATCAGCACTGAAAATCAAAAACATATCGTAGAATTTGTGCGGAAGTTTTTAAAAACCGGCGGAATTTTGTACAACAGTTATAATTGTTATCCCGGCTGGAGTCCTGCCGCGCCAATGCGTGAACTTTTTGTATTGCATGACAAATACGCTCATCAAAGTAGCAAAACTTTTAACCGCGTTGAAGAGGCTTTAAAGTTTACCGAAAAAATTATTTCGACGCCGCAAGGATATTTTTCACGGGTTCCGGACGTTAAAAATATTTTTGAACGTACAAAAAAATACAATCATGACTATTTGGCGCACGAATATTTTAACCGCGATTGGATTTGTATGTATTTCAGTGAAGTTGCAGAAATGTTTCAAGCGGCGAAAGTTGAATTTGCTTGTACCGCGTCGATTATTGAACAACGCGCAAATTTAATGTTGCCGCCAAATTGTATTGAAATTTTAAACTCAATCGAAAATCCAATAATGCGGGAGCAAGTCAAAGATTATTTCTTGAATCGACAATTCAGAAAAGATTTATCAGTGCGCGGCGGAATAAGACTTTCTCAACCTGCGCGAACGAATTTAATTCTTGAAACAAATTATATTTTGGCTGATAAAAATCCCTTGCCGGAAAAAATAAATTTGCCGATTGGTACGATAAATTTAAACAAAGATTTACTTGAAAAACTTCAGCAACATCTTTCAGCTGACAATTACCGCCCAAAAAATCTTACAGAATTTAATCAAAAAAATCCTCAATTTAATCCGTTAATTATTGAAGACGTAACTACAATTTTAGTACACGCGGGAAAAATTTTGCCGTGCCAAAGTGAATCCGCAATAAATAAAACTGCGCCGCGTTGCCATTCGTTGAATAAATATATTTGTGAACGCGCCAAATTTGCTGATGAAGTTCAATTTTTGGCAAGTCCTGTAACAGGCGGCGGCGTTCCTGTGAATCGCTTTGAAAGAATTTTTACGGCGGCGATTTTCGACGGTAAAAATACTGCTGATGAAATTGCTGAATATGCTTGGAAAATTTTTCAAAGTCAAGGGCAAACTTTGATTGTACAAGGTAAGGCGTTGCAAACTGCCGAAGAAAATATTGCTGAATTTAAAAAAGGCATCAGTCCTTTCTTAGAAAATCGCTTGCCGTCGTTGAAAATTTTGCAGGTTGTTTAATTTTTTAATTGGTATAAATTTGGAGCGGCTACTCTAACACCGCGCCAACTTTCAATAATAAGATAACTTTAAACGGCGGGACAATCAACCGCGCAATTTTCGGCGGCTGGAGTCCTTTAAATTCCATTTACGGCAACAAAATTTATTTTAACGGCGGAAGTTTTTATAATTTGGAAAGTAGCGACGGAATTAACGGAATAATTTTTGGCGGCTATTCTACAAGCGGCGCAATTTACAATAACAAAATTATAATTGGCGAAGGCGTCAATACTTCGCTGATTTCAATATTGGGCGGGCGATCTACAAGCGGCGATATTTACAACAATACTATCACAGTCAATTCAAATGATATTAACATTACCGGCAACATAAGCGGCGGACAATCTGACAGCGGCAAAGTTTACAACAATACAATTAATATTCATGGCGGCAATATTAACAGTGTCGGCGGGGCTGATGTTGACACGGGCGAAAGTTACGGCAATGTTATAAATATTTATGGCGGGAAGATTGGCAATGTTTACGGCGGCGTTTCCAGTAATGGTACTTCGCACGATGAAACAGTTAATATTTTCGGCGGAACAATCACTGCTATTTGGGGCGGAGATTATAACAGTACTGTAAATTTTTCCAGCGGTAATTTTACCGGCTCAATGATTCGCGGCAGTCGTTACGGTTATGGCGGCACGGTAAATATAACGGGCGGTACGCTTGCAGGTTCAATTTTCGGTACAAGACATGATACCGGCAACGCCTACAATAACACGGTTAATATCAGCAACGCCACTTACAATGTTGATGATAACGGTATTTTTGGCGCACTGGGTGCAAACGCCTATAATAACGTCGTCAATATTTACAGCGGCAACTTTTCAACAGTTTCTCATCCCGGTTTGATAATTGGCGGCGCAATTATGGATAATGGCGTTGCTCACGACAACACGGTAAACATTGAAGGCGGAACTTTTTCAGGTAACATTGTAGCCGGTAGCGGTAATAGTAATTCTGAAATTTATAATAACGTTTTGAATATCAAAGCAAAAAATGTATAAAATAGCGACAGCGGCAATATTTACGGCGGCAAGACTGATATTGGCAACGCCCAAAATAACACCGTTAATTTATACGGCGGTACGAATCTTGGAAATATTTATGGCGGATTTACAAACAACGGCTTAACTTCAGGAAATACTTTAAACGTCCGTGCAAAAGGTTTAACCGCAAATAATACTTACAACTTCGATAACTTGAATTTCTACTTTCCGAGCAGTGCAATTAACGGCGATACAATGTTGACGCTGACAGATCCCGCCGGTACAAATTTAAGCGGCGTTGCAATTAATGCCGGCGTTGTTTCAGGAAATACTAATTTAAAAATTGGCGATACAATTAACCTGCTGACAAATTCAAACGACTTAATTACTACGAGCGGTACAATTTACGGTACTTTAACCGAAGGCGTTTCTAAAAATTACGAAATGAGCATTGAACCATCCGGAAATAGCATCGTTGCAAATATTACAAAATCGCCAAATACTTTGAATCCTGAAACTAAAGTTTTATCTGAAAGCGTCGATAAAACAACAACGGGAGCAATTACAACTTCATTGGATACGCCAACGATTGAAAATATAATCGATATTGAACCTGAAATTAATATCGTGACTAACAGCGTTAGTAAAACAACTTCGAGATCGACTTCAACTTCAATGGATACTTCAAAGATTGAAAATACCGGCGGCAATACTGAAAATGAAGAAGGTAGTACCACTGTTCAAGAAAGTGCAAACGCTATGGTAGTTGATTCAAAAGGCTGGGAAATATTTGCAAATATGGGCGGCGGCTCGTTGAGGATTAAAGGCAGTAACGGTTCTCACGTCGATAGGACAACTCAAAGCATTAACTTAGGGTTTGCACGCAGTCTTCAAAGTAGCGCAGGAAAATTTACCATTGCGCCAATTATTGACTATGTTAGCGGAAATTATGACAGCTACCTTGAAACAGGTATACACGGCAACGGTAAAACGCGTTACATTGCGGGCGGTTTAATTGCGCGGCGTATGTTGCCGAACGGTTTTTATTATGAAGGCAGTTTTAGAGTTGGCAAAGTTAAAACTGATTTTGCATCTGATAACATAGATAAGACCGGCTTTTTTGGCAGGGTTACTTATGATACTTCAGCCACGACTTTATCAGGACATTTGAAACTTGGTAAAGCTTTCAGATTGAACCACAATAATTTTCTTGACGTGTACGGCATTTATTATCATGCACATCAAGGCAGCATGGAGGCTGATTTATCAAGCGGCGAACATTATAATTTTTCATCGGCGGACGCAGGAAGATTCAGAATTGGTTATCGCTTCTTATTCTAACGCGGGAGACGGCGATAACGGCTCAAGCGGAATGTTGGAATTGGGTTGGATTGTTAAGCCGCTTAGAGCTTTGCCTTGGGCTGTTGATATAAATACTACCGGCTGGATTGGTCATCAGCGCGGTATTACTGCAATGGCGAAAGTTCAAAAATTTTTCTGAAATAAAAAAATAGAGTCGGAAAAATTCCAACTCTCAAAAATCAGTTTGGATCAAATTTGCGCTCGACGGTTTCCAAAATTTCGTCGCGGCGCGTTTTTGATTGTACAAAATAATCGTGAATAAATTGCCTGTCGTGATTATCAACCGCTTTTATAACTTCGTCCAAAATTTTTTGAAATTCGCGCAGATTCGCCGAAATTTCCGCGCCGTTCGTCATACAAATATCAGCCCACATATCGGCGTTTGAGCTTGCAATACGCGTTGTATCTTTAAAGCCGCCGCCAATAAGTTTTAAGCAAGATTCTAAGTCGTCCCCTGCGCGATTTAACAGAATTACCAACGCCGCCGCCGTCAAATGTGGAACGTGGCTTATAATTGCCGCGCAACGGTCGTGCTTTTCAATGTCCATTTCAATAAAATTTGCTTCAGTCAAGCGCAGAAGTTGCATTAACTTTTCTTTGACTTCGACAGGTGCGCCCGTGTTTTCAACAATCACGTAAGCTTTATTTTTAAATAAATCTGCCTTCGCCGCAGATACGCCGGATTTTTCCCGCCCCGTCATTGGATGCCCGGCAATGTAGTAAACATTTTCCGGCAAAATTTTTTTCAATTCCGTCCAAATATATTTTTTTGTACTGCCCGCATCTGTTAAAATTGCGCCGCTTTTTACATACGGCAAAATTTTTTTAACCATAGGCACAATTTGCAAAACAGGCGGACTTAAATAAATAATGTCAGCGTCGCCGACAACTTTTTCAATGTCAGAATCTGCAAAATCTACCGCGCCCAAATTTTTTGCAAGCTCCATAGATTTTTCACTGCGACAAAGACCGCTTATAAAAATTTTATCGCCGAGTTTTTCTTTCAAGCACAATCCCAACGAGCCGCCAATTAATCCAACGCCAATTATCGCAAGTTTCATATTTTTTAATCGCCACACCTTCCGAAAAATAAGGACTAGGGATTTTAACACCAGCCCCCTAGTCCTTAGCCCTTAAATTGTCTTGCCGACTGCCTTTGCAATTTCGCCCAAATTCGCCATTAACTTTTGAAAATCTTCCGGCGTCAAAGATTGGTTGCCGTCAGAAAGTGCAATTTCAGGGTGTGGGTGTACTTCAATCATTAAAGCATCTGCGCCCGCCGCTATTGCTGCACGTGCCATTGGCGCAACCATTGGACGGCGTCCCGTGCCGTGCGAAGGATCTACAACTATTGGCAAATGTGAAAGTTCCTTGACTGCCGCAACCGCGCTTAAATCCAAAGTGTTTCTTGTAAATGTTTCGTAAGTCCTAATTCCACGTTCGCAGAACATAACATTTTCATTGCCGCCCGTCATAATATATTCAGCCGCGTTGAGCCATTCTGAAATTGTTGCAGAAAGTCCGCGCTTTAACATTATAGGTTTTTTACTTTTGCCGAGTGCTTTCAGCATTTGAAAGTTTTGCATATTTCTTGCGCCAACTTGTAAAATATCTGCGTAATTTTCCATTAACGCAATATCTTCACGGTCTACAACTTCGGTAACAACTTTCATATCAAATTCATCTGCAACCTGCCGCAAAAGTTTTAAGCCTTCTTCGCCAAGTCCTTGAAAATCGTATGGCGAAGTACGCGGCTTGTACGCGCCGCCACGTAAAATTTTTGCGCCGGATTTTTTGACAGCTTGAGCCGCCTCGCGCAGTTGTTCAAGATTTTCAACTGCACAAGGTCCCGCCATTACTACAATTTCATTGCCGCCAATTTTTACGCCGTCAACGTCAATAATTGTATCCTGCGGATGAAAATCACGGCTGACAAGTTTATATTTTTCGGTAATGCGAACGGTTTTTTCAACGCCCGCCATCATTTCCATTTCAAGGTTGGCGATAATTTTTTTGTCGCCGATAACTCCAACAATCGTGCGTTCGTCGCCGGTTGAAAGGTGGGTACGCAGATTCATTGACTCCAATTTTTTTACCACGTTGTCAAGATTTTCTTTCGTGGCGTTTGGAGACATTACAACAATCATTTAAAAATTTCTCCTCTCATTACAAGGCAGATTTAAAAACTTTTGTAACTTTTGAAAAACATTCTTCGTAAGATTCGCCGGGATGTGATTCATAAACTTTTTTGTTGTCAATGAACATAGCGGGCAGATAACGATATTTCTCTTCAAAAACTTTTGCACGTTCCGGCTGAAGTTTTTCATCAATAATATCAATTTCAACTGATGGAAATTCCGCCTTCAATTTGTAAAGTACATCATAAACCTGCGTACAATAAGGATTGCCCTCAATTTTAACAGCAGTAATTTTTTTCAAATTAAACACCTCCAAAATTACACCACGGTTCAGCCGCCATAAAATCGCCGCCGTGATAAATAGCCGCACGCGCCCTGCAACCGCCGCATTTGTTTTTGTACTTGCAACCGCCGCAATTTCCGCTGTATTCGAGAGTTCGCAACTTTTTTAGAATTGGATTATTTTTCCAAATTTCATCAAAAGGAGTTTGTCGAACGTCGCCTAGTTCCATATTCAAATACGCGCAAGGTTGAACTTTTCCGCGTGGGCTAATTATACAATAACTTAAACCTGCAAGGCAACCACGTTTAAATCTTGAATTTATTTTTAATTCGTCAACAATTCGTAAAAACTGCGGGGCGCACGTTGGTTTTAATTCGATTGAAACTTGTTGCTGTTTTTTCATAATTCTGGTTAAAACTTCTTCATATTCGGCGGCGCGTAAAGATTCTTCCTCAATCGTTGACGCTCTTCCCGTCGGTACTAAAAAGAAAAAGTGATGAGCCTTCGCCCCAATTTCAACTGCAAAATCTGTTAAATTTTCCAATTCGTTTTTGTTCCAATCCATTACAGTTGTATGAATTTGGAAAGGCAAGCCGACGGCGCGACAATTTTTCATTCCTTCAACTGCGCCGCTCCACGCATTTTTGAACGAACGAAATTTATCATGCTTTTCGGCGTCCATTGAATCCAAAGAAATTCCCATACCCTTTGCGCCGACAGATTTTAAATCTTCAGCCATTTTTTGAGTTATCAAAGTGCCGTTTGTACCGAAAACTGGAATTAATTTTAAATTTGCCGCGTGTTGTACCAATTCCAAAATATCCGGACGCATTAAAGGTTCGCCGCCGCTGAAAATCATAATTTTAAAACCTGCGCGAGCAATTTGGTTTAAAAGTTCCTTAGCTTCGGCGGTAGAAAGTTCCTTGTCAGCTTTACAACCGGCGTCTCTGTAGCAGTGGGCGCAATACATATTACAAGCGTTAGTAGTATTCCATGAAACAATCACAATAAATTTTCCTCCAGCCAATTATCAAGAAATTGCATTTGCTCGGCAGTATGAAACCAATGTTCGCCGCCTTGCATTACGGTTAATGACGCTCCAATTTTTGCGGCAAAATTTTTCATCGTTTCAAGCGAAGTTAAAAAATCTTTATCGCCGTATAAAATATTGGTCGGTACTTTCCAGTTAATTGGATTTTCCCGCACGTAACAAAGATATTTCCAAGATAAGTTTTCGCCAAATTCTGTAACAATTTCTTTTGAGTCGCGCAGGATTTTTTCTGTAACATTCGCCCGCGTCATAATATTTAAAATTAAATTTTCCATATCGACGATTGGCGAAATGAAAAAAGCTTTTTCGATATTTTTTTCTGAAAGTGCGTACATTGCATAAAACGCGCCTATACTGTTTGCAATTATCGTAGCTTTGCCAAATTGATTAAAAAATTTTTGAAATTCTTCAACGGCGTCAAAAATATTTTCAGATTTATAGTCAAAGCCAATTACTTCATCGTTCGGAAAAAATTTTTTGTAATGTTCAGATTCATCCGCGTTGCCGCCTTTGCCGTGTATGTAAATTATTTTTTTCATTTTAAAATTTCCTCATCAGTAAGATAACAGGCGGGATCTGATTCCCAAAAATCGCCGGTTTTAGCTTCTGCACGAGTGCGGAAATTGCCGTTGCAGTTGTCAAGAAATTTGCAACTTGCACAGCGTCCCTTTAAAAGCGGCTTGCGATTTTTTAAGCCCGCCATAATTTCATTTGTCGTATCAGTCCAAATATCGCCGAATTTTCTTTCACGAACGTTACCGAAAGTGTAATGTTGCGTAAATTGGTCGGGGTGAACGTAACCGGCGGGATCAACTTCGCCAAACGCAATGCCGGAGCGGTTACCGCCATTCATTGAAATAAATTTTTTTACCTGCGCGGCAGTTTCTAAATTTCCTTCGTACAAATTTTTCAGATACATATAAACGCCGTCGCAATGATTATCTACCGTCAAAATTTCTTTTTCAAGACCGCGCCGCTCAAAATCTTTCGTGCGTTCAATAATTTTATCCATTGCCGCCCGTGATTCAAGCGGCGTTAAATCTTCGTCAATCATTTTACTGCCGCGCCCGCTGTAAACCAAATGATAAAAGCAGACGCGGTTAATTTTTTCCGCCTCTATAAAATCAAAAATTTTGTCAAGCTCCTCAAAATTATGGCGATTAATCGTAAATCTTAAACCTACGCGCTGACCAACTGCCACGCAGTTTTCAATTCCTGCCATTGCCTTTTGATACGCGCCCGCCACGCCTCTAAATTTATCATTGACATCTTGCAAGCCGTCCAGTGAAATTCCAACGTAACCGACGCCGATATTTTTAATTTTTTCGGCAATTTTTGGCGTTATCAAAGTGCCGTTAGTTGAAAGTGTAGGGCGAACATTTTTTTTAGCGGCGTACTCTGCCAATTCAAAAAAATCTGCACGCATTAAAGGTTCGCCGCCGGAAAATAAAAGCACGGGTACTTTAAATTCTGCCAAGTCGTCAATAAATTTCTTTGCCTCTGCAGTTGTCAATTCGTCGTTATACCTGCGCGAATCAGAATCCATATAGCAATGGCGGCATTTTAAATTACAAGTGCGCGTTGAGTTCCAAACTACAACGGGTCCCATACCTTCAGCCGCGCCACTCGTCATTTTGTGCGCCGTATTTGTGTAGCGCAGATTGTCGCCAAAATAATTTCTTGCAAATAAAAGTTTTGTAACGCTAATCATCGGTTAAACCTCAATTAAAAATAAAATCATTCAAGGTTATTTGGCGATTTTTGAAATTTTTCCTGCAACAAAAAAATACCCGCGCGTTTTTACGCAGGAACTTTTTTAAAATTTTAATCTGTAATAAACTACATTTTCTAACGGGTTGTAGTAGTACGGTGGAATTTGTTCAAATCCAAATTTCTCGTACAATCTGCAAGCCGCTTTCAAAGTTGACAAAGTATCAAGATAAATTTCTTTGTAGCCCAAATTTTTTATATCGTCAATCGCTTTTTGAATTAAAATTTTTCCGATTGACAAGCCTCTGAATTTTGTTTTGACAAAAACCCTCTTCAATTCGCAAGCAGTTTCATTTTTCATTTTGTGAAACGCCAAACAGCCCGCAGGTTCATTTTCTACAACCGCCAAATAAATTTTGCCGTTCGGTTCGTTGTAAATTTTTGAAATTTCCTCTGCAGTTATATCTTCCGGCTGAAATGAAACATCTACGTTCAATTCAGCCTTGTATTCGGCAAACAATTTTTCAATTTCTGCCAAATTTTCTTTGCCGTCAATTATTTCTACATTCGCCAATAAAATCACTTCCAAAATTTTTTATATTGCAATTCCGGCGATTAGAATTTTCAACTTTAGCCGAATGTTTTCAGTAAATGGAATTTGCAACTTGCTGAACGCCGCCGCCTGATAAATTGAGTGAAACATTTCAGAAATTAAATCAACTGAAATATCGTTGCGAATTTCGCCGCGTTCCTGCCCGCGCAAAATTATTTCCTCGAAAATTTTTTTGAAGTCGGGAGACAAATTTTTTGGCAGTTGTTCCGGCTTGTCGGAGTGTTTAACTGCGCTTGCCAACAGCGGCAATATAAATCTGTTTTCATCAATAAGCCGCGCCGTTTCCATTGTGCAAAATTCCAAAAGTTCCAATGACGAAGAATTTTTTTGCGACGTAACTTTATCTTCAACTTGTTTGAAAAGTTTTCGTACAATCGCCATTAAAACTTCTTCTTTTGAGCCGAAATAACGATAAAAAGTACCTACGCCCAAATTTGAATTTTTCATAATTTCAGGAACCGAAGTATTTGCAAAGCCGCGCTCTTTAAATTGAATCGTCGCCGCGTCCAAAATACTTTGGCGATTTTCGATTTTTTTAAGTTCCCTTTTATTGCCGCTCACGGTTAAACACCTCCTGACTAGATTTTAGAAATTTTTTTAAATCTGAATTTAGTTTTTGTTTCAAAATAATTGAACGCCATTGGAGCAAGGAAAATTATTGCGATGATTGGCAGAAAACCTTTGCAAAATTCGTAGAAAAATTCAAAGCCGGTTAATTTAATCAGCAAAAGTAAAACCATTGCCGCGCCGCCAACAATGCAACCAATTATCACACGCCGAACTTTTACGCCAAAATCAACATTCGTGCTGAAGTTTACAAATTTATTTTCCAACGCCGCGCCAATCAAAAACGCCGCAACGCAACCAATGCTGTCAAGTGAATCAAGTTTCGCCGCCGTTTCAGTTACAATTATTTTGCCGTTCAAATAATCGACGGGATAAGACTTTGTCAAAATATAAATCGTCGCAATGACGCAAAATACCGCGCCTGCAATAAACGCCGTCTTTGTAAAATTTTTGTCGTGATCCATTCTGTCAAAAAGTTTTTCTGAAAAAAATATTACTGCCAAAGTTTCTACAATCGCCACTAAAACATCTTGCGGAGTGTGGACGCCCAAAAAGTTTCTGGAAAGTGCAACCGCCAAAATTATTATCGCGCAGGGAATTATTAATTTTGGAAAAGTTTTTCTGTAAAAATATGCAAGTCCGCCGTAAATTGCCGTTGCAAATTGCGTATGTCCACTTGGCATTGAATAACTGCTTGCTTTTTTCAGCGCGTCTTCTGCAGGATGAATATCTGAATCTAGAATCCATGGACGATATACGCACGCAGTATCTTTTATCAAGGTGTTTAACAATCGCCCAAATGACATTACGAACATTAAAAATAATCCTGCGCGACGACTGATACACCAAAATAAAATTCCCGCTATCATCGCTGAAATTGGGCTTTTGGGAATTGCCGTTATAAGCGATACAAAAGTTTCAAAGTTGCCGCCTAAACTTTCGCGTATCCCCTGCAAAAATAAAAGGTATTCTATATCCATCAGGTAAAATTATCCTTTCACTTCAGCGGCGCGTGTTTGTTCAAATTCTTTATTCATACAATCTTTGACAATCGCCATTGCTTTTTCCAAAACTTTTTCGTCAACCTTTTCAAGCGGCTTTTTGCTTGCCTTGCTGATGTCGATAATCGCCATTGACAACGCCAAATGTACCGCTAAAGGAGTTGCGGGCGTTTCAGTTTTTTCTTGGAAGTTCAGCAAAAGATTTCTAAGCAACAAAGTAATATCAATATCGCTTGCGTAATTTCCGGCAAAATTGTTTTGATAATTTTTGTCAGACGCCGCAATAATTCCGCGATAATTTTTTGTTTCGCAGAAATTCATAAATTCATCAATAATTTTTTTCAATTTTTCATTTTCCATTTTTAAAAACCTCCAATTAAAAATAATTCACTTACAAAAACAACTATACAACATAAAACCGCCACTTGAAACAAACTTGCGCCGAAAAACGCCACCGCTATTCCAAAGATTAAAGCTAACGCGCCGGAAATTTCTGACTGTGTGGCGTGGATTATCGCCGGAAATGTCATAACCGCCAATGTTACATACGGCACATAGTACAGGAACGAGCGAATTTTGATATTTTTTATTTCCGTGCGAATTAAAGTTAGCGGCAAAATTCTTATTGCCAAAGTAACCGCGCTCATTATCAAAATATAAATGTAAATTTCATGATTCATAAATGCTCCCTTTTCAGAGATTAGAAAAATCAATTAAAAATTTACCTAATCCCTAATCCCTAGTCCCTATTTTGCTCCTTGATTGGATACAAAATCGCCGCCGCGCCCGCAATTATTACCGTCAAAAAAATTGTCTGCGTTCCAACTGAAATTATTCCGTGTAAAAATTTATCAGACAAATAACTTGCCGCAAAACTTATCATTACACACGCCGCAACGATTTTATCTTTTCGCGCAGGTGGAATTATTATTGCTATGAACATTCCATAAAGTGCAACTGACAGCGCACTGACTGCCGACGGCGGCAAAATATTTCCTGCGATAATTCCCAACGCTGTACCGATTGACCAGCCGGGCAAAGCCGTGAGCATTGCACCATAATTGTAGAATGGATTCAGCCAACCTTTTCTTGCTACTGATATTCCAAAAATTTCATCTGTTACATCAAAGCCGACAAAAATTCTGTGATAAAACGGCGTATTCGGCGAAAACTTTTGACTTAGTACCGTACTCATCAACAAATATCTTGCGTTTGCAATAAAAGTCATAATCGCAACTTCAATGTAAGGCGCGTGATTTGCAATTAGCGCAAAGCCCACGTATTCACCGGCAGAGGCGTTATTTAAAAAACTTGCCAAAAATCCTTGAAACGGCGTTAATCCAACATGCCGCGCCATAATTCCCAACGTAAACGAAACTACAAAGTAGCCTAAACCTATTGGTATTCCGTCTCTGAAACCTTCAGCAAGTGCGATTTTATTTTCTTTTAACATTTCTGTAACTCTTTTAAGTTTTAATTTTTAACTTTATATGTACTTTCTTTTCAGTCGCGAAAAGAAAGTACCAAAGAAACGCTTTATCGCCCGTCCGCCGCCTTGAGTTTCGCACGCTCTTATTAAACGAGCTCCTTTTGGTCGCTCCCAGTTTCCTGCACGCTCCTATTATGTGTTAATTGGGCGGCACAGGACGGGCGGTTTTTCCAATTAGTAATATGTTTATAAGATTAAATATCTAAATTTTTAACGAGTAAAGCATTTTCTTCAATGAATTGACGACGCGGCGCAACTTGATCTCCCATTAAAATTGTAAAAAGTTCGTCAGCCTCTGCCGCGTCTTCAATGTCAACTCGTAACATTGTACGCGCCGCAGGATCCATTGTCGTTTCCCAAAGTTGTTCGGGATTCATTTCGCCTAAACCTTTGTAACGTTGCACTGTTACGCCGTCGCGCCCAATTTCATCAAGTTTTTTGGTTAAGGCGTCATCGCTGTAAGTGTACCAATGATTTTTGCCTTTGCGCACTTGATAAAGCGGCGGCTGTGCTATATAAACGTGTCCATGCTCAATCAGCGGCTTCATATAACGATAAAAGAAAGTTAAAAGCAACGTGCGAATATGTGCGCCGTCAACGTCAGCATCAGTCATAATAATAATTTTGTCGTAACGGCGTTTGGAAAGGTCGAAGTCGTCACTAATTCCCGTACCAAACGCAGTTATCATCGTGCGAATTTCAGCATTTGCAAAAATTTTATCAAGCCGCGCCTTTTCGACATTTAAAATTTTTCCGCGCAATGGCAATATCGCTTGAAATTTTCTGTTACGTCCTTGTTTTGCACTGCCGCCCGCGCTGTCGCCCTCAACGATATAAATTTCAGTTTTGGCAGGGTCTTTCTCGGAACAATCAGCCAATTTACCGGGCAAACTTGAAACTTCAAGCGCGTTTTTACGGCGTGTCAATTCACGGGCTTTTCTTGCCGCCTCACGCGCACGCGCCGCCATTACCGCCTTTTCAAGAATTTGTTTTGTAATGTTAGGATTTTCGCCGAAAAATTCGCTTAAACCTTCAACAGTTACCGCACCTACCAACGAACGAATTTCAGCATTGCCGAGTTTCGTTTTAGTTTGTCCTTCAAATTGCGGATTGTGCAACTTGACGCTGATAACGCCGGTTAAACCTTCTCTAATATCTTCGCCGCTCAAAGTCGAATCTGCATTTTTCAGCAGATTTAATTTCTTTGCAAAGTCATTCGCAACGCGGGTTAAAGCGTTTCTGAATCCAACTAAATGAGTGCCGCCCTCTTCGGTGTTGATATTGTTGACGTAGCTGAAAAGATTTTCTTGATAGCTGTCATTATACTGCAGGGCAATTTCAACAACTGCATCATCGCGTTTGCCGTTGAAATAAATTGGCGTGGGATTAATTTTAACTTTTTTGCGGTTCAGATATTCCACAAATTCACGAATACCGCCTTCAAAATGGAAAACGTGATTTCTGCCTTCAGGGCGTTTATCTGTCAAAGTGATTGTAATTCCGCTATTCAGAAAAGCCAATTCGCGCAGGCGATATTTCAAAGTATCGTAGTTAAAACTTGTTACGGTAAAAATTTCATCGTCCGGTACAAAATGCACGGTTGTACCTGTACTTTCAGCGTCGCCTATAACGTGCAACGGCGTTACAGTGTTGCCGCGTGAAAAAGTTATCTGATGAATTTTGCCGTCGCGTTTAACTTCAACTTCCATAGATTTTGAAAGTGCATTAACGACTGAAACGCCGACGCCGTGAAGTCCGCCGCTGACTTTGTAACCTTCGCCGCCGAATTTTCCGCCTGCGTGCAAAACAGTCAAAACAACTTCAACCGCCGGCTTGCCGCTCTCGTGCATATCAACGGGAATACCGCGCCCGTTATCTGAAACTGTAATTGAATTATCACTTTCAATCGTTACATTAATTTCTGTACAAAAACCCGCCAACGCCTCGTCAATAGAATTATCTACAACTTCGTAAACCAAATGATGCAAGCCGCGCTCCGAAGTTGAGCCAATGTACATACCCGGGCGAAGTCTTACCGCCTCAAGCCCTTCCAAAATTTGTATTTGATTGGCGTCGTAATCGCCTTCAACCGCGCTTACTTGGGCGTTTTCAATATCTGAATGAATTTCGATCTCTTCATTTTTCAGAAGGTCGGCTTCAGTTTCAAGATTTCTCAATTCAAATTCGTTTTCAAATTTATTATCTTCCACAATATTACCTCCATTAAATTAAGCGCAGAAAGTTTATCATAAAAAAAATAGCGCGGCAAGTTTTTTGATAACCTGCGCGACAAATTATTTGACTTTCATTTAAATTTTAGTATAATTCTTTCGATATATATTTGTTAATAATTGATTAAGAAAGGGAAGATAACTATGAAAAAGCGCGTAGTTACGCCATTTTTAGGGGGGGGGCGATACTTTGTTATTTGATTTGCAGAGGTTCGCCGCTACAACTGTAACTCCGAATCAAACAAAAGTAGAGGTGACATTGGCAGACGCATTAAAGCAGGGTAGCACGATTGTTATCGCATTAGCATACACCGGCGGTTCCGTGGATACCTTCACAGGCACTTACAGCAACGGTACAATAACAGGTAGCGCAACGACTTTAAGTTATGCAGGAGGCTTATCAGTAACTGTAGACGGTAACAAATTTACCTGCACCGGCTATCGTACAGCTGAAGTAGGTGCAGCATCAATAAGCGTTACATTCGATACCGAAAACAATTCCTACACAATAGAGAAAGACGGTGCTACACCTACCACTAACAGAATGAGCCTTAGCAGTATTCAAGTAAATGGTACAACACTTCCTACAAGTGATGGTACCGTCGGAACGGTAGAAACATCGACGACGATTTACACAATCACGATAGGCGGTAATACTTATTCTGTTACGTTCGACAGCAGCGGCAACCTTGCAACGGTAAACGGTACTGCTTTATCTAATGGCAAAGTTACACTCAACGGCACTGAATACACTTTCAGCGGCACGAAGGACAGCATAACCTACGAAGAAGTAATTACCGACATAACTAAGACAAAGACAATCGACGGCGTTTCAGTTACTTTGACTTTTGACGCCTCAAGCAACAATTTGAAAAATGCAAGCGGTACGGGCGTTTCTTACAATTTAAACAACAATCAATTTACCATTACTTCAAGCGGAAAAACTAAAACTTATTCTGCAAGCCTTAGCAATGATACTGTAACTGAAACTCTGGAAAGTGCAACTTACACAAAAACTATTGACGGCGTAGAAGTTACTTTGACTTACAATGGATCAAGCGTTTTGCAAAATGTTACAGGTACGGGCGTTACTTTTGCTGACGGCAAATTTACAATCGGCAACAAAACTTATTCTGCAAGCCTTAGCAATGATACAGTTACTGAAACTTTAGAATCAGCAGTTTACACAAAAACTATTGACGGCGTAGAAGTTACTTTCACTTACAACGGCAAAAATGAATTGCAAAGCGTCACAGGTACGGGCGTTACTTTTGCTGACGGCAAATTTACAATCGGAAACAAAACATATTCGGCGAAGCTTGCCAATGATACTGTTACTGAAACTTTAGAATCAGCGGTTTACACAAAGACTATTAACGGCGTTGAAGTTACTTTCACTTACAACGGCAAAAATGAATTGCAAAGCGTTGAAGGCGACGGCGTTACCTATGAAAACGAAGTGCTTATAGTTGGAACTAAAAACTATACAATAACTTTATCCAACGACGAAATAACATATTCAGAAATTGCGGCAGACGGAATTTTTAACGCCAAAAATAATACAACGGTTAATGGCAATTCATCTGAAGATAATATCGAAAATCGCGGATCAAATGTCACAATCAACAGCAAAAGCGGCAACGATTTCATTACAAACAGCGGATCAAAAGTTTCAATCAATGGCGGCTATGGCGATGATATTGTTGAAAATACCGCGTCAAATGTAACGATTACCGGCGGCAGTGGCAACGACTCAATCAAAAATAGCGATACAAATGTTTCGATTGATGGCAGCTATGGCGATGATACAGTAGAAAATACCGCGTCAAATGTCACGATTAACGGTTACTATGGCAACGATTCAATTCAAAATAGCGGTGCTGATGTTTCAATTTATGGCGGTAGTGGCGAAGATGAAATTTACAATTCCGCCGAAAGTGTCACGATAAATGCAGGAAGTGGCGCAGATTCTATTTCTAACGACGGCAAATATACTTCAATTTTAGCGGGCGCAGGTAACGACACAATTAAAAATTATGTCAAAAATGTAACGATAGGTGGCGGCGAAGGCAACGACTCCATTTTCAACGAAAGAGAAAATGTTTCGATACACGGCGGCTCCGGCAGTGATACCATTGACAACCGTTATATAGAAGTTACGATTGACGGCAGCTACGGCGCAGATTCAATTTCAAATACCGGCGATAACGTTTCAATCAACGGCGGCTCTGACAACGATATAATTACAAACGCGGGCGGTACTGCCACGATTTACGGCGATTATGGCAATGATTCAATTACAAACAGCGGCGACAAAGTTTTAATTGATGGCGGAATTGGTCACGATACAATTTTAAATACCGGCGGCTCGGCTACGATTAACGGCGGCAACGGCAATGACATTGTCAGCCTGTCAGCAGATTCAACCAACAATACAATTAGCGGCGGCAAAGGTTACAATACAATTTATGGCGGCAACGGCGAAAATGTTTTTGTACACGAAGGCGGCAACGATGTTATTATAAATTACGTTGAAGACAGCGATAAAATCAGCCTCGTTGGTGTAACGATAACAAAAACAAGTATCAGCGGCAATGACGTTATTTTCACAACGAACAGTGGCGAAATTACCGTTCAAAATGGCAGCGGCAAAAAAATTACAGTTGGCGATGAAACCAAAATTTATAAATCCAACAATGCTGATTACGACGAAAATAACACCACTATGACTTTGAAAAGTATAGCAAGCGGCGAAATTGTTGTTGATGAAACGGTTGAAAAAGTTGATGCAACGGCAACAAGGAAAACGCTTGACATTGTCGGCAACAATTTAGATAACACGATTGAAGGCGGCGGTAAAGCGTCAACGTTAAGAGGCAACGGCGGCAATGATTTAATTTATGGTGGCGCGGGCAATGATACACTTTATGGCGGCACGGATGACGACAGCTTACTTGGCAACGCAGGCAACGATATAATTTTTGGCGACGCGGGCGACGATTCACTTTCCGGCGGTTCCGGCAATGACACATTAACCGGCGGCGATGGATCAGATAAATTTGTTTACAGCGAAGGCAAAGACGTTATCACAGATTTTACGGCGGAAGAAGATACAATCGAATTGACGGCGGGAACAATTTCCAATGCGTCGTTTAAAAATTCAGATATGATTTTCAAAATTGGCAGCGGCTCCTTGACAATTAAAGACGCCACGAATAAAGAAATTGCCATTGGCGATTCAATTTACTATAACAATTTAGTATATGATTTAAATAAAACCACCGCCACGCTCGGAAAAAATTTTAGCGGTTCATTGCAAGCTACAGACTACGACGAAAATATAAAAACTATTGACGCCTCCGCTATTTTAAAATCAGCGAATATTACGGGCAACGCTGAAAATAATACAATTCTTGGCGGCAAGGGCGCAGATACGATTTTTGGCGGCGCGGGCGATGATTCACTTTCCGGCAATGCAGGCAATGATATTTTGTACGGCGGCGCAGGCGATGATACTTTAACCGGCGGCTTGGGTAAAGATATTTTCATTTATGAAAGTGGCGACGATGTTATAACTGACTATACGGCGGGGCAAGATACAATTAAATTCTCAAGCGAAATTACAAGTACAAGTTACAGCAACAAAGATTTAATTTTTGAAACTGAAAATGGCAATTTAAAAGTTATCGACGCGGCAGGAAAGAAAATTACTGTTACGGATTCAAGCGGCAAAACTACTAAACAGATTTATTCAGAAACTGCAAGCAATGCGCGGACACTAGATTTATTTTACGACGATAATTTTGTTACAGATGAATTTGAAATTGATGATATTGCTGAAGAAAAAGTTGACGTTACAGAAATTCAAACTGCTGAAACAGATGAACTTAATCAGCCGACAATTTCTTATTCGGACGAAAAATAATTTTGCAAAGCGGCAGAAATTTATCTGCCGTTTTTTTGTGGTAAAGAAATTTTTATTTGAATTTCAGTTAAATTTAAGTATACTTGTTTCGATATATTATTTGAAGAATTATTGAAGAGGGGAAAGATAACAATGAAAAATCGCACAGTTAAACCAATTTCCAAAACTGGGCGCAACACTTTGCAATTTGATTTACAAAAGTTCGCCGCTTACGAAGTCTCTTCATTTGATACGCGTATAACTGCTATTAATAGTGAAAGCGCGGGCGACGATATTACCGACATTATCAATCCTATTGACTTTTACAACACCGAAACATTAATAATTTCTATTGTTGATGAATTTGAACCTGTTTGCAAGATTGGCAATACCACATACGCAAGCCTTACAGACGCAATAGCGGCGGCAAGTGACGGCGATACAATCCAAATGCTTGCAAATATTACCGATGTTAGCAGTACTATTGAAATCTCAAAAACAATAACGCTTGATTTGAATGGACATACAATCAGCGGCAATTCAAGCTGCTTAGTCAAAACTTATGTAGATTTAACTGTAACAGACAGCGGCACAGGCGGCAAGATTGAAAATACCAATGGTATGGGTGCTGTCATTGACAACTACGGTACATTGACAATCAGCAGCGGTACTTTTAAAAGCGGTGCTCATGTCATTTACACCACCAACACATTAACAATTAGCGGGGGTACTTTTACAGGCAACACTTCTGCCATTAACAGCGAATACGGTACAGTAACAATTAGCGGTGGTAATTTTACAGGCGGTACTGAGGCAATTTTAAACCGCGGATACCCGGTAACAATCAGCGGCGGCACTTTCAATCAAGATGTTTCCGCAATTTCAGGAGTTACCATTGCTGAAGGTTATAAAGTTACCAATAACGGCGGCACTTATACAGTTGGTGAAGAAGTTACTGAAATAACCAAAACAAAGGAAATTGACGGCGTGGAAGTTACTTTCACTTTCGACGCCTCAACAAGTGCTTTGAAAGATGTAAGCGGTACCGGCGTTACTTACGATTCAGACAACAACCAATTTACCGTTACGACAAGCGGCAAAGTTAAAACATATTCGGAGACGCTTGCAAACGATGAAGTTACTGAAATTTTACAATCAGCAGTTTACACAAAGACGATTAACGGCGTTGAAGTTACTTTCACTTACAACGGCAAATATGAATTGCAAAGCGTAACGGGCGAAGGCGTTACCTATTCAGACGGCAAACTTACAATAGGCAATAAAACATATTCGGCAAGCCTTAGCAATGATACTGTTACTGAAACTTTGGAAAGTGCAACTTATGAAATTGATAATGTTGAAGTTACTGTAAAATTTGACACACAAGGGCAAATTTTAAGCGTTACAGGCAAAGACGTTGCATATGATAAAAATAATTCCTCAATCACTATTTCAGATTCGATTTACAAATTAAAGCTTGAAAGCAATGATGTTATTTTTAGTAAAGTGATTGTGTTTGATTCTGTTGAAGGCTCGGATTCTACCCCGAAAAGTTTTACAAATTCCGGCGATAACCTGACAGCGCAAATAAACGCAGGAGTTAATTCACTGACTGACAGCGGCAACAATACCGAAATGAATATTGGCGGCGGCGAAAACACAGTTACCAGTTCCGGCGAAAATGCACAGTTGGAAATTAGCGGCGGTACAAATAATCTCACAAGCTCCGGCGACAATGCAAATATTAATCTTGGCGACGGTAAAAATACCCTTGAGCTTAGCGGCGTTTCGTCAAGTGTTACCGTTGGCGGCGGTCAAAATCAAATTACAAGTGAATCTGACGCATTAAATCTCGTAATTGAGGCAACTAAACAGTTAGGCGTAACAACTGAATTGAAAAGTAGCGGCGACAATGCAAAAGTAGAAATCGGCGGCGGCACAAATACCCTTGAGCTTAGCGGCGATTCGTCAAGTGTTACCATTGGCGGCGGAAAAAGTAAAATTACAAGCACAGGTGACGGATTAAATCTCGAAGTTAATGTAATTAACAAATTAATAGCAGAAACTGAATTACAAATCAGCGGCGCAAATGCAAATATCAATCTTGGCGGCGGTACAAATACCGTTGAGCTTAGCGGCGACAATGCAAATATTGATCTTGGCGGCGGCACAAATACCGTTGAGCTTAGCGGCGATTCGTCCATTGTTACCGTTGGCGGCGGCGAAAATAATCTTACAATTTCCGGCAGAAAAGCACGGTTGGCAATTAGCAGAGGCGAAAATGAAATTACCAGTACAGGTGAAGGTTTCAGTCTCAAAATCGATGCAATTTCCCGAACCGTTGCAACAAATACCATTAAACTTAGCGGCGACATTGCAAATATTGATCTTGGCGGCGGTACAAATACCCTTGAACTTAGCGGCAATTCGTCAAATGTTACCGTTGGCGGCGGAAAAAATATAATTACAAGCTCCGGAAATAATTCCACTTTAAAAATTAATGGTGGTAGAAATACCATTGGCTTAGCAATAAAATCGAACCTTATTTCTTTATCGAATGATGTTGTTTACCTTAATAATGGTGTAAACAACATATCAATTTCCAGAACACCTGCAACAAGTTACAACAGAGAATCTAATCTTACGTCTCGTTTAAATTTTATTGGCGGAACAGCTAATTTGAATTTCGGAACTTTTTATAATTCATATGAGGCTACTTCCTCCTATAACCAAAGTACCAATTTAAATCTCAGGACACTTTCAAACTACGATAATTTTTCTAATGCAAATTCGTTTTCCGATACCGATGCCGATGATACAGGGGTTTTAGTTTCATTTGCCGATAATCAAATAACAAGTACCAAAATCAAAGGTAACAATGTGCAATTTATTACAGCCAACGGTAAATTTACTTTTCAAGATGCATTGGGGCTAAAAATCCATACTGAAGACGCTGAAGGTAAAATAACCACTCAAGTTTTTTCAGAAAACGCGGTTTTCAATGAAGATACGGCTGAAATGGAAATGTACAGCAATTTCACTGGTACGCTTACGGCCGATTCTGAAGTTGTCAACATTGACGCTACAGCCTCCAGAAAAACTTTCCAAATTGTTGCCAATGACAATAACAACAGTATTCAAGGCGGCTCTGGCAAAAATACGCTGAACGGCGGCGCAGGTGACGACACTTTGACAGGCGGCGACGGTAAAGATGTTTTTGTTTACGAAAGTGGCAATGACGTTATCACAGACTATACTGAAAACAAAGATAAAATTAAAATTTCAAGCGGTACAATCGATAAATTTGAAATTGTCGATACAGATTTAATTTTCACTATTGGCGACGGCACTTTGACAATAAAAGACGGCGCAGGTAAAAAAATTACCGTTATAGATTCGTCTGACGAAGAGTTTACCAAAACTTATACAGAATCTGCAGTCTACAACCAAAAACTTACCGAAATGACAATAACCTCTTCGGCAAGCGGAACAATTACGGCAGGGACTAAGGCTGAATTGATAGACGCAACCGACGCCGTTGCGAATGTCAAAATAGTTGCAAACGGCAAAAATAATACAATTACAGCGGGGAACAATTCAATAGAAATTGACAGCGGCGCAGGTAATGACGTATTGTACGGCGGCGCGGGCGACGATTCACTTTCCGGCGGCAAAGGTAACGACACATTAACCGGCGGCGATGGAGCAGATAAATTTGTTTACAGCGAAGGCAAAGACGTAATCACAGATTTTACGGCAGAAGAAGATACAATCGAATTGACGTCGGGAACAATTTCCAATGCGTCGTTTAAAGATTCAGATATGATTTTCAAAATTGGCAGCGGTACTTTGACTGTCAAAGACGGCGCAGACAAAGAAATTGCCATTGGCGATTCAATTTACTATAATAATTTTGTTTATGATTTAAACAAAACTACGCTCACGCTCGGAAAAAATTTTAGCGGTTCATTGCAAGCTACAGACTACGACGAAAACATAAAAACTATTAACGCCTCCGCTATTTTAAAATCAGCGAATATTACGGGCAACGCTGAAAATAATACAATTCTTGGCGGCAAGGGCGCAGATACGATTTTTGGCGGCGCGGGCGATGATTCACTTTCCGGCAATGCAGGCAATGATATTTTGTACGGCGGCGCAGGCGATGATACTTTAACCGGCGGCTTGGGTAAAGATATTTTCATTTATGAAAGTGGCGACGATGTTATAACTGACTATACGGCGGGGCAAGATACAATTAAATTCTCAAGCGAAATTACAAGTACAAGTTACAGCAACAAAGATTTAATTTTTGAAACTGAAAATGGCAATTTAAAAGTTATCGACGCGGCAGGAAAGAAAATTACTGTTACGGATTCAAGCGGCAAAACTACTAAACAGATTTATTCAGAAACTGCAAGCAATGCGCGGACACTAGATTTATTTTACGACGATAATTTTGTTACTGATGAATTTGAAATTGATGATATTGCTGAAGAAAAAGTTGACGTAACAGAAATTCAAAATAAAACTTCAGAAATTGTACAGGACGAAAATATTTTAGCTTTTGATGATGATAAATAAAATTTGATAAAAAAAATTAAACCCGCTGAAAAATCGGCGGGATTTTTTATTTATTAAAATTTGATTAAAAATGATTTTTTTCAGATAAATTTCAGTGGGGGTGGGGGTGGTACCATATATTGGGATATTAAAATTTTTAATTTTTGAAGGAGGGCTTTTTATGGCAATGACACCGCAGGAAGTTATAAAAAAGTTTATGGCGTCTCTGGATAAAACAACCAAATTTATTGGTACTTCGCCACTTGATGAAGCGGTTGCAGCTTGTTCAAAATTTACAAGCATTGAAGACGTTATTTAAAAAATGCTTGCCGATCAGAAAAAATCTAAAAATGCAGATGATTTTCTCAAAAATTATTGTGGAATAATTTTAGGTAATAATGACACCGGCGCAATTACCGGCAAAGATGCAGGCGGTGCAACTGAAAAAACTGCTGAAAGCATTGTGCCGGAAACCAAAACTTTGGACACAAGTTTTACCGGCAACAGTTTTACTGTAGGTTATTTGACGGTTAAGCTTGGGAACAACAAAAAATTTTCGGATTTAAATGATAAAGAAAAAAGCTATTGGCAAGCTCTCAAAAGTTATTGGATTGAAGACGCGCTTAATCTTATTAAAGAATCGTACGGCAACAATTTCAGTTTTCAAAATTCGTCTAAAGTCAAAACAATGACGGTAACATTTATAGACAAACTTGGTGATATTATTGCAGAGGTTAGCCCGTCTTTTGCGCAAAACGATTATCTCGGTAAAACTGTTACGGGGCTTAATTTAGAAATTAATCAGTCGTATTATGATGTCGTCACTAATTCAGATAAAAACGGAAACCCAAATGTTTTTAAAGCAGGTTATCTTGATCGCAATATTGCTCATGAACTTACTCACGCTCTTATGTATGTAAATGTTGACTACTGCAAATTACTTCCAAGAACTATTCTGGAAGGAATGGCAGAACTTACTCACGGCATTGACGACACACGCAAAAACGATTTATTGGAACTTGCCGGAAATTATTCAAAATTGGAAACGGCGTTAAAAGAAATTATTAATTATACAACTCCTACTATTGCAAATGTAAGCAGTCCAACTTATTCAAGCGGCTATATGCTCCTGCGCTATCTTGCAAAACAAACCGCCGATGTTTTTCCAATCTACAATACAAATTCTAACACTGCAGTTAGTGGCACATCTTCAGCAGATTATATTGTTAATAACGGCGGTACTTACGTTACAATTAACGGCGGAGCAGGCGATGACACAATTTTAAATTCTTTAGTTTCAGGCGGCGGAAATGGTAATTACGCCTTAATTAATGCAGGCGACGGCAATGACAGTGTATATTCTTCTTTCAATTACTACTGTACAATAAATGGCGGTAACGGCAACGATACTATTACAAATACTTCAGGTTATCAAAGTTATATCAATGGCGGAGCAGGTAACGATTACATTAACAATAGAGATTATAAAGGAAATGCAAAAAACATTGTAATTAGCGGCGGCGCGGGTTCAGATTTAATCAACGGCGGCAACGGTAATGATTGGCTTTACGGCGATGATGGAAATGATACCTTATCAGGCGACAATGGCAATGATTTATTGAATGGCGGTAACGGTAATGATTTATAAAATGGCGGAAATGGTAATGATTTATTAGTTGGCGGACTTGGTAAAAATACATTGACAGGCGGCGCAGGTAAAGATACGTTTTATATTTATTCTCCAGGTCAAAATTATATTACCGACTACAAAGCGGGTGAAGATAAACTTAATATTTTAAGTGCATCTATAACTTCATATTCTTTCAGCAATAAAGACCTTACTTTGAAATTGAGTACGGGAAGTACTGCCACAATCAAAGGCGGTAAAGGGCAAAAGCTCACATTCATTGATTCAAACAGTAAAACTACCACTAAAACTTATTCAAAAACTTTGGATTTAATGTACGACGATAAATTTGTTACTGATGAATTTGAGCTTGACGACATTACCGAAGAAAAATTTGACGTTACCGAAATTCAAACTACTGAAAATGAAAATATTGACGGCGCAGATTCCATTGTTGCCGCGTCAACTTTCGATAAATAAATTACAACTACCAAAATTAAAAATTAAATCCCCTGACTTATGGCAGGGAGTTTTTTTATTGGCAGTTGCCAAAAATTCTAATGGCGTATAAAATAACGGCGGAGGTGTTAAACTTGAAAAGAGTTTACAATTTTAATCCGGGACCGGCAACATTGCCGCTGGAAGTTTTACAGGAAGCACAAGCAGAATTTTTAAATTTTGATAATTCCGGAATGTCGATCCTTGAAATAAGCCACAGAGCCAAACCATATGAAAAAATTCACAATCAAACAAAGGCAGATATTTTGGAATTAATGGGACTTGGCGAAGATTACGAAGTTTTATTTATTCAAGGCGGCGCGTCTTTGCAATTTTCAATGGTACCGCTGAATTTTGCAACCAAAGAAAAGCCCGGCAGTTACGTTTTAAGCGGGACTTTTTCTTCAAACGCCTACAAAGAAGCAGAAAT
The DNA here is from genome assembly GCA_937877565.1 of uncultured Selenomonadales bacterium. Lineage (GTDB taxonomy): Bacteria > Bacillota > Negativicutes > Selenomonadales > Selenomonadaceae > Quinella. The sequence continues at coordinate 23,852 of CALFJB010000037.1, read as the reverse complement.
TTTGGGCGTCGGTAAAGTTGCCGCGTCTACCAAAGATGAAAACTTTAAGCGCGTACCTCGTCAAGATGAATTGAAAATTGATAAAAATTCGGCGTACCTGCACATTTGCAACAACAATACAATTTTCGGCACGGAATTTCATTATATCCCCGAAACTGACGGCGTACCGCTTTTCGCTGATATGTCATCAGATTTTTTGAGCCGCCCTTGGGACTTCAAAAAATTTTCGTTAATTTATGTTGGCGTTCAGAAAAATTTGGGCCCGGCAGGCGTTGTAGTTGTAGTAGCAAAAAAATCTTTAATTGAAAAATCTTTGGAAACTTTGCCAACAATGCTTAGATACGATACTTTCTACAGGAAAAATTCGCTGTACAATACGCCGCCCGCGTTTAGTATTTATATGGTTGGAAAAGTTGCCGCGTGGATTAAAAATCAAGGCGGACTTGCTGAAATGGCTAAACGCAATTCTAAAAAAGCCGAAACTTTGTATAAAGCCATTGACGATTCAAACGGCTTTTACAGCGGACACGCGGACAAAGACAGCCGCTCCTTTATGAATGTAACTTTCCGCCTTCCAAACGAAGATTTAGAAAAGAAATTCGTTGCAGAGGCGTTGGAAAATAATTTGAGCGGCGTTAAAGGTCATCGTAGTGTTGGCGGCATGAGGGCGTCAATTTATAACGCAATGACGCTTGAAGGCGTTGAAACTTTGGCTGACTTTATGGAAAAATTCCGCCGTCAAAATTCTTAAAACTTATTTGCAAAGTTTTTATTTTGCTTTTAAATATTTTTTATATTTTTGAAAAACGGCGGTCACGGACGACCGCCGCCGCAGATTGATTCAAGGATTGAATCATCTGCGGAATTTTTCTTTCTTTGCCAGGCGTTTCTTTCTTTTTTTTAAAATGAAAGAAATGCCGTATTAGATAAATTAATTTATAAAAAAAATTAACACTTACAACCAGTTAAATAAAAAATTAAACTAAGCCATCAAAATTCCTAAGGTGATTCTATGAAACTCAAAAATAAAATTGCCGCGCTATCAACGCTTTTAATGTTGCAGACTTTTGGAACGGCAAGCGCGGCGGCGATTGATAATGAATTGGCAGTTATTGCAGCTGAACAAGACAGAACCGGCGAAACAGTAGAAACTTTCGATCCGGAAACTTTGGACGCTGATAAAAATAAACCGAAAACTAAAGATGAAATTAAAGACGAAGAAAAACGCCTTGAAAAAGAACGCGAAGAGGCGCGTAAAAAAATTAAAGACGAACGCAAAAAAAGCCGCGATGAACTCAATGGTAAAGCTCCACTTTCAAAAAATCCCGTACCGCTTGCAAGAAATTCTGAAAATAATTCAGATCAAACTCAATCACAAAATTTGCCTTCCAATACAAGTACTCCCGCTGTAAAAGATACTCCGGCAGTTGTTGAAAAACCTGACAATAAAGAAAATTCGACTGTAGAAAAAATTCAACCTGTTGAAAAAGTTCAACCCGTAGAAAAAGTTCAACCCGTAGAAAAAGTTCAGCCTGTTGAAAAAGTTCAGCCCGTTGTACAGCCTCAAAATATTGGTATGCCGAATCCTATTGTAAATTACGCAAGCTTTAATGAAATTGTCCAAGCTATAAATTTCACGCCGCTTTATATTCCCAAAAAGTCCGGCTATACCATTACTTCAATAATGGCGATTGATAACCGAATTGCCGAAGTTCGCTACAGCCGAAATTGGGAGCCGAATGTTTCATTGCACATTCGCACTTATCGCCGCAATGAAGGCGAAGAACGAAAAGATATTAGCGGCGTTCACGGCGTCAAATGGCGCGTCAACGTGGCTAACGGAATTACAACCTACATTGCAAAAATTGACGAAAATAAAAGTGTTGCGGCGTGGGCTGTAGGCAAATATACTTTTTCCGCGTATGTAGAAAATCTTTCTTTTGCCTCGTTTACTTCGCTTGTTACAGATGAACTTGTAGATTTATCACAGCATTACCATCTTGGCAACTGATTTAATTTTAATTTTAAAAGTCCCCGATTTAAAATTGGGGATTTTTTTTATTGGAATTGGCTAAAAAATACGATAAATTTTTAACACAAATAAATTTAAAAAATTTTAAACAAGTGAATTGTGAAGGAGCGTTTTAAAATGAACAACGAAGAAAATTCTCTTTCGACTGTCATTCTAACGGGTACGGCGAACGCAGATTTTAATGAAAACAATACTGAAGATACTGGCGATACTGAAGACACTGAAGATACTGAAGAAAGTATTCCTGCCGGTGCTATTGTAAATTACAAAACAAATGTAACAGTCAACGGTACGGAACGCGCTGACTTTATCGTAAATTACGAAGACAACGTTAGAATTAATTGTGAATCCGGCGACGATTCAGTTAAAAATTACGGCTCAAGCGTTACAATCAGCGGCGGCGCGGGCAGTGATTCTATTTTCAGTGAAGGCAATAAAAATTTTTACAGATTCGCTAAAAATGAAGGCAATGATACGGTTATAGGTTTTGCTGACGGCGATACTTTGCAAATTAGCAGCGGCAGTATTTCAAAAATCAGCATCAATGGTCAAGATGTTATTTTGTCTGTTGGAAGTAAAAGTTCTATAACTTTTAAAGACGCCAAAAATAAAACTTTCATAATTAAACCAACAAGCGGCGATGCTTATTCTACAGTTTTTAGCGGCGCGGCAACCATACTCTCAATCAAGAATAGTGTTTTAACCGTGTCTCAAAAATTTATGGAAGATCAAATAGATTTGGCTGAATATCCCGAAGTAACCAATTTGAACGCCTCCGCAGTTGCTCAAGGTATAAGTATCATTGGAACAGATGAAAATAATTCAATACGCGGCGGCAAAGGTTCAGATACAATTATTGGCAACGGCGGCAACGATACTATTTCACTTGGCGGCGGCGCAGATATTTATATTTACACTTCCGGCAACGACGTTATCACAGATTATAAATCCGGCGAAGATACAATAAACCTTCAAAACTTTGCAATAACCGGTTCCTCTCTTTCCGGCTCTGATGTCGTCTTGCAATTAAGTAGCGGCGGAACAGTAGCTGAAATGACTCTCAAAAAAGCTAAAGGTAAAACTGTAACTACGCTTGACAGCAAAGGCAATGAATATTCTCAACGTTACGGCTATTACTATTACAATTTCAACCGCACTCAAATTACGCTTAATTCTGATTTTAATGATACGCTTTACAACACTGAATACAGTTCCTCCGTTAGAAAAATCGACGCCTCCGAAGTTTTGAAAAAGTTTCGTCTTTATGGAAATGCTCAAAGCAATACAATTACCGCCGGAAAAGGTACGGCTTATATTTTTGCAGGAGATGGCAAAGATTATATCAGCGGCGGCGAAGGCAACGATTCACTTTTTGGCGAAGATGGCAACGATTCAATTTCCGGCAACGTTGGCAATGATCATATAAACGGCGGCAAGGGTGCTGATACACTTTTGGGCGGTTACGGCAATGACGCAATTTACGGCAGTGAAGGCAATGATTATATTACCGGCGGCATCGGCAATGATTCGCTTTACGGCGGCGACGATAACGATACCTTGTATGGCAATGAAGGCAATGATTATCTTTTGGGAAACATTGGAAACGATAAACTTTATGGCGAAGACGGAAACGATACACTTTTGGGCGATTACGGCAATGATTTTCTTTTTGGCGACACCGGCAACGATAAACTTTGGGGCGACGACGGCAACGACACTTTAAACGGCGGCGCGGGCGATGACACTTTAACAGGCGGCGACGGTAAAGATATTTTTATTTACAAAGTCGGTGAAGGCAATGACGTTATCGCAGATTTTATACCCGTTGACGATAAAATTTCTATAAGCGGCAACGCCTCCATTTCTTCAGAAGGGTTAAAAGGTACGAAGATGATTTTCAAAATTGGAACTAACACTTTGACTTTTAACGACGCCCAAAATAAAGAAATTGCTATGGGTGATTTGTACTACTACAACAATTTAATTTGCAATTCCAAAAAGACGGAGGCAACTTTAAATTCAAATTTCAGCGGCACTTTGACGGCTACAAATTATTATTCCCAAGTAAAAAATATTTACGCCACAGATATGACTAAAGCCGTTCAAATTTACGGAAATTCCAGTAACAATTACATTGACGGCGGAAAAAGTAACGATTCACTTTTTGGCGGCTTGGGTAACGATACTTTAATTGGCAACAAGGGCAATGATAAACTTTACGGCGAAGATGGCAACGATTCAATTTTGGGCGGCGAAGGTAACGATACACTTTATGGCGGCGAAGGCAACGATACTTTTGTTGTTTACGCGGGCGGCGGCGATGATGTTATTGCTGATTTTGCTGAAGGAGACTTAATAACTTTAACGAGCGGCTCTGTTTCTTCGTACACTTTGAAAAATTTGGATATGGTTTTCACAATCGGCACAAATCTTTTGACTGTAAAGAATGGCGGTAACCATGAAATTGCCATTGGCGATAAATTTTATTACGGCAATTTTATTTATGATTCTTCAAAGAAAACTGCAACTTTCGGCACGAGCTTTACCGGAACGATAAAATCAACTGATTATCCAACTTCAATCAGGACTATAGATTTAAAAAATTTTGTTAAAGGCGTTACGATTTACGGCAATGAACAAAATAATTCTATTTACGGCGGCGCAGGCAACGATACTTTTTACGGAAAAACCGGCAATGATTATCTTGAAGGAAATGACGGCAACGATTTACTTTGCGGCGACGGCGGCAAAGATACGCTTGACGGCGGCAAGGGCAATGATACACTTTACGGCGGTTCAGCTAACGATGTTTTCATTTACAACAGCGGCGAAGGTAACGACGTTATTGCAGATTACGCGCCCGGCGATAAAATTATTTTGAATAAAACTTCAGTTTCTTCAGCCGTGCTTAGCGATTCTGATATGGTTTTCACTGTCGGAAAAAATACTTTGACTTTGAAAGACAGCAAGGACAAAGAAATTTCGATTGAATTTAAAAGCCGCAATTCCAGCAACATTTACTACAATAATTTTATTTACGATTCAACAAAAACTTCAGCAACTCTTCAAGCCGCCGGAACGTACAACAGAAATGATTATGCCTCAAGCATTACAAAAATTGACGCCTCTGCACTTTCTAAAAGCGTTACACTTTCCGGCAACACCGCCACAAATATTATTGGCGGCACGGGTAACGACAGCCTTAAAAGTTACAGCGGGAAAAGTACAATTTTCGGCGGCAACGGTAATGATTATGTCGGCGGCGGTTTGGGCAATGATTCACTTTCCGGCGGCGCGGGCAGTGATACTTTGTACGGTACAACCGGCAGCGACACTTTAACCGGCGGCGCAGGTAAAGATTTATTCTGGCAACATTCCGGCAAAAATACCATAACTGATTACACCGCAGGCGAAGATAAAATTCAATTCGATGCAAACGTTACAAAAATTGACTATACTTTCACGGACGTTATTTTTTATTTCAACAAGGATAGTTTGACTGTTCAAAATGGCAGGGGCAAAAAAATTACAACCATAAATGCAAATGGCGAAACTTCCACAGAAACTTATTCGCCGTCAAACAATTTTACTTTAGATTTACTTTACGACGATAATTTTGTTACTGATGAATTTGAAATTGACGATATTACCGAAGAAAATTTTGACGTTACAGAAATTCAAACTGTAGAAACTGAAAATTTCGCGCAGGACGATGCAACTTTGAGTTACGGCGAAAATGAAAAAATTTTTGTTTGATAAAGTTTCTAAAGTTAATAAATCAACGAATTTTACTGTTGACTCAAAAAACTTTAAAAGTTATAATTAACGCGGTATTTTATTCATTGTTTTTTCATTAGATTTATCGACTCAAAATTTTTTATTGAAGTCGTAAATCTGCCGATTGTCTTTCTAAAAATAAAGGAGGGTTTAGAATGAAGGACATTAAAATTAGCAGTCCGCTGAACGGCAAGTTAGTTCCGTTGAACGAAATTGACGATCCCGTATTTGGTAGCGGCGCAATGGGTCGAGGCGTAGCGATTAAAGACCCGGAAGGTAAAGTTTACGCGCCTTTTGATGGCGAAATAACTGTTTTCTTCCCAACTAAGCACGCTATTGGTTTAAAGTCTAACGACGGAATTGAACTTTTGATTCACGTTGGTATGGACACGGTACAACTTAACGGGCAGCACTTCACCGCTAAGGCGGACGTTGGCGCAAAAGTTAAAAAAGGTCAAGTCCTGCTTGAATTTAATCCCGATGGAATTAAAAAAGCCGGTTACCAAACTACAACGCCGGTTGTTGTAACCAACCACACCGAATTTGGCGACATTACTTTTGAGATTAAAGGGCAACCTTCAATCACGCTTAAAGCGGCGGGGGATGAAGCTCCTGCAAGCGGTGGCGGCGGCGGTAAAGCCAATTTGTCCAAAGGCGGCGGAGATGACGACGACGCACAATATGCAGGACTTCCTGATGAAGAACGCGTTGCAAAACTTATTATGAAATATGTTGGCGGTCCCGATAACGTTCGTACTGCTGAACACTGCGCGACTCGTCTTCGTCTTATCGTCAACGACAAATCTAAAATCCAAGAAAAGAAAGTTGAAAACATTGACGGCGTTAAAGGTCAATTCTTCGCCGCTCAACAGTATCAAATTATCTGCGGTACAGGTTTTGTTGACAAAGTTACTGAAGAATTTATCAAATTGAAACCGTCATTGGCTGGCGGCGGCGGAAAAGAAGCCGCGTATGAGCAAATGACTTTGATTCAGAAAATTTCTCGTACACTCGGTGACGTTTTCGTTCCAATTATCCCTGTCTTGGTTGCAACAGGTCTTTTCATGGGACTTCGCGGCGCGTTAATGTCGCTCGGTTCTGAATGGGGTCCAACATTCCTTTTAATGTCACAAGTTTTAACTGATACTGCGTTTGCATTCTTACCCGCGCTTGTTTGTTGGTCTACAATGAATAAATTCGGCGGTACAGCTGTTATCGGTATTGTTCTCGGTCTTATGTTAGTTTTCCCGGCGTTGCCTAACGCTTATGCAGTCGGTGGCGCGGCTAATGATTTAGCTAATGCAGGCTTAACTTGGCAAGAAGCGTCCGCTATGGAAGAATGGGCGGGCAAAGTTCCTATTCCGATTGATTTAGGATTTATTCAAATCCCGCTCGTCGGTTATCAAGGTTCAGTTCTTCCGGCGTTGGTACTCGGTATTTTCGCCGCTAAATTGCAACAATGGCTCAAAACTTTTATCCCTGATATGATTGACCTTATCGTAACTCCTTTCTTGACATTGACAATTTCAATGGCTCTCGGTTTCCTCGTTGTTGGTCCTATCATGCACGGTCTTGAACAAGTCGTATTTGGCGCAGTTCAAAACTTCTTGGGTATTCCGATTGTTGGTGGTCTCATCATTGGCGGTTTACAACAAGTTATCGTTATCTTCGGTGTTCACCACGTCTTCAGCGCGTTGGAAATTTATCTTTTGTCAACTCAAGGCAGCGATCCTTTCAATGCTATCATCACTTGCGCAACTATCGCACAAGGTGGCGCGGCTATGGCTGTTGCTATTAAAACTGTTGACGGTAAAAAACGTGCGCTTTACATTTCATCAGCAGTTCCTGCATTCTTGGGAATTACTGAACCGGCGATTTTCGGTATTAACCTCCGCTTTATGAAACCGTTCATTTATGGTTGCTGCGGCGGCGCGGTCGGCGGTGCTATTTCAAGTGCTCTTGGTCTTGCCGGTACTGGTATGGGTATTACCGTTATTCCCGGTATGCTCCTTTACATGAATGGTCAACTTCCAATGTACATTGCTTGTAACTTAGTTGCGTTGGCTGTCGGCTTCGGCTTAACCTACACTCTTTACAAAACTGAAGAATAATTTTTCAATCGAATAAATAATTTTAGTCCTCAAGCACGGCTTGGGGATTTTTTTTATTGTAATTTTTTAAATGAAATTAAAATTTAATCCATTGTGAGATTTGAAAAAAAAACGGCGGTCACGGACGACCGCCGCGCCGCGCTTGCAATGCGACGAATAGGAGCATTGCTCCGCCGTGATGTCGTTATGGGCGGCAGTTTTTCTTTTCTTTGCTAGGCGTTTCTTTTCTTTTTTCAAAACGAAAAGAAATGCCGTATTAGATAAAATTGAAATAAAATTAACACTTCCAAAGATTTAAAATTACGAAAAATTTTTCAGTCAAATAAAATAAAACAAAAAAACCCGCCAATTTTTAAGCGGGCAATTTCGTTTATTTGTTTCAGTTTTTATAACAAATTCATTGACTTTGCAGCATCTTTAAGGCATTTTTCAAAAGCTCCGCGCCGCGCCCTCAAATTACTTGTCTTTGATGTAAAATCTTGACTCGTCGTCGTAAAATCTACAATCCGCGAACCATTTACCAAATAGGCGTCAAGCTGAATTGTACTGCGATTTTTCTGACGGCGTTTGGCGTTATTTTGAGTGTCAATGTTTTCATCCACTATCAAAAATAAAACATTTCTATAGCCGCTCCATGCTGCAAAATCTATAAAATCTTGCTTGTGCGGTTTATTTTCGCCAATGTCGTACCTGTCCATCATAAAAACTTGATAGCGTTTCTGAATTTCGTTGCCGCATTCATACTTGTTGCCGCTTTTTGAACCAAGATTTTTTTGAATAATTTTGTAATAATCAGCAGTTTTAAATTCTCCGCCGCCAATTATTATAACTTTGGTTCCATAAAAACTTTGCGCGGCAAATGCTGTACACGTCAACGCCGCCACTATCAACGCCGCCAATATAAATATTTTTTTCAAAGTAATCTCCTCCTTAAAATTTTTTCGTCTTATTTTGCAATAAAGTTGCCGCCGTGTCAAGGTTGTGTTATATTACGCGGCGAGGTGATTTTTTATGAAATTAATTATTACGGTTGTTGGAAAAGACCGCGTCGGAATTATCGCAGCAGTTACGAAAATTCTTGCCGATAACGACGTTAATATTTTGAGCATCAACCAAAATATTTTGAACGGCTTTTTCAATATGATTCTGTTTGCAGAAGCGAATGAAAGTAAAATCAGTCTGGTAGACTTACAAGCCGCGCTCAAGGCTCAAGGCGAAGAAATTGGCGTCGAAATTAAAACTCAACACCAAGATATTTTTGACGCTATGCACAAAATTTAACTATTTCAAAATAAAAAAATAGGCTTGACGAAACGCAAGCCTATTTTGAAACGAAAATATTATTTTTCTGAACATATCGCCACAAAAAATTTGCCGCGTCTCCCGCGTAGTCGATATTTATTCTTTTCGTGGCAATAATTTCCGGCTGAAAATTTTCTACCGTTTCAATAAATAATTCTTCGCCGCATAAATCAACACCATAATGTTTTTTAGTAATTCCCATTGCCTGCGTTAATTTGCCGGGACCGTTGCACAATTCGCGCAGGTTATTTTTTTGTCTCCGCTGAATCATTAAATCAATTCCTTCAACAGGTTGCAGAGCGCGTATTAGAATAGCGTCAGGACTTTCTTTAACGTTTGCTACAACGTTCATACAAATATTTTTGCCGTAAATCAAATAAATGTAAGCAAAGCCGCCTTCGCCAAAAATTATTTCAGTGCGCTTAGTTTTGCCCTTGTAAGCGTGCGCCGCCGCGTCGATTTTTCCAAGATACGCCTCAACTTCAACGATAATTCCCGCCGTCAAACCTTCCGCCGAATTGTGGACTAATTTTTTGCCGATTAAATCTTTGGCAACTTCAACGCCGGAACGCAAATAAAATTCTCGTTGCAGTTTCATCTTGCCATTTCGTAAATTTTAACCATATCATCAAAATAAATTCGCCGCGCTGAACCTACGCCGCCGCCGGTTGCATTTTCGCACGATTCAGCCATTTCTTGAATTTGTTCATCTGTTGGATTAATTCCAAGTTCAGAAAGTTTTGTCGGCATTCCAATTTTTCTGAAAAAGTTTTCCAATTCCTCAATTCCGCGCAGTGCAATTTCTTCATCATTCAAGCCGGTTTTATCAACGCCCATAACATTTACGGCGAATTGTACGAAACGTGGCAGACAACTTTTATAAACGTACCGCGCCCAACTTCCCCAAAGTGCCGAAAGTCCCGCGCCGTGCGTCGTGTTAAACATACCGTTAATTTCATATTCCAAACTGTGAGTTGCAAAGTCTCCGCCATCATTTCCGCAACCTGTCAAACCGTTGTGCGCCAAACTCGACGCCCACATTATTTCTGCACGTGCATTATAATTTTTCGGACTAAGTCTCAAAATATTTGCATTGTGTATAACCGTTTTCAAAAGTCCTTCAGCGATTGAATCTGTAAGCTGCATGTTGCCGCCGTTTGTAAAAAATCTTTCCAGCGTGTGCATAATAATATCTACGCAACCCGCCGCCGTTTGATAATCCGGCAAAGTCATTGTTAATTCAGGATTCATAATCGCAAATTTCGGACGCGCCAACGCATCGCCAAAACTGCGCTTTTTCTTCGTTTCTTCGTTCAGAATAACAACATTGCGGCTCATTTCACTGCCTGCCGCTGAAATAGTTAAAATTGAGCCCACCGGCAATGACGCTTTAGGCGTGCGCTTGTGTTCAAAAAGCTCCCAAACATCTTCTTTCGGCTCGGCAAGTGCAAACGCTATCGCCTTCGCTGAATCTATGACGCTGCCGCCGCCCACTGCCAAAATAAAATCTACTTGATTTAATGTACCCTGCGCAAAACCGGTACGAACTTTATCAAGGTGTGGATTAGGTACGACGCCGCCCAATTCCACGTGAAAAAGTCCTGCGTCGTCCAAAAGTTGTTTAATCCTTCCAATTAATCCAGATTTAACCGCGCTGCCCATTCCATAATGAATTAAAACGCGCGTACCGCCATATTTTTTTACCATATCACCAACGCATTTTTCCGCGCCGCGCCCAAATATTATCCTTGTCGGTGTGTAATATTCAAAATTGTGCATTCTCAACCGCCCTTTCAAATTTTTTTTAGTCTATCAGTTTATTTTGTGGCGGTCAAGTTTCAAAAATTTTTGATTTATGTTATTGCTTGATTTTTTTCTTAATTATGATATAATACGCAGGCTTAGGTTAAAAAACTTAAGCGCGGAAGTTTTTTAGTATGTAAGGAGATTATTTTAATGGCTTTTGAAGACAAAACACTCGTATGCAAGGACTGCGGCAAAGAATTCACATTCAGCGCAGGCGAACAAGAATTCTACGCAGAAAAAGGCTTTGAAAACGAACCTACCCGTTGCCGCGACTGCCGCGACAAACGTCGTCGTAACCGTGATGGCGGCGAACATCGCCAAATGTTTACCGTTGTTTGTGCAGATTGTGGAAAAGAAACTGAAGTTCCATTCGAGCCCAGAAACGAACGTCCGGTTTACTGCCGCGATTGTTTCTCAAAACACCGTCCCGCCCGCGTTCAAAACTAATTGGCGGTATACGAGTTAAAAATATAATTGAGCGATAAATAGTTTTAAACAAAGTCCGGGATTTTCTCGGGCTTTATTTGTTTTAGGAGGCGGCGAAAATTTCTTACATATTTTTTAAACTTTTGAGCAAAATAATTTGTCTGTTGCCATTTAAATTTGCGCTGTCTGTTGGAAACGCGCTTGCAAATTTCCTATGGTTTTTCATACCAAAAAGGCGAAAAATTCTCGCGCAGGAGAATATTCAAAAATGTTTGGGCGTCGATATTGAAACTGCAAAAAAAATTTCTAAAATCAGCGCGGTTAATTTCGGCTCCATTTTTATTGAAGTTTTAATGTTCCCCGTGTTGAAAGATACAATGAAAGACCACGTTAAAATTATTGGGCTGGAGCATTTAACGAATTACATAAATTCGCCGGAAAGAAACGGGCGCGGCGCGATTATTGCAACTTCTCACAGCGATAATTGGGAGCTGATGGGCGGCGCGTTCGCTCAAAATGGTATACCGCTTGTTGGCGTGGCGAAAAAGCAACGTTCCGCCGGTACTGATAAATTTATGAATGAATACCGCACGCTGATTGGTATGCACATAACTTATCGCAACGGTGTTAGAGAAATGTACCAACTGCTTGACGAAGGAAATTTTATCGGCTTGATTATGGATCAGGACGTTGGACGCAAAGACGGCGTTGTTGTAAAATTTTTCAATCGTGCTACAGATTATGTTACCGGCGCGGCGGCTATGTCACGTTTTAAAGGCGTTCCAATTTTTCCCGCGTTTATGCACAAAAATTCTGATGGCACTCATACTTTGGAAATTCAGCCGCCTTTGTTTGTCGAAAAAACTTCAGATAAGCGTGCAGATATTTATAAAATGACTCAACATTTGGCAACGCTTACTGAAAATCACATTCGCAATTATCCCAAAGAATGGTTTTGGTTGCACGACCGCTGGAAGTCTATGAGAACAGATTTTACGCCGGAGGAAGTTGCTGAACTTAATAAAAAACTAGGACTTGTTGAATAAGTGAAAAAAAAACGACGGTCACGGATGACCGCCGCCGCAGGTTGCAATGCGACGAGTAGGAGTATTGCTCTTCAAGGATTGAATCATCTGCGGAACAAAAAGCACTTTCTTTTGGTACTTGCAATGCGACGAGTAGGAGCATTGCTCCTTTCGCTAAAGAGCACGCCGCTAAAGAGCGCGCCACACCGCGCATGCTAACGCAACCGCGCATGCTCCGGAAAAGAAAAGTACATTAAAAAAATATTTAATGAAATTGATAACTATCATAAAAAATCATTTAACACCGTCTAGGTACAGTTTGAATAGTTGCTGAATTATTCAAACTAAAAAAGCCGCCCAAGAAAATCTTGAGCGACGACGCAAAATTTCTAATTAAGCATCAACCGAAATTGTTAAAATATTCGTAAGCCTTAGCAACCATTGCTTGTTGATTTTGGAAAGAACGATCATTGTAGCCTTGAAAGCCTGTAGGACCAAGCGCGGAATAATCGCCTGTTTTTGAACCTTCAAATTGATCATCTTTTTGCATAATGTTTGAAATTGCCTCAACTGAAGTTTCCAAAGTTTCGTGACTGACTTTACTCAATTCGCCATTTCCAATTTTCGTTTCAGTGCCGAAATTTGAAACAGACATAGGCTGTCTTGCGGCAAACATTCTTTCACTGACTGCAGATTCACCATCTTGAATAGACTCACGATTAGTTTGCATCATCGTAGTTTGAAATTCGCCCCAAAGTTGCGTATGTTGAATGACGTTTTCTTTTGGCAACATCGGCTTATCATACATTGAACTTTGCACAGGCATAATCGGTGTGCTTATGTTTGAACTGTGAATCATCTTAATCCCTCCCTAGAAAATATTCCAACAAAACCGCGTTTTTATTTATTTTAACACGCAATTTTTTTATTGGCAACATCCTTATATTAACTTATCGTCAAAAATTTAAAATTTCTTTACGCAAAATTAAAAATTTATCAAAAAAATTTTTTAAAAATCTATAAAAAATACTCCCAATGTAGCTGAATGCTGCAGCAGGAGCTTTTTTTGTAGAAAAAAATTAATCTCTATTTTTCAAAAAGTAAACTGTTTGGGATTTAATAACGCCGTCTTCAGAATTTGTGCCGCTTGTCATAATAGCAAAGCCGCCTTCAACTTCTTCGACGATTAAATTATTTTGCGTGGCAAAAATATTCATTGAAATAGCCGCGTCTTCGGAAACAATATCGGCAGCATTTTTCAAACCGGCGTCAATCCAATCAATCGGGCAGCCCGGATCGTAGCCAAACATTCCAACTTCCATTTCAACAACTGCGGGCGTGTCTATGATGCTGTAAGAATTTTTGCCTTCAATTTGACCTTTAGTTTTTTCTTCGTTGTAAACGCTGATACTTGAATTTGGCAAAGCGTCCGCGTTGAAAATTAATTGCGTGGAAATATCTTCAATACCTTTTGCGTTATATTTAATGCTAATTTCGTCGTCATTGGAAAGGCTGTAAATAATTTCGATAGATTTTCCATCAGCTTCGGCAGTGAATTTTAAGCCCTCAATAATTTTTTCGACATCCCAAAAAATATTATTAAATTCGGTTGCGCCGTCAATGAAAACGACGCCCGCCGCGTTGTCGTTTTCGTAGCCGCTAATTTCAGGATAACCTTTGAGTACAAATTTATTTTCAAAATCTTTGTTGCGAAAACGCATTGAAACGATTCTCGCGCCATAATTTGTAACTTTGAGTTCGTTGCCATCAACATTGCGGAGCGTGTAAATTTGAGCTTCGCGCCCGTCCGAAAGTTTACCAAAAGAATCTTGTTTTATACTTGGCATAAATTCGCCCTCCTCAAAACGTTTTTTATTATTATAACGCTTATTATAAAAAATTTGAAGTGCTAGAGAAAATTATTTTTCAGATTTAAAATTTTTATTGACATTGCCTTCAGGGAAATTCAAATCTTTGTTAGTTTGAAGATAATTTAAGACGCTTAAAGAATACAAGAAATATTAACAAAAATCAAGTTGCAAAAATTTTTAAGGTTAAGCGTCAATGAAAATTATTTTTTTCCGCCGCTCCATTCGATAATTTCTGTTGGCAAATGTAACTGAATCAAAATTTTATTTATAACGTGGTTAATGTGACTTTGCAGCGTCATATCAGTATTGTAAAACGTCATAACCGGCGGCATTACGATAACGCCCAAATCTGCAAGCTCTTTCATATTACGCAAATGAATTCTGCTGAACGGCATTTCACGCGGTACAATTATAAGCGTGCGATGTTCTTTAATGCAAACGTCGGCAGCGCGTAAAAGTAAATTATCGCTGTAGCCGGTAACTATTCCGGCAACGGTTTTCATCGTGCAGGGAACAATAACCATTCCATCTGTAAGAAAAGTGCCGCTGGCTATTGCCGCGTCCATTTCGTGGACGTTGTAAACATAATCGGCAAGTTTGTTGATTGAATACACATCAAAATTTGTTTCGTCACGAATTGTCAACGCGCCGCCGTCCGTGATTATTAAATGTGTTTCAACCGTGTCAATATTTTTTAGACGTTGTAAAAGCTCCACTGCCAGTACAATACCGCTCGCGCCTGTTATTCCAACAATTACACGCATGAAAATCACCTCCAGATTTTTTTGAAAAATTTTTGAGTTCAAAATTTTTCAGTGTAAAATTTCAATCAAAGAATCAGAAAAAATATCTTGAGTTTAAAATTTCTCGGTAAGAATGAACTTCCACGCAGGGAATATTTATATTTTGAAAAATTCCTTTGTCGTTGTACCAAAAAGGCGTTATCCCAACTCTTGCCGCGCCTTCAATGTCACGTTCCAAACTGTCGCCGAAAAATGCTGTATCTTCCGCGTTGACATTCAATTTTTTCAATGCAAGTTCAAACATTTCTCGCGCAGGTTTTTCAAGTCCGGTTTCTTCGCTGGTAACCATAAAATCTATAAATTTGTCTAAGCCGAGTTTTTTTATTTTTCGATATTGAATGTGCGTCGTCATATCCGTGCAGAGTGAAATTTTGACGTTCAGACTTTTTAACTTTTCAATAAATTCAAATGCGCCGTCGAACGGTTTCATATTCTCCAAAAAATTATTCCAGTAAACATCGTACATTTCAAGCACGTAATGAAAAGCACTTTTGCCCAAAAGTTCAAGCGTCGTTTGAAAAAATAAAACTTTGCTGTGACGTGCGCCGCCGTCTTTTAAACGTTCTTCTTTGACGATTCGCCGCGCTTCATTGTACGTCGTGCGAAATTCTGACTCTTCGACGTGCAAAATATTTGCCGCGTATTCGCAAAGACTTTCCACAGCGATTTTATCATTTGCCGCGTAGCTGTAAAGTGTGCCGTCAATGTCGAAAATTACCGCTTTAAACATATAACGCCTCCAATTTTAGGTTTTAGCTGTTAGGTATTAGGTTTTAGGGATTTGCTAAAAATTTACAACGTGAATAACTTTGTAGCCGCGTTCTTCCAACTTCGATTTAATTTCTTCAAATTTATCTTCGCACTCGTCAAGGCGCACAACAAGTTTTGTTTTGTTTTCGTCAGTTTGACAAACTATCAAGCTGTCAATATTAATTCCGCTGTCCGCAATAGTTTTTGTAATATCTGCCATTACGCCAATTTTATTTTCAACTTCCAGCGTCATTCTGATTTTGCCGCCGCTCGGCAAGCCCATAACCTCAAGAAAAGTTTTCAAAATATCCGTTGCCGTGATAATTCCAACAACTTTACCAACTTGCGAAATTACCGGCAAGCCGCCGACTTTGTTTTGATACATTATCAGCGCGGCTTCTTCAATCGTTGCATCTTCGTTGACGGTTACAACTTTTCTTTGCATAATATCCTTTACGCTCAATTTGTCAAGCAGTTCACGAATTTCAAATTTTGAAAGTGAAGTTGCGGGCGAAGGTGCAACGCGCATAACGTCACGATCGCTTAAATAGCCTACAAGTTTGCCGTCGTCAACGATAATCATTCTGTGAAATTTGTATTTCTTCATCATTCTGTCAACTTCGCCAATCGTAGAATTTGAAGTCATTGTTACAGGGTGCCGCGTCATTCTTTCCGCTACAAACATTTTTATCACTCCAATTTAAAAAATCTTCCCGAAATTTTTGTTAGGAAGATTTTAACTTTTTCTTGCGATATTGTCACGAAAAATTTTTTAAGATTCTTCTTCAGCAATTAAATCACAAAGTTTTTTCCATTCGTCAAGGCTAATATCAGAAAACATTTCGGCAAATTGTAAATTTTGTTCGGCAAGAAAATTTTTGACGGCGTTATAGGCGGTTTCTTCGTCAACTTCAGCTCCAATATTTTGCCTGTCCATTGAAGAATCAAACTCCGCTTGAATTGCCGGGTCAACTGTCGTGCGGTCAACATACATGTAAGGATTAGAGTCGCTGACAAATTGTAAAATTTCTTCTGACGGCAATTCCTGTTCATCATATAAACAATCCATAGCTCTGTACATTGCTATGTTCAAATATTTTCTCTGCATTTTTATTTCCTCCAACCATCTTTATTTTTATCTGTCTTTGCAGGGTTACGAGAAAATCCCGTTTCCGAATCCCAAGAATGAGGAGTTAAATTTTTACCAGCATTTTGTATTCTGCCATTGCGCGTCTGTACCCAAATTTGAGATCCATCAGATTGCATTTGAGAATACCACGTATTGCCATATTTATCAACGCCCATATAATTATCAGGATTATTGGCGGCGTTTGTCACAAGTTCACGATTTTCTGGAGTGTCCGGCAAATGTCCCTCAGCATTTCTAAAAATATGTTTTAACTGCGAATCATTTGGTGGCAATTTGTTTAAAGTTTCTTTCAGTGCCTCTTGATACGCGCCGGTTGATTTTTTAGTTCCACTGTCTCTGTATCTGCCCAAATTATTTTCCGCCTTTCTTTGTTAAATGCAAATTTCTCAATCTGTTATCAGGAATAATTAATTTTATTCCAGCGTCAGCAGCATACTTGAAAAGTTCGTATGTGTACTCATCTTTAATGGACGTTGTGTAGATGATTATTGTCTTCAAGTTTTTAAGGTTGTCTACCGTATATTTTAAGGCTTGTTTTAATAAATCAAGAGCTTGTTTATCGTGCATAATACCTTTTGTGCTGAACGCCACAACTTTACAATCTTCCATGCCATCCAACATATTAGAAAAAATTTTGGTGTCGGAATATGTGATATTCGGAATAACTGTTACTTTCAGTTCCAGAGTAAGCCAAATTGAAACGATACGCGCACGAAAAATTCTGTACAAATTTTCAATATGATTAATATCGCCGCAAAGTGAATAATCTGGCGCAATAAAATACTTGACATTTTTGAAACGTTCAAGATAAAAATTTTTCAACTCGGTTACACCATAATAAATTGCGTTGAATAGTCCATGAATTCCGTCGAAAATTGAATCATATTTGTAAAAAGCAACGCAAGTTCTATCTGTCAGATTGTACTCTTTCAAATCGCTGTACATTGCAATATAATCAGGATAAGCTAAAATATTAGCCGCAATGTATGGTAAATCATATTTGCCTACAGATTCAGTTGAGTTGAGTACTTCCATAAAATTTAAATTTAATAGCTTTCTTAAATTTTTTTTATCTGACATTTTTTCCACCTCCCTTCATTGGAAAGTAAGTATAAATCGGCTTGAATTGAAAGTCAAGTCTTGGTTGAAAAAATAATCAAGTTTAAGCGCAAAAAAAAGAATCAGAACAATTTTTGTTGTCCTGATTCTTCAAGAAATTCTTTTTCACTAAGGTAAAAATTTCTATTCTTGTCAATGTAGATTAGTTTCAGCTCGTTTGACAATCTAATTTCCATTGCCTGCTTTGAAACGCAAAATTTTTTAGCCATAATTTCTACCGCTGATTTTAAGAAAAAACGGATTTTCAAAAGTTTATTATTTGTCAATTTTTTAAACTCTGCACGAACAAATTTTTCCGGCATCAAAAGACAGGTGGCGAAATAATCTGCTTGACGTTCAATTTTGTAATCTTTTACACCCAATGTATCTTCGTCAAATAAATTTTCTTGTGGCAAATTTTTATGTAAAAACCAATGTCCCATTTCGTGCGCTATTGTGAAATTTCGCAAGCCCAGATTTTTGTTAAATTTATCTTCGTGAATTTCATTGAGGATAATTTTTTTGTGATTAAAATCTATGCTTGCAAGATCATCAGTATTTTTTAATTTTAGCACGTCAATTTCTAAATCGTAGGAAATTTCGGCGATTCGTTCAGCGTCAACAGGAGGACTTATGACTTTTTCAGCATAAAGAATTTTTAATGTAAGTTGCTCAATCTCGTTTTTATTCAATTATTTTTCTCCGCATCTTTAATGATTTCTTGCACTTTTTGACGTTGAATTTGATTGAACTTTGGAATTACACGCAAAAAATTAACAGCCAAATCGTCTTCAACGATTGTATTTTTCAAATTTTGCGGAACTTTTTTGGCAAGAAGCAACAATTCTTCTTCATCAGTATCTAAAACTTCCGCCATTTTTTTTATAACCGCTTCAGAAGGTGAATGAATTACTCTATCATTTTCAATTTTGCTAATGTAAGTAAAATCTGTTTCAATAGCCGCCGCCAATTCGGATTGAGTAATTTTTTTCTTTTTACGAAGTCGCCGAATTTCTTCACCGAATGTACTCATATTTTAACCTCCAAGATACGCTTTTCTAATATCTTCACTGGCTGCAAGTTCTTTGGCGTCGCCGCTGATAGTTATCCTGCCCGTTTCCAAAACGTAGGCGCGGTTAGCGATTGACAACGCCATATTTGCATTTTGTTCGACAAGTAAAACTGTTGTACCGGTTTTATTTATGTCAACGATGATATTAAAAATTTCTTTGATTAGGAGCGGCGCAAGTCCCATTGACGGTTCATCAAGCAATAAAAGTTTTGGGCGGCTCATTAAAGCCCTGCCCATTGCAAGCATTTGTTGTTCACCGCCGCTTAATGTTCCTGCCATTTGTAATTTTCTTTCTTCAAGGCGCGGGAATCTGCCGAAAACCATTTTAAAATCTTTTGCAATTTCGTCTTTATCGTTGCGAATGAACGCGCCCAATTCCAAATTTTCCATAACCGTCATTTCGGCAAAAATTTTTCTTCCTTCGGGTACTTGTGAAATTCCTTCATTAACGATTTTATGAGCCGCCATTCCCGCTATATCTTTGTCAAGAAATTTTATCGTGCCGCTTTTCGGTTTTAAAAGTCCTGAAATAGTTCGCAGCGTGGTAGATTTTCCCGCGCCGTTCGCTCCAATCAGTGTTACAATTTCGCCTTCGTTGACGTTCAAACTAATTCCTTTAATGGCGTGAATCGCGCCGTAGTAAACGTTTATATCGTTAATCTCAAGCATTGCCATAAAAAAATCTCCCTTCGGTAGATTTTTTAGGAAACAGACTTTAGGAAACAGGATACAGATTTAAATTAACTGTATCCTGTCACCTGTCTCCTGTTTCCTTTAAATTCCGTTATCCAAGCCCAACTTTTGCAAAAGTTCCATATCGCCTTTAATAGTCGTGCCGGAAGTTGTCAACATATTGCCTGTAATTGAAGCTGACGCGCCGTGTAAAAGTGCAGACGCGCCAAAGTCGGGCAAAAGTTTTCTACCGGCGGCAAGGCGAATATTCGCAGTTGGATTTATAAACCTGAAAATTGCAATGGTACGCAAAATTTCATCTGCTGAAAGTGGCGGGCGATTTTCCAGCGGCGTACCTTTAACCGCCATAAGCGCGTTAATTGGTATTGATTCAATTCCCAAATTAAAAAGTTCAAACGCCATATCAATTCTATCTTGCCACGTTTCGCCCATTCCAATAATTCCGCCAGAACAAACGCAAAAACCTTCAGCCTGTGCAAGTTTTATCGTGTTAATTCTGTCGTCGTAGGTGTGACTTGTACAAATTTGCGGGAAAAATCTGCGCGAAGTTTCAATATTGTGATGGTAACTTGTAACGCCCGTTGCACGAAGTTTTTTAAATTGTTCGGCGTTCAAAATTCCGTGCGACGCGCATAAATCAATTTTCAGATTTTCGCGCAGAATTTTATAAGTTTCAATCGCCTTTTCAAAATCTTCACCTGTTAAAGCCCTGCCACTTGTAACGATTGAAAAACGATTGACGCCAGCTTTTTCATTGAGTTTGGCAACGGTTAAAATTTCCTGCGTCGATAAAAATTTATATTCGTCAATTCCTGTATGATGTTTGGCAGATTGAGCGCAATATTTGCAGTCTTCGCCGCAACGTCCGCTCTTGCCGTTAATGATTGTGCATAAATCTATGTGGTTGCCGCAAAATTTTTTTTGAATCATTCCCGCGCCTTGTTGTAATTCTTCAAGCGGCGTTTCAAGTAAAAATTTTAAATTGTCAGTACTTTGTAAGCGTTCGCCCGCAATTATTTTTTCGGCAATTTCTACAACCGTTAAATTTTTTGTCTCCAATGTCAAACTCTCCCAATATTCCAAAAAACTTTTCGCTAAAACCTAATTTCTAATATCGTGCATCGCTATAAATTCTTCAACGCGATTAAAATATTTAAAGTTTTCGTAAATTTTATTTAAGTCCCAATTCCACCATTTAATCCGCAACAGCGATTCAATAATATCTTCGCTGAATCGATATTTCAAAAATCGCGCAGGGTTGCCGCCAACTATTGCATAAGGCGGAACATTTTTTACAACCACACTATCAGCCGCAATAACCGCGCCGTCGCCAATTATCAAAGGTCGCGCAGGATTATTGGATTTTAAAATTGCACCGCGTCCAATCCAAACATCGTTACCTATTTTAATTTTACAATCGCCTAATGGATTTGAAAAATTTTCCGGAAGTTCATCATCCCAAACTTCAGCAGGAAATGACGAAACATTTTTGTAGTTGTGGTAATTGTTCATTCGCAATTCAAATAAAGTTTTCCAGCCAATCGCAGAAAAATTGCCAATTTCTACAACTCCAACGCCTTCAAAATCTGCGGCAGATATATAACTTTTCAATCCCAATTTAATTTCAAATTTCTGATTGTCAGATTGATAAACTCGCGGGTAAATGCAATGACTGATGTCTTTAAGAAAACTTCCTTTCATTGGAGCATACACCACGCCGGAATTTAAAAAGCCGTGAATATCCAAATTTTGAATTTGAAAAACTCTGCCGTCAATAATTTTTTTACGTGGAACGCCCATCTTTTCAAGCATTTTTATTTGGCGATAAAAATTTTTTTCAGAGGACACAATCGCAAAATTTAGCACAACATTTTTAATTCCGCTTTCTTTACCGTTGGCGTCAAACCACGTAATTTTATTATCTTCAATTTTGGCGTAAGCGGAAATTTCAAAATCGCCGCTTGCAACTAATTTTGTATACTGCGGTTTCAAAGTTTTATAAAGCTCATCAATTCCGAAAAACAAAACGCCTACCGCCATAAAAATTCCCTCCTAGTTCATGGCTTCCGTACCGAGATAAGCGCGTATAACTTCAGGATTGTTTTGAATTTCAACGGGCGTACCTTCGGCGATTATCATTCCATATTCCAAAACGTAAATTCTTTCGCAAATTCCCATAACCAAGCTCATATCGTGTTCAATAAGCAAAACGGTTAAGCCGAATTGTTTTCTAATCCATTGAATCATTTCCATAAGTTCATGGGTTTCTTGAGGATTCATACCGGCGGCGGGTTCATCAAGCAAAAGTAATTTAGGTTTTGCGGCAAGTGCGCGGGCAATTTCAAGGCGTCTTTGTGCGCCGTATGGTAAATTTTTCGCTACTTCGTAAGCGTGTTCATCTAACTTAAAAATTTTCAGCAGTTTCAAACTTTCTTGAGTAATTTCGTCCTCTTCGCCAAAATATCTGCCCATTCTTAAAACTGTTTCAAGCAAATTGTATTTAACGTGGCAATGGTAGGCGATTTTTACATTGTCAAGCACGCTCAATTCACTGAACAGGCGAATATTTTGGAACGTTCGAGCAATTCCGCGCTGTGTAATTTGGTAGGGTTTTTGTCCAACGATTGATTCACCGTCCAATAAAATATTTCCGGTTGTTGGAACATAAACGCCGGTAATTAAATTAAAAATTGTAGTTTTGCCAGCTCCGTTTGGTCCAATTAAGCCGATTAATTCGCCTTTGTTTATGTAAAAATTAAAATCTGCAACCGCCTTCAAGCCGCCGAAAACTTCTGAAACGTCTTCAGCCTTTAAAAGCGGTTTTTTATTTTCAGCCATAATTATTTCTCCTTAGTTCCGGAAATTTTATCCAAAATCTTTTTTATTGGCGCAAAGTTTGTAACTTCCATGTAACCAAATAAACCTTGCGGACGATAAAACATCAGTAAAATTAATGCAAGTGCGTAGATTATCATTCTTGCTTCAGGGAAAGACGCCAACGCCGCCGATAAAAATGTTACGACAAACGCGCCCGCGATTGATCCGGTAATTGATCCCATTCCGCCCAAAACTACCATTATTAAATAGTTGAACGACGCCAAAAACGTAAAAGAGTTTGGACTGATTAAATAAAATTGGTGGGCGAATAAACCGCCTGCAATTCCTGCGAACGCCGCGCCAATCGTAAACGCCATAACTTTATATTTTGTCGTATTGACGCCCATTGCCTCCGCCGCAATTTCATTTTCTCTAATTGCAATACAGGCGCGACCGTGCGAACTGTTCACAAAATTTTTTATGAAAAACAGCGTAAACAACATTGCAAAAAATACCCACGTAAAATTTGTCAAGTGCGGAATACCTTTAAAACCTGCCGCGCCGCCTACGTATTCGATATTCATAATTACAATTCTGATAATTTCGCCGAGCCCCAAAGTTGCAATCGCCAAATAATCGCCGCGCAGTCTAAGCGTTGGTATTCCTATGCAAAATCCCAAAAATCCCGCGCAAATTGCACCTAAAATCAACGCCACTATAAATGGCAAATGAAAATTCGTAGTTGCAACAACTCCAACATACGCGCCAACCGCCATAAAGCCCGCGTGTCCTATTGAAAATTGTCCAGTGTAGCCGTTTATTAAATTTAAACTTACCGCCATTATTACGTTGACGCAGATTAAAATTATATTCAGCTGCCAAAACGAGCCGATTATTTTTTCTGTTATCATTGCTTGAATTACGCCGTAAACTATCAGCCCAAATATCAGCATTGTTAAATCCCATTTTCGTATCGAGTTCAATTATTTAAACTCCTTTCAAATTTTTTATATTTTAGAATCTACTTTCTTTTTCCAATGCAAAAAAGAAAGTAGCAAAGAAAAGTGCATTTTCGCCCGTCCGCCGCCTAAGGTTTTCGCACGCTCCAACTAAACGAGC
>CALFJB010000036.1 GCA_937877565.1 uncultured Selenomonadales bacterium | reverse complement strand
TCGTCAAGGCACTAATTACGATTGCTTTTTCAACTATTTCTCCGCTCACGATTATTTTGAGCCTTGTAATGATTTTGATAACGCTGAATATACATCAAATTATAGTTCTTCTCAGGATTCTACAGGAGGGAGAATCAAAAATGGCAAACTCTAAAAATAATATCCAAATTTATCCGTCCAAGAAACGTATCGTTCCTAATGATCGTTTGTCTAAAGTCTTATTTAATTTAACTGAAGCAGACTATCAATACCTGATTGACAATCAAGACACTATCGGTTTTGTTGAAATGAACAATCATAAAAAATTCGGTGAAATTGTTTCTCCTCTCAAAATTGATATTGATGGTGAATCTTTTTCCATTTCTGAACCGTTAAATCAATTTGATAGTGCTGTCATTTCTGTTTGTATCAGTGAATGGCTTGCTAATAACAAAATAACAACACCTGCTATCATTTTTCGCGGTTTAACTGGCAAAGTTGGCAAACACGATGCTGAACCAAGTAAAGACCAACTTGCCGCTATTTTCAATTCTGTCAACAAACTTATGCGCCTTCAACTCACCTATAATATGGCAGATATTTGTGAAAAACTCAATTATAACGGTGGTAAGCCTGAATTGTTAGTTTCTACTTTACTTCCAAGTCACTACATTAAGGCTTCTACCGTCAACGGCAATGACGCTACTACTATTTATTTCACAGCTGAACCACCACTATTAAAAATTGCTAAATTAAAGAATGAACAACTTTTAACTTATGACGCAACTTTACTTGATGTTCCTAATCAGCAAAATACTCCTATGAATATCGCTGTAAAAAACTACGTTATGCAACGCATTCAAGAAGTTAAATTACACAGGTTGACACCCACAGTCACTTTCGACGATGTTTTCAAAAAATGTAGGATTGACAATGCTCACGGTGAAATCAAACGTCGCGCTAGAGAAACTATAATTGCATTTATGAATCACTTGAAAAGTCAATCAGAAATTACTAATCTTGAAATTACAAAAAAGGGCAATTCATTTTACTCAGTTAAATTTACCTATTCCAAAAAACCGCTTAAACTCGCCATTTCTAATTGAGAATGAATACTGCCTTATTGAGAATGTTGATTTGGCGTGCCGTGCCAATATCGTGATTTTGCCGTGCCAATATTGTGATTGTGCCGTGCCAATATCGTGATTCATTCGGCTTAAAAAAAGTGTCTTTAGAACTGTTATTACGCGGAAAATTGTACTTTGCCCAGAAGTGGTTAGATACTATAGGTACTATAAGTATCGTAGAGGAGACGGCAGGCGGCTTCGCAGCTAGCCGCTCAGCCGCTGCCTCCTAGTCCTAGGGGAATGGAAAAAAATGAGAAGGGAAGAATACAGTATACTGTATACAAGATGAGGAACCCTCCCCCTACCGGATTCTTTTCCAATTCTGTTGCGTAGCATTTTTCGAGTCTCAAGACGAAGAAAAATGCACAGCAACAAAAAAGAGACGAACTTACAACATTCCGGCAGTAAGCGATGTCTCTTTTTTGCCGTTGCTCCATAAAGATTGGCTTGACGGCACGCTGATAATTAAAATCATTATCGATGTGTTCATTTCGGACACATTTTCATTCAATTTTCACATTTAATCTTCTACCTATGCAGATATTTTATCGTTTAACGGATAATGGCAGGCTACAAAATGATTATCTACAATTTCTCTAAATTCAGGTTTTTGCTGTTGGCAAAGTCTCTGACAATATTGACAGCGATTTTGAAACGGACAACCTGTCGGCATATCAAGCGGACTTGGAATATCTCCGGGTAAAATTTCAATGTATTGATTTTTCTCTTGATCCGTTGAGAAAATTGCCTTTAATAAAGCTCTTGTATATGGATGATGTGCTTCTATCAATTTATCACCGTCCAGTTTTTCCATCATATTGCCCAAATACATCACGGCTATACGATGACTGAACATACTCACCAGTGCCATATCGTGGCAAATGAAAATATAAGTTATACCCTTTTCGCGCTGAAGTTTGACAAGCAATTTGATAATGGTATCCTGCACTGAAACGTCAAGCGCACTTGTTGCCTCATCAAGCACTAAAATTTACGGATTACAAGCAAGCGCACGGGCAATTTCTAATCTTTGTCGTTGACCGCCGCTAAAATTTAAGCCACCCTCGGACACCATAAATTCATATCCACCATCGAGTTTTAAAATATCATCGTGTATGCAAGCGTCCTGTGCTGCTTGAATGATGTCAGATTTGCGTAATGATGTATCAAAAAGCGAAATATTTTCCCTAATCGTTCCACTAATTTGAAAAATATCTTGGTCAACCGATGAGAGCGAATTGATAATAACGTAGCGTGGAATATTCTTTCGATTTACTCCATCAAAGAGAACTTCACCTGACCATTCTTCATATAATCCCGTGATAATTTTTGAAAGAGTTGATTTTCCACTGCCGCTAAATCCTACAATCGCTACCCAGCGACCCGGTTCAACCGTTAAATCAAAATTCTCTAAAAGTGGCGGCTCAAGCGGACTATATCCAAAATTGACATTTTTTAACTCTATCCTGCCTGAAAGCCTAGTTCCTGTAAATTCTATTTTCTGTGTTTCGTCAGGATAATTCAACTTATCAATAGGATAGCAACGTACATCGTCTAGCCTTCGCATTTGCATTTCAGTAGTTTGTAACGTATTTCCAAGTTCTACTAGTTTATCAATAGGTGCTTGAAAGTTTTTCATCAAATTTTGAAACGCTATGAAAATACCTGCGGTCATTACACCTTCCATTATTGAAAAGCCGCCAACTGTTAAAATCAATGCCGTATTGAATGAAGTCAAAAATACAGGCAAAACCGTTGATGTGAGTGACCAATTTTGTATTTCTTGTGAGGCAATTAACACTTTTGAATGATAGCCCGACCATTTGGAAAATAAATCTGATTCTGTTCCATTTGCCTTGACCGATTCAATCATCATAATGCCATTAACGAGAGTTCCATACTCTTTACCTGCGTCTTGTTGGACACGCATATTCATATCAGTCATTTTTCGACGCAATAGGAAAAGCACAAATATTTCTATCATACTGAAACTGACACCAATGATGGTGAGAGTTACACTGTATTGAAACAGCAAGAGTAAATAAAAAAGTGCCGTAAGAATATCGAGCAAAGCCGTTGCGACTGAATTGGAAAGAACATTTGCAATAGACTCATTGAATTCAACCCTTGATGCTATTTCTGCTGCATATCTTTGGTGAAAAAACTGCATCGGTAACCTTAGTATGTGCCAAAAGAAACTTGAAGAATCAGCTAATGTCAGTTTTCTTTGCCATCGAGTGAGAATATATGCTCGTAATCCCGTCATTACACCTATGAGCAGAATCGTGCATACCATTGCAAGGCAGAAGTTAAACATCCAATCTTGGTGCTTACCTGTTAAAATCTCATCTATAAAAATCTGATTGAAAACCGGTGACACGAGACCCGGAAAAATCATTCCAAAGCCAATCAATATGGCAAATATCATTGCTGCCTTATCGTTGAGCAATTTTTTAGCTACAGTTTTGAAAATATTGTATTGTTGACCTTCGGGTTTAAAATCTTTTCCAGGCTTGATGTCAAGCGCAATGCCAGTGTAAGAGGTTTTAAAATCTTCCCAAGGAATTTTGCGCTTACCAATAGCAGGATCATTCAAATAAGCGATACCGTCTTTAATGCCTTCAAGTACAACAAAATGGTTAAATTCCCAGTGTATAATGAGTGGATATTCTTTGTTCTTTAATGAATCCGCCATTATTCTGTAGCCTTTTGCTTCACAATTACGATTCCTGGCGGCTTTTATCACATTGCTTGCCTTGCTACCATCACGATTGACTCCACATTCTTGACGCAATTTTTCAAGTGGAATCCACATTTTATAGTAAGCAAGTATCATTGCCAGTGAGGCTGCTCCACACTCTGTTGCTTCAATTTGCAAAACCGTAGGAACAGAAACTTTTTTGCCTTCTGACGAAAATATTTTTCTAATGAAGTTTTGTAATTTTTCTATCATCCTATCTGCTCCTGAGCCACTGACTCAATTTATAAAAAACCTTCTCTATAGGCGGTCTACGTTCGATTATCACCGAACCCGTGCAGAAACTTCCTGCCGTAATTGCTTTATGTTCACCAACTGATGATGTCCACAAATATCCAGAATCGTCGCCTTCATTTTTTACGAGGTCAAATCGAATCTCCATCAGAGAGCTTTTTTGTTGCTCTATGAACCATTGAGCTAATTGTGCATTTCCAAGATTTTGTTGAGCACCTTGAGCTGAAATTGGATATTGTGAAATTGAACGCACAACACCTATTAAACTGCCTGATTCTGAAACATCAACGCCATTAGGCACTAATTGCACAGTCATTCCTGCTTCAACTCGTTTACCTTTTTCAACAGGTATATAAAATAATCCCGTCAATTCATCTCTATTCTGAGTAAGTCGAATTGTACAAATTGGCGTACCACTTGCGATCATTGAACCTCGCTCAACCATAATTTCATCAACTATTCCGTCATAATCGCTGTAAACATCTTCCATGACGTTCTGTTGATACCTCTTTGTGTCATATTCATAAACTTTGCCCATAGCGTCACGGTCATTTGTTGCAAGTCCCATTCCATGCTGTGCCATTCTTGTATCTGCCGATCTTTCCGCCTGACTCATATGAGCAATTTTGTCACCTCTTTTAACGATATCACCGGTTGAAACGTATATATCTGTAATTTTACCGCTTGCTATGTGAGAGACATTAACAATGCCGGCTGAATCCATAATTAATCCCATTCCATCAGCCTTGACAGTAAATGCTCCAAATATCGACCAGAGCAAGATAGAGAAGATAAATATAAGAACAGCAGCCAAAAGCATCCAGCTTATTGGTGTTGTAACTGAAAGCATATTATCCAATCTTTCAGGTGATCTGAGTTTGTCTAGTGCTTCTTTGCTGAAAAGTCGATTACTTTCCATTAGTCTTCACCTTCTTCGAGAGTCAAAGTTACCTTCATTCCGTCGGTTAATCCTCCAACAGATGAAGTCACCACTATATCACCTTCCTGCAAGCCATCCAGAATCTCTATATATTTTCCGTCATCTGCTCCAGCGGTTATATATTTCTCTTTGATTGTGCCATCCGACATGAATACAAATACTGACGAATGTGACTGATCTTTCATCGCATTCAACGGGACAGTCAAACACTTATGCGACATAATTGATTCACAAGTCACATCGCTGTATGTTTGTGGTTCTAAGAGACCTGAGCTGTTGTCAACACGCCAAAGTATTTTACGAATTGCAGCTGGTTGGTCAAGAGAAGGTAGAATGTCAACGATCTCAGCATTGAATACCTGTTGATGCCCTTTATTACCAGGTTCATATTCTGTTCCGTAAATCTTTTGCAGTTCTCTCTGCTTGAAATTTAGATTTACCTCTTTGCTTGAAGACAGCATTCTGACAAGTTTATCTTCTGCTGACATCTCAAAATACAAGTTGTGAAAGTTGCCGATTAGTGCTAATGAAGTTCCGGCAGTAACGTAGGAGCCAATTTGCCTGTAAATAATCAATATCTCCCCGTCTATCGGTGCAACAACCTGACTGTATGAACTCTCTATCAACAGTTGTTCCTTCTGTGCCATTAAAGATTCTTTTTGTGCTATCATTTGTTCTTTTTGTACTCTCAAATTTTTTAGATTGACCTGAGCTTCTCTATATGCAGTCTCAATCTGTTCATATTTCTCGACACTTACAGCATCACGATCACGCAAACGAGTATATCGATTGAGATCATTATTGGCAGTACTTAACAATGTCTCAGCTTTCATTACCTCATTCTCGGCTTTTAGTATTTCACTTTCAGCTTTGAGAATGTCAATATCCGCTTGGCGAATTTTTATCGGATATGATTCATTTGTAATCACAAAGAGCGTCTGACCAATCTTTACATTGTCATTTTTTTGAACATCTACAGAAGTGATTCTTCCATCAATGAGAGCTACAGCGTCCGTCTTTTCCTCTGAATAAAGATTCATTGTATCTAGGAATACTTTTGAATAAATATTCCTAATTTTCGCCTTTGCGCCTTGCAGTGGAATGGTACGTTCTGCCATTCTCTCGCTTATTTGTGCTTCATCTCGATGATTCAAATAAGCACCATAAGAAATTAGTCCTATTATCAATGCAAACATCAATGTTAATACAAAATAAAAGTATCGCTTCATAATTTTCTCCTGATAAGTATGTCATTGTTGTTGTTACGACAAAACTAAACGACCACCGTCTAAAGACGGAGGGTTCTATTGCGACTGAAAGTCGCGTTTCGGCTAAAGCCGACTAAAAGCCTCAGGCTGAAGCCAGCTAAAGTTATTCTTCTGATAACTTAAAATTATCCTCATCTTTGTGATTTTCAATGTATTG